>CAMYMU010000043.1:0-15051 GCA_947259575.1 uncultured Ectothiorhodospiraceae bacterium | reverse complement strand
ATAATGTTTTCCGTAATTGAAATCGAAAAACAAATACGATTAAGAATACTTAAAAAGACATTTTAACTGATCGCTACACTACTAGACCGCAATTACGCGATGCTTCATTTCGACAAGTGAGCTCAAACGTTACTTAAATATGGCAAGTTCTGGAACAACATGGCGAAAACATCCTTTTAAATTAGGAGAAAAATATATCGCCAAGGAATCTGTTCTAAGTTATCCGAAGTCTGAATTCACCTCTGGAAGGACTTATGAATTTCATCATGTGGGTTATAGTCATCATGACTCAGCAACTGTGTTTACATTCATAGAAAAAGGTAAAACAGAACCTGAATATTGGTGGTGGTTTGATAGTGACGATGATGACCTATGTTTGAAGCTGTTTGAAAAAACCACATAACATAGTACGTCACCTATTACTCGTACTGCGCCAGTTCTTCCCAACGCTCATAGGCCTGCTCTAACTCAAGATTAAGGTATTCCAGACGTTGAAGTGATTCACTGATGGCTTCTTTGTCCTGTTGATAAAAAGCAGAATCACTGACTTTTGATTCGAGGATGCCCTTCTCCTCTTCCAGTTCTTCGATCGTCTCGGGTAACGCGGCCAGTTCACGTGTTTCCTTGTAGCTAAGCTTCCTTGATTTCGCTGCCTTTATTGAACTGACATCAACTTCGTCCTCTGCACTCTTCGCTGCAGTCTTTGAATTAGCTTTTGCCGAGCTCTCAACAACCTTTCTTTGTCGTAACCAATCTTCGTAGCCACCTACATACTCGCCAACCGTCCCATCATCCTCGAATACCAGGGTGCTGGTGACGATGTTATCCAGGAAGGTTCGATCATGGCTTACTAATAATAATGTGCCATCGAAATCATTTAGCAGGTCCTCCAGTAACTCAAGGGTATCTACATCTAGGTCATTAGTGGGTTCATCCAAGATCATCAAGTTGCAGGGCTTGGTAAACAACTTCGCCAGCAACAGGCGATTACGTTCACCGCCCGACAAGGCTTTTACAGGCGAATCAACACGTTCAGGTGGGAACAGAAAACTACGCAAATATCCGATGACATGGCGGGAGCGGCCTTTGACATCGATGTAGTCGCTGTTTTCGCTGAGATTATCGCGGACTGATTTTTCCGTATCCAGAATCGAGCGATGTTGGTCGAAGTAGGCCTTATCCAGTTTGGTGCCGGTAACAATCTTGCCCGAATCGGGCTTTAACTCACCGAGAATAATTTTCAGTAGTGTACTTTTGCCCGAACCATTTGGGCCAATGATACCCACCCGATCACCACGTAAGATGCGCGTTGAGAAGTCTTTAATAATGACATGGTCGCCGTAACTGAAATTAACATGGTAAATATCTGCAACCAGCTTACCGGCGATATCAGCACGATTGAGTTGTAGATCGGCTTTGCCCTGTAGTTTGATGCGTTGGCTATGCTTTTCACGCAATTCCTGTAGCGCCCTGACCCTGCCCTGATTACGGGTACGACGTGCTTTGACACCCTGACGAATCCATGCCTCTTCCTGTGCCAGCTTCTTATCGAACTTGGCCGCCGCCCGCTCTTCAATCGCCAGCATCTCTTCCTTTTTTTGTAGATAGGTTTCATAGTTACCTGGAAAGGTCGAGAGCGTGCCTCTATCCAGTTCAATGATACGGGTCGCGAGGTTGCGTACAAAAGTTCGATCATGGGTAATAAAAATCAGCGCGCCATGATAGTTGATCAGAAATTCTTCCAGCCATTTGATGGCAGCGATGTCCATGTGGTTGGTCGGCTCGTCGAGTAGTAATAACTCCGGCTCACTAACTAGCGCCCGGGCTAACATGACACGACGTCGAATCCCGCCCGAACAGTCTTTTAATAACTTATCCGTCGGTAAACTCAGCTTGCTCAGCACCATTTCAATTTTTTGATCGCTGTTCCAACCATCCTGCAACTCAATTTTGTGTTGCAAGTCTGAAAGACGGCGCATCGATTCCGCGTTCTGATCATCAAAGTCCAGCAGGATATGGTGGTAATCGGTGAGAAGCTGACCCAGGTCACCCAGGCCCGAGGCGACAATGTCATAGATACTGGATTGCTCGTCGTCCGGGACTTCCTGCTCAAGGTAGGAAATCCGTAAATTAGGCTGCATCCAGATCTCGCCCTCGTCCGGCTCAGCCATACCACTAATGACTTTAAACATGGTCGACTTGCCCGTGCCATTTCGCCCGACCAGACAGACCCGTTCGCCTTTCTCGATCTGGAAATCCACATCCTTCAAAAGCGGTAGATGGCCATAGGCCAGGGAAATTTTATTTAAACTCAATAACATGCAGGTACATTTTGCTGGCGACAAATAAGAACAGGCCAGTCACTCCAGATATTGGAATGACTGGCCTGTGAGGTGGGCTAGTTTACTGGATGTTAACAGTGAAGTCTTCTGTTTCTCCCCAGGTGTAGTTGCCGCAGGCTGATGGTGTGCTGCCCCAGCGCATCACAACGCGCATGCGTGTTTTGCCTGATTTGGCGACCACCGGGATAGTGCCAGTGAGTGTCAGGCTGGTATTGGATGAACCCGTAAACAGGCGCTCATCGGCGGTGAACTCGCCATCACGATTGAAGTCGATCCAGGCGGCCCATCTTTCGGTATAGGCATATGAGCGGAAACCTGGCGTCATGGTAATCGGATAACTACCACCACGCTGCACAACAAACTCGGTTGCAGTATTGTCGCTATAACCGCCGTTGTTGCCGCTGGTAACAACTTGTCCGTTAAGCTCAACCCCGTTCGCCCATTCATACCAGGTACTGTTACCTTTTGAGCTGCAGTAGTTAACCGGTGTAAGCGCATTAACGGTGATATTAATCGACTGTGAGACCTGCTGGTTGCTTGAATCCGTTACCGTCGCAGTGATCACATGATTACCTGCCGATAACGCCTTCTGGAATCCACCTCCCGTTCCAATTGCACCATCAATACTGGATAGCCACTGGATCTGACTAGTCAGCGGACCGTCTTCGACGTCAGAGGCCTGAGCGGCAAAGTTAATTAAAGTCCCCTCATCCACCGTTAACGGGGAAATCGGATCAAGAATGGTTAATTGAGGGACTAAGCTTTGCAGACAGGTTGCGGGACGTTGCACGACCTCTGGGCTCCAGAAGAACTCAAGATCGTCCAGTTGGCTACAGAGGAAATGTGAATTATCACGCAGGTCAATTGAGTAAGGATCAATTAAGCCCTTCAGTGGATCAAGTGCAATGTATTGTCCCTGGGTCGCCGGCGCGATATTACGTAATGAGACACGCTTGAGCGAACCCTGAGACTCAAAGCCAAACAAGTTTTCCAGTGGGTTATCGTCCAGGTTCAATTCTGCCAGGCTATTCATAGGCCCATAGGAACCCGGTACCGGTATAGGCAAAGGTACCTGGCTAAAGTCGGTGATACCTAAATTAGCCAGCCCGAGACTTTTGATGTTTGGGTTATTCGTCATGACAACTTGCAGTTCATTGACGAAACCTGGATTAGCATTATTACCAGAGACATCGAAGTTTTCGAGGAAGCGTAGGTTACTCAAATCATAGGGGGTATAAATACCTGTCGAAGCTAGATTCAGGTCACGCAGGTTGGTTAATGCTTCAATGCCAAACAAGCCACCCGGTAAGTTGTTATTACTAATATCCAACTTACGAATACCTGGCATCTCGCTTAAGCGGTTAACCGAACTTATGCCCGTGTTGCTCACATCAAGCGTGCGCAGTAATGAAACCGGATATGGGCCACCCACGTAGAACTGTAGTTGATACAAATCACCGATGTTGATACCGGCTATTTCCAGTTCAGAAATGCCCGGGTTCGATGAAAGAATACCATTGATGTCACCAAGCGGAATTGCCGGGTTGTTTGAGACATTCAACCGAGTGAGATTTGTGTAATTAAACAGTGCACTAAGATTGGTTGCGCCCACATTACTCATATCCAGACTATTCAGTCGAGACAAAGCTTGAAGCGGCACAAAATCATTTAATGCATTGTCGCTGATATTCAGCTCACGTAGTGACTGGAACAATTGAATCTGGCCCAGGTTGGTCACTTGTGTATTACTGATATCCAGATAGCGTAAGCTCGCATAGTTCACAAATGGAAGTTGATTAACATCCAGCAAAGGCAGACCAGAAAGCGAAAGTGAAGTTAGCCCGCTGTTGTTAGACACAACCACAAACACACTGTTCATATCGACAATCTGGGTGTTACCCGACACGTTCAAATGCGTCAGGTTTTTCAGGTTAATTAATGGGTATAAGTCAGTGATACGGTTGTAACTAATATCAAGCTCACGTAACTCAACCATCGTATTTAATGGGTTGATATCCGTAATCAGGTTATTGCTGATATCTAGACGACGTAGCTCGGGGTAATCCAGCAGATACTGCACCGTCTCCAACCCGGTGTTACTCAAGTCCAGTTCGACAATACCAAAGAATACCGGTGGTGGCAGTGGTAGAGGTGCATCACCTTGAAAGGCAATGTCAGCCAGACCAAGGTGTGTTAGACGGAATTTATTATTCAGCACCTGATAGATCACCTGGCCATCGATGCCATTGTTGCCTGATAAATACAGCTTTCTCAGGTTCTGCATATTCATCAACGGCATAATATCGACAACATTATTGCCACTTAGATCCAGCTCTTCCAGGTCGAGGAAACTGTTTAAGGTATAAATGTCGCGCACGCCAGTATTTTGCAGACGCAACACTTTCATCTTATATGGCTGCCCGGTCTGGAAATCCCATAAAGGTAATTGCCCGAGGTCATCAAGCGGAATACCACCGATGCCTAATTCCGTGAGGCCAGGCTTATTCTCTAATACAAATGGCAGGTCATAAGCCGTCGCAACCAGGTTGTTAGAAATATCCAGCTTACGCAGCCTGTTCAGGTCACGAATGGGTTGAAGGTCCACAACATTGTTGTCACTGATATCCAGCTCTTCCAGGTTTAAGAACTGGTTGAGTGTGAAGATATCGTTAATACCCGTATTGCGCAGGTTCAGCGCAATCATGTTGTACGGCTGTCCCTGGTTAATATCGAATAATGGCAGTGCACCTAAATCAGTGATACGAATATCAGCAATGCCTAGATGCGTCAGGTTCGGATTCGCCTGAATGAGGTTCATCAATTCAAAGTCTGGAATTTCTTCGTTTCCAGAGACATCCAGTTTTTGCAATTGCGTAAGGCCATTTAACATAAACAGTGTAGCTACATCGTTGCCACTGATGTCAAGAACCTGCAGGTTGGGGAAAGAACCGACAATATCGATGTTATTAATACCTGTATCGGCTACCTCCAGCGATAACAAATTGTACGGCATGCCTATTTGTGGATCGAAAAGTGGCAATTGATTCAGGTCCTGGACGGGAATCCCTGACAGGTTGATATGGGTCAGGTTAGGATTATTTTGAACTAACTGATTAATCTCGGGCATCGGGATACTAATGAGACCCGCAAGATTAATTTGGCGCAACTCTGAAAGCTGCGATAAAGAACCCAGGCTGGTGATTCTTGTAGCGGAGATATTAAGAACTTGTAAGGTAGGCCAGTTTGTTAACATAAAACTGTCAACAATATCCGTACGGCTCAGGTCCAGCTCAATCATTGGATAAGGCTGACCAATATCAGGATTAAACAACTGCAACATTCCCAGGTCCTGAAGTGGCAGACCGGCCAGCCCCAGGTGTGTCAGACCTCGCATTGCCTGTGTCACTGGACCTAACGAAAAAATATCCAGCGGGTTGTCACCTATATATAAACGATTTAGTGACGTTAATGACTGTAAAGGATAGGCATCTATTAATTGGTTATTACTGATATCCAACGAACGTAGTTGCCCAAGCATTTGTGGGAAGAAATTAAGATTCTGAATATTGTTATTACTGACATCCAGTGTCTGCAGGCGGGTCAGTATTTCTATACCATCGATTGAATTTATACCACGCCCTGAACAATCAAGCGTTTGTACCTGTTCGGCAAACTGCCAGTTATTTAACTGGGCCTGCTCGTCAAAACATTGTTGGAAAGCAAAATCAGGAAATGAAACCGCTGTTATCGGAGTAATCAGGTTAATCGCTGCATAGACACGGATACCATCACTATGCGCGGCATAAATGACGTTTCCACTTGCATCAAACAGTAATTCATTTGCCTGAGCAGTCGGTGTTGGGATCTGCCCTATCTGACTAAACGTGTTGGCATCAAAAATATCAATGTTAGCGGCTTCATGCACGATGAAGGCCTCTGTGCCTGTTGGGCTGTATTCGATTTCGCGTGGATAAGGTCCGGTATTGAATGAACCGACGCTGGTAAAATCAGACACATTCATCTTATTGATGTCGTATAGATTATTTCCACCACCCGTGGCATAGGAAATAAACTGCCCATCCGCAGTGAGCTCAAGATCCTGGCCATTACCACCCAGACTGCCATGAGGGTTTCGCTGAATTAATGTAGGGAAACCACTCGATAAATCAAAACTTGCCAGGGTGCCCGGAGAGATACCGACGTTGGCAAAAAAGAGCGTGTTTTTATCCGGACTAATTTGCAGCAGGCCATTACGATAAACTAAAACACCTCCAGAGAATTCAGTCATGACAAAACCGGCATTACCATCAATCTGGTAAATACCACCGGTGCCAGAATCCTGCGCCGGTGTTGCATAAAGTATATTGTTATTGTCCATCACCAGGTCATAGACCGGAAACGATGTTGATATCATGTTGACCGGTTGCAGGGTATTCAGGTCCAGTACTTCTACTGAAGGCGCAGCAGAGTTCGCCACAAATAATTGATTGTTGTCATTCGAGATGGCCAGCCCCACGGGACCTTGTCCAAATGGAATCAGCGCAACCATTGTATTCGTCTGATTTTCAATGACGGCAATCTGGTTCTGATCGGTAATCGAGGCATAAACCCGATCGCGACTGGCATCATAGACAAACTTGCTGGCATTTAAGCCTGGATATTCGGCGACAAGATCACCGAGTTGTGCAAATGATGCGGTGCTAATGAAAGATAAAGAGAAAAGAGATAAAACCAGACAGGCCGAACGCAGCCCCCCAAAGACAGTTCGCATAACGTGCTCCTTGTTTATAGTTATCCTGTTCTGAACTACCCGTAGGCAGCTTCCCCAGAAACACCAGTGTAAAAGAGCTAACGTGAAAGAACTATGACGGGGTTAAATTTTGTGATGAAGTAGACGCGAATGTTTGTGTGGGTATTGTTTTGAACAATGATCAATTAGATGAAATGATTAATTTTTACTCCACCTTGCCTTTCAGGTAAAACCAACGCCCCGCCTCTTTAATGAACTCGCTACACTCATGCATCTGCTCAGCTTTGCCATTCACTTTAAAACGGGCGACAAATTCCACTGTCGCCGTTGTATCATTCTGCGCAGGAACGCTGCTATTGATAACTTTTAACTCAACCCATTTAACCGGCAGCTTATTTTCCTCAGACAAAGACACAGGCCGCGTTGAGCTGTGCCAGCTATCTAATATATAAGCGTCGTTCTGCAGTGAGTAGGCGGTATAGCGGGAACGCATGAGTTGTTCTGGTGTTACCGGGATCTCACCGGCGTCTATATAGCGGCCACAACACTGACTATAGTCATGACCGGAACTACAGGGACATAGATTTTTATTTTTCTTCGCCATAGCTTAGGGAGTAATCATGTTGGTTATTGTGGTAGCTTAAGCACTGACTTGAAAACCTGTTGTAAGCCTTAGTCATTAATTTTTATGGCCTGTAACAATTTAATTAACGAGAACCCTTGTCTCGTCATACATTTTTTGTCTCGACAAACTCCTTAATTGCGAGCAGCCTTTTCTTCATATCTCTCGCAAATAAGAATGACGCTATCGGGGATAGTAATTTACCAAGTAAGCCACCTTTTAATTCAAAGTTGTACGTAAATACCAAAATTGAGTGTTGGCTTGATATTCTCTTAACATTCCAGGCTCCACTAAAACGTTTAAGAATAGCCGGACCCTTTGTCATTGTGATGGCAGCGGAGCTTGGTCTATTGAATGATATATATTTAGATATCATAATCGAGCCTGAATTATTCTTACAAAAAGATTCTACCCCTACATCTGCCTTTTCTGCACCATTTAATAAGCAGGCTTCCTTTAGGTAAGGATCCCATTCTAGTCGCCGTATATAATCCTGCGTTAAATCGAATAACTCTTCCTGAGCCATACATACTTCAATTTCTTCTCTAATTCTTTTCATATGTATAACATTTGAGTTAAGTGGCGCATAGGCAGCGAAGCTGTTTAGCGACCACGAACTTGAACGATTTGTTATGTTTTTGTTCTATTTCCCATAGACACTATAGGCAGGCCATACTTTAGCCGCTTCTGTATGAAACTTAAATTCAGTTGCTACCCAGCCGCTTTTACTGGACTTGTAGGCTTGAAACTTTCCATACGCAATACCTTTTTTGTAATTCATCACAAATAGAATCATCTTGGAGCGCCTGGATATTTTATGAGTCTTAATAATTTCATGGCTCTCATAAGGACCATAGAATTCTTCGATTTGTAAGAGCGCATTTGCTTGTGATAAAGCGGCTTTACTATTTTCAAGACCACTTCCCTTTACCCAGGCTCCCATGGCAGATTTTGCCCCTTTATTCTTATAAGCATTAAGCCCGTTTTCTACAATTCCCTCAGCAGTTTGGCCTGCTCCAAAAGATACTGCTGGAAGTAACAGCGCAATTAATAAAACAATATTCCTCACTTTTTTCTCCTTGAACATAACGTTTGAGTTAAGTGGCGGGTTTACCCGACCACTTTGGAACCTTGTTTAATGCCATTAACACGGCGCCACCGAAAGTGCAGAACCAATAACATTTAGAATTGCATTAATTATTTTGGTTGTTACTCTCGCTTTGTTAAAAATAATGTCGATTAGGAACCCAAAAATAACAGCTATGTATGCTAAATAACCGAAGCCCATATAATCATTATAAATAATAGTAAAGAACCAGTTCTGGCCAAAAATATAAATTCCTGAGCTAATAGCAGTAGCTACAAGTAAAAGAATCGAAGGCAAGAATAAATGGCGTACTGCCTGTGGTTTAAGAAATGATGCCGTTAGAAGCAATAAAAACAAGAATGTATTACTTCCTAAAAATACACGAACATCTCTTGTTAAGTTCTCTACCACCTCTAAATACTTACCCTCAATCAGTTTAGTAAGCTTATCCTTTGCAAGGGATAACGTGCTTATTCGTTCTTTATATCCTGACTCTAACGAGGCTTCTAAACGCTTCTTTTTCTCACAGTCCATGCGGCACATGGCTGCAATAACTGATGCGATTTTATGCGGGAGATTTTTTTCTAAATCTTTTTTAGTTTTATCTATATCATATTGGTATTTATCGGCTAGTGACTTAGCTTTTTCCTTAAAGCTACTGACTCTGCTAGAACCGAGCTTCTCTTTTACTTCTTTTTCAACTTGGTATTTGATAAATGCTTGGCCTGCCCTCTCAACTGAATCGGGGATTCCGAAAGTAAGATAGAACAAAGCCCCAAATAGTAGGCTCCCAAGAATTCCGATTGTGCTAAGTGTTATTTTCATTTTTTAGCATTTAACGTTTGAGTTAAGTGTCGCCCAAACAGCGAAGCTGTAGGGCGTCCACGGACTTGAACGACTTGTTAAGTCGTTTCATTTTTATCTCTTCTCAGCAAAGCTCGTGAGACAAACCAAATTATAACGAAATAGAATAATCCCAGGAGCCAACCATACCCATAGAGTAAATACCTGATTCGCCAAACCGAAGGAACTTCTCTCATTATCTCCTCTACTGTTGTGAATGCATCTGTGGGCGTAGAATGAAATGGCATGAGGAATTCCTCTGTGTAGTTGTGGAACAGTAGCCAAGCTAATACGATAGTTAAACTTCCAGAAATTGCTAATACTATGCTGTTCAGTCTAACTTTTACTAAGACATACACAGAAAGTATTCCGTATAAAAAAATGTAAATTATCAGTTCTACTAACATTGATTACCGACATAACAGTGTATTAGACAGGCGTCTGTATTTTTCCGTTATATATGCCGTCCGCCTAACATCTTTATCGAAGTGGACATTTTGGCACATAAATTCGCTTACATCCTGAGTTTTATGCTCTATTTCTTAACACAATGCACATATATAGACTCAATATTAAATCTTACTTATAAAGAATATCGAAAGAAAAAGGCAGCCAATAACTATGATAATGTGGTTATTAGCTTAAACAGAAATGAGCGAATAGTGTCTGCTTCTGGTAGGAGAAATCAGTTAATGCTTTATAAATTTTAATGTCAGCTTTGGGTCGGTTTCCAACCGTTTGTTATAAAATCAGTATACTCACTTTATCCAATCGGCGCTTACCGGCCAGAAGAGGACATTCTGACTGAAGTAAAAAACGGCGACCCAGAGGCCGCCGTCAATTAATCACGTCTCGTGAATTCCCTTTAAGGTAAGTTTGTTGTTACGCAGCCGCTCCCGGACAAATCCGTGCCCCCCACGCCCCAACCGACATTAATATCAATGTCGCAATTGGTTCCACCACTTACCGTGGATAAGATCGCGTTTGCATTGTTACTTGCACCTCCACTAATACTTGCATTAAAGCCGCTAGCTGTGTTGCCGGTGCCACCGCTAATACTCGAATTATCGCCGCTTGCAGTGTTAATATCACCTCCGCTAATACTTGAATTAAAGCCGCTAGCAGTGTTATTTGTACCTCCGCTAATGCTCGACCAATCGCCGCTAGCTGTGTTTTTTTCACCTCCACTAATGCTCGAATAACGGCCACTTGCAGTGTTCCTCCAGCCACCGCCAATACTCGAAAAAAGGTCTGTTGCAGCGTTTTCTTCACCTCCGCTAACACTCGAACTACCACTGCTTGCAGTGTTACGTCCGCCACCGCTCACACTCGACGCAAAGCCGCTAGCTGTGTTCTGTATACCTCCGCTTACGCTGGAAAATACACCTGACACTGTATTCCTTCTTCCAGCTACCAATCCGCCATAACTGGAATAGGCATGTTCAATGCCGACAACGATATTGTGTGACCCAGTGCGATCCAACCTTAAAAAGCTATCCTCGTTGTAACCAACAATAAGGTTTCCTCGCTTGTTCTTCAGCCTTGTTTCACCTAGACCGTTGCGTACGTGGACATTGCAGCCGTCAAAAAAGACATCAAAGCCATCGCTGTCATCTGAGACACAAGCCAAGCGTGTTCTGAGTTCAGCGTTTTCATCTTCAAGTTCAATGATTTCATTTTCAAGTTCAGTAAATCGCTGTTCAAGATTCTCTAACCGCTGAATGAGTTTTTTAAACGGCTTACCATGATGGCGTTGTTCTTTTTTATCTCTATCCCACTTTTTGTCTTTGTGATCATCATCCGCGAAGCTGGGTGATGCAATGATAAAAACCGCTAACGATATGATGACTGATCTTAATAATTTTCTCATGATTAACCTCCGGTCTGTTAAATCGTATTTGAGCTGCGCATTTTCAGTAAATGCTCGCCAAAATCTCATGTCTGTTAATTGTGTCCTGACAATCCGCTAAATAACAGAATGTATAGACAAGATAGATGACATATTAGTGAAAACCGCTTTGGAAACTTAAAAATCACATATAAAAAACGAAATTTATTCAAATCATCCTTTATTATTGCCTACGGCCGTTTTCGGCCAGAAGCAGACATTGGCATCTGCAACTAACTTTAAAAATTAGCCTGCGCAACATGAAAGTTGCTTCACATCTTTATTAAATGTTTGCGCACAAAGTTTCAAACCTTCAACCATCGTTAAGTATGGGAATAGTTGGTCGGCAAGTTCTTCTATGGACATTTTATTGCGTATGGCTAGTGCAGCTGTTTGAATAATTTCACCACCTTCATGCGCTAGTACCTGACACCCCACGATACGTCCGCTATCTTTTTCCGCCACCAGCCTAATAAAACCACGCGTATCCATATTGGCAAGGGCGCGTGGTACATTTTCTAAATCTAAAGTACGGCTCTCTACGTCCAATCCTTGGTCGCTTGCCTGCTGTTCAGTTAAGCCCACGGTACCGACTTGCGGATCAGTAAACACTACGGCGGGCATCACGGATAAATCAATCGCCACATCGTCCCCGGTCATATTCCTTGCGGCACGCGTTCCGGCAGCTGCCGCAACATAGACAAATTGCGGCTGATTAGTGCAATCACCAGCAGCATAGATGTTTTCTACATTAGTGCGCATGTGATCATCAACGATGATGCCACCGCGTTTATCGGTTTTAACACCAACTTCATCCAAATTGAGTGCTGCTGTATTTGGTGCGCGACCTGTTGCCACTAACAACTGATCACCCACAACATCACCGTTGTTGGTTTGCAGGATGAATTTTTTTTCATCATGCTGAACTAAATCAGACGAGGTGTTTAACATCACCTTAATGCCTTCATCTTCAAAGGCAGCGGTTAGGCCATCACCGATTTGAGAGATTTCTTTGGATAGAAGCGTCGAACGGGCCAGTATGGTGACCTTGGCTCCTAGATGACGAAACGCCTGTGCCAGCTCAAGCGCAACAACTGACGCGCCCAATACGATCAAATGTTGCGGCACACTCTCGGCAATCAAGGCTTCGGTCGATGTCCAGAACGGTGTGCCTTTTAACCCATTGATATCCGGAATTGAAGCACTTGCGCCGACGGCCAGCAAAATTCGATCGGCCTTAATGTCTTTTTCACTGCCGTCGGTTTTAGTTACGATCAGCGTGCTGGCATCTTTAAACCGTGCCATACCCCGCACCAGGTTGATGCCCGGGTTTGAATCTAAAATACTTTCATACTTGGCGTAACGTAATTTATCCACCCACTCCTGTTGTTGCGCGACCATGGCCTTGCGATCAAGATTGGGAGTATTAAACGGCACACCTTCAATCCCATGATGGCCTTGTAAGTGGGCGATGTTTGCGCCACGAATAAATATTTTCGACGGAACGCAACCGACATTGACACAGGTTCCGCCGATCGTTTCACTGCCTTCAATAATAGTAACCGTCGCGCCTTGCTCCACCGCTTTAATCGCGGCTGCAAAGGCACCGGAGCCGGTACCGACAATAGCAATATGCAAACCGCTACCATTGCCCCCTTTGGTAACACTGCCATCATCATTCAACAGGCTTGCATGATAACCTTTTGATTCAACCGCTTTAAGTAGCTGGTTGTTATCGACTGAACCCTGGGTCTCGATTTTTGCCATCCCTTCGCTAAACGAAACCGTGGCATTCACTCCTTTCAATTCATTCAGGGCATCTTCTGCACTTTTTGCACAGTGGTCGCAAGTCATTCCGGTGATTTGAATATTTAAGGTACTCATGTTTTCTTCCTATTAATTTAAAATCAGGTTGTATCGGTTAGCATTAACGAGTTTCGCAATCTGAAAGGCCTCGTCCAGTGTCAACAGAAAGGTGCCCGGATGCTCGGACATCCATTGTTCGGCGATCTGTTTTGAATCAAAAAAATACACAAAGTGACAAAAATCGGTCGTCACATCGTCATTCAATTTATCCATGTCCGGTTGCACAAATGACAAATACAATGGATTGTCATTAACCGCTTCTACTTTCGTGGGTGAAACAACTAACTCGATGCGTTTATTGGTGACTGGGCAGCTCGACGCCACCATAACTGTTTTATTGAGTAGTTCAGGTATAAATAAAGTATCCCACGCACACCAGGCATAGGAAACCTGTCCATCAATCGTCATCTTATGTGTCATGGGCTGAACGGCAATGCCCCAAAAACCGATGATCTGTTGATCATCACCAAAGAACACACCGGGCCAGTCTTGCAAGATTTGTTCAATGTTGTTTGTTGTTAAACCAGTTTCCTTACTCAATTGTGAAATGCTGATGGGTTCACCAAGCGACAACAAACGATAAAGTGTCAATGACAGTGATTGTTCATCCTTACTAACTGCCGGAAAAGCACGAATAAAGTAATCACTGAGTTGTTGAATTGACATTTCCTGAGCATTCACCGTCAGCTTCCTTTTACCGCCGCTTCCTGCGCTCCTGTTTCACCTTCTGGCAGCTCACAACTGCTGCATACTTTTCGCGGTGGCGAGACGATATCCCAAATCGAGACGATAAACATCAGAGCAATGCCGCCATATAATAGATAGGTACTCCAGTTATACGGCCATAACGGTCCCATCGTCAGCAGCACCATGATGGGGCCTGCAATGCCGGCCAGTGTGCGGTACCAGATCCGGTGTGAGATAAAGGCAAAGACATTCGCCCCGAGTGCAATCCAGGCAAAAATGGGTAATAGTGTGTTAATAAACAGGCCTTCCCACTGAGCCAGAAAACCCAGGCCTAGAGAGGCCGCCAATGATCCAAGTGCGGGAAAGCAAGAGGCGCAACCCATTGCGGCGGTTATGGTGCCCAGAGCTCCGGTCTTGTCAAAAACTCGAAAAATCCATTGCATGATTAAATCCTCACTTGATTTTTGATAGAGTGAGTATAGACTCCGTACCTAAGTACAGAGTCAAGCAGGATATTTTGAATATGAGCCGCTCCATCCCATATGAATCTGAATTCACCATTGGACGTTTAGCAACGGCAGCTGGTGTTAATGTTGAGACTGTCCGTTATTACCAGCGGATAGGCCTGATTGATGAGCCCACGAAACCAGCACATGGATTTCGTAAGTATTCCAATGAAGCACTTGAACACATCAAATTTATCAAACGCGCCCAACAACTTGGCTTTAGCCTGCAAGAAATAGCCGACTTGCTTGAGCTTGGTGATGGTCATTGCCGTGATGTGCGAATACGTGCGGAGCAAAAAAGTGACAAAATCGCGAAGCAGATTAGAGACCTACAAGCCCTACAGGATACGCTCAATCAATTGATTCGAGCATGCCACTCCGGAAAAGGCAAACAAAAATGTCCTATCGTAGAGACATTATTAGCGCAGGATATTTAATTAATGAGTGTCTGCTTTGGGTC
>CAMYMU010000042.1 GCA_947259575.1 uncultured Ectothiorhodospiraceae bacterium | reverse complement strand
GTTTGCTGAAGAGGCAAAGCGCATTTATGGAGATGTTATCCCGGCAACCCAGTCGGATCGACGGCTTGTGGTCATCAAGCAACCCATTGGTGTGGTCGCTGCCAATAACTGGGGTCAGTGAACAATTGTTTCTAATATTAGTGGAAATTGTTTTCTGACCCCGATTTTTTTCCAACTACAAAGGTTTAGGAATCCTCGATTTTGGCAAAACATTTTACTAATGAGCCTTCTGAACGGCATTCGACGTTATCACCAATTCGACCAGTATACGCGGCTTTGCATACATCAGGCTCAGGGCCCTTCATGCATATACCGCCGTTCTTATAATCACCCTGATTAAAATTGCCCTGCTCATAACCATTAGCTATACAAAAATTGCTCTTGCGGCTGCTTGACCAACCGAGTTTTTTGATTTCTATATAAGAACAAACAAGCTTCGCTTCTTTGGGATTTTTGTGCTCAAATGCACCAAGTAAGTTGGCAATCGTAAATACTCCAACTGCAATGCCCATTACGATGCTGATAATAGCCAAGCTTTCTTTTGCTTTTGTGGGTTTCTTTGGTACCTGTTTCAGCGCGACAATTCTACGATGGGCTAATTTAGAGAAACTTCCTTCTTCTCCATATCTTTCGAGATAAAGTTGATACTCTTCAACCCTTTGCTTCTCCGTATTTGCGATCGATGTCCAGAATTCAACTTCATGCTCAGGCTTTTCGAGTACTTTCTGTCTTTCCTCTTTCGATTCAAATTTTTGCTGCGGTATCGTAGTTTCCCGCTTCTCGGTTATTTGTCTGAGCAGAGCGCCTAATTCAAGCGGGGGCCCATTACCATCCCATTCGGTAAAGTCCAGTGTCTGTATGGTATTAAACGGGACAGGAATCTCCACTTTTCGGAGCATAATTGGGATTAGATTATTTCGCTTTAGCCGACAGTAGCTTCGGCTTTAACCCAATCAGAAGCTATTGCTTCTGGAGTCCACAGGACAACAATCAGTTTGGCTTTGGAAATAACTTCGTTTATCTCATCGGCGAATCGCTCGCCAGGAAGCAACTCGATATCCCACCATACCTCATACCCTTCATATACAAGATACTCTGCGATGATTTTCGCATAGCGCTTATCTTCTCGCTTATATGAAATGAATATGTCCGTCATTTGCAATATATTCTAAGATTCAAGCGCATCTACGAGTAGCGATTGTATGCCTAAAACGCCACAAATCAACGGCAGGTTAAAGTGGCGCTTATTTTGCGTTTTTTGCAAAAGAAGTGACGCTTTAACCTGTCCGAGTGCATTTGTCTTGTTAGGCAATGTTGCCATATGGTAAAACTTCAAGTCATGGAAGTGCTTCCCCAGTGAACTCATAATATAGTATATTTTGAGCAACACTTTCTAAATTGCCACGGCTCATTGATTCGTGAAGTGACATGAGAAGAAAGGATGCGTTCGGATTTGACTCGCGTTCTTTCATCGCCTTGGCTACGAAGTTGTCATGTTGTGATAGAACTGCCCCGATCACTTCAGGACGAAGAGGAAGAACAGAAACTGTCGGTGGATTTCCAGTAATTTTAAAACATTCATCGCGTTTAACGATCACGACTTTGCCACTACGGCTATCGGTTATTTTGATGACCTGCGAGCTATCCTTCTCACCGCATCCAGATATAAATAGCATTCCTGCAATTATGAAAGATATTACCGTGCGCATTGTTTTGTTCCTTTCTTTTGCCTCGGATAAGATCGCCGATCGACGCCGGAGACGGGCGCAGACTATGAAATCAGTGCCCAAAGAACCCGGCACAACGCTGGGCGGCGGTTCGTGTTTATCCGCTGCTTGTAAGACAGGGCCACGCCGAACTTTATTTAGCGGTTTCATCTATCTACCCAGCTGACTGAGAATTCTCCTTGCGTCAGCACCCGCGGACCCACCCGGGTCAATCTCGGCTACCTTTTTAAATCTCTGCCTTGCGTATTCGTGCATTCCCTTTTCATAATACGCCATTCCTAGATTATAGTTTGCGGTCAGGTCATTGGGAGCCACCTCAATCGCCTTCTTCATGAATTCGATTGCAGTATCCATGTCCTTCTTAAGAATGTAAACGCTTGCGATATTCAGATAACCGCCGGAATAATAGGGCTTCAACTTCACGATTCTTTCATAGCACCGGAGCGCGTCATCGAATCTGCGAGACGAGAGATACAGGGTCCCCAAGCTTTGTTGCGTTAGGTAAAACGCGGGATCAATTGCTGCTGCCTTTTCGTAACTGCTAATTGCAGAGGGGATCTGTTCCAACTGTTCATAAATGACGCCATCAATCCATTGCGCGTACGCGTTTCCAGAGTTAGATTCCGCCACTCGACCACTCCATTTCTTTATGACCTGAACGCTGTTAGAGTCTCGAAATGCAATGCGCAGTTCCGCCCGTTGTTTGTCTCTCTGGTCTGTATAGTTGTATCCCAAGCTGAGAAGAAAGTGTGGCACCGGGTTATCAGGTTCTTGTTGTGTCCAAAGCTTTGCATTCTTGACTGTGGCATTCCAGTCTCCAGTTAAAATAACATCTAGCGTATTCTTTTCCGCAATGGACACCTGCCCCTCACAGCCGGTGAGTAGCAGCGTGCCTGCCGCAATTATTATCAGCAGTATGCAAATTCTCATATTCTTTCTCCTGCCTAACGGCTCCTGGCAATAACGCGCCGAGGAGCATTGGAGTTTCTCGAAACATTCAGTTGCTCCGAGGTCGCGTTGATTGCCCATGTTAGGCGGAACGCGAAGCGTGACGTCTGACATGCGCAATCTCGATTGCCAGGAGCCGTTAGAGTGGAATGCGAGCGCACTGCGCGAGCGTTCCGCTCTAACTTGTTAATACGCGGAACCTGTTTTCCATGTATTTATTGCATGTATACGGACTATATTTCCACGTATTATCATATTCAAGGCCAAACATGGAAAATCCCTGTGCCGGCTGCTGGTGCTACCCTGATTCTTTTTAGGTCATATCTAACATCTATTTAACTTCTGCATCCGTAAATAATTTGACGACCTGATCCTCAACCACTCTTACTCCAAACCGCAGTCGATTTCCCCGTTTCATAAAATTCTTCTTGAAGAGTTTTGCCCTTGAGGGTAAGCATCGCAAAGCCGTTTTGCACCCGCAGTTTCTGGCTGGCGGTGAGTGGGTGTGTCCTGCTGCCTGTCATAGGGGTGTGGGCGTAGTAGTCCACCACGCCGGTGTTGTGGGCCTGTTCCAGTTCGTAGCCATTGGCAAACGGGATGGAGCCGTGGCCCACGCAGCGGCATTTAGTGTTGTTACCCGCCCCGGATTTGTCGGTGTAGACGATGCCGTTGTGAATGTGTCCCCAATACCAGTAGTCCGGGTAGCCGAGGTTGTCTGTGAGCTGGTCCCATAACAGCCGGTCTTTTTCATCGCTCGCTAACACGCCGTTGGTTTGCAGGGGGTTGTGGTGTGTGAGGACAATCAGGCGTTGTCCATTGGCCTTGGCTGATTGCGCACAGTCTTTGATGAACTGCTGTTGTTTGAGGCTTTTGGCGATCTTCGGGTTATACAAGGCGCCGTTCATGTACAGTGTGCTGGTGTCGTAGTAGGCCGAGTCCAGGCCGAGGATCAGCCAGTCGCCGTAGTCGATGGCGAAATAACTGCTGCCGTCTTGCGTGTCTTTGAAGATGTCGCTGGCCAGCGCCACCTTGAAATAGCCGTTGCCGCCGCCGTACATCTCGTGGTTGGAGTTGAGCGCGAATGACCATTTGGCCCCGGCCGTGGGCCAGCGCTTGACGAAATTCTGGTATTCCTCGCCCGACTCGCTGCCGAGCACGCCGTAGTTGCCGGCGTAATAGACATCGCCCAGGTGGATGATGACATCGGGTTTGAGGTTTTCGAGTTGCTTCATCACCAATTGCGAGGGGCATTCGGGTTGATTGCCGTCCTGCCAGATGCCGGTGCCCCAGTCGCCAACCAGTGCGATCTTGAGTTCGTTGTAGTCGCTTTCGCTGATGGTGGTGGTGACGGGTGTGGTCTTGAACTCGGCACGTTTGTATTTGCCGAGCAGGTCCTTGAGGTAGGCGATGTATTCAAACGCGGAAAACGCCCAGCCCGGATCGAGCTGCACGTATTTATGGAAATAGGCGATGCTGCCGTCACCCTGCAACAGCGTGCCGTCGCCGCCGTAATAACCTTCGCCCTTGAGGCGATCCACATAGTTATTCCATTGCTGGTGGTTGATGCCCGTAGCGGGCATGCCCAGGACCTTTAATACATCCGCTACCCAGGCGAAGTTCTCGGGCAGGTGATGAAGCATATAGAGAATAGGGCCGTATTCCAGTTCGCCCTCGAGGCCACCAACATCAGGAACCTTGCCCGCGTTCTCCGCATCAAACACCTTGACCATCAGCGCCTCACTGGCCTGCAGGTATAGCCAGATGGATTTAAGATCAGAGACATCAACCGCCGCGAGTTGATCGAGATTGCTCCTGAAGTGTTCTTCGTGCTGTTCGAGTTTGGCGAGGAGGGGGTGCTTGTTATTCATATTTTTGGCTCCCGGGTTGGTGGTTGATCATACAGGTAGCTGATCTTGTATGTGGTTTTGGTCTGGATAGGCTGTGTTTCATTCAGGGGTTACCTTGGGTTCGCCTGCTGCAAACCAGATCTCGAAGTGCATGGACCTTATTGTTTTTGAGTCCTCGTATCCCGATATGTATTTGAGCGTGATATCGTAATTTGCCTGCTTCAGGGAATTGTGAATTTCCTGTGCTGTATCCTTCTCGGCTTTTCTGAAGTACCTCAATTGCGATACGTTTGGAGATTTCGCGCCAACCCGCTCAATTCCAGGTACTGTCCAGCCATTCCTTTCCAATAATTGCTCGATGGCTTCGGCTGCCTGTTTTTCACGATTACCGTCCACATGCATGTATATTCTAGGTCGCAGTTCGATGCGTGCCTTAGCAACATCGGCGACTTTGGTCGCAACCTGTCTGATTTCTGATCTTTCAGGCTCGGATTCAGCTACGGCCAGAGCTAATTTTTCCGCCAGATCATCATCCAGTGCACGCAGGAGCTTTAAGGCCAGCACGCGTTGTTTCTCATCCTCGCTTGTGATTTTCTCCGCGAATATCTCCAGGATCTTTACTTGTCTATCGGAATCGGCCTTCGCCTTCGCATTGGCTTCCTGCTGCTGTGTTACCAATAGGGTCCCGAGTACGCCCACACAAGCGATGACAAGCGGTAACAGGAATATCTCGATCAAATTTTTCTTTTCAGGCATATTGATATTCCGCTAATTATTAGTTGTTGCAAGGCATTACGCGTAAGCCGTGGAGTTGTCTACAGAGAAATCAATCGAGTCTGACACTATTGATTTCCGTGTTTTTGTATCCCGTAACGACTAGAGCATGTCTTCCCCAGGTTCACTTGCTGGAGCCGCCAAAGAATTTGGTGAGATAGCGCATATCAATGCTTAAGCCCCACACCAGTTCATCCTCCCATGTCTTTTGAGTAGGGATAGTTGAGCCCGTGAATGCATCACCGACAGCTACACCGTCCAGCGTGTCTATGCGCCTATACAGTTGTGTTGCGGTTACATTTATGCCCGTTGCAAGTTCGAATGATAACCCGATGCCCAGCGTATCTTCAGGGTCACTTAAACCAAATGAAAATGCCAGTCCCAGGCGATCCATAATGTTATTTTCATTTATGATGTCTCTGCCGGAATAGCGTGCATCCGAAAACAGGGTAGAAAAATAGTATGGGATGCCGTAAACAACCAGGCTTCCAACGTACTCGGGACCTGAGGAGTCATCTCTATCCGCTTTTATTTGTGGACCCGAACCAAGGTCAATCGTCGAGTAACTGACATCATCCAGATCTGTCCATATGGCGCCAATCTGGAAGCTGCCATGAAATCTTTGGTATTGTCTTACGGTTTTTTCCCAAACCAGTGCCTGGTTGCTGCGTCTGGCCTGAATTGAAATTTCGTCATCATAGCATTCATACGGTTGCGGAGATTTACGAAGTACAAATTTGTCTGCTTGGCGTACGAAATCAGCCAGTTCGCCCGTATCAAGAATCTGTAAATCAGTAGTTTCGAGCGAGCAGACGGGAATATCCAGGCGTAAGTCTTCCAATGTTGATGCCCGGGCAAATATGCCGATGTAGATTAAGTCTCCTTCAGTTATGCGGGTTTTAGCTTTCGACTGATAGCAAACATTTCCAAACTCATCAAAAACCATAAATACATTTTTTGATTTTATATTACGGGGTTTGCTGTGTTTTGAACCCTTTTCCCATATTTCGCCTTCCTGGTAGCAACTCAATATTTGGCTCGAATCAAGCGTGTCTGCATCCGATGCATCCGTTGTGCCGGGTGCACCGATAAGGCCGCCGATATCAGAATCATCGGAGTGGTTATCTGCGGTCACAGTTGATGGCAGGTATAGGGCTGTGCATAGCGCCACGAAGTGAATTAAAAGCTTGATGTCCATTGTCGTTATTCTCCAAAGGTTACATTTGCATGTGATATGAGTTTTATTGCGGGCATGAAAACAGAGTATTTTGTTCCGATTGCGCCTATCAGGAATCCCCATATACGAAATTTCTCATCGACAAGTGCGGCTCCTGAATCGCCAGGCTTGGTTACCCGGGGCGTCACGGTTAAATCGCGCAATGTGAAATTTGCGTTTACTTTGTAGCGCATTCTGACGCCAATGCATTTAGTCGGGATGGCCTTTGCTCTGGTAATGACAAATAACTTTTGGCCTATATCTGCTCGTGAACTCGGCTGGTAGACGGTGTCGAGGGATGCGTCCGAGTAGGTATTATTGGTGTTACCATTTATGGGCTGTGGTCTAAGTAGTGCGTAATCAAGGTGTTCATTCAGCGCGTAATCCAATACTTTGCATCTGACATTAGCGCCCTTTATTGTGTTGTCAAAAATGTGGACTATTCTCCCCTTTCCTCCGGAGTCTTTAGCAAAATGGCCCGCAGTGATAAAAATATTTCCGAGTGTTTTGTGACCAGCATAGGCGCCGACCGTTGCTTTGGACTGGCTGCTTTTGTGTAATAATCTGTCGCCGGGGTTGAATTTAGCCTGATAGTAAAATCTGCTTCTGACCGGGATAACATCCGTTTTGATGCTGTACGTTTTTCCCTTGTACCGGTAAGAGAATCGTTTGGGTATGCGTTCCTTTTTATCCAGTGTTTTGATAGGCTTTTTTGTTGGCACAGCACATACAAGTGACAGCTGTCTTGTCAGTTTTCCATCTGTTTCTTTAAAGCCGAGAAAGCTTGAAACAATGCCATAGCGTATAAATAACGTGTTTTGTGCTTCGTCAAAGCAGCTCGAATGAACGAGGCGTTTCCTGTCGGCCGATTTTTTTTCTTTTTTATAATTCATTGATTGACTTATTCCTGCGTCACCTGCTTATAGGGATTGACTGGTTTAGTAGATAGGAGTAATACGCCAGCCGACAGTAATCACGTTTAGTATGAATTCATTCATCACCGCTGCCGGGTCTGGGCGCGAGCAGACCGGCAAGTGCGCCGACTGCGGCAGAGCCTATCGCCAGGAATATCTCGGGTATGTCGATCTTGGTTTGATCTGGGACGCCGTTGACGAGGTCAAAGGTGAAATACAGGCAGGAGAAAATGGCTAGCCCGAGAAAGCAGACGACCAGGCGGTAGATCCATTTGTCTGTAATAAGCGCCGGCTTGCTGCGTTCCTTTTCTTTTGCCTTTTGTAGTTTATCCTTTATGGTGTCTTTTGCGGCTGCTATTTCAGGCTCTGTCGATGCTTCTATGACGTCCTCGAATTCTGCTAATACTTGTTCGCCCTTTTTCATTTGATGATTCTCCGTAGTAAAACAAACACCTGCTCTTGATCGGAGTTTGTTGTGTTTTACTTATGGATAGCTAATGCGTCACGGTATGTTTCTCAATGGTTTTTTGATCTTTCCTGCTCATGTAACAATATTTGGGTGATCTGGTACGGATGGATGATTACTTGTGTCTTACCTTCGGTCCCGCAATATTCATTATTGGTGAGATGGTTGAGAATTTTTTCAGCCATTGCGAAATCCTCGCTAAATTCCATCATTAACTGCCGGATTCGATTGAAAAAAATGCCTCTCGTCACCAGGCTGGTCTGGTATACTGTCGCAGCGAAGGGCGCGTGTTTATTCAGTATTTTCGGGAGGAAATATTAGGTGGTCCCCCCGATTTTGAACGTGTGGAACCCTGTTTCTTTGCGCCATTCTTTTTTCCTGTCTGATGGCGCATGTTTTAAACACTCAGATTCCGGACTTGCTAAGTTATCCGCAAGTAAATAGTTAACAGATTCTCTGTGAGAATGTTCCTTGAAATTTTGCTTGCACAAGTGTGTGAGAAGTGAGGTGGAGGAGCTATTCACTGTGCTGTTGTGCGTTACGAGAACTATCTTGCCCTCGTGTCATTCCCGCGGACGCGGGAGAAGTGGTGCAGGGATGCACCGTTAACGGACCTAAGGATGGAATCCAGTTAGGGATTTGTAGGGGTTCGCTGCGCTTACCCCAGCCTCTGTTTGACTGGATACCCGTTTTCACGGGTATGACGACATTTTATTATTTTGAGTTACAAGTCGTCAGTCACTATTGGTTTACATGATGGGTGCGGCGATAACAGATGCATCATGGGGTGTCTCGGTATTGGCATTCGGCGTAATAGGCTGAGCAATTGCGCCATACGTGCTGGATACCCGCCTCGGCAATTACTCGGTAATTGCTCCTGCATCGTCTAAAGCAGCTGCTGTTCGTGTTCTACCTTTACCCATCCATGGGCTCGTACTACCAACAGTCGCTACTGTGGCCCATGTGCTGTGCCATGCCTGGCATTGCCCCGTTTTTCAAGCCGTAGCCGAATGATCTTATGAAGT
>CAMYMU010000041.1 GCA_947259575.1 uncultured Ectothiorhodospiraceae bacterium | reverse complement strand
CCTTCTATTGGGAGTGTTGTCGTTGCAGTTCCGGTTATTTTCTCTCCTGTTTGTTCTGTCGGCGCTATGTTTTCTCTGAACTCGTCCGTTTCGGCATTAGTCGTACTCCGATCGCTGGTTCGTGGTGTGATGTATGACTCAGGATCGGCATCAAACTTCTGCTTGCAGTTTGTGCTGCAAAATAAATAATCGTTGCCCTCATATGTTGATACGCCAGCAGCTTCTTCTGCCAGCACCTCCATACCGCAAACAGGATCCTTAGCCATGATTAAACACCTTTTATAGTTATCAGTTCACTTTCCAAAAAACTGCCTGGCATAAGTTCCAGGTTTCCCATATTCATGCGGTTCAGATAAAGGACTGTTATAAATCCTTGCCTTCCCGCAGTATTAAACAACTATCTCTGACTGATGCCAACATTCCATATAGAACTAGAAGGCTGCATATACCTGGACTGTCAAGCGATCATCATCGGTTGTGGTAGCATCACCATCTCGATCCCAGTATTCCACCATGCCACGGAAATTTTCATCGAAATAGTAATTCAGGCTGAATGTCAATTCTCTGATATCTTCACTGCCGTTGACTTTCTCATAGGCATCATAACGAATGAGTGGTGCCCAGGTTGCTCTGCCATTGTTTCTAAAGGTATAAAGACCTTGGATAAAATAAGCATCGTTTTCTACTTCACTTGTCGCTGTTGTATTGTCATCCTTTGCTTGCATATACGCAGCATTAATAATCATATTTTCTTGGTTTAGCTCAAAATCCACAGCATTACGGCTGTAGTCACGATCAACAGTACAGTTGGCCAAACCAATTTTTGCAGAACAACTTCCATTAATTGACAACGCACCTAGCATGATTTGTGGTGTGATTTGATAGGCAAATCGGAGTGTTAGCGTATCTGCTTCTTCACCTTCTGATTGGTCGGCCACACCACTAAATGAAACACCATAGAACAGGTTTTGAATTGGGCGCCCATATAGAGTGACATTTTGGCGAGAGGTTTTTAATGCTGATCCATTATCTGCTCCGCCAAAACTCTGATCTATGATGGCATTACGACCGCGCGTTATACGATGCCCACTGGTATAGGTATTATAAGGATCAAACCAGAGCAGATCGGCCCATGATAGTTGAAGATTAGCTGCTTTATTAAAAGTGTAAGTCAAAGCCGCTGTAGGAATGCCAAGTTCAAAGCCACGAGCATTGGTATCTTCATCTTCTGCCTCAATTTCAAAGAACCCGGTAATATTTTTACTCATAGGTCCTGCTACCATTAATTCTACTTCGTGGATCGCACGGGCTTTTGCATTACCACTGTCTTTTTTATCGTAAGGACGGCCTATAATAACGGTCGATATTGGAAATTTCTCACCCCAGCTCAGGTTATCTGATATCTTTTGGCTACCTTCTAGTAAAGGAGCAAAGCGATAGCCATTTTCTTTATATTTATGCCCGAAACTATTCAATGATGGCCAGGCAGTATGGCATGTGGTGCAAGACATTTGTTTATCACGTGCAAAGGCAGGGATAGCCTGTGCAGAGTTCAAAATAATGCTGTTCGTTACAAGTGCTAACAATAATACAAATACCGTTTTGTAATAATTAATTTTTCGCATGATTATAATTCTCCTTGGCTAGTAAGATCACAAGATTTGCTATTTATTCCTTGTTTTTCATCCACTCTCCTTTTCTACTGAAGCAGTTAAAAATTCAAACCACTGTGATATTGTCGGGAAATATGCAGGTACAGTCTGAGCGTAGCCTGTGTATTGCTCCCCGAATTGTGAAAACATGACTTCTTCTTCAGACTTGGCTAGTCGTA
Organism: uncultured Ectothiorhodospiraceae bacterium; assembly: GCA_947259575.1. Classification (GTDB taxonomy): domain Bacteria; phylum Pseudomonadota; class Gammaproteobacteria; order UBA6429; family Thiohalophilaceae; genus SZUA-24. The sequence goes on along the minus strand of CAMYMU010000041.1, from coordinate 11,724 downwards.
CATAACCATAAATTAGCACGGGAGCCATAAGCACGGTTAACAAAGTTGGCCACTGGATGAGAAAACCACTAATAACCAGGAACAAACCTGTATACTGCGGGTGACGCGCGAAACGGTATACGCCATCTATTACTAATTTTCCATGTGCGTTATGCACTTGCCGCCATCCCTTGGACATCAAGATATATCCTGCGATAAGAAATAGCAGGCTTAGTCCCATGACGACCATCCATGCAAGGTCAGAACCACCAAAAACAACCACCCAAAGATGACCAAACTTGTGGTTGAAGGGTTGCAGGACAGGATAGGCCTCTCCTAACCAACCGGTTAACAAGTATATTGTTAAAGGAAAGCCATACATTTCCGTGAACAAGGCGACCAGAAAGGCGGTAACAATACCCATATTGCGCCATTCGATGCGGCCCTTGGGTGCCAGAAAACTCAAAATAAAGAACAGGAACAGGCCCACGTTGAAAGCAACAATTATCCACATACCATAAGCATATTCCTCGCTCATAGCTTCACCCTTTTGTGTTTGTCAAAACAAGTAGTCATTTGCTTATGGTTCTCGGTCATGCTTATTCTCTCCTGCCTCTTGTTGTTCCGATTCATCACTCCCAGAGTGCATCTGATTCTCCAACACCTTGTCGATCCCTCGCGAGATCTGCCATGCATAGAGAGCTGGAAGGAGACAAGCAAGCCCAATTACAATAAAAACCAATGTAACCAAAGTCATTCCCCACCAGATATGCGCTATGATACCGGCGACGGTCATCATCAACATGCAGGAGATCGAATAGAGTTTAGTTTTCGCATGTGGCATCAAAGTATTATCCTGATCGTAATATCTTAAATCATTTAACAATGACCATTTGATGACCTTCTCCTGCTGGTAATTTGATCTCACCAACCTGTTTCATGGTTTTTTGATCAATCACCCAGATGATTGGTTTTTTACGACTTGATACATAAACTTTGCCTGTACCAGTTATGGTGTTTAAATGGTAAGGCGCAGGTGACAAGGCCAGTTCAGTTTGCTTGTCTGTTGTAGTATCGATAGATACCAACTTATTTTCTTTTTTGCAGCTGACAAATAGTGTTTTTCCGTCATCCCCAATATCAAGTCCGTGTACCGCTTTACCTACTTTGTATTGCTTAATTATTTTCCCTGTTGATACAGAAATTACAGCGACTTTCCCAGCACGAGGATTCGTCACATAAATTGTTTTTTCATCCTTTGAGAAGGTCATATGCTCAGGTGCTGGGCCGGATTCCAGTTTGCGGATCACTTTCCAGGAGGTCAGATCGACCTCACTAATAGTATTATCCCCGGTATTGCTAACGTAGGCTTTTTTTCCATCCTGGGTAATCAAGGTATAGTTCGGCACTTTACCGGTAGAAATGGTATTTATAACCTTGTTTTCTTCAACATCGACGACACTGATATTACCGCGCATGCCGTGAGTTGATAGTACATATTTGCCATCTGGAGTGATTGCCTGGTGGTGCGTCCAACCTGCAACCGAAATTGTGGACATGACATGACCATGCGCCGGATGAATTAGGAATAACTGGCTATTGGGCGTATCTTTGCTCTGCCCTTTTTTAAGGGGTTCTTCTTTTAGGCTGCCAGCAATCAGATACTCACCATCCGGTGTTGCCACCAGTCCATGTGCGTTGGTGACACCCGAGTATGATGCCGTTATTTTGTCTGTTGCCGCATCCACTGCAATGACTTGATTACCTGATCCCAGTGGAATATACACTGTGGGTCCGGCATGTAGGCTTTGGGTTATCGATAAGAACGTGATGATAACACCAAGTATCATATGTCTTTTATTCATCGTTAGATCCTCTTTAATATTCAATTAGCTCAATTTCTTCATTTTTTTGTAAATTCCATACGCATGTATTTAATAATTAATTTCAAGTCACTATCGGATAAATCTGGGTTGCCACCGTTGGGTGGCATCGTTACGGCTGCACCTGGTAGTGCAATTCCCTGTTTTATCCTTTCAAGCAATTTTTCTTCTGAAATGGTTGACCAGTTCCGATTCTCGGTCAGATCAGCGACGCCGGGCATTCCACCACTGCCGTCATCAGCATGACAAACCATGCAGTTTTGCAAATACAGTTGTTGGCCGTTTGTTTGCGCCATAACGTCAGGAGAAAATGCGCCAAAAGCCGGTAAAATAAATAATAATTGTTGAAATATTTTGCTCATCAAACCACCTTGAGTGATCGGTTAGTAAACCATCTAATTTTCCAATTCTTTACGTCGACGCTCGAACTCAGCTTCATCTATTTCGCCCCGGGCATAGCGTTTTTTCAGGATCTCCAACGGGCTTTCCTCTATATTATTATTGCTTCCAGTACCTGAACCTGATGCAGCCTTTATGACCCATACAATTACGACAATCAGCAAAATCCAGAAGATCCACATAAAGCCGCCTCCAAACCACATACCACTTCCATCACCCATCATTTTTCACCTCATTAAATTCACGAATGCGCATAAAATCCTCGACAGGTAGAATGGCAATGACACCATCCTTGCTCATCCCCTGATGCACTTTTGCGGCAATGGCATTGGCAATGGATCTGGATTTTTGCGTCTCAGTGAATATTTCAATGCGCGTACAATCAGTCATGCTATCTTTTGTATAAAAGTTTCGATAATCACCATAGCCATACACTTTTGATACAGACATACCCGGCACACCCATTGCCACTAGCTTACTTTCAACTTCATCTAGCGATAAAGCCGGAATAATGGCGGTTACTTTTCGAAAATTCATGTTCATACCTTTTATAATCAGTTTATATAAAGATCATCACCATGGTTTCATTACGCCCACAGAGATCTCTTTCATCATTTGGTCCATTTTCTTTCGCATCTCAGACATTTTTTTATGATGATTTTTCTTTTCCTTCACACTTTGCATCATCATCTGTGACATTTCATCCATCATTAAAGCCATATTTCTCACGTGCTTTGCTATAGCTTTTTGTTGCTCAAGATTAAGCGTGCCATATTCAAGATCACCTGCAATCACAACCATGTGGTCACCGACATCGTGTATCATGTCTGAAATCTGCGCTATTGCTTCACTTTGGTTGTTGCTGTGCCTCATGCTATCCATATCAGCAGTAACAAGTGGGGATGCAATCAAGCCGAGTGTTATTACCATAATGTAGCTAAATATTTTGGTGTTTATTTTTAGCATAATGATTACTCCATTATTTTCGCTATTTAATATTTGTTAACTATAATCGCACCCGTCGTAGCCGAAGCGCATTGGTGATAACTGAGGAAGAGACAGCACCGGTTTGTGTATCTATATGTATAGCAACCAGGTCGGAAGTGTGTTGCATGGCAGGAGGAAATATCACCGGGAACAGTAATGCCACCACAGGATGTATTGGACAGGTGTATTCGCTTTCGGTCGTAATTGCTTTTGGTTCCAGGGCCATACCACACTTTGGGCTGGTGCCCGATCCTTGCTGTTCAACTTCCGGATGGATGGGATAGGTATAGGTTGTCGTCTCATCGACACTTGCGTGTGTGTCTACTGATTGATTCGTTGTCGCCTTATTAAGATAATCTACTGGGTGTTTCTTGATTTTATGCAAACAGTGTTCTGAGCAGAATCGATAAGTCTTGCTGTTATGAATGAGATGAAGTTTACCGTCTGCAGGCACCGTCATACCGTAGACCGGATCAACCAGTTCTATGGCAGTTTCTTCTTCTTTTTGTACTGAGATATTTGACATAACAGTTTACCCGGTTACTAACAACAAAAAAGATTGAACTGTACTTACTTGTTGATGCCGAGCAAGATCTATCTTGCCCGGTAAACAAAAGACGAAAAACTAATCGTTATATTCCATAAATTCCATCATCATCTTCTGCTGGCGCATCATTTGATTCATCATTTTTTGCATATTATCCATTCGCATATCCATCATATTCATCATATTCATGTCACCACTCTTGCCTTTTCCTGACATCATCTTGTCCATATCCATCATGCCATCCATGTTATGCATATGTTTCATCATCATTTCCATATGATCTTCCATCATGTCATGGCGATCTTTCTTATTTTTGGTTTGCTCTGCCTTATCCATCATCATGTCCATACGATCAAAATCCTTACTCATATGATCCATGTCCATATCGGCCAAAACACCGCCCACCGGTAAAGCAAACATCGCTGTTAGCGCTATAACTTTTAAAGAACCTTTCATGCTTATCTCCTTTCGTAAATCATTGACAATGATTGTGTATAAAAACCCATGCCTTATTGTCCATATTGCCCATCCTTATAATAGAATTAGACAGATATCGGTCATGCTCGCCTGGCTTCTGCTTACTTACATCTACTTGAACTGGTGTGCCGGCCACCTTTGTTCTTTCGTTAGGTTTCATAGATGCTATAAGGTGTACTAATAAAGCTCCAACACCGATAGCACCAAATGACAATGTTGCATTGATGAGGAAACGACGGCTCCCTTTGTGTATCAGATATATTTATAATTAGTACGCTCATCATTCATTGCCTATTTCATGTGTGAAAGACTCTATGAGTACACATACTGAGTATCCATCAGGAATACCGTCTGGCATACCTTTCCATTGTTCCATTGCTGCCTCCATGCGCTTCTGTAAAGTAAGCATGTCATCCAATCGTTGGCGGTTTTCATAGATACGTTTTTCAATAATTCGGCGCACCATGGGGCATGGCGAGGTTCCTGTCTTGCTGTGCGATAGAATTTTTTTAATTTCCTTAAGCGTATAACCAAGACCTTTTGCTTTTCGAATAAAAATAATCTTGTAAACATCATTCTTGTCATACAATTTGTAGCCATTCTTGCGGTTTTTTTGTGGCTTAATAAGTTCTATCCGTGTGTAGTATCTAACCACTTCTGGTGTAACATCAGCTAGTTCAGAAACCTCATGGACTGTCATAGATTTTTTGTTCATCTACTCACCTGTATTTTTTGTGGAAATACAACGTAGAAGTAACTTACACCTTGAGTGTAAAACATGCGTGTAACACATAGGTCAAGAGAGAATATTTATTTATACTAGAACTTGGCAGTGTAGATATAGAGATTACTTATTAAGAAAGTATTATCTTGCTATATTGCCTCATAGACTAAAAAGAAATAGAGAAGCATATTAATATTTTGAATAACAATATTACTGAAATTGGTTTTTGACGCTCAAAACAGCACATCTAGATTACTTCCAACAAAACAGCTATTAATATTGAGTTTTTTACAAGCTTCAAAAATGGAATTTTCCAAGTGACAAATCTCAAACATAGACCATTCGAATGGTTATTTGTCGGTGTCTATGTCTTCAATAATAGGACAACTACCTTCACTTCCGCGACAAAGGTTCAGTAATAGTGTCAATTCATTCTGGAGTGTAGTGAGTTCAGCAATTTGTTTTTCAACATCTTTTAATTTATCAGCCGTAAGTTGACGAACACTGACTTTAGCGTGTTGTGGATCTTCGCGCATTGTTAGTAATTTTTTAATTTCATCCAGGCTAAAATTTATGGTTTGGGCGCGTTTTATAAATTTTAATCTGGAAATATCTTTCTTATCATACTGACGAATTCCTGACGTGTTACGGGATATTTTCGGCAACAAACCGAATTTTTCATAATAGCGTAGCGTATCAGCAGATAAGCCGGTTAGTTTTGTGACATCACCAATCTTATACATAGCCATCTTTAATATTTAATAAGAAAGAAATATTCATTGAGTAAATAGAGCCCCGTAAGAATTAAAACGACACCAGCTACCACTTCCAACCTTTTTTGATAGCGTGACAACACCTTCAATGATTCAAGCCAACCCATACTCCATGCACCTAATATAACAGGTATGCTTCTGCCAAGCGCAAATGCTAACAACAAACCAATACCAAAGCTGACTGAACCAATGGCCGCGCTGGCCGTCAGGGTGACTAATAAGGCCGGTGTGCAAAAAGGACAGACGGCTATTGAGAATGGAATCGCTAACAAAAACGCGCCCCAGATACCCGTTACCTTACGACCTTTCATACCAAACCAGGGTAAACGAATTCTTAACCAGCCGGGCCACACTAAACCCATTATGATTAACAACGGCCCAAGTAACAAACCCCATTGTCGTCCCATAATACTTTTAACCCAATCACCGCCTAATGCCGCCGCTATACCCAAGGCTACGTGGGTCACAATTAGACCGATGACAAAAGCGCTTCCCATTAATAGCGCGCGTCGTTCTTCATGCGCTTTGGTGACATAGGCCAGCATGACCGGGACTGAGGCAAATGAAACCGGATTAAAGCTGAAGACGAAACCTGCCAAAAAAGCCAGACCAATGCCTGCCCAACTCGCCTGCGTGAGGGTTTGCTTGAATTCTTCAATATTAATTTCAAATGATGGAACTAATAAATAGAGTGCTAAACCAATTAACAATACGGCGGTCAGGTAGGGGCTGCCTTTTGCTGCACGGTTTAGTAATTCCAGGTTGTTATCATTTAATCCTTTCGCTGATGCTACCACCATGGGTGCAGTAAAAAGGGATGAGAATAAAATACCCGCTAAGGCAGCAAAGGCAATTGAATCTACCGTGATCGACATACCCGCAACAACAACGATGAGAGGTAAAGTGCAAGCCGGTAAAGTCAAACCCAGTTGCACACTATATGGTAATCGCCTGGATCCTGGTAGAAGCTTATAAAATTCCAGGTGGGGTACCGGAATATAAATAAAACGCGATACAAGATAAACAAGTGCTATTATCGCCAAAATAATACTTGGCAGTGTTTCTCCCCAGGTGGGGGGTTGGCTGAATGCCACCACAATAATAAAAAGTGCGATTAATAACAGACTACGGCTCAACCAGACAGACAATAAACTTCGGCAGCAAACCTTCTTATCATCGGCTTGGTTAACCTTGACTGAATACAATGTATGCGTCGCGATCGTGCAAGGCTCAAAAAAGGCCAATAGTCCTAGAATTGTGGCTGAGAGAAAGAAGGTGTCGATAACACGCCTAAGGCAACGGCATAATCCAATTCTTCCAGAATATTAACCTCGCGCCAGTTTATCTGACTACCATCCAATTCATCGGCTAGCTTACGTAACACTTTCTTGGCATGACCACATTTACCACAACCGGGCGATGAAAATACTTCTACTTTGATAGCCATTATAATTACTCCACATATATTCGTTACTGAGTGCTCTTAACAACACGTACATCGCCGGGGGTGAAGCCTGCCTTGGTAATTATTTTTTTTATTTGTTCTGCATTCGCCTGTTTACCCGGAGCCATTATGATTAAGGCGACGCCTTTATCCAGGTTCACTGAGGCTTGTTTGATACCATCCAGTTTAGACAAATGTTTCTCGACATTATGCGCGCAGAATTTACATACCATGCCGCTAATGCCGACCTCAAGGTGTTGTTCTTGCGCCAACGCAAACGAAGTTACCCAAAACATGACGAGCAATAAGAGAACACGTTTTTTCATACAAACCTCAATAAAGTCTATTTACGATTCAAGCCATTGCTGTATAGGTCGCGCAAGGTATGCAGCAATAAAGCCTGTCATCCAGATGACGACCGCAAACAACCAGATCCGTCGATTCATAACCTGTGCTCGTTGGCAAAGCTCACCTGCACCGGGCTTAACCGGGCATTGACCTCGGCTACGCCACATTAACCATGCTGTCGCAACAAGTAAGCCACCAGATATCATGAATATCCATATTTTGTATTGGCTCAAAGTAATGAGCACAGGAAAGCTACTGGTAAAAGCCGCAACGGTTGCACCCAGACCAAGACTGACCAATAAAATAGGTAAGGCACAGCAAAGTAGCGTTCCTGTCGAGGCGAATAATGTGAGCCAACTTAATCCTGTTCTGGCACTTTGTTTACGAACATTTGTCACTTAGATTCAACCAATCGCTTTACCATAGACGATACTCTACAACCTGGAGCCAACTCCAGGTCAAGAACTATTTTGTAATTATATTCAATAAGTTGTGAGTGATCTGAGCTTAGAGATAGTGGCAAATAGAAATGTGGGCACATGATTGTCCATTATGGGTCACATTTATATAGTGCCTTTGGATTTATGAGCAGAAACTGACTTTGAATAAACATAATAGTTGCACTATAGTGCAACTATGGAAATTATAAGTGTACAACCCGAAACCCTGTTCCAGAGCATGGCCGAAGAAACCCGCCTGCGCATCATCCGACTACTCGCCACCACTGGAGAAGAAGCCTGTCTGTGCGAACTGGTTGATAGCTTGCGGGAGCCGGCGTACAAACTCTCGCGTCATCTTAAAATCCTTCGTCAGGCGGGGTTGCTGTCGTCTCATAAAGATGGACGCTGGGTTTATCACCGTCTGATTTCGAAGCCGCCCTATCTCGAAACATTGTATACAACCGTCCGTGCGCTACCGGATTCGAATCAGATCTATCAAGCGGATCTCGCGCGCTTCAAGGAGCGCATGTGTTTGCGTGAGGATGGACGTTGCCGGGTGGGTAACTTGTTCGATCAACAGAAGACGGTGGCCAAGTAGTGGCTTACACGAGTTGCGCCACTTTTCTAACCGGACAGTAATGCTGCCACCGACTAGTGGTAACTTTTAACGGCCACTGGCCCAGCAGGCATTGGTTGCCCCGCACATTATGAATTGAGGAGTGAAGATGAAAAAGATATTAATTGTATTAGCCATATGTTTGACTGCCGGTTCAACGGCATTTGCTAAAGACGCTATTTCTAAAGATATTACCGTGTATAAAAACCCGGAATGTGGTTGCTGTAACAAGTGGATAAAATATCTAAAACAGAATAACTACAATGTCACTGAAATCAACACACGCAATGTCGCTGCAGAGAAAAAACGACTCGGTGTCCCGGAGAAACTCGCTGCCTGTCACACGGCCGTGATTGACAGGTATGTCGTAGAAGGCCATGCCACGCATCGTGATATCAAGCGTTTGTTGTTACTACGCCCAGAGGTGACCGGAATTGCGATACCTGGTATGCCGATTGGTTCACCCGGTATGGAACATGGTAGTACCAAGGAAAAATACAATGTCATGACCTTTGATAAAAAGACCGGCAAGGCTGAGGTGTTTGTCAAACATTGATTGAACTAATGTAGCCTAGAAAATATTGACTATACGATTGTCTTAACTAACTCCGGATAGCTTTTCACTATGAGTGATTGTGGTTGCGATGTCGAAATTAAGGACCAGACACAAAAGCGTGTGTTGTACTGGCTATTGGCCATTAATGCAGTGATGTTTGTTGTCGAGTTAAGTCTGGGGTGGCTAGCTGAGTCCACAGCATTGATTGCCGATTCACTTGATATGCTCGCTGATGCCATCGTTTATGGCATCGGACTGTATGCCGTGGGCCGCGCGATGAGGGATAAAGCGAGGGCGGCATTGGCCAGTGGTTATTTCCAGGCCCTGCTTGGTTGTCTAATTTTATTGGATATTGTGCGCAGGATGATTGTCGGCAGTGAGCCCGTTTCAGAATTGATGATGAGCGTCGGTATTGTTGCACTGATTGCTAACACACTCTGCCTGATTTTGATTAGTAAACATAGAGAAGGCGAGGTGCACATGCGGGCCAGCTGGATCTTTTCGAGTAATGATGTAATTGCTAACTTGGGAATCATCATCGGTGGATTATTGGTCTGGTGGCTGGATAATCGCTGGCCGGATATAATTATCGGCCTCATTATTTCCTTTGTGATACTGCGTGGGGCAAGGCTGATTCTAAGGGATGCCAAAGTCGAGTTGTCCGCAACAACGTGAGAAAATACAAAAAGAAAAAAGGGTTACGAACGCAACTCTCTTTAAGATGGCGGTCGCTCACAAACAGTCGTGGCCCAGGCCAACTTCTCGACTTACAGTCTCACCTTTTCCATGACTGTTCGCGACATTAGTGCATCCTTGCACGTCTCCCCAAGGGGAGTACTCGGCGCCTCCCTGCGCCTCGCCCTTCGGGCCATCGCTTCACGATGTTCCGTTTTGTTCCCGACAAAACGGTCGAACCCACAGCTCGCGTTCGACAAAAAAAGACCCGTAAAGGGTCTTCTTTTATGTTTGGCGTCCCCAAGGGGAGTCGAACCCCTGTTACCGCCGTGAAAGGGCGTGGCAGCTGGTTGTTTTTAAATGATTATTATGTTTGGTGTGCTTATGATGTGCTAACTCATGCTTGTAAGTTAGGAAATTTGTTCAATTATCTGAATTACTCGCCTTACTCGTTGTTGCCCAACATTATCCGTTGGCATATGTCCTGAAATCGCATCGATAAACCTGGAATCAGCCAGTAGTTTTTTAAACCGTTGAGCAATTTCTTTTCTAAGCGTTGCATTGACGCACTGAAGTTCACTCACAACTTCTGCCCGACCATCCAGAACAGCAATAATATCCTCCATATCATGGCTCATTATATAATCGCCATGACCCCTCCCATCGAATGCTTCCAGTTTAGTAATCAGAAAATATGGCGATGTAACCATATTAATCATTATATGCTCTTTAATAGATATGGGCTCAGCATGTTGAATCGCTTCCTGATACCACTTATTACCAAAACCGAGTATCGATTCGTCCGTTGGCATAACATCTAATATCACATCCGCTGCTATCCATCGACACAATGGCGCCCCATCACTCGTATCTTCCTTAAACCCAACAGCACGCAGTTTGTCTGACAATTTATAGTACTCAACAAGCGACGTAACATGAACAATGGCATCCACATCTTTAGTCATGCGGATTGGCGGTGCAGCCTCATCGGTGATTAATAAACCTGTGGCGCAGCCACCCAGAAATACCATCTCATCTGTTAACTCTCCAAGACGTTCGACAGTACGAATTAGAATCTCAAGATTTGGATTTTTTAATCGCGTCATAGTGTTTAAACTTCCTTTTAATTAATTCTACTGCCTTTTGCTTCTCTCGAACTCGCCCACCGCGAATAGCATCCACCAATGCTAACCATTCGTATAACTCAGGATCGTTTTTTACCGCATTAGGTACCGAGCGATACAGCGGTGAAAACGACATACCACGAACATCCCCATCGGCATCGGGCCAGATCGGTGGTGGTTCTTCGTCAGCAACAAAGTACTCATTCAAAGGTGCAGAGGCATAAGAGGTGACTACGCCACGAGTGAGTTCACCTCGTTTAGGCACAAACACATATTGCAATCCATGAATAATGAATTCCTCAAGGTTTCGACTGTTAGGCAAAATGTCATCGCCCTGCTTTACCGCCAAACCTGCATCCAATGCCCGTTTGATGGCGGCATGAACTTCAGACGCACTCATGTCGAGTTCGAAGGCCAACTCATTGTAGGACCATTTTTCTTTCTGCCTGGACAGGACTTTTAGGAGCACAACAATGTCTTGTGGTTTTAACATGATATCTATTCGTTATTTGCGATTCGCGAATACAGAATATCACAAGCTGAAGTAATATCAAGCCATCAGACGTGATTAGTAGGGGGCTAAATCTGTGCTTAACGTGTTATATCGTGCCAATGAGTGCCACAGAATGAGCACGTTTTGGGACACAGGACAGGGGATAAAAAAAGGGTTACTTTCGTAACCCTTTGTATTTACTTTAATAAATTGGCGTCCCCAAGGGGAGTCGAACCCCTGTTACCGCCGTGAAAGGGCG
>CAMYMU010000040.1 GCA_947259575.1 uncultured Ectothiorhodospiraceae bacterium | reverse complement strand
CCACTATTTATTCAACTAGTGTCATTCAACTTTTAGTAATGGTTTTATCTTTGTTGAGGAGTGGTAAATAATGTCTGCAAAGAAGGATGAAGCTAAGCTGTCAAAAACCAAGATGGCAAAAGAAGCAAAGCTCCAGGTAAATAAACGCACCGATGAACTCCTTGATGATGATGAATTTGATGCAGGCCTTGAACTTAATGACGAGGCGCTAATGCCCGAGGAAATGGAGGATGGTAAAATCCATACCTCCGCGAGGCGAAAGTTAGAAGACTACCTCGAAGAAAAACGCCTGCTCCGCGATATCGAAGACGACTTCGACTTCTAAAATATCCTGTAAAACGCTTACCCCAACGGTTCTAAAAAAGATATTTAGACTTTGAATAACTATATATCTAGTCTAGTCTAAGTATTGTAATTTTGGTGAGTAATTAATCAACAAGCAAAGCCATCTCCCATGATCCGATTGATAATATTAGCACTGATTACATATCCAATGCTTACCAACACAGGGACAGCGATGGGAGTGGAACCAATCAGGTTTGGCGCACCTGTTAAAGATGAAAGTAAGATGTTTTCAGCGCTGCATGATATCTATTCTGAAGCGTTTTCCAACATGGGGCATAATTTCAAACTCATTCCATGCGTGCCATATTCCTGCGGGAATCTGGTCAAAAATGGAAATCTCGATGGTGAAGTGGCAAGGCACAGCCATTATTCTGAACTTTACCCTCAACTCGATCGAATTGATTTTATCTTATTTAAACTAACTTCTGTCGCGATAACAAAAAACGGTACGACAAAAGTCAAATCGTTAGATGATTTCAAGCAGATGAAATACAAAATTGGTTATCAGATCGGATACCGAGGGTATGAACAGAAGTTAAACAGTATGCTCGAGAGAAAAAATCTAATTAGCGTAAATCACTGGCGTGAAGGAATTCAGAAAGTAAAACAGGGTGAGATTGATGTTTATTTAGGAGTGAAACAAATAATCTTAGCGGATACTAAACAAGCAGATTTTACTGGGTTAACTATCCATGAAATTAAGGATTATACAATCGATATTTATCCGTATATAAGTGAGAAATTGATGGGAAGAAAAGAAGAACTACATTTAACTTTGATAAAGATGCGTAAAGCGAGACGCATAGAAGCAATATTCACAAAACATGGCATTCCTTTAGACATGCTGCCTCAATAATTACAACGACTTTTACGATCAAAAATGAAAAGATTATCTACCTTAAAACTTCGAACAAAGCTAATCATTTAGTTATTGTTTATCTAAATAGCCCATCATCTAATGCTTCCGGGTATTATTATCTTCAATCATTCTTATTGCTTTGTGCAAACTGCGGCGCATACGGTTAAAGGACGCACCTAAGGTTGATAGCTCATCTTTACCTGATTCTTTGAATTCAGGCGATGACATCTTACCCATACTTACATCATTAGCCTGTTTGGCCATCTGAATGATCGGTTTGATAATAATTCTTCGCAGTAAAATATTTAGTGTGATAAATATAAAGACAAAGATCGATACCAGAATCAGCATGAAATTAATAAAGGTCTTATTTGCTGCACCGTGAGGAACTGAAATCGGCACCGTGACAATCTGGGCACCGACGACTTCATCCAGTTTCCAGCCAAAGCCATTGGTACGACTATTATATAAGGCAAGCATGGTCTCAGGAGCTTCCTCAGGGCGACCATGGCACTGCAGACAACTCTCTTTTTTGATCTGGATTGGACGAGCAAGGTGTAAAAGCTGGCCCCTCGCCGTATTACGAACAGTTTGTATCTGCTTTTTGTCCTTATCGTTTCTAAATGCACGGATGATATCGTCTTCCCAATCAGTTGTGCGGTTATTGGGATTAGTTGGGTTTAAGGTCGCTTCTTTATACGAATATTCTTTGTGTTGTGGATTTTTTCGAAGTGTTTCAAAACTTTGCGTAGCCGCATAGGCTGGAACCGATTGCGGTAAAAAAGTATGCTGCATCTGTTCTGTCAAGAGTGGACGTACTTCGCTGACAGTATAACCACGAATAGCCAGGGCCGTTTCCATCATCATACCGGCATGGTCTATAACTTCGCGTTTCGCGTTTTTCTGTAGAAGGTTATAGCTAAAATAACCTGCACCAACTAACGCGATAGACATAATGGTAATCAGTACCAGATTGAATTTAGTGGCAATGTGCATCTTTGCCGTTCCCCCGTCTTATATTTATTATTTATATGGTAATGCTTCTGCGAAAGTTTATTCGCTCTTCATCACTTGGTAATTCTTTACATAATATATCAATAACATCCTCAAGATCCGAACCGTTTTGAATTGCTTCTCTAACTAGCATGGTCGCCAACGGACCAATGTGTTGTGCTAGCTGTTCTTCTAGTTTTGCCTCGACACGACTATCAATACGTGTGACAACCGTTTTTTGTTCAGAGATGTGTTGTGCGCGCTGTTGTTGCTTGCGTGCAACTTTTCCGGATAACGAGGTGCTTGCCTGTACCGAACGGAAGAACTGTTCACGTTCAGTCGGGAGATCAATTTGTTGAGCCAGAAGCTGATAAAGTTCATCAACACTGGCAGATTTGCTCATACCTTGCTTGACCAGGGTTGTTGCGAGTGGGCCAAGGTACTTTGCCAGGTGGCGTTCTGCTTGCGCAATTAATTCACCATCCCAGTCCACATCGGTTTCAGTCAGAATAGTGTTGTGTTCATTACTGGTCAGGGTAAAGCTGGAAATAACTTCATTGACCGATTGAGGCCGGTCATTGGCTCGTACTCCTAGCATCCAGTCAATGCTCTGCAGTAACTCTTTCGAATAGTTCTTTTTGCCCACCGCGCTAGCCGGCATCATTGGATCACGGCGTCCTGCCTGTAAGGCGGCAACCCGATCTAATGCCGTTATCGGCGAACTGCCGGTGATGCTGTGATAAATCGTGGCACCCACCCCATAGATATCAGACCATGATCCCTGGCGTTCCTGAGTGGTGAACTGTTCAATCGGCGCGTAGCCATGTGTGCCCAAGTTGGTGATGCTGCGACCATGGTGATTGAGTGCCTGACGGGCAGCGCCAAAGTCGAGTAACACGGGGGTTCCTTTCTGGCGAAGGTAGATATTGGCTGGCTTTATATCTCGATGCAGATAATCTTTCTCATGGATATGAGCTAAGCCTCGCAGGATAGGGCGAAATACATTTTTAACTTCAACTTCAGATAATCGTTTGCAGCGCATCAAGTAGCGGCTGAGGGGTACGCCTTCTTCGTAGTCCATGACGATATAGGCGGTGCCATTTTTCTCCATAAAGCGTGAAACGCGTACTATGTTACGGTTTTTAAATCGTGCCAGAACGCGAGCCTCATCCATGAAACGTTGCATACCATACTCGTAGATATGCTCATCTTTCTTTGATTTGGCACCCACCTGCATTCCATTGGCTTCACGCACAGCCAGGCCGTGCGGGAAATATTCCTTGATTGCGACAGGGCAATCCAGGTTAATATCATGCGCCTGGTAGGTGATACCAAAACCACCGATCCCGAGGACACGAGAGATCTGGTAATTCTCAATCCGGCTCTCGGATTTTAAGGTATATAACTGTGCTTTCATCCGCGTAATGACTCGTTTATTTTTGTTCGGACTCCATGTCCCTTGGTCTTATTGCGTGGAAACAGCGGGGGGGTGATTCCAGTCGCCTATTATCGCTATTTTTCCCGCATTTTGGGATAGTTTTTCAGCAGATTTACCGAAAATTAACAATTCCCATGCTATTTGAGATGGTATGAACGCATGGGTGAAGGGGCTGGGTTAAGTGTGGCGAGGCTATGTACTGACTAGTACGGTGGGCTATCTCCATATAGTACATCGACTATTACATACCAACTCGTACCTTTTGGGGTGCTTATCTCGATCTCTTCATCACGTTGTTTTTTGAAAAGGGCACGGGCCAGCGGGGCATCCATGCTGACATAACGTTTATCCAGATCAATTTCATCGGAACCGACAATCCGGTAAACATGTTCTTCACCTTGTTCATCTTCCAGTTTGACCCAGGCCCCAAAAAAGACACACGTTGGATCGCTGGGTACGGCCTCGACTATGGTCAGTTCTGGCAGGCGTTTTTGCAGATAGCGAATACGGCGATCTATGCCACGGAGCTCTTTTTTACGGTAAATATACTCAGCATTTTCAGAACGATCGCCCTCAGCAGCGGCAGCAGTCACCGCTTTGGTCACCTCGGCGCGCCGCTTCCACAGTGCCGCGAGCTCATTGTCCATGCGATCGTAGCCAGTACGGGTGATATAGGGAGAAGATTTTGGTGCTGGTGGGCGGTAACGACCCATAGTAGTTAACAATCCATTCGTGAAAACAATCTCCAATCATAACTCGAAACTGAAAAACCGGATACTGCCAAGCAGTTCTCAAAATTAATCGATATCACCGTCAACCAGATACCGTTCTGTGCGTTGGATTAAGTGTGTACGGAGAAATCCATTTAAAAAATCTAACAAACGGAGGTGATTCTCATGCTGGGAATTAAGGTAAGACAACAAGTATTTTTACTATTGCTATCACTGCTATTCATAACTGCCTGTGGTGGCGGTGGCAGCAGCGGTACCAATCAACAGGACAATGGCGATGTGCTCATTACACTGACTGACGCCGAGGGTGATTTTGTTACCTACACATTGGATGTGTTATCAATTCGCCTGACTCGCCAGGATGGTACCGAAGTCGAAACATTACCGATGAATACACGTGTTGATTTTGCACAGTACACAGAAATGACGGAGTTTTTGACTGCGGCCAGTGTACCGCGCGGTGTGTATGTGCGGGGTAGTGTGATTCTTGATTACTCGAATGCTGATATTCAGGTAGAAGATGCAGTGGGTAATGCCTTACCCGTCACTCAATACCTGGATAGTAATGGTGATCCTATTACAACGCTTGAAGTAGCGATTAATCTGGACGGCCGCCGCCAACTTCCCATTGCACCAGGCATCCCAAAAAACCTGATGCTCGACTTTGACCTGGAACAGTCACATGTAGTTTCAGTCAATGATCCCGTTAGTATTACGGTCAATCCGGTATTTATCGTCGAGGTCGATCCACAGGCTCCTCGTGTACATCGCACGCGCGGTCCATTACGTAGTGTTGATGTCGCGAATAACGCTTTCGATATATATATTCGTCCTTTCTATCATCGCATCAGAACTGGGCAACGCATTTTCGGTAATCTGAACGTGCTGACTAACGATGAGACGGTCTATGAAATTGATGGCGTAACTTATCAGGGAACCGATGGTCTGACTGTATTAGATACGATGCCACAGTTTAGCGCAGTGATTGCGCGAGGCGATTTACGCTTTAATCCATTGCGTTTTGAGGCTAAAGAAGTCTATGCCGGTAGCAGTGTACCGGGCGGAGATATGGATGTGGTGCGTGGCACCGTGACCAGTAGAACGGATGACAACAAAGTTATTGTAAAGGGCGCGACCTTGTTCCGTACCGATGGTGTGATTGTGTTTAATGACAATGTCACCGTACAACTCGACCCAAGCACAACAGTTAGCAAGCAACTGAATCTTGGTACCTTTAGTATTGATGACATTTCAGTGGGGCAGCGTATTTCTGTCTTCGGAACAGTCACTAATGATCAGGTTTCAGATTTGCAAATGAGTGCCGCGAATGGTTATGCACGCATGCGTATTTCATCGGCCCATGGTGAAGTCGCAGCGCTACCAGATGAGAGCAATGATCTTAGTCTACGTTTAACCAGCATCAATGGTCGTAATGTAAGTATCTACGACTTCACTGGAACCGGTGTTGATGCTGGCAATGATGCGGATCCAGCGCAATACGAAGTCGATACGGGTAGTTTGAGTCTGACCGGGATCGCAGTAGATGATCCTGTGGTGACAAGAGGTTTCCCAACTCCATTTGGTACTGCGCCTGCTGATTTTACAGCGGAATCGATTATTTCTAACTAATGTTCCCCCAGACGGTGTTTCATTGCACCGCACCTCGAACCGCTTGCACTCAGGTGTAAGCGGTTTTTTTTAATTCTCTTAACTTATTTTGAAGAATCTTGATGTAAACATGTTTCCCAGTAGGGCTCACCGGCATAGCGGTCTACCAGGAAATCGATAAATGTTCTAACCCGTTGTGATAAATGCCTTGTCGGCGGATATATCGCATAGGCGTTAACACGGGGTATTTCATAATCCTGCAGGATGGGGACAAGTTCTTTTTTCTTTATCGCATCATAAGCGATGAAGGTGGGTTGACGAAGAATGCCTAAGCCCGCGATGGCAGCATCACGCAAGTAGTTGCCACTGTTTGATTGCATACTATTTTTAATCCGGATGGTTTGGACCTGTCCGAGCATGTCGATGAAGTTCCATTGATTGGGATTGGACAAATAACTATAGGTTAAGCAATTATGATCGCTAAGCTCTTCCGGTGTTGTCGGAGTACCGTGTTTCTCCAGATAATCAGGGCTGGCACAGACGACGACTGAATTACTAGCCAGCTTGCGCGCGATGAGGCTGGAGTCTTCCAGGTCTGCAATCCGAATCCCAACATCAAAGCCTTCCTGGATCAGATCGATCTGCC
Organism: uncultured Ectothiorhodospiraceae bacterium; assembly: GCA_947259575.1. Classification (GTDB taxonomy): domain Bacteria; phylum Pseudomonadota; class Gammaproteobacteria; order UBA6429; family Thiohalophilaceae; genus SZUA-24. Next base: position 2,558 of record CAMYMU010000040.1, on the reverse strand, counting down.
GGTCATTAAAATCAATATCAAAGCGGATCGCAGGATGAAGCTTTTGGAATTCTGTAATCGCCGGGCCCAGGTGCATAACACCAAAGCTAAGTGGGGCGGCGACACGTAACTCACCGCTTAATTCCTGGTGGGCCTGGCTAACCGCATTTTCAGCCTCTTCCAAATCGGCCAGAATCCGGCTACTACGTATATAAAATCCCTGGCCACTATCGGTCAGGATCATTTTGCGCGTAGTTCGATGGAATAGCTCAACGCCAAGGCGTTGTTCTAATTCGGACAGGCGACGACTCACCGCTGATTTGGCCAGGCTGAGGCGTTCAGCCGCCGCAGTAATGGAGCCTGCCTCAACTATCTGGGTAAACGCCTTAATTTCTTCAAAATGACTCATATTGTGCGAATAATAAGAACAATAAGTTCATATATAGCCTATTTATCTCCAATAAGGCAACAACTATCCTAGTTTTAGTCAAATTAAGCCCCAATTGAGTCAACCAATTGAGTCAATGGGCCAAATAAAACGCCCTTAACAAGGAGATAAACATGGCCACCCAACCCAAGAATGTATTAGTTGTCACTGCCAGCGCCCAACATGAGGGCTCAGTGACACGGCGCTTTGCCAACGAGCTGATTGAAAAGCTGGAGGCCCAACATGGCCAGCTTAATATCGTTAATCGCGATGTCTCAAAAGGGCTGCCCTTCATTGATGGTGAGTGGGTAAGCGCTAACTTCACGCCTGCCGATCAACGCAGTGAGGCGCAGCTTGCCCGGCTGGCCACGTCCGATGCCCTGGTGCAGGAAATCAAAGATGCCGATATTGTCGTGATTGCGGCACCTATATATAACTTCAGTGTGCCTGCCAGTCTCAAGGCCTGGATCGACATGGTCGCCAGAGTCGGGCTGACCTTCAACTATACTTCGGAAGGTCCAGTCGGTTTGTTAACGGGCAAAAAGGCCTATGTTGTTATCGCCTCAGGTGGAACCCAGATCGGCAGTGACATTGATTTTGCCAGTGGATATCTCCGCCATGTACTTGGCTTCATCGGCATCCACGATGTTTCACTCATTTCAGCCGAACGCTTTAACCATGAAGACACGGACGCGATTTCAAAAATCCAGTCCCAGATAGCCGAACTTACCCTTGTTGCCGCTTAGGCAAGCCGCGTAAGATAAGCGAAGGAGTTTTGTTATGAAGACACGACCAAAGACAATACGCACAGCAGAACGCATTATCCAAACCGTCGAAGTCACTGAAGGGGCTGGCGTTACCGTTTACCGTAGTATCGGTACACCGGCACTACGCAACCTGGATCCGTTTTTAATGCTGGATCACTTTGGCAGTGATGACCCCGATGCCTATATCGCCGGCTTTCCCGATCATCCGCATCGTGGCTTTAACACCTTTACCTATATGCTCGATGGTCATATGCAACACCAGGACAGCATGGGTAACAAGGGCGACTTAAACTCCGGTGGTGCACAATGGATGAAGGCGGGCAGTGGTGTGATCCATTCCGAGATGCCGCAACAAACTGAGGGCGTCATGTCGGGGTTCCAGCTGTGGATCAACTTACCGGCCAATGCGAAAATGAGCGAACCGAATTACCAGGAATATTCTTCTGCAGCATTTCCTATAGTTCAGGAAAAAGACAGTCAGGTAAAAGTCTTGTTGGGAGATTACAAAGGCACAAAAGGGCCGATCGAAGATCCTTATACATCGGTGAGTTACTTTGATGTCGAGTTGAACAGCGATGCAGGTTTTGCCTATGCAATAGAGAAAGACTTAACCAGCTTTATTTATCTGTTTGAGGGCGAGGCAGAAATTGAAGGTAAAACCATTCCTTTGCATAGCTTTGTTATTTTATCCAAAGGCGATGAAGTAAAGATTACTGCGGGCGATAATGGTGCACGGTTTATTTTAGTCACCGGGCAACCCATAGGTGAACCGATTGCCCAGTATGGCCCGTTTGTGATGAACACACAGGAAGAGATTCATCAGGCCATGGCAGACTATCGAGATGGTAAACTGGTTCAACAAAAAGCCGCAATGATAGGAAGTTAAGCATAAATATGATTGCCATTAAAAATTATTACCGGGTTATCCATTTCATGGCGGTAGCGTTATTGGTAACGCTACCGTCTTTTGCCACAGCGAAAGATAACAGTGCCAACGATGATTGGTTAATAGGAAAGTGGCAACTGTACTTTGACCCAGACGGTTCCAAGACCGATTACGTTGAATTCAAAGCTGACGGCGATGCCATTAGCTCCGGTCCGAACGGTGAATTTGAAGGTTTATATATAGTCTCCCCCGACAGCGTCAAGGCCGTGTTCACCTATAAAGAGAAAGACTTCATCATGACCTTTCATTTTAATGAAGCACGTGATGAATTGCGGATCGTGACCAGCCACACGGGCCGAGAATCAATTTACAAGAGAGTCAGTAATTAACGTCTGTTCTCGACCCAAAGCAGACACTCATTAATTAAATATCCTGCGCTAATAATGTCTCTACGATAGGACATTTTTGTTTGCCTTTTCCGGAGTGGCATGCTCGAATC
>CAMYMU010000039.1 GCA_947259575.1 uncultured Ectothiorhodospiraceae bacterium | reverse complement strand
TGGTCGGGGCGAGAGGATTTGAACCTCCGACCCCTTCGTCCCGAACGAAGTGCGCTACCAGGCTGCGCTACGCCCCGATTGATAATTAGTTTACCAAGTTTTTTTACTGTTTTCCGCTTTCAGTCTGGCTATTTTCCGAGTCCTCTAACCATGCAGCAAACCCTTCTGGTAAAGGTGTAATCTGATTGTTACCGGAAGTCATTCGTGATTCTTGTATATGGGTTAAACGTGAATCCGTTGCTGGATGAGTACTAAGAAATTCAGGTTGTAGGTTTTCTCCTTCTAAGTCCTTAAAAATCAAGAATAACTCATTGGCTCCATCTAAATGACCATAAATGGTCTTGACTGAATCGATGGCAGTACTATCAGCCTCGGTTTCATGCTCTCGACTAAATTTAAAACTGGTTAGGTTTCCTGTGGTCCCAATAAACTGGCCAATAAGGTCATCGCCAATGCTGCTGTTAAGAATCGATACAACCAGGCCTACCACGACACCACTGCCCAGACTGCGGATGGGGTGGCGATGTTTAATATGCGCAATCTCATGCGCCATCACCATGCTTAAGGCATTTTCGTTCGGCAATTTTTCTAATAAACCTTTAAAGAAAATAACATTGCCGCCTAATGTTGCATAGGCATTGACTGTGTCATCGTCGGAATAGTACACGGTGATCTTCATCTCTTCTGGTAGGTTCTGGGTCTTGCTGATCTTGTCTGCGAGGTCTTGCAGGTAATTGACGATCGGCTTTTCGCGATCGTTACTGCCCATGACGAACATATCGGAGTCTTGTTCAATACTATAGGGGAGGTAGTGGGCAATCTTGTCGGCAACTAATGCCAGTATGAATAAAACGATGGCGAGTGTACCAAAGACCCCCACCGTTAAAAGCAAAAACTCTTTTAGTGGGTGTTCCTTACTGGTGTTGATGCCTTCAGGAATATGTGGGTTTGAGTATTCCATATCGTATCTTTCCGGTTCGTATCTTTCCGGCTAACGATTAATTTATAAATGCGGTACCGTAGGCAAGCACTTCGATTGAACCGATTGAATTTTCTCGCCGGCCTTGCGAGATGCTAGATGTTTCCAGTTTTACGTTAAAAACCAGTGATGCGCCTTTGACACGAGCCTGGTCTTTCATGCGTAAAACAGCTTCACGGCGTGCCCTGTCTACAAGTGATTCATAAGATTTCACCCGACCACCTACCAGATTGCGTAAGCCAGCAAGAAAGCGTTTGAAGTAGTCGACGGATATCACCACACTGCCGGTGACCAATACCGTTTGTTGTGGCTTCAAATCTGGTGAGGGAATTTTGGATGCGATGGCCGGGATTCTAGCCAGGGCTTTTTCACGTTTAATGATGGAACGGTAGTGGCGTGATTCAGCGAGGCGACCAAAGAAGTAGCCTAGTGCCAGTAACGTTAGGAAAATAATTAAGTCAGCCATGCGATGACCTGATTAGCCTTCCAGTACAACAGCTGTTCCGTAGGCAAACAGTTCTGCTGCACCTGCGGTGACACTGGATGTGGAAAAGCGGATGTTTAACACGGCATTAGCACCAACTGCACGGGCCTGTTCCTGCATGCGGTCGACGGCTTCCTGGCGTGATTCCTGGAGGAGTTCAGTGTAACCTTTCAATTCACCGCCAAAAATATTTTTAAGTCCTGCCATGAAATCACGGCCGACGTGTTTTGCGCGTACCGAGCTGCCTTGCACCAGTCCCAGGTGCTTAACGATACGATGGCCAGGTACTATTTCAAGATTGGTTAAAAGCACTTGTCGTTCCCCCGTTTAGAAAATGCCGGCCATGGTGGCTAGCTACCCCAATCTCAACGTTGGCGGGCTGGATTGTGGTTAATATGTTCGATTCACCGAAAACTCTGCCAGGGCGTGGAGAGCTTCCTTATATATAGTATCAGGTAAGACGCTGAGACACTCAATGGCCTTGTCGGCCTCCGAACGGGCGGTTTGCTCGGTATATTTGAGGGCACCGGTGTCGGCGAGGGCGGTTTTGACCTCAGCGATGCGGTCGCGGCCACCATTTTCGATGACGTCTCTGATCAGGGCTTTTTGCTCGTTGTTGCCTTTTTGCATGGTGTAAATCAAGGGCAGGGTGGGTTTACCTTCGGCCAGGTCATCGCCTACGTTCTTGCCAATATCACCACTGGAATCTCCATAATCGAGGATGTCATCCACGAGCTGGAAGGCGGTGCCCAGGTGCATACCGTATTTGGCGATAGATTCTTCCACTTCCGAGCTTTGTCCGCTGAGTACCGCAGCCAGCTGGGTGGCTGATTCGAACAATTTCGCAGTTTTATCGTGGATGACCTGCAGATAGCGGGCCTCGGTGGTATCTGGGTCATGGACGTTGAGAAGCTGTTGGACCTCGCCTTCGGCAATGGTATTGGTGGCATTGGCCAGAATGTCCATGATCCGCATCTGGTCGAGGTGGACCATCATCTGGAAGGCCCGAGAATAGAGAAAATCCCCTACCAGCACGCTGGCCTCGTTACCAAACAGGGCGTTGGCGGTTTCCTGGCCACGGCGAAGCTCGGAGGCATCGACCACGTCATCATGAAGCAGGGTGGCAGTGTGGATGAATTCAATCAGAGTCGCACACTCAATATGCTCCTCACCCTGGTACTGGAAGGCGTTCGCGGCCAGCAGGTGCAGGACCGGGCGCAGGCGTTTGCCCCCGCTGTGGACGATGTATTGGCCTATCTGGTCGATCAGGACCACTTCGGAGCGCAGCTTTTCCTGGATACAGCCATTCACACTTGCCATATCATCTTCGATGAGGGCATAAATTTCTTCAATTTTCATAGGCTTAGCTGTTCCGGCTCCTGTCTGAGGCCCTGCATGCTAGGGCTGTGTGAGAAAAGTGTCAAGGGATCGGAAAAGTGGTTTGACCCGGACCCCCAGAGCAGCTAAAATCGCCGTCCTTTACGGCAGGATCCGTCACTAAATTAGGGTGTCTGTCAGGATAGAATTGCTTGATATATAACGGAAATTCCTTCGAATTTCTTTGGAGAACCAGTTAGATGTACGCAGTGATTGAAACCGGTGGTAAACAGTACCGGGTAAGCGAAGGCCAGAGCATCAAGGTCGAGAAACTGACAGCCGACGAAGGCAGCAGTATTGATCTGGATAAAGTTCTGTTAGTTGCCAATGGCGACGACATTAAGGTCGGCGCACCTTACGTGGATGGCGGCAAAGTCACTGCAACTGTGAAAGCTCACGGACGCGGCAAGAAGATCCGCATCATCAAGTTCCGTCGTCGTAAGCATCACCAGAAAGAACAGGGTCACCGCCAGTCTTATACTGAGCTGGAGATCACTGGTATAGCGGCTAAGTAAGAGGATTTATAGATGGCACATAAAAAAGCAGGTGGTAGTACTCGTAACGGTCGCGATTCGGAATCCAAACGCCTTGGCGTGAAGAAGTTCGGTGGTGAAGAAGTACTGGCTGGAAATATTCTGGTTCGTCAACGTGGTACCAAGTTTCACGCAGGTGTAAACGTTGGTCGTGGTAAAGACGATACCTTATTTGCAAAAGCAAGTGGCACAGTTAAGTTTGAGAAAAAAGGCCCGCATCAGCGCAGCTTTGTAAGCGTCACGCCAGCGGCTTAATTTCCAGAACACGATATATTCAAAGGGGCCCTGTCAGTGACAGGGCCTTTTTCGTTGGTCAAAATAATTGGCCAGAACAAGTTATCCAGCTACAAAAGTAAGTTAAAGTAAACATTATGAAATTCGTAGACGAAGCAAGCATTCGAGTGGAATCCGGTAAAGGCGGAGATGGTTGCATGAGCTTTCGCCGTGAAAAATACATTCCCAAGGGTGGCCCTGACGGTGGCGATGGTGGTGACGGCGGTGATGTATTGTTGATCGGTGATGAAAATATCAATACGCTTGCGGATTTTCGCTATAGCCGTAAGTTCAAGGCCGAGAATGGTCAGCCTGGACGAGGCAAAAACTGCAGCGGCAAGGGCGGTGAAGACCTATATATAAGAGTACCGCTGGGTACCGTAGTGATTGAGCAAAACACCGATGAGCTGATGGGTGAAGTGCTTGAGATTGGTCAGGTGTTAAAGGTTGCTCAGGGTGGTCACCATGGTGTGGGTAACACAACATTTAAAAGCAGTACCAATCGTGCACCTCGACAGTTTACCAAAGGTACGCCTGCGGAAGTTCGCCAATTACATCTGGAACTTAAAGTTCTGGCGGATGTAGGTTTGTTGGGATTACCGAATGCAGGTAAGTCGACGTTCATTCGCTCAGTCTCTTCAGCCAAACCCAAGGTGGCGGATTACCCTTTTACGACCTTGTATCCAAATCTGGGTGTGGTGCGGATTGAAGCCGATCGCAGTTTTGTTATTGCCGATATCCCTGGAATTATTGAAGGAGCGGCAGAGGGTGCCGGCCTGGGGATTCAGTTTTTAAAACACATTTCACGCACGCGTTTGTTATTACACATTGTGGATGTGGCGCCGTTTGATGAAAGCGATCCGGTTGAGTCATATAAAATTATTGAAAACGAACTGAAAAAATACAGTGACACACTGGCGGACTATGAACGTTGGTTGGTGTTGAATAAACTGGATCTGTTAGACAAAGAGATTGATAAAGAAGCACACTGCCAGAAGATTATCGATGGCATAGGTTGGCAGGGGCCGATTTACAAAATATCGGCCTTGCAAAAAGAAGGCACCCAGGCACTGTGCTATGACATTATGGCGTATATAGAAGAAAAACAGGAAAAGTTAAAAAAGGAAAATACTGAAGAAGAGTCGGAAAATGCTTCAGAGTCTGATTTGGAAGAGTAGTTACTCACATGCGTGAAAAAATAAAAAAAGCAAAACGTATCGTAATCAAGATTGGTAGCGCCTTGTTAACCAATGATGGTCTTGGTCTGAACCGTGCTGGCATCGAGCAGTGGGCTGGACAAATGGCCGAGTTGAGAAAACAAGGTCTTGAGATTGTGTTAGTTTCTTCCGGTGCAGTGGCAGAAGGTATGTCGCGCCTCAACTGGACCTCACGCCCAAATGCCTTGCACGAGTTACAAGCGGCAGCAGCGATTGGACAAATGGGTTTAGTGCAGGCCTATGAATCTGCATTTCAGAAATATGATTTCCACACTGCCCTAGTGTTACTGACCCATGATGATTTAGCAAATCGACGCCGTTATCTGAACGCGCGCAGTACTTTAAAAACTCTGCTGGGACATGGCATCATTCCTGTGGTGAATGAAAATGATACGGTGGCCTTTGATGAAATTCAGTTTGGCGATAATGACACTCTGGCGGCGTTAGTCGCAAACCTGGTGGAAGCTGATCACTTGATCATACTGACCGATCAAACGGGTCTCTATGAACAAGATCCCCGTTCTAATCCCGATGCAATGTTAGTTGATGAGGCCAGCGTCGGTGAAACCCGCCTCGATAGCATGGTTAGTAACAAAGGTGGCGTACTGGGCCGAGGTGGTATGTTTACCAAATTACGCGCAGCCCGCCTGGCGGCGCGCTCTGGTAGTGCTTGCGTGATCGCCTCAGGGCGTGAGCAAGATGTTTTACTACGGCTTGCCAAGGGGGAGTCCCTGGGCACCTACCTCATGGCCGAAAAAACCCCGGTAACTGCAAGGAAACAATGGCTTGCCGGACAATTACAATTGGCCGGTACCATGATACTGGACGAGGGTGCCTGTAAGGTATTGACTGGTAAGGGTGGAAGTTTGCTGGCCGTAGGGGTAAGTCAGGTGAGTGGCCAGTTTCAACGCGGTGAAGTTGTGAACTGTGTCGATGGGCAGGGCCGTGAGATTGCACGTGGACTGGTAAATTATTCTTCTGAAGAAATTATGAAACTTCTTGGCCAATCGAGTGACAAAATAGAGTCGATCCTCGGTTATGTCGATGAAGAAGAACTTATACATAGAGATAATATGATTATTACTGCAGGGACATGAAACGGACTCTCCTTCAAGCTACGCTTCTCACCTTCACAACGCTACTATTTATATCTGCCTGTAGCATTAAAACTGTCTATAACAATCTCGACTGGGTCCTGGAGGGCATGGTCAATGACTATGTATCGTTATCCGATACACAAGAACAGGACCTAGAAAAACAGGTCGCGCTACTATTGAAATGGCACAGAGCCAGCCAGCTAACTGAATATGCTAATGACTTGAAAGCGACAAAGGCCTTTGTCGACAAAGGTATGGATGACGAGTCGGTCGAAATTATTATAACAAAAATGCTCGAACGCTGGGAAAGCATGAAGGTAGAAGTAGCACCTAAGATGGCGGATCTGCTGGTAACGTTAAATGATGAACAGATTGAAGAATTATTCAGTAACCTTGAAGAGAAGAACAAGGAAATTGCTGACGAGTATACTGAGACATCAGATGATGAAAAAATTGTTCAGGCGGGTGACAGGCTTATTGATAAGTTTAATGAATGGTTGGGAACAATTAACGATGACCAGAAAGAACTTATCAAATACTGGTCGCAGAGTTTTAAACCTATACATGAAGACAGACTATTATTTAGAAAACAATGGCAGCTCACTCTAAGACAGGTCATTGAAAGTGATTTTGAAGATAACGATAAACGTAATAAACTGGTTGAGTTGGTAATGAACGCCGCTGACTACCAGTCAGAAGGTTATAAATTAAAACTGGATTATAACAGAGATCAATTTAAAAAATTGATTGTTGCTTTCGAATCCGTAGTGACGCCCGAACAAAAAAAGCATCTAAACGAGCGACTAGATTACTTTATTACAAATTTCGAAGAATTAGCCGTTGAGGCGAAGAATAATCAGCTATAGCAAGGCGGCTAAACCTTGCAGGACATTGTTCAGGATAATAGTTTGAGCCTCAGCGGTTGGATGGATGCCATCTCGCTGCATTAGGTTAGAATGGATCGATACATCTTTTAATATGTAGTTGACTAAAGGGATATTGTGCGTTTTGCTAGTATCACGATATACCTGTAAAAATTTATCTACATAAGTTGCACCCAGGTTAGGAGGGACTTGTACACCACACAACATGACCTTTGCATTTGCGCCTTTTGCTAGACGTATCATTTTATCGAGATTGGTACGGACTTCTTTGAGTGAGTAGCCTCGTAGGCCATCGTTCCCCCCTAGTGCGATGATAACAATCTCAGGTTGGTGTTCTTTTAAAGCATGTGGCAAACGCGCTAAACCGCCACGGGTAGTATCACCGCTAACACTGGCATTGACTACACGATAGCGGTGGCCATTATTATTCAGGTGTTGCTGGAGTAAATGCACCCAACCCTGTTTATGCTCAATGCCGAAGGCAGTGCTAAGACTATCGCCGAGTACCAGAACCTTGGGCTGGGGCTCTTTTGCACTAAGCGGCTGACTTATTGCAAGACAAACTAACAATACTAAAATGGGATTTCGCATGACCACACCCTTTTTACAAACAGAAAATCTGAGCAAATCACTGACTAGCAGTGATAAGCAGATACAAGTACTTCAGACCATTAATTTAACATTTAGTGCCGCGAGTACCAATGCCATCGTGGGCGCATCAGGCTCAGGAAAAACCACACTCCTTGGGCTGTTAGCCGGGCTGGATTTACCCAGTGAGGGAAAAATTCTGTTCCAGGGTCAGGATATCACTGCTTTATCGGAAGATGACAGGGCCAGGTTACGTGCCGGTAAGGTATCTTTTATTTTCCAGTCGTTTCAATTACTACAACACCTGACGGCCTATGAAAATGTGCTGTTATCATTGGAAATCCTCGACTCAAACTCTGCGAAGGAAAAAACGCTCTCGATCCTTGAGCGAGTTGGTCTGTCGCATCGCCTGAATCACTACCCAAATCAGCTCTCTGGCGGGGAGCAACAGCGTTGTGCCATTGCGCGTGCTTTCGTCATCGAACCGGTATTGCTCTTTGCCGACGAACCAACCGGCAATCTGGATTCGAAAACCGGCGACAAAGTGGTTGAGTTGCTTTTCGAACTCAATCATGAGCGGCAAACTAGTCTGATTATTGCGACGCATGACTCTACATTAGCAAACAAATGTGATCGGATTATCACCTTATCAGGTGGCGAGGTGTTGTCTGATGAGGTGCCAGAAATATGAGTAGGCTAGATACATGTTCAGATTAGCACCGATAAGATTGCCACTGCGATTTTTATTACGTGACTGGAAGGCTGGCGAACTGAGCCTGTTGGCAATGGCCTTGCTAATCTGTGTTGCCAGTATCACTACCGTAGGCTTTTTCACCAATCGAGTAGAAAGGGCCATGCATCAACAATCGAGTGAATTGTTGGCTGCTGATTTTGTTATTGCATCAAAACGTGAGATCAACAAACAGCGGCGTGAGGCTGGTGATACATTTAATGTTATGACCTCGTATATGAACCTGTTTCGTAGTGTGATTCTGGTTAATGATGAGGTGCAACTGGTTGAAGTAAAGGCTGTTGATAGTGCGTACCCATTACGAGGAAGCTTATTACTCAGTGATAAGCCGTTCGGCGATAAATATCCAAGTAATCCTGGATTAGACTCCGGTGCTCCTGCCTCCGGTGAAGTCTGGGTGGTGCCACGATTACTACAAGCCATGAATATCCCATTGGGCTCGAAAATTACACTTGGTGCCCGCGAGTTCACCGTGACAAAAATTATCGAATACGAGCCGGATCGGGGTGGTGACTTTTTCAGGATGGCGCCACGAGTCATGATAAACCTGGCTGATCTGGCCTCAACCGAACTTGTAAAGAAGGGCAGTCGCATCAATCACCGACTCCTGGTAGCAGGCGAGCAACCAGATGTTGATGCTTATATTAAACATGTTAAGCAGAACGTCTTTCCAGGCGAAGAACTCATTTCTGTTCGCGATGGCCGACCTGAAATCAGGTTTGCCTTTGAACGTGCAGAATTCTTTTTGAACATCATAGCCTTGATCAGTGTTTTGCTCGGTAGTATTGCGACCGCAATGGCAGCACAGCGCTATACCCGTCGACATGTTGATACTGTTGCTATCCTGCGTGCGCAGGGACTGAGTCAGTACAGAATCTTTTCAATCTTTATGGTTGAGATGTTTAGCTTTGCACTGATTGTTAGCCTGCTCGGTTGTTTGCTTGGTTATTTGGCGCAGTTTGCCCTGACAGAGATTATGTCAAACTTAATTGTTGCAGAGTTGCCACAACCTGATTTTAGCCCGATATTTATAGGTGCGATAACCGGGATGATTGCCTTACTCGGTTTTGTTCTACCGCCTATCTGGTTGTTAAAGAATGCACCGCCTATTCGTGTCTTGCGACGTGATCAAGGTGTGTCCGTGTTCAGTAAGTCATTCGTTATTATATTTATAGGTTCTATATTTGCTTTATGGGTATGGCGCTTAGGTGACAGCGCTGTAGTGCAATATATTCTAGCAGGCACTATAGGTACCTTAATCTCGCTGTATATAATCGCGAAGCTGACGGTGTATCTGTTGCGCCCATTACGTGGGCTCATGGGAGTTAGTTGGCGCTATGGACTGGCCAACCTCACACGACGTAGCAATTTATCATCCTTGCAGATTACTGCATTTGGACTGGGTATCATGTTTATCCTGTTAAACGGTGAAATCAGAAATGAATTATTGACTGGCTGGCGAAATACCATGCCAACAGATACGCCAAATTATTTCCTGACCAATGTGCAAAAAGATCAACTGGCAGGGGTGAAGCAGTTTTTTGCGGATAAAGGACTTACACCTCCAGAATTTTCTCCCATGATTCGTGGTCGTCTGTTAGAAATAAATAATAAAGTCGTCAATGCGGATGATTTTGAACACCCGCAAGCGAAGCGGATGATATTACACGAGTTTAATCTATCCTGGAGTGAACAGATTCCAGAGGGTAATAAAGTAATAGACGGTCGTTGGTGGCAAGCAGATGAAGCTGGTAGTCCGTTTATCTCTCTTGACCCTGTTATTGCGCAACGTTTTTCGCTGAGAGTAGGGGATAAATTGAAATTTAATATTGCCGGGAGTGAGAAAGAATTTGAGTTACTCAACACACGTGGCGTCGACTGGGGAACATTTCGTGTTAATTTCTTTACCTTGTTACCACATGGCGTATTAAAAGACTCTCAGGCCAACTGGATCTCAAGCCTGCATTTGAAGGGCGATGAATCTGAGCACCTGGTGGAATTGGTTCGACGTTATCCCAGTATTTCTATTATTGATATTGATGTCATCATTAACCGTATTCGAACCCTGATGGATCGTATCTCCGTTGCGGTTGAATACTTGCTTGGTTTTACCCTGGTTATCGGTATCATTATTATGCTGACTGCGCTTAAAACAACACAGGACGAACGCCAGCAGGAGGCAGCGCTACTGCATACCCTGGGTGCATCGCGAAAATGGATTTTAAAAGGTATCTTGATGGAGTTTTTATTGCTGGGCGCTATCGCCGGGGGCATAGCCGGTATTGCTGCTGCGGTCACAGGCAAGGTTCTGGCCGAAGAAGTTTTTAAGTTTGAATATGCCTTTTCATTTACCCCGGTTATTACTGGGATGCTTGGTGGCGCAATTGTGATCGCGATAATAGGATTACTGGGGACTAATAAGGTGTTGTCTCAACCACCGATCGATACTTTCCGACAGGCGTAGTAAATCGCGAGATAATTTATTGTAGTTAAAGTACGCGTGTATTTTATGTTACGTTAGGATATAGTTTTACTACAGCAATCACCAGCAACGGAGATGCTCAGCGTAATTTTGGAATTCAATAATTGCGAAACTCACTAAATAACAAGGCGGGCGATATTATGGGTAAGAAAATTTGGCTAGCATTTGTTGTGATGTTAATTGTACCGAACGTTGGTTTTGCTCAACCTTATTATGCTTACCCAGGCTATCAACCACCGCCTGTGAGTGAACGTCACCCCGGGCTTGTGTTACGCGATGGTATTGAGAAGCTCATTGCTTTTCTGGAAGGTGGTGGTGCTGCCAAACAGGATAAGTTGGTCAGCTTTGTTGAACGTGAGATTGCAGGTTATTTTGATTTTGTACGGATGAGTGAGTTGGCCATGGGGCCACGCCTGCGCTATATGAATGTGGAACAACGTGCCCAAGCGGTGAAGACCTTACGCGGTCTATTTCTTGATGCCCTGGTGCGTCAGCTAGCTAATTATGAGCCCGGACGTATCCAGTATTTACGGCCGCGCGGCAATCCTTATTCTAATCAGATGATATTAGGGGTGCAGTCCTACTCGCGGAATGGCTATCTACAGCAACTAGATTTTCACTTCTATCGTGGCCGAGATGGCTGGAAGGTATACGATGTTGCTGCCAACGGCTTGCGGGCAATCAGTGTATATCGTGAGTATTTTGCCCGTCAGGCACAACCTAAGCGCCCTCAACGGCCTTTCCCTCGTAGGTAATTATCAGATAAAACAGAAGGTTACAGAATCTGGTACCTGGATCACAGATAGCCACCATAGCCCTTGAAGTTTAATAAGAAAACTCTAATATACTTGTATATAGCATTTATATTGGAGTGTTTGTGATGTCTTTAGATCTGTTAACCATTGCTGGAATTATATCGGCTGCGGTTGTAGTCGCGGTATTGTTTACATTGTGCAAGCTGAAAGGTTGCAACAAGCCCCTGTGTTGATCTCAATCTTTTAATGTATCCCAAACTTGTTCATCCTACGCCACAGGGTGGTTCGGTCGATTCCTAGTAATTTTGCCGCATCTGATTTGTTTCCTTCGGCTTCGTCCAATGCACTTTTAATCTGATGGCTTTGTAACAGCTCCTGATCCCGATGATTTGCCAGCTCAGCGTTATCTTTTCGATAAAAGTTATATATGTTCTGCGGTAGGCTTTCAGGCATCACTTTTTTATCTATCGCACAGATCATGCCATGCTCAACGGCATTTTCGAGCTCACGCACATTACCGGGCCAGGAATAATTCATCATCATATGCATAGCTTCTTGACTGCATTCAATATCAGTCGGGTAGCCTCGGGCGGCTAGTCGTTTACAGAAATGATTTATTAGTAGTGGGATATCACCCGGCCGTTCGCGCAATGGGATCACGGTTAATGGGATGACTGCCAGGCGGTAAAATAAATCGGCTCGGAATTCTCCACTATCGACCATATCTCGAAGATTCCTGTTTGAGGCTGAAATAATACGAACATCTACTTTTACGGGTTTATCTGAGCCCACCATTTCAATCTCTTGCTCTTGGATAGCGCGCAATAGTTTGGCCTGTAAATGCAAAGGTATTTCGCTAATTTCATCCAGAAACAGTGTGCCATTGTTGGCTGATTGAAAGCGACCTGCCCGATCTGCAATAGCACCGGTAAATGCTCCCTTTTTATGGCCAAAAAGCTCGGATTCAATCAGGCTCTCGGGGATGGCTGCACAATTTACTTCGATAAAAGGTTGCTGAGCTCGATGGCTATGATTGTGAATCATTCGGGCCAACATAGTTTTACCGGTACCTGATTCACCTTGTAATAATACAAAGGCATTGCTGGGTGCAATTTGCTGGATTCGATCTACGATTTCCAACATACCAGGGTCATTGCTTTCAAAATTGGTTTGTTTTTTCTTAAATACAGCTTCCAGATGGCGTTGTTCGGTCCGGTCTCTGATTAGCAACAGCCGCATCTTCCCACCTTGATCGACGCAATCAACTAAACCTGTGTGAAATTCCAGGTATTTATCACCATCGACAAACTCCAGTCGCTCTTCAAAGGTAACAAACCGGCCACTGGGACGACCAGCGGCGTCAACCTCACCGGATTCGATTGCCGCACGTATGAGTGCTCGTTGAAAGTTAAATTGGCCTATGTCATTAAGGCGCTCGATGGGCTCCTGTTTGTGGCCAAATAACTCACCTGCCGCTGGATTCTGGTACACGACTTGTCCCTGTCTATCAGCGATGATGACACCCTCATCAATATAGGAGACCACGGCTTCCAGCATTGGTAGCAGCGTTGTTTCACTTGTCTTGATTGAATAAGCCATATTTGACTATAAGTGTTGCAGTTTTAGTTTTGTTGCGCAACATGTTGCAGCTGCAACAGACCTTATTTTTCCTTTAAATTCAGCTTAATGGCTTGATCCTGTATTTTTATTAAACAGACTGGGTGCAACACGTTTTCCAGAAAATATAAGGAAAATCAAAAAGATAGCGTTTGGCATAGTGTTTGCCCTACTATTAGGGAAAACATTTAGAAACAGATAAACAGGGGTGTGTTATGGCAGATCTATTTTCAAGCGATTGGATGGAAAAGTATCAGGACGTCTGGAACGGCGAGGTTGAGCTGTCGGATGAGCTAGCCAAGATCGGGTTTAACTCAGTTATTGGTTATGGTTTTGATGGTGACGATGCTCCAAAAGGGATTCTGACCGTCGAAAACGGCAAGGCAGTATCTTCTGGTGCCTACAACGGCGAAGAACTGAATTGGGATTTACGCGCAACGCCGGATAACTGGCAGAAGTGGATTGCGAAACCTCCGGGCATGATGGCTCTCGGAATGGCTTATACCTCACGCAAGCTCAAATTCAACAAGGGTGATTATGGTGCGATGATCAAAGATCCGCGTATGGCGGGTCCCTTCATTAAAAGTTTTGCTGTGATGCAAGATGTTTAGGCTTCCTTGACTCAGGTCAATAGCCACAGTTTTTTTCTGAAGCATAGTAATTTCCAAGTTTGCTCGTCGAATAAGGCCCGCAAAAAACTCACTTTAATGAATTCATATTGCCATGATCAAAAATATAAGCAAAACAGGTCTATCGTTACTTGCCACAGGCTGTTTGATAACGAGCACGGTTGTTGCGGATAATCCGGCTGCCGGCGGTTATCGTTATGATGCGCGCGGTCAGCTGGTAAATGGGCAAGCTGTTTCACCCTCATATCAGCAAACACCGGCACAGATGCAAGTTGTTACGGTCGGAAAACGTCAAGCAGGTGTGTCAACAATTCTTGGCGGGACCGTGGTTCCCTTTCGTGAAGTAACATTAACTGCAGAGATGCCAGGTCGCGTTGAATATATCGCTGGTAGGGAAGGTGATCGATTCACTCAGGGTGAGTTGTTGTTAGCCGTTGATGATGACGAGTTAATGGCAAAACGTGAGCAAGCGATGGCAAACCTGAATAATACCTACCTCGCATTGCGTAACTCACAAATGCAGTATGGGCGTGAGTGGTGGGCACCTCAGTCACGTAGTATCAATCGCATGCCTGGCATGGGATTGCCATCCTTATTTGATCAGTTTTTTACTCGTAACTTGGGTAGCGGCATGGGCTATGGCAACCCATTTTTAGAACGTTATACCGATCTCTATTCATCCGGTACTCAAATGGGACAGGCTCAAGGTATCTATATGACAGCTGTCTCACAGTTGCGAGAAATTGATGCACGTCTTCGAGACAGTCGGACTCTTTCTCCGTTTAACGGGGTCATTGTGCAAAAGATGGTCGAGGCCGGTGACACCGTACAGCCAGGCCAGCCCTTGCTTAAGTTTGCTGATTTGTCTGATTTACAATTGGCTGTTGAAGTACCTTCCCGTTTACTAGGTGGCGTACAAAAGGGCATGGTGGTTCCCGCTATTCTTGATTTTAACAATCAATATGTCGACGTGCGAGTTGCACAGATTTTTCCAATGGGTGATGAGCAACGTCATACCATCACGGTTAAATTCGATTTACCCGTTGGCACATCTGCATGGCCAGGTACCTATGCTGAAGTCATGTTACCTGATCAAAGTGAAAAAACAGAACGCTTGATTGAAATTCCAAAAAGTGCCGTGGTTGAAAGAGGTAGTTTACCAATTGTTTATGTGCTTAAAAATAATCGGCGCGAACTTCGTCTAGTACGTCTTGGTAAAAGTTATTCTAGTAGTACAGTCACTGTCCTTGCAGGATTGAAAGAGGGTGATCAGGTACTCCTAAATCCACCACCAGGCGTGACATCCGGTTGGCACAAAAAGCCAGATGCACTGAAACCATAATTACAATAAATGGGTTCTTATTTTAGAATCTCTATTAATAAATAAGCTATGAGCGAATCAGAACAAAATAATTCTAAAATAGAGGAAGAAGGACTCGGCATTGCTGGTAACACAGCGAAGCAGTTTATTAATTCTCCAGTTACACCTTTACTAATGTTTGCCTTTTTGGCAATTGGTGTTCTTGGCTTGATTTTTACTCCCCGTCAGGAAGACCCAAAAATTTCCGTACCCATGGTTGATATCTATGTGCAATATCCTGGTGCGTCTGCAGAACAGGTTACGAGTCTGGTAACCGAACCACTTGAACGTCTGATGAGTGAACTGCCAGGAATACGTCATGTTTATTCGGCTACTCAGCGTGGTTCCACAATTGTTACTGTTCAGTTTAAAGTTGGTCAGGAGCTTGGGGACTCCATTGTTAAAGTCCACGATAAACTACAATCCAATTTAGACAAGATTCCTCCTGGCGTATCGATGCCATTAGTGAAACCTGTTGGTATTGATGATGTACCAATTGTCACGGTTACCTTGTGGTCAAAACCCGAAGAGGGTGGTGTCGATGATGGAACCTTACGCACCCTGGCCTTCGATGTATTGCAACACCTTGAAGCGGTACCCAACACAGGTAATGGTTTTGTGGTCGGCGGACGAGCGGATCAGATACGTGTAGAAGTATCGCCGGAACGCCTGAGTGGCTTTGGTATTTCTCTGGCACAGGTTGCACAGACGATACGCACTGCCAATTCAGAAATTGATACTGGCTATATTGAAGGTAATAACACATCACTGAAAGTTTATAGTGGCGCATTCCTTACCTCTGCGGATGAAATAGCCCGTCTTGTTATCGGAGTACAGGATAGCGCACCGGTTTATGTTCATGATGTTGCAGAGGTGATTCATTATCCGGAAGAAACCAAGCAATTAGTTAGTTATTACACTGGTGCAGCCAAGGATAAACCTCAGCAGGCAAATGGTGAGGCGGCAGTCACTATTGCGATTGCCAAGAAACTGGATACTAATGGTGTGACGGTTGCCAAAGCAATCCTGGACAAACTGGATTCTCTGCAAGGACGAATTATCCCTGATAACGTTCATGTCGCGATCACTCGAAACTATGGTAAGACAGCGAACGATAAAGTTAATGAATTACTATGGGCGTTATTTGAAGCTGCGATTGCCGTGAGTTTTCTGTGTTTTCTGTTTATGGGTTTACGTGCTGCCTCGGTCGTGATGATAATTATACCCATTGTTATCTTGGTAACGATTTGGGCTGCACTGGTCCTGGATTACACTATTGATCGTGTCAGCCTATTTGCGCTAGTTTTTTCCATCGGAATTCTAGTTGATGATGCAACCGTCGTGGTCGAAAATATTTTCCGGAGATGGCTGGCGGCAGGTAAAACAACGCTCGATATTGCAATTGACGCTGTTCGCGAAGTGGGTAACCCAACTATTCTGGCAACACTTACCATTATTTCGGCGCTGCTCCCCATGGGTGTCGTTAGCGGTCTGATGGGACCTTATATGCGCCCCATCCCAGTATTGGGTTCTGCTGCGATGTTTTTTTCCCTCATTGCAGCGTTCGTTTTTGCACCCTGGCTTGCCATGCGAGTACGCCCTCAATTGCACTCATTAAAGAAGGCAGAAAAACGCGAGCAGTGGTTCTCCGGTGTAATTGGACGTTTCTACCGCCCATGCATGGGACCGCTTTGTACTAACCGATTTTATGGGAAACTGTTTTTAACTTCCCTCATAGTTGCAACCCTGTTTGCCTGCGGCATGTTTTATTTCAAATGGGTCGCAGTAAAAATGCTGCCATTTGATAACAAGCCAGAGTTTAATGTCGTTATAAATATGCCTGAAGGCACGGCATTGCCTGTTACCGCCAATATCAGTCATGAACTGGTCACAGTGTTACGTGATATTCCTGAAGTAACTGACTTGCAAAGTTATGTGGGTACCTCATCCCCCTTTAATTTTAATGGCATGGTGCGACACTATTATTTACGCCAGCAACCCTGGGAAGCGGATATTCAGGTAATGCTACTCGACAAAGGAGCTCGTGAAAGAGGTAGTCACGAGATTGCCGTTGATGCGCGTCTTCGAATCAAGGAATACGTGAGCCAGCACCCTGAATTGAATAACATGGGTTTGCGTACTCAGGTAATTGAAATGCCACCTGGCCCACCAGTCCTGCAAACAGTAGTTGCAGAGATTTATGGACCGGATGCGCAAACTCGTCGTCAGGTTGCGCGCGACATGACAACCATTTTTGAAAACTCTAAAGATGTAGTTGATGTGGATAACTACATGGCGTCTGAATACGGTTACTGGCGCTTTGAAGTTGATATCGAAAAAGCGACTCGTTATGGCGTATCGGTTGATTCGATCAATCGGCAACTCGATATGGCGATGGGTGGTTACAATCTTGGCGATATTAAACGTGAAGTAGTGCGTGAACCTACATATATAGTCATGCAGGTACCCTTACATACGCGATCCCAGGTGACACGACTCAACTCGATACCGGTAATGACACCATCAGGTAATACGATTCCTTTGGGTGAACTGGGTCGCTTTGTTATGGCTATGGAAGATCCAATTATTTTCCATAAAGATTTGCGACCAATGGAATATGTTACCGCGGAAATGGAAGGCAAACTTGGCGCACCTATCTATGGCATGCATACCATTGAAGATCAGCTAAAAGATTATTTAACTCCTGATGGACAGCATATCACTGGGTTGACACTTGGTGGAACGATAGGTCGTTATGGTGCACCAGCCGATGATAACAAGTCCGGCTTTGAATGGGGTGGTGAGTGGACGGTGACCTATGAAACGTTTCGTGACATGGGTGCTGCATTCATGGCCGCGTTATTACTCATTTATGCACTGATAGTTTGGGAGTTCAAGAATTTTACCCTGGCAGGTTTGATTATGGCTCCAATACCTCTCACTTTGATTGGTATCATTCCAGGCCATTTGATCATCGGCGCGGAGTTTACAGCAACTTCTATGATTGGTTTCATCGCGTTGGCGGGCATCATCGTGCGAAATTCAATTTTACTGGTTGAATTCGTCAAAAATGAAATCGAATCTGGTAAAGATATTGTTGATGCGGTGATTACTGCTGGCCAAATTAGAATGCGTCCCATTCTGATTACTGCAGGTACTTTGATGGTTGGTGCCGCCATGTTGTTCTCCGATCCAATATTTGTTGGTATGGCTGCGAGTCTATTTTTTGGAACACTGGTTGCCACCGTTTTAACCCTGGTTGTTATACCTTTGGGTTGTATTACGGTTAAGTCACAGTTTTATGTTTTATGTGGAATTGACGTTCCTGAAGTGGACGAGCCGGAAGCTAAACAGGCTACTTCTGGATTACCTATGTGGTTAATCATCTGGACTAAAGTGATTACTGCGGTGACCTGGCTATTCTATATATTACGTATGTTCTACATCATGGCGAAGATGGCCTTCAATAATTTCATGAAACGTTTTCAGCGGAGTCCTGATGATGAAGGTCCGCAACCAAGTGATGATGGCCCTGGTAATGCCACTCCACCTTCAGATAAGGGACCTGGTGACAGTGGTGCTGCTACTGTGTCGGAAGGTCCAGTAAAAGAAACACACGCTGGGACTCAAACAGAATCCAGAGCCAAACAAGCTGCCACTCCAGCAACAACCACACCTGTTAAAGAGGCAGGCGATGAGGTTGCGAAGCCGAAAAAAACAACCAAAAAGAAATCAATTAGTAAGAAAAAAACGAGTAAGAAAACAGCGAAAAAATCCGCTGCTTCAACTGGTAAGAAAAAGTCCAGTGCCAGCAAGAAGCGCCGTGGGATAAAACTGAAAAAGATCTAACTGAGATTAACGAAGTTTAAGTGATGAGGAACCAGGTTATGAAAATGCCAGAATTACCCAAAGGCCTTACCAGTATCATTCTGATTGTTGCAGCATGGACCGGCGGTTACTTGCATGCTCAGGCAGGTGTCGGAGCAGAACCACCACAAGGACCTTATCGCACTGTACCGCAGTCCGGGGTAACTACCCAACCATCTGCGCCAGCACCTATGGCGACAGCTCCAGCGCAGGCCGATCAACAACAGCAAAAACAGTGGCAAGCTCAGCAAGAAGCGATGCAAAAACGCCAGGCGGAAGCACAAAAACAACAACGGCAACAGTACGAAGCTATGCAGCAACGTCGTGCCGAAGCAGAAAAACAACGGCAACAACAGGCTCAAGCAGATCAAGCCGAACGACAAAAGCAGTGGCAGGCTTATCAAGAAGCAATGAAAAAACGGCAGGAAGAGGCGCAAAAGCACCAACGGCAACAGTACGAAGCTATGCAGCAACGTCGTGCCGAAGCTGAAAAACAATGGCAACAACAGGCTCAAGCAGATCAAACCGAGCGACAAAAGCAGTGGCAGGCTTATCAAGAAGCAATGAAAAAGCGGCAGGAAGAGGCGCAAAAGCACCAACAGCAACAGTATGAAGCTATGCAAAAACGTAGAGCTGAAGCTCAGAAGCAATGGCAACAGCGTCCTCCACAAGGGGGTTCACGCTGGAGTGCGGAACAATGGGAGCAAGCTCAAAAACAACATGAAGAACGTCGCCAACAGGCAGAGAAAGAATGGCAAAGTCGGTGGCAACAACGTCAGCAGCCACCACAAAGACCTGATTGGGCTCAACGTCAGCAACCACCGCAAAGACCTGATTGGGCTCAACGTCAGCAACCACCACAAAGACCTGATTGGGCTCAACGTCAGCAACCACCGCAAAGACCTGATTGGGCTCAACGTCAGCAACCACCGCAAAGACCTGATTGGGCTCAACGTCTGCAACCACCGCAAAGACCTGATTGGGCTCAACGTCCACAACAACCAACAAATCCCTGGTTACCATCTGAAGGTACGCAAGGAGTGACTCCACCGGTGCCATACGAAAGACCGAACCCTGGGCATTATCCGCCACCATGGTTCAATCGGGATAATCACTATGGACCTCGTTGGTAATTGAATTTTTTACTTAAACATGGGGCTGGCATAAGAATGCATTACTCAATTCTGAAGATATTGAAATTAGTTTTTGCGATGTTTTTGCTGTGTGGCACAAGCAGTCAGCTATATGCAGACTCACAATCTCGTGGTTTGAGTTACTCGCCAGATCATTGGCCCAATAGGTGGTCTTCGGCAATACGACAGCAACAGGGTGGTAAGTATCCTACCCGGCAGCTTAAACAAACTCCACCACCTGCTCTACCTGAAGAGGAAGGTGGCGTGTTAGAGCAGGATTTATTTTATTCACCCTCTGCGCACGATGGATATGGGCAGCGGCGGACTAATCGCAACACACGATGGAACCGTTTTGATAACCAGCTACCGTATTATCGTCAGTTCCGTGATGCACGGCGTGAGGCGAGAAGGGGGGCGTTTGCTTATCACGGTATGCCTGCTCTCCAACAAAGTCATTATGGTCGGGTAGCCACGGGTTTTCCATACGGTACTTCCCCGTTGGGTATTGATCCAGTTTTGGGGCATCCAGGTATTGGAATACCGATCATGCCAGGAACGCCATATGGTTATCCGTTTGCTGGTTACCCCTATGCAGGATATCCGGGTGGTATGGGTATGTGGAATCCACCTTTTGGGGCATGGTGAGATATGAAGGTGGCATTGCATTGGTAGTTTAGTTGAGGCACATCAATTAATAGTTGCTTATATAAGCGTAGCCTGATGATAGAGGTGTTGTTAAAAGTGTTTTGTATTAATTCAGACAAGTTGGAAGTAGAGTCTTTTGACTGCTGACTTGTTTATCATACGTAATAACAAATGGTTCACTCTTTGTTCGTTATTACGTTACACACATAAAAAGAGTGAAAGGTGGCATGGAAATCCATGCTGGTATTAGAAATATGAAAGCTAGGAGATAGAGATGATTAAGTTAAAGAAAGTCTTCATCGCCGCTGCTTTGGCAGGTGCAACCATGTTACCTATGCAATCTGCCAATGCGTGGGGTATGCCATGGGGCGGTGGTCCTTGGAATAACGGCTGGGGTGGTGGTCCGTGGAATAGCGGCTATGGCGGTTATCCCGGTGGCTATGGCAATAGAGGCTGGGGCGACGGCAGAGGCTGGGGCGACGGCAGTGGCTGGGGTGACATGTTTGGCGACATGGATTTCAGTATGCGTAGCTCAGGTCGTGGTTATGGCGATGGTCGTGGCTATGGTCGTGGTGATGGTTATGGCCGTGGTTATGGTCGTGGTTATGGCTACCCAGGATATGGCTATGGTGGTTACCCAGGATATGGCTACGGTGGTTACCCAGGTGGTTATGGCGGTGGTTACCCCGGTGGTTATGGCGGCGGTTACCCCGGTGGTTATGGCGGCGGTTACCCCGGTGGTTACGGCCCTGGCCCTGGCCCTGGTTATGGCTATCCTGGTTATGGCCAACCACCAGCAGCTCCCCCAGCGGACGCGAAGAAGTAAAAACTCTAAAGGTTGCTTGTACATGGATGTACACAACCAGAGTTACTTAAAATTTTTATTCAAAGATACAGGAATGATTCCATGAAGCGGTTTGGTTGCAGAGCAATGGCTTTTTTTAGCTTGATACTTGCAAATGTAACATTGGCCTATGATGTGAAGGTTGAGTTTTCTGCAGATGCCGTGCAAACGGTACCGTCCAGACCTGAATACCATGCACGTATGTATGTCAGCAAAGATGCTGTCCGTACCGAATCACTATTAAATAAAATTGCTGTGATCGAAATAGTGGATTCTAAGAATCAGACAAGAACCATGTTAGTGCCAAAAGAGAAAGTTTACGTGCAACAAAAAAGAGATAAACCAATGGCAGCTAAGGCGACGGGAAAACCAGCGTCTAAGAAGCCTTGCAAAGACTTACCTGAGACAACCTGCAAGATGTTAGGTAAAGAAAAAGTAAATGATCGACAAACTGAGAAATGGGAATTTATTGTAAAACGTAATGGACAAGACTTTCGTAGTTTGCACTGGATTGACGTAGAAAGACGCATGCCTGTTCGTGAATTTTATCCTGATGGCACCGTAACTGAATTGGTGCTTAATGGTACAGAACAAATGAATGGTCGGAAGACGGAAAAATGGGTAATGCAAATGACACGTTCAGATGGCCAACAGATGATGTCAACACAATGGTATGACCCTGAATTAAAAATATCGATACGTGAAGAAATGCAGGGCGGCTTTGTACGTGAATTAAGGGATATAAAGATAGGCAAACAAGACGAATCGCTGTTTAAAGTACCAACTGGTTATAAAAAAGTTGAACAGTTGCCAGGTTATTTAATGCCGCCGCAGCAGGCAGTTCGTCCTGGAGCTTTACCATAATAGAAACGAACAGATGATGATAGGTATAAGGAAACATGGGCAGCTATTTACTAAAGTGGGCTCGGCTAGTAGCGGTAAGCGCATTGGTGCTATTGATGTTAGCACCTGGGCGTATTTATGCCTGGTATCCAGACCATCCCTATGCGCCTTATTATCAACCCTATGCACAAACACCGTATCCTTATTTTGCCGAATCATATCCAAGGTTTGGAAGATGGCGGGGACCAGGATCGAGATCAGCAAGGTGGTATGGTTACGCACAACCCAAATGGTCTATCCGAGGTCGCGTCAATCGCTTTGGAGATTATCGCGTGGATGTAAAGCTAAGAGGGATCAGTCAACAGGATATGTACCGTGCCTGGTTGCTATTTAACAGTATGGGTTTCAATCAGTAATGAATAAAAAGAATAGAAAAGGGCTGATTACCGTTATTGCTAACTTGAAAGGTGGATCGGGTAAGAGCACGGTTACCTTCAATCTTGGTTTATGGCTACAAATGAAAGGGCAGCCAGTTGTCGCATATGATCTCGATCCACAGGCGACATTAAGCGATGTTGCAGAAGTGCGTCGTGAAGAAGGTTATGCGCCCCCACTTGTGGTTTATCAGAGTCAGAGTGATTTATCGGAACAGTTACAGATTCATCCGGGCCAAGTGTTAGTGGATGTTGGTGCAGCTAACATGGATGCGATGAAGCAGGCTATTTCAGTTGCGGACAGGGTCATCATTCCTGTTCCACCCAGTCAACCAGATGTATGGGCTACGCAGCGGTTTCTGGGTATTGTCGATGAGGCAACCACTGGTGGTAAGCGACCAGAACTGTTTTCATTTGTTAATCGTGCAGATACTCACCGGGCGGTTCGTGAGTCTGACGAGACTGAAGAAGTACTGGGCCAGTTACCGGGTATTTCTCTAATACCACATCGACTGTTTCAGCGAACAATTTACCGTCGCTCACTGAGCGAAGGACAGGCAGTATTTGAGTTATCTAGAAGAAGCAAGGCCGTGGAAGAATTTTCGGTATTTGCGAATGCCTTATTTCCCGATATTAAGGCTAGATCGAAATAAATTTTAATTGAGGTTGTAAAATGAAACTGATTCGTTATTTACTGAGCCATATAATATTACTAGCTTTTCTAGTTGCGCTTGGCTTTGCCTATTATTATCGTGCGCATCTTTTCTCAGGCAATATAAATGCAAGGATTGATAGTACGGTTCATCGGGTTATGGTGCTGGTGAAGTTATCTCCGGAACAACCGGAAGCATCAGAGCAAAGTTTACCGGTCACGGAAACTGAACCTAGTCAGGCTGATACGGTGACGGCTCAGGAAGCACCTGCTGTGATAGAGGAAGCTCCGGCAGTGGTAGCTCAAGTGAGCGAGACAGATACTGAAGCAACTAAGGATAATGTTTCTACATCACAACCTGCCGCCGATCCTGCGATTGCACCAACTACCGATACGGTGACTGAGGCTGCTATCGATCAGGAACAAGCGCAGGCTACTGAGGCCGCAACAGATGACACTGCAGAAGCTACAGAACCAGCGACGGAACAGGTAACTGAAGCGGATAGCGCTGAGCCTGATCCAGTTCTGGCTAGCGCTCCGGCTCCAGCAGATCCAACTCCAGAACAAGCTCCGCAAGTAACTGAAACTGTAGTAGCGCAGGGAACTGATGTTTCAGAATCCGTACCTGCAACCAAACCCGATCAGACAGCGGCTGCATCAACAGATAAAGAAGCAGTTGCAACATCACATGCCGAACTAATTGGACAAGCACGTTTGGCTTTTCAAAGTGGTGATAGCAATAAGGCAATATCGCTTTATCAGGAGCTATCAGATTTAAATCCCGATGATCCTAACACCTATGGAGAAATGGGTAATGTACTTTATGCCCAGGGAAAATGGAAAGAGGCGGGTAAAGCCTATTATGAAGCAGCAATTAGACTAAAAAGACAAGGTCGTATGGAACAAGTACAGTATCTGTTCCGAGTTATACAGGGATTAGATCAGGAAAGTGCAGAGAAATTGCGCAGCCAGTTGGCAAAATGAGAATTCTATTTTTAAGAGGTTGATATGACTGAGTCGAATAAATGCGGTGAGAGTGCTGAGGGTTGTAGTGGGGACCCTCAGAGTTGTACACGAGATCCTGATGAATGCAGAGCAGAGATGAATAGCAAGCAGCAGACTGGTGGTGAGAGCATGGAAGACTGCTTGGGTAGAAGTCTAGAAACACTTTCATCGGCTTTTACCGCTAGTGCAAAACGGTGGGAAATGATTGTTTATCCTTCCTTGTTTGCTTTTATCCTGTTAGCAGCTTACGGTTTTTATCTGATTTTCAGCCTGACAAATGACGTTAGTAAGGTCGCAGATTATATGGAGTCTATTGCTGCTAACATGAATGATGTTTCAGTGAATATGAGTGCAGTTTCTCATAACATGGTTGTCATGACCCAAACAGTGGACTCACAATCTTCTGCCATGAATGAAATGACATTACATATGCGTCACATGAGCGCATCGATGGGGCAGATGCGGCATGACCTGTCCATTATGAATAATAGTGTTTCACGACCCATGCAGTTTATGAATACCTTTATGCCCTGGTAACAATTAGCCAGAGCTATAAATTAAAATGAAAAAAATAGATAGGTGAGCTGATATGTTTGGAGCTAGCAAAGAAATTCGGCATCGTTTGCAACATCTAGAGAACCATTTGCACAATGAGAGTCCACTACTGGTCGATGCGGTAAAAGGGTTTAAGGATTTAGATCGTGTTGCTTATCGACTTGGCTTGTTGGATCGTGATCAATCCTATACTACGCAGATACCCTGGTGGCCGCTGGTTTCAGTGTTGGGTACCTACTCAGCAGGTAAATCGACATTTATGAATTCCTACATAAATTTTCCATTACAGGATACAGGAAATCAGGCCGTCGATGATAAATTTACGGTGATAAGTTTCGCAAATGGGGGGGAGTCGCGCACCTTGCCAGGTATTGCATTGGACGCTGATCCACGTTTCCCTTTTTATCAGATGGCAGATGAGTTGGAGAAAGTCGCCCCGGGCGATGGTTCGCGGGTGAATACTTATTTACAGTTAAAGACCTGTCCTAGTGAACAAGTACGAGGCTACATCTTTATCGATTCTCCCGGATTCGATGCCGATGCACAAAGGACTTCTACCTTAAAAATTACAGACTATATTATAGACCTGTCTGATTTAGTATTAGTGTTCTTCGATGCCCGTCACCCGGAATCGGGCACCATGAAGGATACACTTGAGCACCTGGTTGCCAATACTGTTTCACGCAAAGATGCCAATAAATTTTTATACATTTTAAATCAAATGGATGCCACCGCCCGAGAAGATAATCCGGAAGATGTTGTGGCGGCCTGGCAGAAGGCCTTGTCAAATGAAGGTTTAACCGCTGGCAAGTTTTACACTATCTATGATGAAAAATCTGCAAGTTCAGAAGAGGGAACACATGCAAGCGAGCGATTGAAAAACAAGTGTCAATCGGATATGGAGGAAATAGTCGATCGTGTCAAACAGGTACATGTCGATCGTATCTACCGAATACTGGGTAATCTGGATAAGATGGCACGTGACATTGAACAATCTACGCTACCGAAGTTGCGTGAACTAGTACGACGCTGGGGCCGGGGAGTGCTATGGCGTGATGCACTGGTCTTCGGTTTACTAGCGGTTACTGGTTTAGGTATTTTACTGGCGGGCGGTTTGTTCCAGGGTGAGCAGCAACACGCAGAGTGGTTACGTGTGGGTTTAGAAAAAATGAATGAAAATATCTGGTATCCGATAACAGCAGGATTTATTTTGTTTGCTCTCATGTTTGTGATTCATCATGGCATGCGGATACTGTCTCTACGATCAGTACTTCGTTATGTCGATGAAGATATCGATATTGAAAATAAAGATTCGCTGAAGAAAGGTTTATTCAAGAATACGCGTTTTTTACGTAGTATTTTCCGGCCTGATCTGGTGGGTTGGCACCGCTTCACACGCAATCGTTTGCATGCAATCCTGGAAAGAGCAGACGAAGCAATCCAGAAGCTAAATGACAAATATACGCGTCCATCAGGTCAGATGGCTGGTGAACAAAAGGGTGAGCAAAAAAAAGTAGCCTAAAACATATTGAAACTCTCTGAGTTTAATCTTCAAGGAGCATAATCATGAGTGAAGAAAAAGACAGCTCATTATCACAAGAAGAGCTAAAGGATAAATTAAAAGACATGGGTGTTATGCAAGACGAGCATTCTGCTCCGCACGCGAAGAAGAAATCTTTTCTAAAAGACAAGTGGCTGATTATTTTTGCAGTAGTGGTGGCACTTGGTTTCTGGTGGTGGTATACGGATAGTCAAGAAGCAACCGATACCGTCGCGGATAGTTCGGGGGATAATACATCGACAATAGCGACTCCCTATCCGCAACCTTTGCCACAATCTAACTACCAAACAGCAGATAATTATCCTACGCCACCCGCGTATCCATCGCCTTATCCGAACCCATATGCGCAAAATTACCCCTATGGCCCTGCTCCTGATGCAGATAAGAGTAGTGAGTCAGCTCCTCAGAGTGAGCTATCCGAACCTCCTCAGAATGGTCGTTGGGATTATCCGCAAAATCGAAGAGATGATCGCTACGGACCTCCACCAGGCTGGGGACCCTATGGTTATCCACCAGGACCTGGGTATTATGCGCCACCGCCCCAGTATTACGGTCAGCCTTATTATGGGCCCAGACCAAATTGGCAGCTTTACGGGCCACCGCCACCTGGATATTTTTATCCGCCACCACCTAGATATACGCCGAACTACTAGTTATCTTTACTACTATATATGGGATCAGACAGTTTAGATGGAGAATTGAATGAATATACTACGTAATGTGTTGGCATTGATTGGATTACTTGCGATTGTGGTTGTTGTCTGGGCCGCTATAAAAATTCAGCCTTACTACTCAGCATTTCAGGGATTTGATGATAAAGCGATGGTTACCTATCAGGCCATGGCGACCAAATTGATTGAGTCTGGGAATGCCGCTGAGGCCACGGTCTGGAAACAGAAGGTTAATGAGGACTTGTCCATCGGGGATGTAGAGGATGTGATGAAGTCCGTTGCCAATGAACTGAATATTCGAGATGTGGGTCAGTTACCCTTGTCGAAGCAAGTCGAACTCATGACCGGTAAAAAACAGCGTTTTCTTAAAATCTATATGTATTGCAATCCACTGACAGCGATTGAAATGGTGGACTACAGTGATGCCTTTTCCGCCTATCTACCATGTCGGCTCTCGTTGGTGGAAGACAAAAAAGGCAAGCTCTGGATCTATGCACTGAATATGGACATGATGATTCATGGCGGTACAACATTACCCGATGGCCTCAAGCAGGAAGCAGAGCGGGTGCGCACGGTGATAAAAACCATTATGGATCGTGCTGCGAGTGGTGAATTTTAACCCAGGGTTTCTGCTGCCCTGACATGAGTTTGATCCAGGTCAAGATCGATTGCCTGGATTTGGCCCATACTCAGGGCGTTTCAACATAGTGGGAACCTAAAATGAGCCGTGTCACCACCGCCTATAAAGGCGATATGCTGTTTGAATCCCAGTTGGGAAATCATACACTTACCATCGATGGACCGGAGGTGTGGGGAGGCAAGGATCGAGGGCCAATGCCACCACAGTTGTTCATGGCTTCCATTGGTTCTTGTGTTGGTGTGTTAGTCACGCACTTCTGTAATGAACATCATCTGAATGCTACCGATCTACAGGTGCATGTGGATTATGATGTTGCCGATCACCCAACCCGCTTTCACAATATCAAGGTCAAGATAAGCCTGCCGCATGCTGTTTGTGACGATGCCTGTACGCGCAAGGCTTTGGAGCAGGTTGCCAAACATTGCCCCGTACATGAAACCATTATGACTCTGGAAAAAGTTAACTTCGAACTGGATACCGCATGAATACCGCTGCAGCCCAAACAAAAGACGCCCGTCCATTAGAGTCCGGCACTATCGCTTTGTTTGTCATCGCAATAGCGGGGGTGAGCCTTATTATCCAGAATTTCACGCATGTTCGCCAGGCGCTGTTGTTTTTAATCGGTGTTGGTTTTGGGGTTTGCCTGTTGCATGCCATGTTCGGATTTACCGGCGGTTGGCGTATGTTTATCCGCTCTCGTAATAGCGCAGGTGTCAGGGCGCATATTTATTTACTGGCGTTAACCTCGTTGTTATTTTTCCCCATACTCGGTGGCGTGTTCGAAGGCATGCGCGCTGCGGGTGCTGTCTCACCGGTTGGTTATTCTGTGCTAGTTGGTGCCTTCCTGTTTGGTATCGGTATGCAACTGGGTGGTGGCTGTGGTTCGGGTACCTTGTTTACCATGGGTCAGGGGCAGCTGGATATGTTGCTCACGCTACTGTTCTTTATCATAGGTGCCACGATAGGCTCCTCTCACCTGGATTGGTGGCATCAGCTTGGTGATGTTGGTTCGATTTCGTTGATTAATGACTATGGCTGGTTACCAGCGCTGTTGATGACCTTCATCGTGTTGTTGGTTTTATATTTCCTGGTTGTCTATCTTGATCGACGTAAGAATCAACAGCTTAAACCTGTTTTTAGTAGAGTGTCGGGTAACCAGATTGTTAACACATTAATTTTTGGTAAATGGCCTCTATGGTGGGCTGTAGTCGGAATAGCACTGTTTAATCTATTGACCTTAATAACTGCCGGACATCCCTGGTCGATTACCTTTGCCTTTAGCCTGTGGGGCACTAAATTTTGGGCAGCCATCGGTGGTGATGTTAGTAGTTGGGCCTACTGGCAAAACCCTTATCCAGCACAGGCACTTAATAATAGTGTCTTGATGGACAACACATCAGTAATGGATTTTGGTCTTATTCTTGGTGCTGGCCTGGCCGCAGCACTGGCAGGTCGGTTTGCGCCTGAGACAAAAATGTCGGCAGCGAAATGGTTTGCCGTGATAGCGGGTGGTTTGCTTCTGGGCTATGGCGCCCGTTTGGCATTTGGTTGCAACATCGGTGCGCTGTTAGCGGGTATCAGCAGTGGGAGTGTACACGGTTGGCTGTGGTTAGCTTCCGCCTTCATCGGCAATATTGTCGGTACTCGAATGCGTGTTGTAATTGGCCTAGACAAACCCTATTAAATAGTTATGACACTGGTAATCAGGTGAAACGATGAAACATAAAACTGGGAAAGTCATCATGGGGGCAACCCTTAGCCTGGCGGCGATTGCTGTGGCCATTGATCACACGCAACACAAATTACCAGAGGTTGAAACAGTAACCTCAGATGAGCAGGATATGATGGACTCGGGTACACCTTGTGGTCTTGGAGTTGCGCCTTGTTCACTGGGAGAAGAGGGTGACAGCCTTGAAGACTAGTATCCCCTTGCAGACTAATACACCCCTACATAATCCACCGGGCACTATGCAACCTGTAGCTGGACTATCGCAGGAGCAATTGTGGGCATCACGGTTGGTGGAGTGCATGGGTCAAATGGGCAATCAACAAACAAATTCAGTATTGTTATCGCTTGATGGCAGCAAGAAAATTAAACCCTATCAACGTTACCCAGAAACCCCATACTTTTTTGGCAATAAACACTGGCGTGCTTATTACCATAGTCATGAGGCAGACAATCTTCCGCAAGCCGAGCATGGACATTATCACTTCTTTACGCGTGCCAATGATGGTGATGAGTGGTCTCATGTCATTGCAATGGGTATGGATGATTACGGCCAACCGACGCGATTGTTCACGACCAATCTATGGGTGACTGATGGCAAATGGTTTTCAGCAAGCCAGTTTATGACACAGATCGCCATGCTCGCGAATAGCCAGGATGGTGCTTTGGCGACTGACTGGTTGAAGTATGTTCTGCTGTTATTTCAATATGAGATTAGTGACTTACTGATTGCCCGCGACAACAGAGTTGAGAGGCTGTTTCCGCGTTACCAGGAACAATGTTTTCTTGATCGCTCTGTATATTATTTATCAGAGATGAAGATTAATCTGAATAAACAATTACTTGATATTTTTGGCTTACAGCAGGATAGATAGCACTATATTAATTCTTATTGTAAGTTCCAGCATTAAAATAGTTAGTCGGAGGTTATTATGCTACGTACTGTTTCGTATATTTTTATAATGTTTTCCCTGGTGATAAGTAGCCACGCATTGTCGGCCGTGCCAGGGCCATTGGTTGAGACCGACTGGTTAGCAAAAAATAAAGATAAAGTGGTCATCCTGGATATAAGGAAAGACGTGAAGAGCTTTACAAAAAAACCAGTATACAAAAAAGATAAAAAAACGGGGAAGCATAAACTGGTAAAAGTAGGCGGTCATATCCCAGGCGCCCATCTAGTTAACTATAAGAAAGTCCGTGCCAGTAAAAAGATCGATGGTAAAAAAGTTACTCGCATTGTGCCAACGAAAAAAGCCTTTCAGGTACTGATGCAAAGTGTCGGGCTTAACAAAGGCGACAGTGTTGTAATCGTTAGTAAAGGTGAATCTAATGGTGATATGACGATGGCGACGCGTCTTTACTGGCAATTAAAGTACTTTGGGCAAAAAGATATGGCGATCTTGAATGGTGGTACCGCACAGTGGATTCTCGATGATATGAAGGTCAGTTCTAAAGCGGCTAAGCCCAAAAAGGGGAACTGGGTCGCGACTACCGAAGATAAAAGTATTTTTGCTTCAAGCCAGGATGTGGCAGCCGCAGTTAAAAATAAGGACACACAACTGGTTGATACTCGAGGTGTTGGGCTCTACATGGGAACATGGTATAAATCCTCTTATGTCTATGACAATGGGCATATTGATGGGGCAAAGAATTACCCAAATGAGTTAATCACCAAACCAAAGCTACCAGCGCGTTTTATCAGCCAGAAAGATACCAGGGCCTTAATGGACCGGTTAGGGATCGATACATCAGGAAAGAGTATTACCTATTGTAATAGTGGGCACCTGGCATCAGGTTCATGGTTTCTTATGTCTGAAGTGATGGGCAACAAAGACGTCAAACTCTATGATGGTTCCATGCATCAATGGACCCTGGAAAAGAGACCGACTACCTCGATCGTACCTAAATAGTTCAATGACAAAAAGGATAAGCTGAGTGAATTCTGAGACAGATAAAAAAAGCAAGTTATTAGCAAAACGTGATGAGTTACGCGATCGACTTGTTGCGATCGAGAAAGACTATCGACAGGGTCTGGATGCAGACTCTGAAGAACGGGCCGTGCAGCTTGAAAATGCAGAAGTCCTGGACGGTATTGCTAAAGCAACTCAAGCTGAGCTGGATCGAATTGAAAAGGAATTAGCTGCAATGGGCTGATTTTTTATTGTTCTCTATTTTTGTCACTTTGAGGGTTTTTGTTATTCTCCTGGCGAAGTAATTCAATCTTTTGATTTTATTTCTATTTCGCCCCCCTGGGGCGACCCTCTTTCTTTTTGCGAAAAAAGAAAGAGGGGAAAGAAAATCGTCCCCCGTTGCGGGTGTGAATAGTGAGTTTTCCTGTTTTTTGCCCTGTCCGGTTTTGATTCGCATCCATGCTCAGCAAAACCGGGCTCGCCGTCCATGGCTCGCTCTTATATTAATTTTTCAAAAAGCACAAAAACTCACACACCCGCACATGGGGCATTTTGCTCACAACTAGAGAAGATATGCTGATAAGTTTATTGACTCTGTACCTGCTCAGTGGACAATCCCCTTGCGCGGCCGTGAGAGGCGTTTGGCTAAACGCAGGTGAAACCCGAATGGGGCGAGGCAGGACGCCGAGCCTTTGTGATGAGCCAAGGTTAGCACATGGATTGTGCTTACGTCGCGGGAGCACAGGGATGTGCGGAGAGACGCCTAAACGATTGCACCGCTCCCGGCCATCCCTGGCCTTCGCGGTGTAAGTACGTCCTGTACAAATCTTTGCCTACTTTCTTGTTGCAACAAGAAAGTAGGTCGTCCCAGTGGGACGAAAAAAAACAAATGACAAGCAAAGAAAAGTATCTCGTCCCAGTGGGACGAAAAAAGAATATATAAAAATAAAAAAAGCCACCACATTCCTGTGGTGGCTCAACATCCGCTTAGTAAACTAAGCTTATGGCGTGACAGTGACTATGACCGTGTCCGTGGTAGAGAACCAGCCATCATAGACCATCAATTCCATGACATAAGCGCCTGCCATATCAGGTGTGATGGTGGCATTTGCTGAGTCAGCACCTTGCAGTCCTGCATTACTACCAGCGGGTTGATCGGTCACTGTCCAGCTGAAGGTAATCAGGTTGTAGTCAGCATCTGTACTCTGGCTACCATCCAACTGTGCAGTTTCTCCCAGGGCGATCGTGACATCGTTACCGGCATTGGCGACGGGAGCGTTGTTATTGACACGATCATCTTTGAGTGCAGCCCATGGCAAGGTGATAGAGTATTCATAGAAATCATCACCATCGGTATCAGCAGAGACATTTACTAATGTCGCACTAACAGGTGTTAAACGGATCTTTTTGTTTAACTCGCCAGTGTAGATTAATGGGCCACCAGACTCTGGGTAACGTAATGGATTCACGCTAGAGTAGTGAAGAGGGGTGGTGGTTTCTACATCTACATAACCATGTATATAGTGATAGAGTCGGCCACTAACGCTAACATCAGCGGTAGAAGGCACCAGATATTGGTCAAATTCAACTTCGGTCACATAGTTATCATACTTGTATGACGCACCTCCAATATTTTCCACCAGGGTCAGGTTGATTGTCGCTACCTGAGTGAATGGGCTAGTGTCACCAGTATAAAGTTGTTCGACACGCAGGTTAGCACCAATCTGCCAGTCGATCCGGTCTGCTGGATCGACGCCAACAAAGCTCAAGTCATCGTAGATAAGCTCTACATCAGTGTATTCATCAATCGTCGCATTGTAGGCATTGGCACGTAAGGTTGCTGAACCATTTATAACAACATCACCATCATTACATTCAACAAAAGCCAGGGTTAAGCTGCCAAGTTTGGTGACATCATCAACGGTACCAGTAAATCGTACGGTACCACCGTCTATACATGTGTCACTGTAATCTACTGAAATTTGCGCAGAGGGTGTGTTGTTCGGCAGACCTGAATTAGCTTTGGCTGCTTTCGAAAGTGAGTCAACGTGACCAAGCAGTTTGCTGGTGACGAATGCACTACTGCGATTTTTGCTGGTCGATGCTGCAAAGGTTGGATTTGAAGCATTTGCGGCATCACTACCTGTAAAGGTTTCGTTGGCAATTTCATTGGCATTGGTATCGGTAATATCGGCCGCCTGAGTGTTGCCGGTGTACTCGACAGAGTTAGCGCCGCCACCACCAGAACCACCACCGCCACAACCACTTAGGATTAAGGTTGCCGCAAAACCAGCAGCAACGAGTGTTGCTATCGGACGTCCTGATAAACTTTCTTGTTTTCTGTACTGCATGATAATCTCCCGTTGTTTTTCTAAAATGTTATTTCTTATCTTTCTATCTTTATAATTACCGGCTTAGAAGTAAATACCACCACCAATAAATATGGTTCTTGGTTCATCTGGATCAAACAGAGGTAGTTCCTGACTGAGAGGCACATCATTAGCGTGATGAGTCTCACCAAATAGAAACCACTTTTGCTGGATCGAGTAGCGCAAACCCAGGCCTGGGTGGACGCGGGTATCGTCAATAATCTTATAGGTGTCGCAGCTACTGGTCATCCCAACCTCACTCAGGCTCAAATCGATCGGTTGGGCCTGACTGACAGGTAGATTGACCAGAATTAGGCCCAAAAGCATGCTCAGGTTCAGAATCAGTTCTCTTGTTTTGTTGTTGTTTTTCATGGAACAAAGTATTGCCAAAAGATGTAACAGAGGCATGTCTGGCCAGTAATAGCTTGTAACAAGCTGTATCAGAAGGCAGATCCGGTTACATTTTGTTACACTTTTCCGATCAGAGTGTGAACTAGTTGGATATGATTAGAATATGCAAGATTCAGTGAATAAAATTCTGGTGGTGGACGACGACCACCGTCTGCGGGACCTCCTGGAGCGCTATCTGCAGGAGCAGGGCTTTGAGGTCAAGGTGGTTGCCGATGGCAAGGCCATGGATCGGGCCTTGGCCAGGGAATATTTCAAGCTGATTGTACTCGACCTCATGTTGCCGGGAGAAGATGGTTTGACCATATGCCGCCGCCTGCGAGGCCAATCCAATGATATACCTATATTAATGCTAACCGCCAAGGGTGATGAGGTGGACCGGATTGTCGGCCTTGAAATTGGTGCAGATGATTACCTCCCAAAGCCGTTTAATCCTCGAGAGCTGGTCGCGAGAATCAATGCTGTGCTACGCCGACATAGCTCCACCCCGGCCGGTGCCCCGGAAGAAGAGCATATCCAGATTCAAATCGGCGACTATATTCTGGACTTAGGGACCCGTTTACTCAGCAGTGGTAAAGACAAAGTGACGTTGACTACCGGGCAATATGCATTACTAAAAGCATTAGCGACCCAACCACACAAACCTCTGTCGCGGGATAGTTTGATGGCACAACTAAATGAGCGAGATTATGAGACCTTCGATCGAAGTATCGATGTGCAGATATCGCGTTTACGCAAGATTGTGGAAGAAGATCCGAAAGCTCCACGATATATCCAAACCGTTTGGGGACATGGTTATGTATTTGTACCAGATGGTAATGCTACGCAATGAAGTTATTCCCTAATACTCTCTTTAGTCGCTCGATAATAGTGATGGTCAGCATGATTATCTTGAGCATCGTCGTAGGTATTTTTATCTATATATATTTTATTACGCGTCCAACGGCATTCAGCTCGGCCCAGGCATTTTCACAGCACATTAATAGCGTGCACTACGCACTGGCCAATATGCAACCGGAAAAACGCGATACCTATATAAATGGTTTGGTCAAAAAGGGTTTTCTTGTCGTCAATCGTGATCAGAATGCGTTACCAGGGCGTGGACCAAAGCATCATTATGAACATGTTTTTCTGGATTACTATTCGGAGATGTTGTTTGATAAGAAAGCCGAAGTTCGTTTCCAATATGACAACCTTTTATACTCTGAAGATCCTCGTTATGTCTGGGTGAGAGTCAACCTGGGCGACAGTAAGATCTGGTTGGCAACACCCATGGCCGAATTTGACGCTGACTGGGGCAATAACCTTATCGCAGTATTAGTGGTAGTTGGGGTGCTGACGTTATTAGGTGCATTCTTGATTTCGAGAGTCGTAAAAAAACCATTAAAACAATTAACCAATGCAGCAGAAATTTTAGGCCAGGGTAAAGCACCTGAACCCATTGATGAGCATGGTACCGATGAATTCAAGACCATGGCGCGGACCTTTAACAAAATGTCTGAAGACATTCAGAAATTAGCAGATGATCGGAATTTGATGTTGGCGGGTATCTCCCATGATCTACGTACTCCCCTGGCTCGAGTCCGCCTGGCACTGGACATGGTTGATGACAAGATCGATAAAAGTTTATATGACGGCATGGTGCAGGACATTGAAGACATCGATAAAATCGTCGGGCAGTTCCTGACCTTTGTGCGTGATGGTGTGGATGAACCTTTTACCTATGAAGATGTGAATAAAATTGTTGAACACACGGCATCTGGTTTTAAGCTTGAGGGCAAACATATTGAACTCGATCTTGGTGCAATTGAAAAGTCGATGATTAAACCGATCGCTATGAATCGATTACTGATGAACCTGATTAACAATGCCTGGCTCTATGGCAAGCAGGATGTGGAAGTGGCCACCTCAATGAACGGCCACAGCTTATTTATTGAAGTTAAAGATCGCGGTGATGGAATCCCAGAACAAGATATCGAGCGACTTAAACAGCCTTTCTCTAGATTAGAGACTTCGCGTAGCGATACCAAAGGTGCTGGTTTAGGCCTGGCTATCGTTGATCGAATCGTAAAGTGGCATCATGGCAAACTAGATCTCTTTTCCCGCAATGGCGGCGGCTTGCATGTCAGGGTCACGATTCCGGTGATGCTGCAGGCATGATCATTATTATTTTTGGGCAATAAAAAACCGGCTAAAAGCCGGTTTTTTTAAATCTATATAAACTAATCCAACTTACATATTGCGCAGTTGGTTGTTTAGACGAGACTTGTAACGTGCAGCCTTGTTCTTGTGAATCAGGCCCTTGCTCTCGGTTTTACCGATGATAGAAACGGCATTTTTATATGCGGCTTCTGCTGCAGTCTTGTCACCCGCGCCTATGGCAGCGACGACATTTTTGATCGCAGAACGAAAACGGGTGCGTAATGGCGCGTTATGTTTACGGCTTGCTTCAGCCTGACGGGCGCGCTTGCGTGATTGTGCTGTATTGGCCAAAGGTTTCTCCTAAAAAATATCTAATTGGCTCGTCTGCCAGATAATAGCTCTGGCGAGAAAGCGGCGTATTATGGACGTTCTGAGCCCATATCGCAACGCCTAATGCCTAAATTAGTGCCATTTTGCCTGCATTTGTCATGCTTTTATTATCCCTGGGCCATAAGCTCATGCCATAATAGTGCCCATAAAAAGCAGTAAGATAATCAATCGCTTAGGGTAAATATGGGACTTCTCCGTTCTGCCAGTGTTTTCAGTAGCCTGACCATGGTCTCACGGGTCTTTGGCCTGATTCGTGACCAAATATTAGCCATTGTCTTCGGCCCGGGGGCCGGATTAGATGCCTTCTGGGTGGCCTTTAAAATACCCAATTTCATGCGTCGACTGTTTGCCGAGGGGGCCTTTTCTCAGTCTTTCGTGCCAGTATTGGGAGAATATAAGGTTAAGCAAGGGGACGAGGGGGTCCGCGAACTCATTAGCCGCGTCTCGGGTAGCCTGGCGTTGGTGTTGTTGGGCGTGACCGTGCTGGGCATTGTGATCTTCCCCTGGATTATCCTGGAATATGGTCCCGCGGTGGTCGAAAATCAGCACAAGTTAGTGCTCACTGCGCAAATGTTGGTGCTGACACTGCCCTATATCTTTTTTATCTCGCTGACGGCCCTGGCCGGTGGGGTGCTCAATACCTATAAACGGTTTGCGGTCCCGGCCTTCACCCCAGTATTCCTGAATCTGTGTCTGATCGGGGTGAGTCTGTGGCTGGCCCCACTGATGCCGGAGGACTATGAGGTCAAGGCCCTGGCCTGGGGTGTCTTCCTGGCCGGTATCGTCCAGCTGCTTTTTCAGTTTCCCTTCTTGGCCAAATTGAAGCTGCTGACCTGGCCAAAATATGGTTTCAACCACCCAGGGGTGAAGAAGATCATGCGCCTGATGCTCCCTGCGATTGTGGGCTCGGCGGTGGTGCAGATTAACCTGATGCTGGATTTGATCATTGCCTATACCTTGTTACCCGATGGCTCAGTCTCGTGGCTGACCTTTTCTGATCGCCTAGTGGAATTTCCTTTGGGTGTGTTCGGGATTGCGATCGCAACCGTGGTCCTGCCCAGCCTGTCTCAGCATCATGCCACGACTGATCCCGAGAAATTTTCCCGGGTACTGGATTGGGGGATCCGCTGGAGTCTGTTGATTGGCCTGCCGGCGATGGCGGGTTTGATTCTGTTGGCAGGGCCACTGCTGACGACCTTATTTAACTATGGGGCCTTTGTGCAACACGATGTGGTGATGTCGCAGATGAGTCTGTTTGCTTATGCATCTGGCTTACTGGCTTTCATCATGGTCAAGGTGCTCACGCCCGGTTTTTACTCACGCCAGGATACCCGGACCCCGATGCGCATTGCGGTAGTGGCGATGCTGGTAAACATGGTGCTCAATTTTGCTTTCGTGTTGCCCTGGTTGCACTATGATTTGCCGGGTCCGCATACGGGGCTGGCGATTGCCACGGCTATCTCGGCCATATTAAATGCGGGCGTCTTGCTGCTGATGCTCAAGCGGCAGGGTGTTTACCAGATTGGTACTGGCTGGGGGGCTTTTTCCTTACAGATAGGAACGGGTCTGCTATTGATGGTGGGGCTCTTGTTCTTCGCCGTGCCCGGTCTTCAAACCTGGTTTGACTGGCCATTCTGGCAGCGGGCCCTGATGCTGCTGGTCTGGGTGGGGGCCGGTGCCCTGGTCTATTTTGTTGGTCTGTATTTGTTAGGTTTTCGACTCGGTAAGTTTCGGGCTCAGCACTAGTCACTTCTCTGACTCCTTAAGGCCGTCTACCACAATAGAGAGGGGGATTTTTATCTCGGTCTCTATATAATAAGAGTCTGGGACAGGGCATTTGGGTATTTGCAGCATAAGTCATGCAGTTCATTCGAGGCACAGTTAATCTGCCGCGGGGCTATCAGGGCTGCGTGGCCACTATCGGTAATTTTGATGGTATTCATCTTGGCCACCAGGCCGTGATCGGGCAGTTGGCCGAAGAGGCCGCGGACCTGCGTTTACCCTCGATGTTAATTAGTTTTGAACCGCAGCCCATGGAGTACTTCCAGCCAGATAAGGCACCGGCACGCTTGACCCGTTTGCGTGAGAAGCTCCAGGCACTGCGTCGCTTTAGTGTCGATCAGGTTTTGTGTCTTTCGTTCAACAGGGCACTGGCTCAAATGCCTGCCGAATTATTTATTAAGGATATCCTGGTCGATGCCTTGAAGATAAAATATCTGGTTGTTGGCGATGACTTCCGTTTTGGTAAAGATCGCGTGGGCGATTTTACTATGCTAAAAAAGGCGGGTGAGCAATTTGGTTTCCAGGTTGTGAACATGCATACTTTCAGCATTGATGGTGAGCGGGTGAGTAGTACCCGAATTCGCAAGGCGCTGGAAGTAGGTGATCTACCATCAGCAGCACGATTGTTGGGTCGTGAGTATCGAATGAGTGGTCGGGTGGTACATGGCGAAAAGTTGGGACGCGAACTAGGGTTTCCAACCGCCAATATTGAACTACATCGTCGCGCGACACCACTACAGGGAATTTTTGTGGTTGAGGTATATGGTCTGGAAGGCGAGCCACTACCGGGTGTGGCCAGTTTAGGTACTCGACCTACAGTAGGTGGGACCAAAGCCATCCTGGAGGTTTTCCTGTTCGACTTTGAGCGGGATATTTATGGTGAGCATTTACAAGTTGGCTTTTTAAAGAAACTACGTGATGAAGAAAATTATGATTCGCTTGAAGCGTTAACTACGCAGATACAAAAAGACGTCGATCATGCAAAGGCCTATTTTAAAAATAATTAAACAAGAGAAACGATAGTGGCAGAGTATAAACACACACTTAACTTACCGAAGACAAAGTTCCCGATGAAGGCGAACCTGGCGCAGCGCGAGCCTGAGCAGATCAAAAAATGGGAAGCCATGAAGTTGTACGATAAGTTGCGCGAAGGCAATAAGGGCAAACCCGTTTTTGTGTTACACGATGGTCCTCCTTATGCCAACGGTGATATTCATCTGGGACATGCGGTTAATAAAATTCTGAAAGACATTATCGTTAAATCAAAAACCATGGCTGGTTTCGATGCGCCTTATATCCCTGGCTGGGATTGCCATGGCTTGCCGATCGAGTTGCAGGTAGAAAAGAAAGT
The DNA here is from genome assembly GCA_947259575.1 of uncultured Ectothiorhodospiraceae bacterium. GTDB lineage: Bacteria > Pseudomonadota > Gammaproteobacteria > UBA6429 > Thiohalophilaceae > SZUA-24. The sequence continues at coordinate 75,020 of CAMYMU010000039.1, read as the reverse complement.
CGGCAAAGCAGGCAAAAAAGTCTCGACCAGTGAGTTCCGTGCCGCCTGCCGAAAGTACGCGACCAAGCAAGTGGATGGTCAGCGCAGTAACTTTAAACGCCTGGGTGTCATAAGTGACTGGGATCATCCTTATCTGACTATGGATTTTAAGTTCGAGGCGGATATTGTGCGCGCCTTGGGTAAGATTATTGAGAACGGTCATTTACATAAAGGTGCCAAACCGGTGCACTGGTGTGCCGATTGTGGATCCTCGCTGGCCGAGGCCGAAGTCGAGTACGAAGATAAGTCATCACCGGCGATCGACGTGCGCTTTGCCATTCTAGATATGGAAGCACTCAAGACACGTTTAGAACATATCGATCACAAACATTTATGTGATGATGTCTCGGTTGTGATTTGGACGACCACTCCCTGGACCTTACCCGCCAACCAGGGTGTGGCGGTTAATCCCGGCCTGGAATACAGCATCATTAAGTGTTCGGGTGCCGGTGAGGAATGTTTGATCCTTGCCAGCGATTTAGTCGAGGCCTGTACTAAACGCTATGAAGTGAATGACATTCATGTCGTGGGCACCTGTTCAGGAGAGGCCCTGGAAAATCTTAAACTCAAGCATCCATTTTATGATCGTGAAGTACCGGTTATCCTGGGTGATCATGTCACATTGGAGGCAGGTACCGGTTGTGTGCATACCGCCCCTGGCCATGGTCAGGACGACTTTATTGTCGGTCAAAAATATCACCTTAAAGTTGACAACCCGGTTGGTCCCAATGGTGTGTTTGTCGAGGGTACGCCTTTGTTTGCAGGCAAGCATGTCTTTAAGGCCAATGACGATGTGCTTGAAGTCTTGCGGACCAATAACGCACTGGTTCATGCAGAAAAACTACTACACAGTTATCCACACTGCTGGCGACACAATACCCCGATCATTTTCCGTGCGACACCGCAGTGGTTCATCAGTATGGATCAAAAGAATCTGCGCGCGGATGCAATGAAGCAGATTAAAGAAACAACCTGGTTACCAGAATGGGGCCAGGCACGTATTGAATCAATGGTAGAAGGGCGTCCGGAGTGGTGTATCTCTCGTCAACGTACCTGGGGAGCACCGATTGCCTTGTTCGTGCATAAACAAACCGAAGAGATCCATCCGCGTACGATTGAGTTAATCGAACAGGTTGCACAACAAATAGAACAAAAAGGCATTGATGCCTGGTATGAACTCGACGTAAAAGCATTACTGGGTGATGAAGCTGATGATTATTATCAGGTGAAAGATATCCTGGATGTCTGGTTTGATTCAGGTGTGACACACTATGTAGTGATGAATCAGCGTGAAGGGGTAGAGGACTATCCGGTGGCCGACTTATACCTGGAAGGTTCGGATCAACACCGTGGCTGGTTTCAGTCGTCATTGTTAACCTCGGTGGCGATGACAGGCACGAATGCATACAAGGCTGCATTGACGCACGGTTTTACCGTGGATGAAAAAGGCCACAAGATGTCCAAGTCACGTGGTAATGGTGTCGAGCCGACAAAGCTCTCCAACACACTTGGTGCGGATATTTTACGTCTGTGGGTGGCGGCGACAGATTATCGTGGTGAGATGACCTTCTCGAATGAAATCTTAAAGCGTATTGCTGATGCCTATCGCCGTATCCGTAATACCTCTCGCTATCTATTGGCGAACCTCGATGATTTTGATCCCGAAATACACAAAGTCGCGATCGATAAAATGGTAAGCCTGGACCGCTGGGCGGTTGCACGTACCCATCAATTGCAACAGGAGTTAGAAGAAGCCTATAGCAATTATGAATTTCATAAGATCTATCAAAAGGTACATAACTTCTGTGCCGGTGACATGGGTAGTTTTTACCTGGACGTGATTAAAGATCGTATCTATACCATGCCAACCGATAGTCAGGCACGACGCTCGGCACAAACAGCGGTGTTTCATATTGTCGAGGCGATGGTGCGCTGGTTTGCACCCGTGTTGAGCTTCACCGCAGAAGAGATCTGGAAGTTCTTACCTGGTGAGCGTACAGAATCCGTTTTCTTTAGTGAGTGGTATGCGTTTCCGGATATTCCCAAAGACGAATACGGTATGGACCTGGATTACTGGAATCAGGTCATTGAAGTACGTGATGTCGTCAATAAAGAATTAGAGGCCTTACGTACCGCCGGTGAGATTGGTGCCAATTTGCAGGCTGAAGTCGAGTTGTATTGCGGGCGCGAGATTTTTGATTTATTAAATCGCCTCGAAGATGAGCTACGTTTTGTCTTTATTACATCGACGACAAAACTGTATATCGCTGGCGAACCACCTAAAGAAGCGCAACATGTGACTTTATCGAGCAATGATGAGATCTGGATTGCAGTATCTGCATCGGAACATCAAAAATGTGAACGCTGCTGGCATTACCGTGAAGATGTGGGCGCTAATGCCCAGCATGAGACCTTATGTGGACGTTGTATTGAAAATATTGATGGTGACGGTGAAACCCGTTTGTATGCTTAATCGATGAAAGCGTTAATTGAAAAGATGGGCATGCTCAAGTGGTTATGGATTACGGCTATCGCGGTTATTCTTGATCAAGTAACTAAACAGTGGGCAGAACACTCGCTGGAAAAGTTTACCCCTGTTGAAGTCATCTCAAATTTAAATTGGTACCTTACTTACAACAAGGGTGCGGCCTTCAGCTTTCTCAGTGAGGCAGGGGGCTGGCAGCGTTGGTTCTTTACTGCGATTGCGTTAATAGTGGGTACAGCCATTGTATTTTGGATGCGCTCGTTGAAGGAGCAGGAAAAAGTCAGTGCAATTGGACTTGCGCTGATATTGAGTGGTGCAATTGGTAATGTGATTGATCGCATTCTGTATGGAAAAGTCATTGATTTCATCCAGTTTTATTATCAAGGCGAAACCTGTTTATATGGATTTACTCGTAGCTATCTACTTGGCAGTGAACAATGTGTTTGGCCGGCGTTTAATATCGCGGATAGTGCTATATTCATTGGTGCAGCAATCCTGATAATACAGGCCATTCGCGAGATTATATTAGAACGTAAACATAAGAAACAAAGACAAGCGTAATAACGATTGAGGTAAATGAGTAAATGGGTGATGTAGAACAAATCACGATCGGTCCAGGCACCGTAGTCACCATGCATTTTAAAGTGACATTAAAAGATGGAATGGTTGCTGATGCCAGTGAAGAAGGTCAACCCATGACCTTTACCATCGGTGATGGTAGCCTCATTAGTGGCCTGGAAATGGCGATTACCGGTTTAAAGGTCGGTGACAAACAGAGTGTCGAAATTGATCCGTTAAATGCATTTGGTTTCTCTGATCCTGATAATATCCATCATTTACCACGAAGTGAGTTTTCTGACGATCTTCCCGTTGATCCGGGTACGATCATCAGTTTTAGTACACCGTCTGGTGATGAGATTCCGGGCATGATCAAAGAAGTGAAGGATGATGTTGTTACAGTTGATTTTAATCATCCGTTAGCAGGACACGATATTATTTTTGAGGTTGATATCGTTGATATTCAGCCTCCGCAAGCCAAACATAGCGATGGCCAGGACGATGCCGCCAATGAGTGATTCAAAGCAAATAATTCTTGCCAGTCCCCGCGGCTTTTGTGCCGGGGTTGATCGCGCGATTGAAATCGTTGAACGGGCTCTTGATTTATTCGGTGCACCTATTTATGTGCGCCATGAAGTGGTACACAATAAATACGTTGTTGATTGTCTGCGTGACAAGGGCGCGGTCTTTGTTGAAGAGCTCAGTGAAGTCCCTGATGATGCAACAGTTATCTTTAGTGCCCATGGCGTATCGATTGCTATTCAGAACGAAGCGAAACAACGTGGTTTGACCGTATTTGATGCAACCTGTCCATTGGTAACCAAGGTGCACATGGAAGTGTCGCGTTTTAGTAAAGATGGACAAGAATGCATATTGATTGGTCACGATGGTCACCCCGAAGTCGAGGGGACCATGGGTCAATTTGATACCCAATATGGCGGCAAAATGTATCTTATTGAAACGGTAGGCGATGTCGATAATCTTGAAATTGATGATCCTAATCACTTGAGTTATGTCACACAGACGACCTTGTCTATGGACGATACCGCTTCTGTCATTGATGCGCTGCGCAAACGCTTTCCCAATATTAATGGCCCTAAAAAAGATGATATCTGTTATGCCACGCAAAACCGACAAGATGCGGTGAAACAACTTGCACAGGACTGCGATGTTTTATTTGTGGTGGGTTCGCCGAACAGTTCTAATTCAAACCGGCTTCGCGAAGTCGCGGAACGCCTTGGTACTCCAGCCTATCTCATCGATGACGAGACACAGATAGAACAGGCCTGGATTGAAAACAAATCAAGAATTGGTCTTACTGCAGGTGCCTCTGCGCCAGAAGTGCTGGTGAAACGTGTAATGAAAAAGCTGGATGAGTGGGGTGTGGAGCAGGCCAGTGAATTAAAGACTACGGAAGAGAACATTGTCTTTTCTCTTCCGAAGTCCCTACAAAATTAATTTAAATTAGCTGCGTTAAATAAGTTTAATCGCCCCAGCAGGATTGCTTCGCGACCGCAGCACCATCCTGTGCGGTACGGTTACCTAAGTGATCAATCGTAAATAATTGGCAATCATCTGTTTCCTGGCGGCTACCTACGATGGGTACGGCCGTTACGGTATATCCTTGTGCTTGCTTACAGGCAAACAATGCACCATTGACGTTGGTGGGGGTAAAGGTCAAGGTGTAATCCCGTGCGGGAGGAATGGGTGGTGGATTTAATACCTTATACGCATCTAAGGTTGCATTATCACAGCAGTCGTAACCACCTTGCTCCGCATAACAACGAGCCAGGAAAACCTTAATTCTCCCCAAATCCTGAATGGCTTCGCTACGACGATTTTTCATCGTTTGCGATTGATAGGCTGGCCAGGCAACGGCGGCGAGGATGCCGACGATTGAGACCACGACAATGGCTTCAATTAAGGTGAAGCCACGTGTGGCTGAAGCTACTTTTCGAATTTGTGTTTTCTTCATACTATTCACCACTTAGAAACCCAGTTCACGCCATGAGGCACGGCCAAGCTTGGTACCGTTTGGTAAACACTTCTCAATAGATTTCGTGGTACCGTCACTCAAGGTGATGATCTCGATATACTTCTGGAAGCCGCTTGGGCAGTTCAGACCACCACCACCACCGCCACCGCCTGCGGTTGTGGAGTCAAAGATGATACGGTCTTCAGAGGTACCCGCTGCAACATGACCTCCAGAGGTTTCGTCACCTGCATCGATACCACCACTTGAATCAAAATCAACCAGAGATTGAGACGGTGCAGTTCCGGTCATCGCATCGGCAAACATGCTCCAACTGGTACCACCAAAGCCACAAGGATCTGTTGAAGGTATGACGGTACTGAAGAAGGCAATGCCCGCCAGTACTTGAGGGTCGACAATCACACGTTCACCACTTGTCGGTAGATCCATATACCAACCAAAGTCAGTTGGGTAGTTGACAGGAGATGTTGGATCAATGATACGCACCGTGTCGCCATTGACTGCCGTATCCGTGCTAATGGTTTGTTCAACCAGATCGGAATCAGCTGGTGTCGAGCGATCAACAGTATGACCCGCAGCGCTTTCACCACTATCCCAGATGGCATAAAACGACTGGGTGTTGGTATCCGCAAGATCGGCCGTTGTCAGGTAACTACCGGTACCTACGTAGACCATTAGGTTAGGTGTATTCTTTCCACCACCGGAGGCGACAGTGGCTACCTCGGTATTAAAGCCAAGCGCTGGTTTACTGGTAATGGGTTGCTCATTACCTGCACCGCCATCACCGTCGGTAGCGGTAAATAATGGATTGGGGTTGCCACCACTCTGGTACACATCCCAGCTATTTTCATTGGTGCCATTAATGTCAAAGGCCCAAACACGCCCCTTGAGATCGCCCGCGTAAACCGTGTCAGCAATACCATCGCTATCACTATCGGCCACGGCCGGGGTCGACATGCCGTTGCGATCATTTTCTGTATAGGCAACAAAGCTACCACCCGATCCTGTGCCGAGACCAGAAGGCAGTTCAGAATCTATTTTCCAGTAATCAGTACCTTCATCCCAGACTCCATCATCTGGGCCTTCCAGTTTGAGGATAAACAATTTCGATGAATACGGATTTGAGCCTGTCGCAGTGTTAGTACTGTTATAGCCATTACCAAAAACAACATAGTACTTGATAGGCGTTGCCATGCCTGTGTCACCAATTGGGACAATCTGCGGTTGGCTATATGAAAGCCCCATGTCGATATCATCGGCCGAGCTGAATTCCCACATCACTCGAGAAGCAAGTTTTGACTCGCGTTGGGTTGCGGTCACCTCGTCTATGATTTCATCCGGGTCAGTAACATCAATGGCAAATAGACCTTTGCCGCCAGCACGCAGGCCACCAACCAGCACCGTATGCCAATCAGAAATACCCGGAGATGTTTCGATAAAGGCATCAACGACGGTTGGATCCAGATCAACATAATACTTATGCTCATAGTCGGTTTCGGTCAGCTTGTGCAGGCCATCACTATTGCCTGTGGCAAACAGGGAATTCGGGATATAACCCCAGATCTCTTCACCAGTATTCGCATTAAAGGCATGCAACATACCGTCGTTACTGCCGACATAGATCATCGGGGTACGGTTGCTGGCATTTTTGCCAGAAGTGAACGCATCTGATGCCGCTGCAATACCGTATTTGAAATCACGGTGACGCTCACCATCAACACCAAATGGGTCACGATTTGGTAACGCCAATGGGGGGACACCTACGTAGACGGGGGATGAATGAATAATATCCCCCAATTTGTAACGAGCCGGGTTAGGGAAGGTCGCTGCATTCAGAATACGATCACGGAAGATCTTACCAGTTGCACTACAGGTTGCTGTAGAACTAGCTTCACAAGAGTGATCGCCTCTTAAGTAATCCAGACGGGCCTGGGCATCGGTGTTCGCTGTGCCCGCACCGTCAAGCAATCCAGTTGTGGTTGTTTTTAGATCGTTCTGCTGGGCAGTAGTTAGACTGCCAAGTGTTCTAAATGGGATACCAGTGAAGGTGCCAGAGGCTGGATTGAAGGTGACAACTGCACGATCCGTTGCTGCCTTGGCTTCCAATAGGGTATGTGCATCCCAATCAGGTGTGGCACTAATCACGCCAGTGTTATCAATGGGGAAAGCCGAGAGTTCACCTTCCCAGGTCGCCGAATTGAATTTAGCAAAGTAGGCAGTAGAGTTTGCACTCAGGCTACTGGCATCCAGTGCCACCGCAGAGGCGGCACCGGTACGGCTTGCGATTCTGCGTAGTGTACCGTTAAGTGAATCAGACAAACCCTGTGGGTTCTGGGCAGAGACATATTCTCCACGTCCATTGTAAGCAGCGTGGACCATATCATCGATTCGTTCAGGACCTGTGTTGATTGCGCCCGTCGACCAGGTAAAGTCTGCACCAGGTGTAGTGTCTGTACAGTTACCACTTGCATAACCTCGCTGCGGGTGGGCTGGAACGGTACTCAAGTCAACTGTGCCAGAGACACCGAAGCCAACGCCGAAGGTCACCATATGTTGAGCCGGGTTTTCATCAACGCCGCAGGTAATAGGGACTTTATTAAGCAGCCCTGCCGCCAGGTCTCGCTCATAATAATCCATTGCAACATCTGCAAGAGAGTTGGTTTCAGCATCAGCGTAGGGTTCACCAGCAAAGCTGAAGTTTTGGACAACAGGAGTACCTGTTGGGTAATAGGTAGCCGTGAAACTGTCTGCATCGCCATCTTCGTTACCGACCGCGGGGTTACCACCGTTATATTCACCATCAGAAATCAGGATCGTGAAGTTTTGTTGACAGGCACCTGGAGGGGTGGCGGCGGGTGTGGTTTGAATTCCGCAAGAGCCGGGATTACCGAAGGGTGTTGTGCCGCTACACTCGTAATAGTTACCCGCTCGCTCCAAAGCCCTGCGCAATGGTGTACCACCAATGGCATCCATCTGGTACATAGCATCCAGTAACGCGGCCTTGTTACCCGAAAGAGAATCGATATTCATGCTGTTCAATGGAATTTGCGCAACGCCTTGATTATTAATCGTCGCGTGACCCATGCGTACATTTTTCGCGGGATCGATCACATAGGACATAGCGTATTTGGATTCGTAGTCACGCTTGCGGTGGTAGACAAACCAGTTGGCAAAGTTACGAATCTCATCATCGTAGGAACGCATCATACAGTTATTGGTAATCTGGTTAGCCCTGGTTTCCGTCAGACCACCGGCGCAAACAGGTGATCCTGATGCAATCACCACGCGTCCATGGTTGTCATCCAGGATATTGGCGTCAACCAGGGTATCCCCATCGGTGTCTTCCCAAACCCAGTAAGCCGCAGGATAGAAGGACATCTCATCATCTGTACCATCGATGCGCTCAACCGGGATATTGTGAGTGGCGGTCAAATCAAAAGTAGCGCCGCCTGCATAGTAGGCATCAATCGGTACGACGGTCTGTGGGCTACCGGCAGGGAAGGTTACTTTGTCTTTGTAATCAGGAAACGGATTACCTGCATCGTTGGTACCGATCCAGGGCAGGTATTCAACATCGGGATTATAGTAGAGTTGGTTATAGTCACTGTTCCGACCACGCCATACGCCCCGTTGTTGGGCTGTTTGTCCAGCAGTGGGATAGACAGAATCGATAAAGGCCTGAGTAGGTAAGGTGTATTCAGTATCATAGGTGTTTACCCCTGAGGTGCCGTTCCAACTGTTATGTGTATCAGGATCGTCTATTTCACCTGCACTATCACAGGCAGGGGTAGGATTAGTTGCGACGTCTATTGCAGTACAACCTTCGCCAAACAGGTAAAGATAGACGCCATTATCAAAGCTACCAGTACCACCACCTAAGCGCATGACACCACCAAAGCCTGGGATGCTAGTTTCCGGCGTCATAAATTCAACGTCCATACTGCCTGAGTCATCCACCATGAAGAAAATATTGGGCTCAGCGCGATTTGCCAGGAACAGTGGTGAGTTCTCGATCGTTCCCGGTGCGGCACTTAACGTTGAGCTGATGCTGGACAGACAGACAGCAATCACTAACGAGCTGTGTTTTAAGAATCGGCTAACTTTATTCATAGTAGTAACTCCAACCATGGTGCACATGGCATACGTAAATTCTTCATTCGCGGTAATAGATTTGCAGCATGGCGCGGGAATTTGGACTGATCCCGAAGCCGCGCGCAGTAATTTGATAAATGGCTAAGCCGGCATAGCGATCCTTACCGTAGCCGGCGCCCAAGCCAGGTAATTCTTCTATGTTAATATTGGCATCGACTTGTTGAATCATATACTGCGGGGCTCTTGAGACATCACCGCCGTAGGCGCCAACATTGGTGGCGATGGCCCAGTTGGCTTCAACCGTCCATGCCTCTGGGTTTACGCCGGAGATAGTGAAATAGGCACCCGTACCACCATTGACACCAAAATTGGCATCGACAATGACATTGTTGGCTAGATCGCGCTCTGCCTGACGAAGTGCAAACTCGGCTGCTTCAAATGCAGTTTGTGAATCGCGCGCATTACCCGCCATCTTTTCTTCCAGTGAGGTGGTGCGCATTGCTGACACACCCAATAAGGTTAGTACTAGTAGAATCGTGAGCGCCACAATCAGCGCACTTCCGGTTTGCCTTTGCAAGTTAGGAGTACTCATTATTGTAAGCCTTTGTTTCTGACTTTAACGGTGGTAGTGAAGACCTTACGCAGGCGTCGATCTGCTGCCGCTGTAACCGATGTGCCTGTTGCTGCAGTCATGCCTGAGAGAATAAAAGTTCTGGCCGCGGCCGCAACCTGGCTCTTGGTGTTAATCGCATTACTGGTTGCCAGCAACAGACTGATACGTGCGCTGACGACATTGTCAGTTGCAACCGTGACAAGGTTACCTGTGGCATAACGGTTTGCAATGCCATCACCCGTTTGGGTTGCATTCGTTTTGTCGGTATCAATGCCATACAGGATTTGCATATTCTCAACACCCTCGATGAGCTCTTCGCGGGTAGAGTTGGGTCGAAGTTGTTCTCTAAACAGGGAAGGGACACCATCGGCATTGTTTGCCACATAATAGGCATAGGAGGCGGCACGGAAAACGTAACTATCACCGACCTCAAATTCAGGAAGTCCGCCTGCGGCACCGCCCCAGGCTGCTGGTGTATTGCCGGGAGCGCCCGCCGCTGTGTGGGTCATCAGTATTCCCTGAGCGTTATTTTGTAGTTGTGTGGCCTGGAAGAGTCGCGATTTTTCACAATCAGTGATCAGCAGAATATCGGTTTCGCAAATACCTGTAGGGACATGGCACTGAGATCCAGGCGGACCAACAACTGCATTGACGCCCTGATCATCTAACACTACGTTGGCCCCATTATTGTTGATTGCTAATTTGGCCCCATTACCATCGGCATAACGCACAATCAGGATATCGGAATCAGGTAGTGGGCCACTTGCCGGTGCGGCTGGATTTGAAATATCAACAGGTAGGGCAGGGCGGCTCCATGCTGGGGCGGGTGGGGCTGCTAAATCGATCGCAGTGCCAGGGCCCGTTCCAGTGGCCTCAATACCTTCCAGGCCAACCAGAAAATTTCCCATGTCAGCTTTGTCCGTAGCATTGCCAGTAAGAAAGTTGTCATAGTCCAGGTTATTATTCCAGGCACAGCCGATATAACCCGCCATGCGAATATCTTCGATCATGAAACGCATGGCCATTCGTGCGCCCTCTTGCATGTGGGCAAATTCTTCCTGAACCAGGTAGGTGCGTTTACTGTTGAAGTAAATAGTACCCACACCCAAGAGGAGAACCAGACTAATGACCATGGCGATCAGTAGTTCAATCAGGGTGATACCTCTGGTTTTGTTATGTCTGTTTAACATGGTGCTCTGTTACCTGCATGTTTAAAGTTAGGCTAAGTTTATGGACCAAATTCATGGAATAGTATCAACCGATACACAGACGATGCCGGCGGGCGCGGCTGGATTGCAACCGGTTGCGACGGCGCCGATTCCATTTTCATCCCAGCCAATGGAAATGGTAAATCCATTTGCGCCGTTGTTAGTTATAAAGCCCGCCGCATTTCGAAGCGGTCCATTCGGTGCCGTGATCGCGGAATTCCACTCAAAGACATCAAAGGCGGCCAGTGCTGCACTATTACAGGTTCCATTAATGCAGTCATTTGCGGCACCTGCGACGGCGGCATAGTTCACACCGGGATTATTACGGATGCGATCTGACATGTCATAGGCAAGTTGTTGCGCAATCGTACGTGCATATGAAACCTGGTTGTTACGAATGCCTGCGGACTGGAGACCGGCCAGACCAAGCAAGCCGATAGAAAAAATAACCAGGGCGATCATGACTTCCAGTAAGGTAAAAGCAGCTTGTTTTTTTAAAGGTTGCATAGTCAGTGTCTTCATAATTGGTTTGGTGTTAAGGACAGCCCGCGCCGGTTACTAATTTAACTCTGCCGGTAGCGATGACGCGCAACTCGCGACCATGAGGCGTTACATCGCCCGTTTTACAGGCCGTAAAAGTGAGCAGACCAGCAGTCTGAGTGCCGTCGCTATTATAAGTGAGGTTTCCTGCATCCCCGGTGAGTAGGAGATTGGTTGCCATCCCAGGTGTCGTGCGGATAGTGACGGGTAGGCCAACGGCGGGCACGGTTTCCACAATCCAGCCATTGGACCAGTCGTTGCCAGCATTTGATACAACCCGTACGGTAACAGCTCGGGTCACTGCCTCACTTCTAGCAAAAGCAAAATCACCGGAGAGAGAATTAATCGCGGCGGTGAGCCGGCTGTTCTGCGATGAGCCCGTTAATCTTGGCAGTCCATATCCAATAAGAATGGCAACCATGGCCATGGTTATAATCAGCTCGATCAGGGTGATGCCTTTCGTCTGCTTCAACCCAATATATTTTTTTGGCGCGCAATTCATAGTATTCATATAGGCAGTTATAGAGGAGTTATTAGTGATGATCACGTATCTTTCGATAAAACGTCGTTTTGTGAGGACAAATGGTTCTGGTAAATAGTCCAGTGAAATAAGTCTAACTTATTGATTTAACATGAGTGTGATTTGTTTCACAACCATAGGATAATGGCATTAGTGAAACATTTTATGATTAGTTACTAAGCAGGGGAAAGAATGAAAGCAGTCGTAGTGGGTGGGGGATTATTGGGCATGATGACGGCGAGAGAGCTGTCGAAATCAGGAGCCACGGTCACCCTACTTGAGCAAGGTCAAATTGGTCGCGAATCATCCTGGGCGGGAGGGGGCATTCTTTCCCCTTTGTATCCCTGGGATTATGCCGACTCAGTGAATGCCTTGGCCAAATGGAGTCAGCAGCAGTATCCCCAATTGGCCGAAGAGTTAATCGATGAAGGGGGTGTTGACCCACAATGGACTCAAAGCGGTTTGTTGGTGCTGGCCAATCAAACAACAGCTGATGCCATGTTTGCCAAGGCAACAAATTGGGCTCGGGACTATGGTATAGCCTGTGAACGACTGGATGAGCGGATGCTGCATGAGCAGGAACCTGAGCTAGCGGAGGCTCATACTCAGGGACTGTTATTTCCCGAGATCGCCCAGATCAGAAATCCCAGACTAATCAAAAGCTTGCGGGCGAGCTGCCTGAAACGTGGGATTACACTGTTGGAGAATAGCCCAGTAAGTGGCTTTTTAGTTTCGGGCAAAAAGGTGCGAGGTGTGTCTGTAGGTGAGGACAAGCATGAGGCGGATGTCGTGGTTATTTGCGCCGGGGCCTGGAGTGCGCGCTTACTTACCAGCATGAATATCGAGGTTCCGATCAAGCCCTTGCGCGGCCAGATGTTGATGTACCGAACTTCTCCAGGACAAATAAAACGCATCACTTTGTCAGAGGGGCATTATGTAATTCCAAGACGGGATGGTCGGGTCCTGGCAGGGAGTACACAGGAAGATGTGGGCTTCGATAAGTCGACGACCCAGGAAGCACTGTTAGAATTACGCCACACTGCTGAGGCCTTGTTTCCCTTTCTGGCCGAGGCCGAATTAGAGAACCACTGGTCTGGGCTGCGCCCGGAGAGTACAGCCGGTATACCATATATATGTATGATCTCAGGCCTGGAGGGGCTTTTTTTGAATGCAGGTCATTTCCGAAATGGTGTCGTGCTTGCACCTGCCTCGGTTCGCTTAGTCACAGACCTGATCCTGCAACGAACACCTATCTTAGAGCCGCGAGATTATGGGCTAGAAAGGTGATAATTTAGGCAGGGAAGTTGGTTGATTTCTAGACTTTGTCTAAAAAGGTCGTCTATACTTGAGAATATGACTGTAGAATCAAATACAAGCAGGGTCGACGTGATTGCGCGTCTCAAGCAAGCCGGGGTCACGCCTACTCAGCAACGTGTTGAAATTGCACAGATATTGTTTGCCAAGCCACAACATCTCTCTGCGGAGCAGGTGCTGGCGATAGTCAATTCGGAGAGCTCGCTGGTCTCAAAAGCGACCGTCTATAACACCCTGGGTTTATTCGCGAGCAAAGGCCTGCTCAGTGAAGTGATTGTTGATCCCACGAAAGTGTTCTATGACTCGAACACATCTAGCCACCACCATTTTTATAACGTCGACTCAGGTGAGCTGATTGATGTGGATTCAGAAGCGGTAAATCTTTCAAATCTACCTCCCTTACCCGAAGGGACCGAAGCCGAAGCCGTTGATGTCATTATTCGTGTGCGTCAATCCAGCTAAATCGATTACAACAATCCAATCACACTTTCGCGCCTCTCTTTAGTATAATTCTGTCCAGTTAAGCTTTTGATCAAAAATTTGCGCCAGAAAAATTTTAGCCGGAGTAGCTCAGTCGGTAGAGCAGTTCACTCGTAATGAAAAGGTCGGGGGTTCAATTCCTCTCTCCGGCACCACCTTTTTATAATTTCCAATTATGTGTGTAAAGAATTTGGAGGATTGGGTAATTCCTGATGTACATGGATGTACGAATGCCGCGTAGGCCAGGGAGGAGGTGAGACCTGGATGGTCGAGAGGCTGGCCTGGGCCAAGGCCGAGAGCGGCCTCTCCGGCACCACTTTTTTATAATTTCCAATAATACTTCCCACCTTTTAAATGAAGACCATACTAAGATTCGATCTTTTTGATCAATTGAATATCAGTTGGCAGGATCTATAAAACATTGATAATTCAAATAAAAACAGTTAGTTAATAGATTTTGCCCAGTTTATAGATTATGATCAAACGTCTAGCTGAATACAATCCAACTGTGGTGGGACATTTCTTGATTCTGTTCTCGAATTTGTAAGACGAAATTGCGTATATTATGAGCAGGGATTAGACTATAAAATATATGTGGTTATAAGCACAAGATTGGCAGGACTATTATTGGCACCACGGGTGTCTTTTTATTTGAGCGTTAATTCTAAACTTATGGCGTCAGCAGCAAGAATAAAAATTACAAAAGGAAGCAAGGCCTTGGGCCAGTTTGCTAACTTGCCGACGGCCTTCAAAAGCCCGCCTAAGGCGGCAATTACCAAGGAAACAGCTTTAAAGAAACTGACTGGGCTGAAGTCTTCGCCAGTTAAGCAACTGCAGGAAGCTGCCTCTCTGCTGAGTCAGGTCAATCGCTACAATATCAAAAATGATAAACGCATCGAAATTGTTCGAACCGTGGTTGCTTACATCTACTCGACCATGGCCAAGTATTACCAGACCTACCAGTCAAAGGTGTTGTCACTTCCCGAAAGCAAAGAGCGCCGAGAAGTGGTGTTGGGCTGTGTCGACATAACCGAACAAGCTGCGATTGCCTATAAACACTATTTTAAAGATATTTATTCAGCCAAGACGCTAGGGTATCGACGCAACCGCGAAAAATCCATTGAGACCGGGCTGCGCATTCTAGAGCTGTTGCGAATCCAACAGCGCTTTATGGCTCTACGCCATCAAAAATTACCTGCGAATAATTGGCAAGACGTGAATAGAGTATTTTTCTCACTGCTTGTACATGATGATGTCGATGAGGAGCATGATCTATTAGGAAGCATAGGCACCTGGCATAAAAAATCAAACTCTGTGCAGCAAGTTTCACATTCAACCGCAAAGAAGTTATTCATATCGATTCAGCTATTTGGTTTGCTTGATGCACCAAGCTGGTCAACTCGGTTATTCCATACGCCGGATGCTTATCTTAATTATGTCGAGGATGCGATCCAGATCCATACTGATGACAATTCCGAACTGGAGCCAGGCTGGTTAGTCACACACGTAGATCAAAAAGGGCCACCACTTTTTCAGCGCGAACAGCATATGGCGGCGCAACGGATTCGTATCGATTATGCCAATCTTTATAATCGCCTGGTTGCAGACTATGAAGCCCTGGCAAAGATGAAATTTATTGGCCAGTTTGATATAGATAAATTAAGTCGGCCGTTATTGGATCTTGAGGCGATAGAACGCTTTCCTTTATTAGAAACAATGTTGTTTGGCTTACGCCCTCGTGAACGAAAACAAAAACGCCATGCCGCCTTTGGCCATGAAGACTTGAAACTACATTTCAGTTTCCGTGACACATTTGACTTGCTGATGGGCATGGCCAATGACGAAGTCAAACACAAAACCAATACGCGTGTGTTCAGAGATAAGCTTACCGGGGTCTCACCGATGGTGACCATGATGGATGCCGGTGAGAGAGGCAATACAAAGTGGGAAATTGTTAACTTCAGTACCGGTGGTATATTGGTGTTAACCCGTGAAAGTGCATATACCAATCCGATTCAAATTGGACAACTCGTATCCTTTAACCCCAATGCCGATGTCGAGCGGCCGCTGCTAGGTTATGTGTCGCGAATAAATCGACCTAATGAACAACAAGTTGAAGTTGCGATTGTACGATTTTCTAATCATGCCGAGTCAGCTGTTGTCTACAGTGATCAACCTGTCGGAGGAACAGGTATTGACGGTGCCGGCGTTATTATCTTCCAAAGCATGGAAAGCAAATGGTGTCTGGTCGCCAAACACGATTATGATTTTGTCCCTGGGTCACCTTTAAGATTATTGCGTGAAGACAACCGAACCTTACCTGCGAGATTGGGGAATGTGATGTTGACCAAGCAGGAGTTTGTTGTTTTTGAGTTATCGGCTCCGGGGATGTAATTTTAGGTTTTTTCGTCTTTCTGAGGCTCTTCGCTATTCCTATTTTTTTCTCGTCATTTCCTGGGCGCAGGGAATCTACTTTATTAGTATATCTCTTTTTCGCTTCACTGAAGCGAGATACTTTTCTTTGCTTGTCCAAAGAAAAGTATCCAAAAGAAACGACACCCCCGTTGCGGATGTAAACAGTGAGTTTTAGTATTTTTTGCCTTGTCCGGTTTTGATTCGCATCCATGCTCAGCAAAACCGGGCTCGCCGTCCATGGCTCGCTCTTATTCTAATTTTTTCAAAAATCACGAAAACTCACACATCCGCACATGGGGGAGATTTGCTCACAACAACGGCAGAGATAACTTCTGGGTAACTAACACTGTAATCGCTCAGTGGATAATTCCCTTGCGCGCCATGAGAGGCGTTTGGCTAAGCGCAATTGAAACCCGAACGGGGCGAGGCAGGAAGCCGAGCCTTTGTGATGAGCCAGGGAAGGCGAATCACAAAGTTTCACTGAGCAAGCCAATAAGCAGCGAATGCTTGGCAAGCGCAGGGGAAGAGTTTCTTTGCCTACTTTCTTGTCGATACAAGAAAGTAGGTCGCTCTCGGCGAGAGCGAAAAAACTCATACAAACTGCATAGACAAATCCAATGCCCTAACATGTTTGGTTATAGCCCCACTGGAAATATAATCTATCCCCGTCAGCGCATAGTCCCGAATATTTTCCAGGGTGATGTTGCCTGATACTTCCAGTTTGGCTCGTTGTTGATTTAGGCTGACGGCTTGCTTGAGTGTTTCAATACTAAAGTTGTCGAGCAGGACGCGTTTTGCACCTGCGTTTAAGGCTTGTTCTAATTCATCAAGGTTTTCTACTTCTATTTCTATTTCAATTTCATTGTTTACGGCTTGCGCCTTTTGCAGGGCGGTGGTTATTGAGCCGCAACTGGCGATATGGTTTTCTTTAATCAGGATCATGTCATAGAGACCTATCCTGTGATTTTTTCCTCCGCCACAGTGCACGGCATATTTTTGTGCAAGTCTAAGGCCGGGGATGGTTTTGCGGGTATCGAGTATTTGAACGCCAGTGCCTTCCAGTTTATCGACGTATTGTTTGGTTGTCGTCGCTGTGCCGGCGAGTGTTTGTAAAAAGTTTAGGGCGGCTCGCTCTGCCGTCAGTAGCGCGCGAGTTTGGCCTGTAATCGTACAAAGTGTCTGCTCTGCTTTTATCAGAGAACCTTCTTTGACCTGCCAGTCAATCTCTATGTTAGAATTAACTTGTTTAAATGTTTCATCAAACCATGCCTGACCACATAAGACGCCTGCTTCGCGTGTGATCACTTTTGCATTTGATGTCTGTTGGGCATCGATCAGGTTTGCGGTGACATCGCCGGTGCCTACATCTTCAAGTAGTACGAGCCTGACTTGTTCAGTAATACTTTCACTAACATTTTCCAAGTTTATTTGCATGACTATAAAGGTTTGTTGGCGTAGTAATCTTTTGTCAGCTTAAAGATAATTGGACTTAGCAGAAGCAAACCGATCAAGTTTGGAATGGCCATCAGTCCATTTAAGATTCCTGCGATGGTCCACACCACGTCTAGCTTTAAGGTTGTACCTAAAAAAACGACGGCGACCCAAAATATGCGATAAAAAATAATCACCTTAACCCCAAGCAAGTATTCCGCACAACGCTCGCCATAAAAACTCCAGCCGATGATGGTGGTAAAAGTAAAAAATATCATGCCAAAGCTAACAATATATTGGCCATAACCGCTCAGTCCCTGAGAAAAGGAATAAGATGTCATCGCGGCTTTAGACATAAGATCACCGGTCACAGGATCGATTTGGGTCCAACCATTCATAATAATGATAACTAAAGCCGTCATCGAGCAGATAACAATTGTGTCGAGAAAGGTACCCAACATTGCGATTGTGCCTTGCTTAACCGGGTCATCAGTTTTTGCTGCAGCGTGTGCAATCGGTGCGGTACCCAGACCGGCTTCATTAGAGAACAGGCCTCTGGCAACACCTGCTTGGATGGCTGTCATGATGACGGCCCAGACAAAACCACCTGCTACAGCAGAGCCTGTAAATGCATGATCCAGGATTAACCAGATGGCAGCGGGGACAGCGGTGATGTTGGTCAGGATAATTAAAAGGGCGCCCCCAACATAAAAGAGTGTCATGATTGGAACGATCTTACCGGCAAAGGCACCAATGCGATGAACGCCACCAATGATCACCAGTCCCACCAGGATGCTTAGGATGGCCCCAGTTATCCAGATCACCGTACCGCTGGACTCATTGCTAATCCAGCCTTCGTTGACAAACAATACGGCAATGTTATTTGCGGCCGCGTTGGACTGTACACCATTACCGATTCCAAATGCTGCCAGCGCGCCGAACAGGGCGAACAAAAAGGCAAGCCAGGTCCAGTTTTTACCCAGGCCATTTTTGATGTAGTACATCGGGCCACCCTGGTGTTTACCGCGCTCGTCGGTTTCTCTGTATTTCACTGCAAGCACAGCTTCTGAATATTTTGTTGCCATGCCAACCAGGGCGGTGATCCACATCCAGAAAATTGCACCCGGTCCGCCGATTGCGATGGCACCTGCGACACCGACGATGTTACCCGTACCAACGGTTGCCGACATGGCCGTCATTAATGCATTAAACGGACTGATATCACCTTCGCTTCGGTCTTCCTTACGCCCTTGCCACAGCAGTTTGAAACCTGTGCCTAATTTTCGAATCGGCATGAAGGCAAGTCCAATGGTGAGGTACAAACCGGTGCCGACCAGTAGCAGGATCGTAACCGGACCCCATACGTAGTCATTCTCTATAGTGGAAAGCAAGGCGGCGATATTGTCCATGATTGCGGGTACTCCTGGATTGTTTTTATTGAAGGGAGTGTCGTTGCACCTGATAATATCAAAATTCTTTTAGAAGGCGAGGATAAAGGACGCGCTATATGGAAATAATCAAAATGGATCTTAAGGTCGACAAGCCGTCATCCTTGCTGATGGATATCCCTTATATAGCCTCGCCTAATTGTGACGATCGCCCGGTTGCGGACGATATCAGCTTGATAGTGTTGCACGGGATTAGCCTGCCAGCGGGCCAGTTTGGAGGCCCCTATGTAGAGCATTTTTTCACCAACCGGCTCAATCACACCCTAGATCCTGGATTTGATGAAATTAAGGATATGCGGGTCTCAGCACATCTGTTTATTCGTCGGGACGGCAGTATTATCCAGTTTGTCCCCTTTCAGAAAAGGGCCTGGCATGCGGGTAAATCACAATATGAAGGACGAGAAGCGTGTAACGACTTTTCGATAGGTATTGAGCTAGAAGGCACGGATGAGGTTGAGTATACGGGCAATCAGTACCAGCAACTGGGGGCGGTAATTGAGGCGATTTTAACCGCATATCCTGCAATATCGCGAGATCGTATAACTGGGCACTCGAATATTGCCCCTGGCCGCAAGACTGACCCGGGATCTGCGTTTGATTGGGCAAAATTGGCTCATGTGCTGGATGAAAGATTAGGATAAACTAACCAGATAAAAGCCGGAAAGGACCTCATAGCCTGTGATTTTTTTCATATCCATTATTCTAAGCATTGGTATTGAGCTGACTGTAAAGCAGCTCGAGGATTGGCGGCGCTTCGACTGGTTTTCTCAATTAACGGATTGGGTCACGCATAAAACGGAATCAAACAGTTTTCGTGATGGGCCGGTTGTGGTGCTCGCGATTATTGCCCCTGTCATATTTGCCGTCTGGTTAGTCGCGGCCATGCTGGGTGGCGTATGGGGTGTGTTTGAGTTTGCATTTGGTGTCGCGGTTTTATCTATGTCGTTAGGACCGAGTGACCCGATTCGACAAACTAAGGATTACATCAAAGCCTTACAAGATGGCGATGCGGCTGAGGCCCATATACATGCAGAAAAAATTCTGGGACGTGAGGCAGATCCCGATCCCGTCGCGACGTCACAGTACGTAAAAGAAACGCTATTTATTAAAGTGTGCAGCAGCATACTAGGTGTCTTTTTCTGGTTTATTGTTCTCGGCCCCGTGGGCGCGGTATTGTTTCGTATGGCATGTCTACTCCAGGATCGTTTCACCGGTACACAATCGGGCTTTGCCAATGCCGTGTTAGATCTTTATCAGATCCTGATGTGGGTACCCGCGCGTTTAACGGTGTTGTGTTTTGCGGTAGTCGGTAGTTTCGTGGATGTGATGCATTCACTACGCAAGGTTTCAGACCTGTGGCAGTCTGATAGTGATGGACTACTGTTTGAAGCAGGCCTGGGTGCTTTACACATTCACGATTGTAGTACAGACAATGAGGTGAATATAGATTCGATTATTGCGTGTCTCTCCCTGGCTAAGCGTGCTGTTCTGGCATGTATCACTTTCCTGGCGATTATCGTCATAGCTAGCTGGGTAGTCTAACTTAAGTTTATGCTCGAGCTGGTACTAGGTGGTGCGCGTTCTGGAAAAAGCGCCTACGCAGAACAATGTGCACAGGCATTTATCAAGCAGGTTAGTACAGCGAACGTCTTGTATATCGCGACGGCGACGGCAGAAGACAGTGAGATGGCCGATCGTATTGAACATCACAGGGCAACGCGTCCCCACGACTGGCAGACCATAGAAGAACCGATCAAGTTAGCCAGTATTTTAAAACAACACAATGCCAGCTCAGAATATATCATCGTTGATTGCCTGACGTTGTGGCTAACAAATTTATTAATGCGTGATAAAGAACTAATGCATCAAGAGGTAGATTCATTATTGGCAAGCCTGTCTGAGTTAACCTCATCCGTTATTTTTGTTAGCAATGAAGTGGGGATGGGGATTGTACCGATGGGCGTCGAGACACGCCGTTTTGTCGATGAAGCGGGTCGCCTGCATCAGGCTCTAGCTGCACGTTGTCAGCGAGTGACACAAATGATTGCGGGCATCCCGAACAGGATAAAATATCAACCAGGGGGCTTTGAGTCTTAGCATGGATCAGAATTTTGATTGGCTAACGCAGGTTATTCGTAAACCAGATCAGGAAATCGCCGATGCTGCAAGTGCGCATCAACGTCAACTTACCAAGCCGCCAGGTGCCTTAGGTCGATTGGAAGACATTGCTATTGCGCTCGCAGCAATGCAAGGTAAGAAAAATCCTGAGTTGAATAACATTCATATCGCGGTGTTTGCCGGTGACCACGGCATCACAGAAGAAAATATCAGCGCCTTTCCTCAAGCAGTAACCGCACAGATGGTAGAAAACTTTGTTGAGGGTGGAGCCGCGATTAGTGTGCTTGCCAAAGAGCTAGATGCGACCCTGACCGTGGTGGATGTGGGTGTGAATGCAGCAGCGAGTCAATCCGCTAATGTAGTAGTAAAACGTGTAGTTGACGGAACTGCCAACTTTTCAAAACATCCTGCCATGAGTTTTGATGCGCTTGATAAAGCGTTTGTGATTGGACGTGACGTTGCCGAAGAGGCGATCACTAATGGTATGCAATTATTTATTGGCGGCGAAATGGGGATTGGCAATACCACTAGCGCGACTGCACTGGCGGCATCGCTGCTTGAGATGAGTGTGGAACAACTTGCCGGGCCGGGAACAGGTCTTGACGAACAAGGTGTAAATCATAAGCGTTTTGTTATCGAACAGGCCTTGCACTTTCATAAAAAGGATGCGGTAACGGTTCTCGACAAACTACGTTGTTTTGGCGGCGTTGAGATCGCTGCTCTGATTGGTGCCTATATTTATTGTGCACAACATCAGATCCCGGTGTTAGTGGATGGCTTTATTGCCGGAGTAGCAGCCATGTATGCTCAGGCACTTAACAAAGATGCGTCTGACTGGTTTTTGTTTTCGCATCAATCACAAGAACCTGGCCATATTCATATCCTAACCGCAATGTCAGCTAAGCCACTGATCGATTTAAACATGCGTTTGGGTGAGGGCAGTGGCGCAGCGGTCGCAGTGTCGATCATCCGACATGCCCTGGCTTTGCATAATAAGATGGCAACATTTTCCCAGGCAGGTGTGGCCGGGAAGGGAACAGAATGACAACAACGATAGATATGATTCGTCACGGTGAACCGGTAGGTGGCCGCAAGTATCGAGGCCAGATAGACGACCCTTTAAGCGACAAAGGCTGGCAACAGATGCGTGCTGCCGTTGCTGATCACTGCCCATGGGATAGTATTATCTCATCGCCACTTTCGCGCTGTGCCGATTTTGCTAATGAGCTAGCTGAACGGCATAAGTTGACAGTTAGTTTTGCTCCAGAATTTATGGAAATAGGCTTTGGCAGCTGGGAAGGGATGACTGCAAATGAAATTCAACAGCAAACGCCAGGCGCCCTGGAAGCTTTTTGGCGAGATCCGGTTAACAATCGCCCCGATGGAGCCGAACCACTTGTTGAGTTTAGGAAGAGAATTGAATCCGCCTGGGTTAAGTTACTTTCCCAGCATACAGATCAACATATCCTGATTGTCTGTCATGCCGGTGTGATCAGGATGTCTTTGCAGTACATGTTGGGCATGCCGATTGAAAATGTATTCAGGATAAAAGTTTCTAACGCTGGGCTAACGCGAATTTTAGTTGATCAAGGAAATGACCTAACAAAGCTTTACCCACAGCTTATTTTTCATGACGGTAAACTGTAATGTGGCAAAGTTTTCTTGCTGCACTTAGTTTCCTTACCATCTTTCCGGTCCCCGCTGATTGGCTTAAGGGGCAAGAGGATCGAGCTACACAAGGTTATTCGATTTTATTTTATCCTTTGATTGGGCTGTTACTTGGCCTCGTTTTGCTGGCGAGTATATTTTTCCTTAGTGTCTTTGATAGCTTACTTGCATCCGCGTTGCTAGTTATGGTTTGGGTTGTTGTAACAGGCGCACTCCATTTGGATGGATTAGCAGATACCGCAGATGCCTGGTTGGGGGGTCATGGTGATCGCGATAAGACCCTGTCGATTCTCAAAGATACACATGTCGGTGTGGCAGCTATCGTGGCAATCGTATTGCTATTGATAATAAAAATACTGGCATTGAATGATATTAATAGTAATTTATTATTAGCTGTACTGGTTACACCAATACTAGCGAGGACGGCAGTGATTGGTCTGTTGCTTACAACAAATTATGTCCGAGCAAATGGCATTGCTGAAAAACTTACATTAGCAATGCCCCGCCAGCTGGCCTGGGCAATGGTTGCTGCGGTTGGTTTGCTTGCCCTGGTTGTTTTGCAGTGGAAGGCGATCTATATATTAGTTTCGATAGTGTTAGCTGTTTTTCTCTATCGCATTCTGCTGGTTCGTCGTCTCGGCGGAACGACAGGTGATACAGCAGGTGCTTTAATCGAAATCATTGAAGTTCTGGTGTTATTGGATTTTGCTGCCGTTGAGTTTTTAGCATCATGACGAAATATTTTAGTGCTTTTTTGTTGTGGACTGTTAGCTATTCCGTCATTGCAGTCTCTGTGGTTGACGACGAACAAAATACAATAGAACTCAGTAAACCAGCGCAACGTGTGATTACCCTGGCACCTTCATTGACAGAGATGATCTATTCATTTGGTGCTGAGGACAAACTGGTTGCAACGGTGCAGTTCAGTAACTTTCCAGAAGCGGCAAAAAGCAAACCACAGATTGGGAATTATGAACGCTTTATTATGGAACGTTTGCTATCTTACAAACCCGACCTGGTCATAGCCTGGTCAAGTGCCAACAATCGACAACAGCTCACGCAATTAGAAAAACTGAATATCCCTGTATATCGCAGTGAACCACGAGAGTTAACTGATATCTCCAGAACAATTAAGAATCTAGGCATATTGACCGGGTTTGAACAAGAAGCCAATCAAGTTGCCAAGTCATTTAATCAACGACTGCGACGTTTACAGGAAGATAACAAAGATAAAACAGAATTAAATGCTTTTTATCAAGTATGGCACCAGCCTGTTTATACTATCAACGGGCAACACGTTATCAGTAAAGTAATGAAATTATGCAAGTTAAGGAATGTCTTTTCAGATGCAATGATTATTGCACCGAAGGTAACGGTTGAATCAGTCATCAAACATAATCCAGATGTGATTATTGCCAGTGGCATGGCATCAGCGCAGCCAGAGTGGTTAGACAAGTGGCGACAATGGCCAACGATAAACGCAGTCGAACAGAGTAATTTGTTTTTTATTCACCCCGACCTTATTCAACGGCAATCGCCTCGTATTCTAGATGCAGCAGAGATAATGTGTAAGCAGGCCGATGAAGCTCGAACAAAATTAAAAACAAAATATTAAGTCGCTCAAACGGATGGTGACAAGGCGTAAAGGGACGAGACAAACGGAATTTACATATGGTAAATGAGTATTGGTGAGTCCCTTTACAACGTAGTCAACGCCGTTTCAGCGACTTGATTAAAAAAAGGGACCAGACTCACTGATTGGAGAGAACAGGAGGAGGGAACGATCAGTGACGGGTTGTCTGATCCCTAAAGGCGTCTAATATTAGTTATTGCTAACCAGATTCATCTCGCTATATTCAAGCTCTACGCGGCGATTCAGACGTGTATCTTCTGCATCAGTCAGAGGTGCTTCGTTTGCCATGGCGATGATCTTTAATTGTGATTCCTGAACACCTTGGTCAATCAAGATCTTTGCAACAGCTTCAGAGCGCTTTTTGCTCAAATACTCGTTGTAGACCTTTGGTCCATGGTGGTCAGTATGGCCCTGGATTTTTAGAACCATTTCAGGGTTATCTACCAGGAAGCGAGCATGCTTCATCACAATTTCTTTGTCTTCTTCGCTGAGCTCTGATTTGTCAAAACCAAACTGGAAGCTTAATTGCTCAGGTTGGGTATTTTCGCTTGTATCAACATCGGGGTACTGGATAACTGGCGCAGCAGAGTTTTCAGTAATAGTTGCATCCTCTGCAATAACGATTGGTGCCTCTTCTTGCATGGTTTCCTGTAGTTTAGTTTCAGTGGCTGATTCATTTTGCACAATGGTAATAACAGGGGCTGATGGTTTAACTTCAGCTGTTTGTGTCTTCTTTGCTCCATTTCCAGCACAGCCGACGGTAAGTACACCTGCTGCTAATGCCAGACCGATGTGCATTGCAACTTTGTTTTTCGCTAATTTAAATTTCATGATTGTATCCTCTCTAGTTATGGGCGTTGAACCCGTTCAATGTCTACGGATACAATTAAACAAAAAGAATATGGCACGAACAGGGGAAGAAAAAGATGAGTTAGGTGTAAAAAGTGATGAAATATGATTTTGAGGATAAGCAGGGTTGCTAAATTAATCGCCAGGTAACTCAATATGAAATTCAACACCAGAGTTGTCACTACGATTCCTGGCAAAGACTTTACCGCGGTGAAACTCAGTGATTAGACGGACGATGTACAGTCCCAAGCCAAGGTGTGGTTGTTCACCTTTTTTATCACGGACCGAAACCATAGATTCAAACAGGTTTGCCTGCATCTCATCCGGTAAGGTAGGTCCGGTATTGGTGATGACCAGTTTAGTAACAGCGCTATCCCGACTTAAATGAAAATCAATTGGTGTGCCGGGGGTATGAAAGTCGATCGCATTACTGACTAGTTTATCCAGTAATTGAGCGATTAGATCGGGAGAGCCTGTTATTTTATATTCATCATCATGCGTAGATTGAAAACAAAACTCGATGTCAGTGTGTACTTGCCGATAACCCTCAATACAGCCTTCGATTACTTTGGCAATATTGAATGTACTGAGTTTTTCGCTTTGCATGGTTTGTTCCAGCCGTGTGGCTTCACTCATGCGAGTCAGAATGTTATCTAGTCTTTCAATACCCTGGCGAGCCCGGCCACTATAGGTTTTTACATCGCTTGGATCAGTTGATTCATTCAGGTTATCAAGCGATGAGCGTACTACAGTGATCGGCGTACGTAATTCATGTGATAGCTTACTTGCCATACTCTCGAGGTAGCGATTGTATTGTGACAACCTGTCCAGCATATCAGAGACACCTCTCGATAAATCACCGATCTCATCACTATCCTGGGTAGCTTTGATTCCACCTACTACTCGTCCGTCACTGGTAATAGCTTCGTTGGTCGCATCACGCAAGCGCCGCACCCGTAGTGATAAACGAGTTGCAAAGACCAGTAAGACAAAGCTGGCAATCAAAAATGCGAGTGCGCTCAAATTAAACATTATCTCCATGGCGCGGTTTTGCACTAGTAGGATCGAGTTACTGGTTTGCTCAATAGCAATAGCACCAATGACCTGGTCACCATTTAGGACTGGAAATGTCGCGGTTAATATATTCACCTCTTTGTCAGGTGTTTGCCGCCAGCGTATATCTGGCGTACCCTGTAGGGCTCGACGAAATTCTTCACTATTAAGTCTCGAAGCATTAAGCAATTCGTCATGGAATTCTGTAGCGGGTTGTTTCAAAATCATTTTATAGAACAGAGACATTAACCCCGTTAACAGACTGTATTTTGGTTCTGCTTCAGGATCGGTAAGATCTTCATCTTGTTGCACGAGGGATCCAGTGCGGGCGATGACACGATTATTCTGATCAATGACCCAGGTACGGGTAAGAGGTCTTTGCAATCGGTTCAGTAGCGTTTCTGCCTCTTGCGAGGGAAACATCAATGTACCCAGACTTTCAAGGTCTTCTAGTCCGGCGGTTGAGATGATGGTATCAATCTCGCGACTTTCGCTACTATCAACATCGGCGATGGCAAAACTTATTCGTTGTCCTAAATTGCTCAGCGGGATACGTAGTTCAATATTATAGCCAGTTGCTGTTTCCTGCCACTCACCTTTAATTCGAGTCTCTGGACGTATTGGATCAGGATTGTATATATCATCAGAGACCTGATGTGCATTTACCCAGCCAGGTGCAAGTGTGGTGACAATATAGCGTTTGAGTCTGCCTTGCTTGTCTTCCATCGCGATCGATAGATGATCACTTTCATGTAGGAATCGACTATTCGGTCGGCGGTAAGTGATTTTGTCATCTTCGATTCTAAAAACAACATAAAGGTGTTTGCCATAGGTTCCAAGTTGCAGTTGATACGACAGGGAGTTTGACTCTGATCCCTTGAAGGCATTACTGGCATCAAATAACTGCATGCGTTCTTCATACGGAGCCCAATCGTCGAGATAGCCATCTAACTGAATGCGAGAACGTAATGGTCGTACAAAGATATGATAAATGCGCTGGGTTGGTTGCGGGGCGACAGTTTGGGTATTGAACAAGTCAGGTCGACTTTGCATGACAGATGCAACCATCTGTGTGCGTGTTAACAACACATCTTCCTGTTGTTTACGAAGATAAGATTCCATCTCCTGAATATAAATCGTACCCACCCAGGGAATGATCAACAGGGTCGAGGCAACAAGCATGAGCTTGACGCGAATACTGATGCGGAATCGTGGGAAGGGTCGCCTGGCCATATTGTTAGTTAAAGTATGAAGTCGTGGTTACTTTATCTGGTTATTATTTTTCGGTCCAGCGATAACCCATGCCATAGACGGTATCAACACAGTCGAAGTCTTTATCCAGGTGAGTAAATTTGTTTCTGATACGTTTGATGTGTGAGGTAATAGTTGCATCATCAACTACGATTTTTGCATCGCTCATTAACTGATCACGATTTTTAACGTGTCCTGGACGTAAGGCCAGGGTATGGACGATCCAGAATTCTGTGAGTGTCAGGTCTACCCGTTCGCTATTCCAATGAGCGGTAAACCGGTTCATATCCATTACCAGGGGACCGCGTTCAATTAGTTCATCTTGCTGTGTGGGTTGCTTGGCACTGTCCAGTCGTCGGAAAAAGGCACTGATGCGGGCGCAAAGATTCGGGATACTGATATCCTTGGTCAAATAATCATCTGCGCCCAGGCGTAATCCGGAAATCGTATCAAGGTCGCTGTCTCTGGCGGTTAGGAAAATAATCGGCAAGGTCTCTGACATGGAACGTAGGGCACGGCACAGTTCGAAACCACCATCGATTTCATCATTCAAGCCGATATCAAGCAGTGCCAGATCCGGCAGTCGCTGGTTGAAAGCCTGCATGGCTTCTTCGCGACCAGGATACTGTTGGACCTCGTAGCCCTGCTTTTCGAGCGCATCCGCATAGTTCTGCCGAATGGTCGGTTCATCTTCTACGATGGCGATAGTTTTACTCATTTTCTCTCCTGTCTCTTTACTAAAGCCTGTGCCGATGTTTAGCACCAGGCCCCTCTCTCGTAAAGAACACTAGCACAGTTATGCAAAGAATAAATCTCGAAAACTGCAATTGCCATTATTGGTCATTTTTGATCCCAGTGGCACCTGATTTCATACGCTGCCTGGTCATATCCGGGCGCCAGAATTAACCCTGTAGTAAACACCGGCGCGTTAAAGGATAGACCAAAGCCAAGGATGGCACGCTGGAACAAACATGACAAAACACGAGATAAAAAGGGCTCATCAAAAATCAAAGAGAGAAAGATTATGTGGCAGAAAACAGTAGAAAAAAACTATTACCCGTCAACCCGGGCATCACTTTTAGCAAGAGTCGTGCAAAAAGGGCTGGATCTATTACAACATATTCTATTGTTGATCGCCTTTCTGATGTTTTTCTCCTTCGTCCAGGTTGCTACGGCATCAGAGTCACACTCACAATTTAAGGATACAAAAGAAAGTACCTTGTATTTGTTCAATTCAGATGAAGCCTCAGATCAGGCTTCAGATGAGGAAATGGCGCGGATTGAGTCCAAGCTTGCTTCGGCCGCAATATTATCGAATACCGACCTCGGCTTGCGCGTAACGAATACGACAAGTCGCGCCACGGTAACGCAGACTTTTATCAATACAACTGGAGAAAAAGTTGGAGGGATTTATTTTTTTCCTCTGCCGGAAGATGCTGTACTGGAAGTTGCGCAATTTATTATCGGTGATCGCCATACCGAGAGACTAATACTTCCTAACCGACACGCCCTGGCTGAACAATTTCCAGATATGTTTGTGGCTTCAATCGGAATGATTGGACCAAACGAGCGAGTACAGGTAAAAATAATTTTCCAACAACCTGTTGTATATAGCGAAGGACAATTCCAATTACGGATGCCAATGGCGATTCGTAACCAGCCAGTGTCTTTGCATCTCGAACTTGATGCAGGTCATCCGCTTAGTGATGTTGAGAGCTTGTCTCACAATATTTACAAATCAAGTCATGGCGCGGGGCGTTATAGTATACGCTTCCAGGATGATGTCGTTTATGACAGCAGAGATTTTATTCTAGTTTGGACACCTGAGACGGGCTTGTTGCCACAAGGCGATGTTGGATCGAGAGCTCAGGCTCCGCTGCAGGCTTTTGCGCCTAATCCTGTTACCGCCAGCACACAACTGATGGCTAGTACTTCTTCTGTGATTCATCCACGTAACAACCAAGGTAACAATTCAGACAAGTTAAACAACATTATTCCTTTGAGTACACAAACGGGAACAGATTTACATCTCAAACTACTGATTGGGTTGGTCTGCGTGTTACTTGCACTATCGGTCAGAATCATTCTATTACGGTTTTATTCGAGCTTGCCCCGAATCAATCAATCTGTCGAGGGTGGTTGCCTACGATGAGATTTTTAAGTGACCGCTTATTACGCTGGCTAGGCGCCATATTTTTAATCCTGGCGATCTATTTTCTTGCCAGCGCATTTTATATTCCGGTCAAAGCGGTAATTGCACAGTCACTGTTGGAATCGGCATGGCACAAAACACTGGCTGGCAACTCACAGGTCCGACCCTGGCCCTGGGCTCGCACCTGGCCGATAGCGCGCTTGAAGGTGCCAGAGCTGGGTATCGATCAAATTGTATTAGAAGGCGATCAGGGTAATAGTTTGGCATTTGCCCTGGGGCGTAATGTTAAGACTTTTTATGATAAGTCTGCAGGGCTAACCATGATCAGTGCACACCGTGATACACATTTTCGTTTCCTGAAGAATATTCGCCTTGGCCAATATATTCATGTACAGGATGAAACCGGCGAGGTGAAACGCTATCAGGTCGAAGACATGCAGATCGTTGATTCTCGACAAAAAGGCATTCGCGCTCCAGTTAAAGGCCACTGGTTAACCCTGGTGACTTGTTATCCATTTGATGCGCTAAGCAGCAATGGTCCACTACGTTATGTAGTGTTTGCTGAGGCAGTTAAGCCAGATCAAGTCAGACCAGAGTTGGCTACCGGTCTAACGGCATCGTTAATCTAAACAACATTAAGCAGGAGTTCGTGATGCGCAAATATACACTATCGATAAATATACAGTCTGAGAGCAAGGACTTGCTGGATAACTTAATGGTGACACTTGAAACGATCAATGGAGATATCGAAAAAATAAACTCGGTTGAGTTGCTAACAGTAAGCGGTCCTGCTTATATTGATTTTAATTGTGGTAGCGACGAGTCATCTGAGTTGACTACTTCGCAACGCAATTTATTTCTCGATAAGTGGGTGATTAGTGAACTTGCATGAACTAAATTATTGAACTTTGGCAGCGTGAATCTCGCGCATTTTAGGTATTGCCAATCCAGCTTCGTCAGCAAGGCCGAGTGCACGGGTTAAACGGCCTGGCGCTGAACGCCCCATACACATATGTTGTAAATCACCATTTACACCTTCAACGAAGCCCTCTATTAGGCGCTCTCGATCAAATTTAGATTGGGTCAGCCATTCTTGTAAATCAATAACTTCATTGGCCACTTCAGTGGCAAGCTCGCGATGATTTTGCCAAAGGTCGTTTACATCGCTAGCGGTTATCAAACCGGAGATATTGGTAGTCAGGATATAGACGTTCTTAATCACCAGTTCATCAAGCAAGGCATTTTCATCGGCAACCACACGGGCAGGGATATCGAGTGATGCCAATGCATCAACCAATAGTTGTGCCTGCGGTCCAAAAGCGGGAGAGGGGATCAATACTTTGAAGTCCTGGCCTTTTTTCTTTTCAAACCAGACCGAGATGACGGTTGGATTGTTAAAAGAATGTTTATTCCAGTCTCGTGGTAATAATTCGTTTTGTAGCAAGCCTACACGATCGTGCCACTGTGTCGGTAATTTTTCTAACACAGGGTGGAGATCATTCTCAGCAACCGATACCAACACTAGTTGTGGTTCGGGATAATCCGCTGCAACTTCCTGCATGTCCATCTCACGTGTTACCGGAATCACTGGATAGCCGAGTCGCAAAATACCACGTGCAAACACGCTGCCCATTTCACCGACACCCACCAGGATTACAGGATTTTTCATAACATACTCCATTGCGCTTAATATAGTTGCTAATTATTTACGGCGGTTAGCTTAGCAAGTCTACAATTGCTGAGTAAAGCATTCAGGGGGGCTCATGCTTTATTTAAACGATTGGGTTGCCACAAAACCTCTTGACCATTTTCATGCCGTGCTAGCACTCGCGCAATAACAAACAGCAGATCTGAGAGACGGTTAACGTAAGCCATGGTTTGCTCGCTGACGTTATCAATTTTACTGAGTGAGTAGAGGCGTCGCTCAGCGCGTCGACAAACCGTGCGTGCTACATGGCATTGCGAAGTGGCATGGCCACCAGCAGGTAGAATGAATTCTTTTAGTGCCGGAAGGTCTTCATTAAGCGCATCCAACTCTTGTTCCAGTCTTTCTGTATAACTGGCCATGACTGCCTGGTGTCCAGGTACACAGACCTCACCACCAAGATCAAATAAGTCATGTTGTACACCTTGCAGACACTGGACGATGGTATCAGGTAAATCATGGGCAAGTACTGCGCCGATATGGCTGTTTAGTTCATCAACGGTGCCATAGGCCTCAACCCGTAAATGATCTTTTTCTACCCTTGTACCATCGCCGAGTCCGGTTGTGCCCTTGTCGCCTGTGCGGGTATAAATTTTAGATAGTCGATGTCCCATAGTGTTACCTATATATAGTAGTTAGCTGCCAGTCAGTTTATATACAACTGGGATGAAAAGGTGATGTTCTTTTGCCAGGGTGGTGCTGAGTTCAGGTGATAACTCGGCAATTCCTTCAAATGTCTTGACCGCATTTCGATCCAGTACTTTGTAGCCTGAACTACGTTGGATGACCACCTGCGAAATTTTTCCGCGCGGATTGATATCCAAAGCCAAAACTACTTCGCCTTGCCAGCCGCGTTTGCGTGCCAGTATTGGATACTTAAAGCGAAGTTTAAACTCAGAACTGAGATAATTTACCATGTTATTATTCAACAGAGCATAGTCACGCTCCTGGTTTTCATTGGCTTGTTCTGGTTTAGTTTCGGACTCAATAATTTTTGCTGTATCTGTTGTGGTGGGCGCATGGCTTTTCTTGCTCATGCTTTTTTCTATGCGCGCCACCGTTTTGGCCTGTTGGCTTGGTGGTTTAGATTTAGCAACTGTTTGTTTGGTTTGTTCAGGCATTGCAGGGTTGATTGAAATTGTCAGTGGTGTTCCCTGTGTGAGACTGGCGACCACGATCTTATCCTGATCAGTCCACCAGGCGGTGAGTATAATCATGTGCAGCAAAGCCGAAATAATTACTGCTATTTGGAGTGGTTTTCGAGTCATTTTTCTTATGCTTAATTAACTTCGTAGGTAATGCCAATAAAGATTGATCGGTCTGGCGTATTAAAACCACGTGCCAGCTCATACTGTTTGTTGGTGATGTTATCCATTCGTGCATCTAACCAAATCTGCTTGTCGACTTTAAAGCGTGTCGCCAGATTAAACAAAGTATAACTGTGTAGGACGGTATCTTTGTTGGAGCCATCGAGTCTTTCAGAGCTATAGAGGAGTTCTAAGCGTGAACTGGCATCTTTGTTATGTGCATGCGAGAGTGTCATTCCAATTTTCTCGCGTGGGCGTCGAATAAGATCAAGCCTTGTTTCTGCGTCGTATGCACGTTGCAGAGTAATATTAGTATCAAACGTCCATTTATTTTCGCGAAGTGAATGTTGTATTTCTAAACCTTTTGTTCGGGCTTGGTCGATATTAATTGCCTGGAAATTGGTGCCCTCATAGGTAATCAGATCATTTATCCAGTTGCTAAAATAGGTCACATTCAGTTTTTGTTCTTTACTTATATTCCAGCGTAGTCCAATTTCGCCACCATCAGAAGTTTCAGGCTTGAGGTTTGGATTACCGGCATATAATGGAGGGCCGCCGAATGGAAAGCCTGGATGGTAGAGCTCATTAATACTAGGTGCCCGGAAGGCATTGCTGATGGTTGCGGTGATACGCATATCGGGGGTAACTTTCACACCCCAGGAGGCCAGTCCCGTTGTCGCACTTCCAAAGGCACTGTGATTATCTTCACGAATAGAAAATAAAAAATCATGCGACTCGCCCGTATAACTCAAATTTGCGAAGACGGCATTGTTGTCAATACGTTGGTCGTACACGGTTGTCGGTATGCTGGTGTCAATATTCGTGGCTTTATCTTCATAGCGAGTAAATCCTGCCAGTAACAAATATGAATCGCTAAGCGCAATATCGTGTTGCCAGTCAAGCTGCAGGCGTTCAGTCGTGATATCTGAGGGAAAACTGGAAGTCGTAACCAGGTTATCATAATAAGATCCCAACAAAAGTTTGTGCGACCAGGTATCGTTGACTTGTTGAGCAAAGTTACCGCTAATGTTTCGATTGATCGAATCACTAACTCCTTGAGTAGACGCATCCTGGTCAAAAACAGTCTGACCGTTACTTCCCCAAGCAGATATCTCCAGTTGCATCGAGTCATCGATATCTGTGGAGTAGCCGATATTAGCGTTGCTTTTTCGATGCGGGTTATTGTTTGGATTATAAAAAAAACCAGCATTAGGATTGGTTGACGAAAAGCCATCGGCTTGTTCGTAACCACCGTTGATTCGAAGGCGATGCTTCTTTCCGACCACCAGTCCTGCTGAAGCTTGTTGGGTACCAAAGCTGCCGGCGCCAATCCTGGCGTAGTGTGATTTATTTTTACGCGTGAAGATATGGATGATGCCGCCAATCGCTTCAGAGCCGTATTGAGTTGAACGTGGGCCACGAACAATTTCAATTCTATCGATGTCATTGAGTGTCAGACTCTCAAGTGGAAAAGTTCCAGTTGTGGCTGAGGAGACACGCATCCCATCGATCAGTACTAAAGTATGATTTGAATTTGTTCCACGGGTAAAGATATTGGTGAGCGCTCCAGCTCCACCATTTTTTGATATATCAATACCGGCTTGCATTTTCAATAAATCGGCAACTTCACGTGCCTGGCTTTGTTGAATATCTTCACGCGTAATCACCGTGACTGAGGCCAGTGAGTCGTCTGCTGTTTCACTGGTACGACTCGCGGTTACAACAATAGGAGATTCCTTAGTGGACTGTGTTGGTTCTGCTACTGTTGGAGTTGATAAAATGATGCCAACAAGGGCACTAACAGGTAAAACAGGTTTCATTATTATTTTTTCCTCAAACTCGCGCACCCGCGGAGTGGTAATTCGTGCACAGAGGAAAATTCAGGTTCTATCCTGTCGTACGCCCCCCGCGCACACCTAAAGAAAAGACAACTGGCCGGTCTCCGGGCTTACAAGCTGAACCGTAGGTTCTAAGTGAATCGCCTTCCCACCAATATGGCAGTGGCTGTGATGATTCACCTAAAGGGCATCTGATTTGTCCCTTAACTTGATTACCGTTGCGGGGGCAGCGTTGGATTCACACCAACTTCCCGTTTCACCGTCTGGATGAAAATCCATCGGGCACCAAAAGTCTGGTCAAGTGGCAGGGATCATGCTGGTCAGGGCATAGTCTTGTCAAGCGAGGCTGCTAGCGGGCTGAAAAGCGTCAAAATCGGAACTATTGCGCACAATAACAGCAATAATTTTAGTATTAAAATCAGTGGTCTATAATAAAGATCCAAATGCGCATTTATTAACCATATTTAATGTGGGATAATTGCCCAAAATTGAGGCCTAATACCATTTTAATTTGTCTGGTTGGGGCTATTCTTATTGGACACACAACAAGCCAGGTACACATGCAACGCATACTCGTTCTAAATTCTAAAGGTGGTTGTGGTAAAACCACGGTTGCGACCAATCTCGCCAGCTATTTTGCCAGTGAGGGTATGTCGACAGCCCTGGTTGATCACGATCCACAGGGATCGAGCATGCGCTGGTTAAGTCTACGTCCTAAAGAGAAAAGCGAAATCTATGGTGTGCCGGCCTATTCTCGACCAAGCTCTGGGGTCACCATGTCATGGCATCGTCGTGTCTTACCTGCCACCGATAAAGTCATTATCGATGCACCGGCCGGGGTAATGGGGCAACAGTTACAGGAACTCATTCGCCAGGTCGATCTGGTTCTCGTACCAGTATTACCTAGCCCAATCGATATTCATGCCGCAACACGGTTTATCGAAGAATTACTATTAATCGGCAAAGTTCGCAGCTTCGGTGTTCAAGTCGGCGTGATTGCCAATCGTGCTAAGAAAAATACCCTGGTCTATCAATCGCTGGAAAAGTTTCTAACGACCCTGAAGTTACCTTTCATTACCACCTTGCGTGATACTCAAAACTACGTACGTGCCTCCGCTAGAGGGATTGGTATTTTTGAAATGTGGGATCAGCGAGTTCAGCAAGATAAGCTTCAGTGGCAATCCGTCATAGAATGGCTGGATAAAATCGAGCCACGTACAAATCTTTACTCGGCACAAAACAAATCATAATTCGTTTTTCATCTTCTCATGAGGGGCTAAACATCTGGCCCTGTTCATTTTCAATTTGCACGATGGGTGTGTGATACAACTCTTCTAAAGTTTCAGTGTTGAGTAAGTCTGCTGTCCGTCCAGACTTAATCTGTCCATGATCAAACATCATCAAGGTGTGACTACAATAACGCGCCGCAAGATTGACATCGTGTAATGCCATCATCAGCGAACAGGCTTTTTGTTCAGTCATAGAGGTGAGTGTGCCAAGAATTTGATGTTGGTGTTGCCAGTCGAGGTGGTTAATCGGTTCATCCAGTAAGTAGATAGAAGGTTGTTGCACCAACACCATCGCGATCAACATGCGTTGGTATTCACCACCAGAGAGTGATTGTAGATCTCTGTTCTCAAAACCGTCCAGCCCGACAGTCGTTAACGCGTCAATGGCTATCTGGTAGTCGGCTTCGCTTTCCCACTGTAACGCCTTTAAATAAGGATGACGACCTATCAATACATGTTCTATCACTTTGCCTGGAAAGGGATCCTGTTGTGTCTGTAACAATAGTCCAATCTGTGTGGCAATCTCATGCCGTGTTAATTCCGTTAGATTCTTTTTGTTTAAATAAATTTGACCGCTGTTAGCGGCACGGATACCGGCGAGAGAATGTAATAAGGTAGTCTTACCTGCTCCGTTTAAACCCAACACCGCCCAGGTTTGGCCAGGTTCTATCTGTAAAGACAGGTTATCACATAGGACTTTTTTGCCTATTTGAAGGTACAGATCTGTACAACTTAATGTGTTGTTGGGGCTCATACCGATTTGACACCTCGGTACAGCAGGAAGATAAAAATAGGCACACCAATAGCTGCGGTCAGGATGCCAACCGGTAACGCGGTATCTTCGATCGCAGAGCGGGCAAAGGTATCGGCGAAGACTAACAGACTACCACCTGCTAACACGGCACCGGGGATCAACAACCGATAATCTCTCAAGCCCATTAGGCGGAGCAGGTGAGGGATGATTAAACCGATGAAGCCGATGTTACCCGCCTGTATAATTGCCATAGCAGTTAACAGCGAGGCGATCACATATAGTTGCCAGCGAAAGCGATTAATATTCAACCCCAGGCTTTGTGCCTGCATAGCACCGAGTGATAAGACATTCAGACTGCGCGCAAAGTAGAGACAGATCAGAATACCTATAGCCAGTGTGATCAACGACGGCCAGAAGTTTTCAGCAAAACTTAAATCCCCCATTAACCAGAAAATCAAACTACGCAGTTTGCCCTGTGGGGCAATAGTTAGAACAAAACTTACAATCGCTCCCCAACCTGAAGCCAAAACAACACCGGTTAACAGTAAACGACTTGCAGTCCAACTGCCCTGACCACGGGCCAGGCCAAACACTAGAAACATAGCCAGCAGTGCCCCAAAAAAAGCAGAGGCGGAAACCATCCAGCCAACTAGCCCAAGGGCGATGGCAATCAGGGCAAATACTGCAGAGCCACCAGAGATCCCCAGGATGTATGGATCAGCAAGAGGATTGCGTAATAAGACTTGCATCAAGGCACCGGCCAGGGCCAGTAGCGCACCAGTTGTAAACGCATGAATCATTCTTGGTAGGCGCAGCTCATAGACAACCTGATGGTGTAGTTGGTTGGTATCAGAGCTCATCGCGGAAAACACTTCTGAAAAAGATAACGATAGGCTTCCTGATGTGAGCGCAACAATAAAACTGATCAGGGCAATAGCTAAGAGCAACAACAACTGCAGATAGGCTTTTTGCCGGGCTACATTAGGCACGTAGTTAGATTGTTGACCTTGTGTATTGCTCATGGCTATGAACTATCGAGAATCCGATTCACTATGTAAATCAATAATGTCCCATCCATTTGCCTCAGCCTCTTTACGAAGTGTGTCATCTGGATTGACCGCAATCGGGTGTGTCACTCTGTTCAACAGGGGCAGGTCATTGTGGGAATCAGAATAAAACCAGCTATTTTCCAGATTCAGATCATTACCACTTAACCACTCAATCAAGCGCACCACTTTGCCTTCCTGATAACAAGGTGTGCCACTGACCTTACCGGTGTAGCGTCCGTCAATAATTTCAGGATCGGTTGCAAGCAGTTCATCAATTCCAAACGCTTTGGCGATCGGGGCGGTGATAAAGCCATTCGTCGCAGTGATGATGAGTAAGCTATCACCTTGCTGACGATGTTTATCGACCAGTGCCAATGCCGCGGGATGAATCAGTGGCTGAATAATCTCTTGCATGTACTGGGCATGTAACGCAGTTAAACGCTCGGGACTTATTCTGGTGAGTGGCTCAAGACTAAAGGCGAGGAAGGCAAAGATATCCAGCTGACCAGCCTTATAGTCGTCATAGAATTTCTGGTTGGTGCGTTCGTAGGTCTCACCATCGACTTCGCCCTGATCAACCAGGAATTTCCCCCAAAGATAGTCGCTATCACCCTGCAGAAGGGTATTGTCCAAATCAAAAATCGCCAGACTCACGTTGCTTTCCCTTAAATTGAATAAGCTGGGCATCTTACCGTAAAAAGCGACAGCCATCCCTTTGAGTCGCGGTAATGTTTTTAAGTCCTTGATAAATAAGGAAAAATGTGCTTACTTTACTAAGATTGCCAGGTTTTAGAGCCTGTGAAACAATGTGGTTAACTAATTTTGTGAAGAGAATTTTGTAAGTGATTGATCGGCAAGGATTTAGAGCAAATGTAGGTATTATCCTCTGTAATGATGAGGGGGATTTGTTCTGGGCGCGTCGAGCGGGTGAAGATTCCTGGCAATTTCCACAGGGCGGGATTCGTCCCGATGAGACCCCAGAACAGGCCCTGTTTCGTGAGCTTGAAGAGGAAGTGGGGCTTACCGAATCAGATGTGGAAGTGATTGGGCGTACCGCACGTTGGTTACGCTACCGTATCCCAAAACGTTTTTTGCGTTATCGTCGCCAACGACCGCGTTGCATTGGACAAAAGCAGGTTTGGTTTTTGTTGAAGCTATCGAATAGTGAAGAGAAAGTCAGTCTTGATCGTTGTGAAAAGCCCGAGTTTGATTCCTGGCGCTGGATCCATTATCGGGAAACGGTTGACCAGGTGATTTCCTTCAAACGTACTGTCTATTGCAAAGCGCTGGAAGAACTCATTCCATTAATTAAGCCGGATGAGGCTGTTAAGTTAATTGATCCAATCAATCAGTAGTAATCCATTCACATATACTCTGGGGGATTCTGATTTGCCGTCAGTCCTGTTTCAGGAGCTTCATTAATGCTGAATACGCTGCGCCGTATAATCAATGAAGTCAACGATGCCCGCGATCTTGATCAGGCCCTGGAAATAATAGTTTCACAAGTGCGTGAAGCGATGTCGGCTGATGTGTGCTCGGTCTATCTGAAAGATGAAATCTTGCAACAGCATGTCCTGATGGCAACTGACGGTCTTGATTATGCTTCGATTGGGATTGTTCGACTTAATTTTGATCAAGGTCTGGTGAGTTTAGTTGCCAGTAGAGCTGAGCCTATCAACGTTGATAATGCACAGGACCATCCACAATTTCATTATTTCCCTGAAGCACGCGAAGATGAGTTTTTTGGTTTCCTCGGAGTACCGATAATTCATCAACGTAATGTATTGGGTGTGATCGTTGTTCAACAAACCAGAAAAAAACGCTTTGATGAGGAACAGGAAAACTTTTTAATTACGATTGCTGCGCAGCTTGCGGGGGCTATGGCACATGCTGAGGTAAGTGGTGAAATAGAGCGTTTGCTGAACCAGCATGAGGCAACCGAGGTTCGGCCTTTCGATGGCTTACCAGGGGCACCTGGTGTAGCTATCGGTACTGCAGTTGCGATTTACCCATCATCAGAATTAGAAAAAGTGCCCGATCGATTTGTCGAAGATCTCGATAAAGAGATCGAAGCATTTCATGCGGCGATTTCTTCAGTTAAACAAGATATCACCAAACTCTCAAACCGTTTAAAAGATGTGTTACCAGCCGAAGAACGTGCACTATTCGACGCCTACCTATTAATGTTAGATAGTCATTCATTACGAGGTGTTACCGCAACCCGCATCATGGACGGTAACTGGGCACCTGGTGCATTAAGGCGAACTGTCGATGAGCATATTGAGGCCTTTGCGGAAATGGATGACCCCTATATGCGTGAGCGCGCAGAAGACTTACGTGAATTGGCGCGACGTATATTGCATTACCTGGTTCAGGATGCGCAGCGTGAGATTACTTACCCAGAGTCAACTGTACTGGTTGGTGATGAGATCACCGCTGCACAACTGGCCGAAGTCCCGCGAGAAAAATTAACCGGTGTAGTTAGCGCAAAAGGTTCACGAACTTCACATGTGGCGATTTTAGCGCGGGCTCTGGGTGTGCCTGCGGTGATGGGTTCTGCCTCCTTACCGTTAGGTAAGATCGATGGACAGTTTGTTATCGCAGACGGATATAGTGGTAGCGTTTATATTTCACCGCCGAAACAGATACGCGAAGAGTATGAGCGCCTCGCTAAAGAAGAAGAAGTGCTAACGGCGGAACTGGTGAATCTGCGAGATGACCCATCAGTAACTGAAGATGGACAATTAATTCCACTGAATGTTAATACTGGCCTATTAGCTGACATTACACCGTCACTGAATAGTGGTGCTGATGGTATTGGTCTGTATCGAACAGAATTTCCTTTTATGGTGAGACAAAACTTTCCCGGAGAAGAAGAACAATACCGAATCTATCGTCAGGCCTTGCTTGCCTTTGCGCCACGGCCAGTCACATTACGTACTCTGGATGTCGGCGGTGATAAGGCCTTACCCTATTTCCCGATTGTTGAGGATAATCCTTTTCTTGGTTGGCGTGGTATTCGCATTACTCTTGATCATCCCGAGTTATTTATGGTGCAGGTGCGTGCGATGATCCGTGCTGCCGTCGGTATCGATAATCTCTATATATTATTACCCATGATCAGCCAGATGAGTGAGCTAAGAGAATCCTTAGCTTTAATTGAGCGGGCTTACGAGGAGCTCAAAGAAGAAGATGGTGAGGTTAGCAAACCTAAAGTCGGTGTCATGATCGAAGTTCCATCAGCTGTCTACCAGGCGCATCGTTTTGCTGAGCTAGTCGATTTTCTCTCGATCGGTACTAATGACTTGACCCAGTATTTATTGGCGGTGGATAGAAACAATGCTCAGGTCGCCTCACTCTACGATGCCTTGCACCCAGCCGTGCTCCAGGCGGTACATGATACGGTACGTGCAGCACATGACATGGGTAAGACGGTCAGTGTCTGTGGAGAAATGGCGGGTGATCCTGCAGCGGTTGTACTTTTGGTCGCTATGGGTATTGATAGTCTGAGTATGAGTGCATCCAGCCTGAACCGGGTGAAATGGGTGATACGTAATCTTTCAACTGAACGTGCACGACAATACCTTGACGAAGCCATGAATATGGAAGATGCTGCTAGTATTCGTGATTTTCTACACAAGAAACTGGAGAAGGCTGGCATGGGTGGTCTGGTCAGGGCAGGGCGATAAACATGGAACATCAGCAAACAACTCTCGAAGAAATTGATCGCCGTTTGACAATAAAGGAAATTATTAGCGATCTGATAGAAGATGGTCGTGTTGATAAAAAGATTGCGGATGACTTTCTTATCCCGGTTCGCAGCAGTGGTCTGGAGATACACCCCCTTGTTATTATTTCTCAGCAAGAATGGCCTGATTTACTCAATCCCAAAAAGAAACTTACTCTGGAACGTTTGACTGAGTGGTTGGCCAATCGCTCCAGTATGAACTATTTTCGGATTGATCCTTTAAAAGTCGACGTTACCTCTGTCACTAACGTGATGTCTTCTGCATATGCCACTCGGCATAAAATTCTGCCGATCAAAGTTACGGAGAATACCGTCACGATTGCCACTGCTGAGCCCTTTGTACGCAGTTGGGAAAAGGAACTGCAACATACCAGCGGTTTAAAAATTGAACGGGTTATTTCAAATCCGGTAGATATTTCGCGCTTCCTGAATGAATTTTATAGCGTCAGTCACTCTATAAGGACTGCGACTTCAGAAAACACCGATGACATTCCGGGTGTTACTAATTTTGAACAACTGATTGAGCTCGGTAACTCGGGCCGTTTAGACACCAATGATCAATCTGTTGTCCATATTGTGGATTGGTTACTACAGTTTGCCTTTGATCAAAGAGCAAGTGATATTCACCTCGAGCCACGCCGTGAGATGAGTAATATCCGCTTCCGTATCGATGGCATGATGCACACTGTTTATGAGATGCCTACCGCGGTGATGACGGTTGTGATTGCGCGCGTGAAAGTGCTTGGGCGCATGGACGTGGTAGAGAAACGCCGCCCCCAGGATGGTCGCATCAAGAGTAAGACCCCCGATGGTGATGAAATAGAATTACGTTTATCCACTATGCCAACTGCCTTTGGCGAAAAAATGGTAATGCGTATCTTTAGCCCGGATGTTTTGGTGAAAGACTTTTCCGGACTTGGTTTTAGTGAAAAAGATGCCACCGACTGGACCAGTATGATTTCGCAACCACATGGTATTGTGCTGGTAACGGGGCCAACCGGTTCAGGTAAGACGACAACCTTATACTCAACGCTTAAACAACTTGCACAACCTGATGTGAATGTCTGTACAGTGGAAGACCCTATCGAAATGGTGCTTCCTGAGTTTAATCAAATGCAGGTTCAACATAACATCGGTGTTGATTTTGCCGCAGGTATTCGTACCTTGCTACGACAAGATCCTGACATCATCATGGTCGGTGAGATCCGGGATAAAGAAACTGCTGAAATGGCGACGCAGGCAGCGTTGACGGGTCACCTGGTTCTCTCCACTTTACACACTAATGATGCCTCGGCGGCGATTCCTCGACTACGTGAAATTGGTATTCCTGCCTATCTTATTAATGCCACCGTGATCGGTATTATGGCGCAACGACTGGTGCGTACCCTTTGCCCGGCCTGCAAGGAACCGACAGAGGTTGATGAGGACTTATGGAAAACTCTGACTCATCCATGGAAAGTATCGGGCAAAGGAACCTTCTATAAACCAGTTGGCTGTGATGAATGCCGCAACACAGGCTTTGTTGGCCGAATCGGAATTTATGAAATGATGATCCTTGATCGTGAGTTGCGCAATCATATTAATTCGGAAACAGATTCAAAGACTATACGCACCGAGGCGGTCAAACAGGGCATGACCAAAATGCGTATCTCCGGTGCACGTAAAGTGGCACTTGGAATGACAACCATTGAAGAGGTTCTCAAGGTCGTGCCACCTGATGATGAGGACTAAAGTACAAATCTATATATTGGGTACGTTATAACGGGCGTGTCCGTCCCCCATTGCTAGATTTTCCCGACCAACCAAGGTTTTGCAATAACATTTCAGCGCAACCAGGCTAACTCGAATAAAATGGACACGTTGACCCCGAAATAACGTGAAACTTTTATTTTACCAGGATGTATTTTTGGATCACGTCGAGTAATACGCTTGGTTCGATCGGTTGTAGCAAATAATCACTCACTCCAACCTCCAAGGCATGCTCGATCATGTCTTCATCAAAATAATTCATCAGTAAAATCACTGAGACATCCTGCCAGCCCTTATGGTGTTGCATACTTTGGATGACGGGCGGGAAGTCATTATTAAGCCACTTATGGCTAATGAATAACAATTCAGGTGGGGGTTGTCCCTGAATATGGTCAAGAGCATTTTCCTCGTTAGTAATGATTGATAGATCAAAACCTTCTCTATAGAGCAGCATGTGCATCAGGCTGACCAGGAATTTATCTTCTTCAAAGACTAGAATTTTGCGCCTGTCTACGGGCGCCGAACTGGCATCCATGCATGTTCTAATATCGGAAACATGCATTCTTGTATAACCTCTGGTTATTGTTAATTGTAATGCATGAGTCGGCCTATTCCCTTATTAACTTTAGTGATAGTTCTGCCAGGGATCTCGGAACGTGATCGGACCCGCACTATTACGATTTAGTACTTAACCTGCTGATTTATCTGAAATTGATTTTCAGGGGATAAGCACGCATGATGGAGGATATGGACACCCTGACCCATGCATTAAGCGGTATGTTGGTAGCCCGCGCCAGTCGCCGGGTTGATGATGAATTACCAGTTTGGCTGCGTAGCTGGGCAGGTTTTTTCATCGGCGCCTTTCCCGATATCGATTTTGTTTCCCGGCTATTTGGAATTACTGCTTATCTGAATATTCATCGCGGGATCACACACTCAGTGGTACTTATTCCAGTCTGGGCATTGTTGTTGTCATGGTTGTTGGCAAAACTCTCGCGCAATAAATATTCATGGAAACTGTTTTTGCCCGTGTGTTTGCTTAGTCTGTCGATACACATCTTTGCCGATGTGATTACTGCCTACGGCACCGAGGTGTTAGCGCCTTTTAGTAA
Source organism: uncultured Ectothiorhodospiraceae bacterium (assembly GCA_947259575.1). Classification (GTDB taxonomy): domain Bacteria; phylum Pseudomonadota; class Gammaproteobacteria; order UBA6429; family Thiohalophilaceae; genus SZUA-24. The sequence continues at coordinate 30,609 of CAMYMU010000039.1, read as the reverse complement.
TATTCGGTTCACTATCCCAACTACGTTTATCATTGATTTATATTTCACAGGAATCATCCTGTTCGCAATTCTGTTGAGTACGTTTATAAAGAAATATGCAAAGCCCATCGCCTTGGCAGGTGTCGTTTGTCTTATGGGATATGTCCTGTTGCAGAGTTACTGGATGCGCTTGGCGCTTGAGCATGCCTATGCCTCAGCTCCGGTCGATAAAATGCAAAATGCGAATGTCGCTGTTATCCCGCAACCACTATCGCCACTTAACTGGAAGTTGATCATTAGTACAGACGATCGTTATTACATCCGTTACATTAATCTGTATAGAGATAAACCTAAGACAGCAGTACCCACAGACGGTTTGTTCAAACGCATCAATGCGCTTTATACACCGGCTTATCAAAATGACTGGCATATAGTGCCTAAATTCGGATTGGGTCCACTTCAATCATTAGGGCATACTATTTGGGAGCATGACAGGATGAAACCGATTCGTCGATTCATGGAGTATCCTGCCATTTATCAAGTCGATCAATTCCCTGAGATGCAATGTTTATGGTTTGCGGATCAGCGCTTTGTGCTACAGGATATTCGCGCACCTTTTATCTTTGGTGCCTGTCAACATCGCGAATCAAAACAACTCAAATTTTTACGATTAGTTGATGATCAACCGGCTTTATTAGATTAGGTAGAAAGGAGCTTAGGCAACCTGCGCATCAAACAGCGCGAGTAATTCGCTTGCGGGTTTACGTTGTGAACCATTACAGCTAATAAAGCGTTTGACCTGTAAGCGCTTGATGTTATCAGCACTTTGGTAGGCTTTGCGGGTAAAGTGTGTATTGTGATTCGAAATCAACACAGGAACATCACTTTGTCGTGCCTGTTCGGCAAGTTGCGCGAGTAAGTGTTGTTGATCAAGATCAAAACCACCTGCGCTATACGTCGTAAAGTTCGAGGACTTTGACAACGGCACATAAGGTGGATCGCAATACACTACATCGCCCTGTTTTAAGTTGCTAAACACTGCAGCGAAGTCCAGATGTATAAAACAAGCGCGTGTAGATTTTAAATGAAAGGCGAACATTTCGTCGGCGGGGAAATAGGGTTTTTTATAACGGCCAAAGGGCACGTTGAAACCGCCTTTTGAGTTATACCGGCACAGACCGTTATATCCATGGCGGTTCAAATAGATAAACAGAGCGGCCTTGCGAACGCTGTCTTTGGTTTTGTTAAATTCTTCGCGGCGACGATAGTAATATTCTTCTTTATTTGTCCCACTGCGGAATAGTCGGGCGCAGCGCTCGATAAATTGCTCACCCTGATCGGCAAGAATCTGGTAGAGTGATATAAGATCCATGTTGTTATCCGCAAGTAAGTACTCGGAATAATCAGTATTCATAAACACTGCACCTGAACCTGCAAACGGTTCTACCAAACGCTCACCTTCGGGTAACATGTCCTGAATGTGATCCATGATCCGGTATTTATTACCGGCCCACTTCAAAAAGGGACGAGCCGAGTTTTTATTATTTGCTCTCATTGATCGAGATCCTTCAAATAGACTTTTGACTGTCGTTGATAGTTATATAAGGCACGTTTTTTCACCGGCAGCGCATCAAGTTTGGCGGGTTTAAAGCCACGCTCGCGGAACCAGTGTGCGGTTCGTGTCGTCAACACAAATAATTGCTTGATGCCCAACTGTCTGGCTTGCTTGACGATATAGTCGAATAACTCGTGACCACGACCACCATTGCGATATTCGGAATGCACAGCAACACAGGCCAGTTCAGCAATACGTTCTTTGATGTAGGGATAAAAGGCCGCGCAAGCCACAATCAATCCGTCTCTTTCGATTACGGTAAAGTGTTGTATCTCTGTCTCCAGCACTTCTCTGGAACGTCTTACCAGTTGGCCTTCATCTTCCAACGGCTTGATCAGTTCAATAATGCCGCCAATGTCATCAATATTTGCAGCACGAATGTCTTCAAACGACTTGGCACTGATCATGGAGCCCACACCATCACGCGTGAATAACTCGAGCAGCAGGCCACCATCAATATTTCGGTTAACAATATGCACACGATTTACACCATGGATGCTAGCCTTTAGCGCATGCTCCAGATAATTACGTGTTGTGTCTTTGAGCTTTTTCTTGCCGCCCAGCATCGTCTCTACTTCCGCTTGGGTGAGTTCGTGTAACACCGATCCCTTCTTGCCAGCCGACAGACTTTCATCGGCCAAGAATATGAGTTTGTCAGCCTGAAGCTGCTTAGCTGTCTCAGTGGCAATCGCCTCAGCGGTGAGATTGAAGACCTCGCCGGTTGGTGAATAACCCATGGGCGAGAGCAGGACGATATTTTCATCTTCCAGATGCCAGTCGATAGAACCAGTATCAATACGACGAATGACCCCGGTATGACAAAAGTCCACGCCATCGTGGATACCCAGAGGCTGAGCCGTGACAAAGTTGCCAGAGACCACCCGGGTAGGGAGTTTGTGTAGCGGCATATCGCTGATGCCCATGCTGAGCAAGGCCTCGATTTCTACTCGCACCGAACCCGCCGCCTGTTTCAGGCACTCCAGAGCCGCATCCGTGGTAACCCGCATGCCCTCGGCATACTCTGCATCCAGCTTGCGTTCTTTGAGTAACTTATTGATTTGAGGGCGCGCACCGTGCACCAGCACCAGCCGGATTCCCAGGCTATTGAGCAGCACCAGGTCATGCACCAGGCTGGGAAACTGAGCATCCGCCAGCATTTCCCCACCAAAAGTAATGACGAACGTCCGCCCCCGGAAAGCCCGGATATAAGGCGAAGAGTGACGAAACCACTCAACAAAACGCTGTTGCTGATCTTTTTCTCGCATTTGCTTTAAATAGTAGGTGTATCTAGTTGTTTTATAAGCATAACCTATGAGGAGATCAGGTCAAATGGTTTGTGGGGTTTTTTTGGTGGTATTTGATGGTTTTTTGTCTTTCCCCTGGTGAGGGGGAAGCTATTTTTTATTTATTCTTTTTTTGCTTCGCTGAAGCGAGTCCCTTTCTTTTTGCTTGCCCAAAAAGAAAGAGACGAAAGAAAAAAGGCCCTCCGCGCTTGGCTATCCACTCGAATAAATTGGCAGTCCTCAGTAAGGCTGCGCGATTCGGCCTCCTGTCTCAACGCGCAGGCTCGGCGTCCTGCCTCGCCCTTTCAGGCCTTACTTGCGTTGCAGCCAATTTCTTCTCGCAGCAAGCGCATGGAGGTGTTTTCACTGAGCAGGCACAGCACGAATCACCAAGAATCAATCTCTAATGTTGTTGTGAGCAGTACATCCCCCATGTGCGGGTGTGTGCGTTTTGTTGTTTTTTGGAAAAAATATTAATAGAGCGAGCCATGGACGGCGAGCCCGGTTTTGCTGAGCAGGGAGGCGAATCAAAACCGGACAGGGCAAAAAATGGGAAAACTCACAGATTACACCCGCAACGGGGTGTCATTTCTTTTGGATACTTTTCTTTGGACAAGCAAAGAAAAGTATCTCGCCTCAGCCACGCAGTGGCGGGTGAAAGCTTTAAAACAAAACAAGGATTCCCCTTTCGTAGTGCCCCCAAAAAAGTAAATAGAGGGTGCCAGGGGAATGTCGATAAACCAGAGAAAAGAAAAACTACAACTGAACCCCAATCCCAAAATGAAACCGCGTCTTAACATCTGACTCTGAGGACTCGGACCAGAGATGCAGTTGTTCAGCTTTCATTACGGGATACTGGTAGCTAGCTTCGCCTATTTTGCCTGCTTCACTTTTTTGAACTTGTCCTAGAGCAGACAACCAGCGGCCACTGGCATATTGGGCGGGTTCTAAGAAGCCATTGAATTTAACGATAAAGCGACCTTGAGGTTGTGCGCTGGTGATGGGTTGGCCGTTTTCATTGAGTGGATAGTTGAGTAGTTCAATTTGGCTGGTATTTTCAAAATTTCGGGTTTCGATAATCAAGCCACCCCAAACGACTTTTTGATTTAACAGCTCGGGCTTGTTGACGGTTTGCTGTGGTGTGATCGATTGGTTGATACCTTCCATTTTGAAAGGTGCACTTGCACAGGCGTTGAGTAACAACGCGGATGCTATTAATACAAGATGGCTTAAACGCATTTTTATCTCACTTCTTTTATCGTCCGATGAGGACGGTGGTAATAAGGGTAAGGGTAGTACCAGGGGCCGTACCATGGGTCCCAATAATAATCATCGTCCTCATATTTTATTCGTACTGGCCAGAGGTGATAAGTTGTGGCTTTCACTACCGGATAGAGATAATCATAGTCATCGACTTTACGATTTTCTGTACCGGTTACTATACCGTTGACACTCATTTCACGTCCTGGTGCAAAGACGGCGGGATCTAGAAAGCCGTTAATGTTGGTAATGAATCGACCGAGTGACACATCACTTTCGATGGGGCGTGTTGAGCTGCTCAAACGTTTGGCGAGTATGGTAATTTCTGTCCCGTCTTTTTTAGCTGCGCTGCTAAGGATGACCCCACCCCAGGTTACGATTTGATCCTTGTGCGCATCTGGGTTGCTCTGCACGGCGGCAACAGGGGGGTTAGTTTTGGGTACGGGTAATAGCGGCGCAGATTGGCAGCCCAGCATTACTAAGCTGGTGAGTACAAACAGACTGAATAATTTAATGCTCATCGTTCTCCATACAGGTCTTTTCAATCATGCTACCTATTAAGTCAACAGCCGGCTGAATTTGTTCCATGGGCAGGAACTCATCGGGCTGGTGTGCTTGATCGATATGCCCTGGACCCATGATAACGGTTTGCATACCCATACTATTTAAATAGGGGCCCTCGGTACAATATGCAACTGATTCTGCCTGGTGACCCGTTAATTTTTCCGCCATTTGCACAATTTCGGAATCAGCGGCGGTAAACATGGGATCGGTACCCCGAATTAATGGCGTTCGTTCATATTCCAGGTCACTGTCAGCGAGGCGTGCCTTTACCCGTTGATCAATCTGATCACGTAGTTCATCGCTGGACATACCGGGCAGGGGACGGAGGTCGATATGTAACTCACAGTCACCACAGATCCGGTTTGGATTATCCCCACCATGAATGTGGCCCAAATTTAAGGTTGGGTAGGGCACAGTAAAACTTGGATCGTGATGCCTGGCCTGTAGCTCGTGACGCCATAACAGGATCTCGCTAATGACCTGGTGCATGCCTTCCATCGCATTATTCCCCAGTTCCGGGTTACTGGAATGACCCGATTGCCCCTTGAGACGAATCGACTCCATAATAATGCCTTTGTGCGCGCGTATAGGTTTGAGCCCAGTCGGCTCACCGACGATCGCATACTTTGCCTTTGGCCGATCGGCTTCGACCAACGCCACCGCGCCATCCATTGAGCTTTCTTCATCGGCGGTTGCCAGCAGTATTAGCGGTGCATGCAAACGTTTCATGTCATGTTGTTTAACCGCTTCGATTGCCAGCCCCATAAAACTTTTCATATCGGCACTGCCCAGACCAAACAATTTATTATCGCGTTCGGTCAACTTGAAGGGATCCGACGTCCAGTATTGCTCATTAAAAGGAACAGTATCGGTGTGGCCAGAGAGGATCAGGCCACCGGGCCCTTTTCCCAGAGTGGCGATTAAGTTCGCTTTATCGGGCTGCCCTGGTATGGGCATGATTTCGATGGCAAAACCCAGGTCAGACAACCAGTTTGCTAAAAGATCGATAACCGGGCGGTTACTCTGATCATGCTGCGGCTGTACGCTACTCACTGAGGGTGTTCCGATCAGAGCCTGTAACGATTCCATTAAAGTTGGTGAGTTTGGCATCGGTAATCCGTCATAAAAGGTTCATTTAAGTGTAACCCACTTGCCATATCGAAAGCTAAAACTTGTTAAAACAGGTAAAGGTATTTTGATATGGGATACGCAAGAACACATATGCTGTTACAGCGTGCAGTTGAGAAAGAACTCGCTTTCTGTCGCCAGGTAAATAACTCGCTAAGTGCACCTATCATACAAGGGTTCTTTTCAGTTGTAAGCCGACTGGGTGATGGTGTGCTCTGGTATAGCCTTATTGCCTGTTTGCCCTTTATCTATGGCATAGATGCAATCCCTGTCTCAATCTTAATGATCTTTGCTGGGGTTCTCAATCTTGTTGTTTATAAGGCTTTAAAAAAACTAACCAGTCGCGAGCGTCCCTGTTCTACCAGTGCTGACATTATACCGGGTGCACGTTTGCTGGATCATTACAGCTTTCCATCCGGGCATACCTTACATGCAGTGGGCTTCACAATTCTCGCCATTAACTTTTACCCGGAGCTGGCTTTGTTGCTGATTCCTTTTACTGTATTGGTCGCCATGTCACGCGTCATCTTAGGCTTACATTATCCTACCGACGTCATTGCCGGTGCGTTAATTGGTGCACTGATTGCCAGTCTTGGTATCGCTATTTATTAAACTAATATAATAAGGAACTGCCCTATGCGCATCCTGATGATTACGGATGTCTATTTTCCAAGAATTAATGGTGTATCAACATCGATAAAGCTATTTCGACAAACTTTATTATCGATGGGGCATGAAGTAACCCTGATTGCACCGGATTACGCCGACCAGGCCGACGAGCAGATACCTGAAGATAATATTATTCGCGTTCCTTCAAGCAAGGTGATTCTGGATCCAGAAGATCGAATGATGTCTCGCAAATTTATCGCGAAATTGCTACCCGGACTGAAGGCGCAGGATTTTGATCTACTTCATATACAAACACCTTTCATTGCTCACTATGAGGGCGTGAAGCTGGCAAAAGAACTCGGTATCCCCAGTGTTGAGACTTATCACACTTTCTTTGAAGAATACCTGTATCACTATTTCCCCTATGTCCCAAAGTCATGGATGCGTTATCTGGCGCGCATGTTTACCCGCAAGCAATGCAATAGCGTTGACATGGTGATCACCCCATCGACCGCGATGAAGGATGTACTGGTTAAATATGGTGTTAAGACTGCCACAAGAATTGTGCCGACAGGGATTGTGTTAGATGAGCTCCAGTCAGGTCAGGGGCATGTATTTCGGGACAAACACGGTATTGATCAGGACCGGCCGGTATTAGTTCATGTTGGCCGAGTCGCGCATGAAAAAAATATTGGGTTCCTGCTACAGATGCTCTCGCACTTACATAAAAAAATACCTGATGTACTCTTCGTGATTGCAGGTGAGGGGCCCGCACTAGGGCACTTACGTAAACAGGTAGAACAATTAGGTTTAACCGAAAATGTGATGTTTATTGGTTATCTGTCACGAGAGGGTGACTTACTTGATTGTTATTGTGCCGGCGATGCCTTTGTCTTTGCATCACGAACAGAAACACAGGGGCTGGTACTTCTCGAAGCAATGGCATTAGGTGTACCCGTTGTGTCAACTGCAGTGATGGGCACTAAGGACATTTTGAATGCACGCAAAGGTGCCCTGGTAACGATTGAAGAGCCAATGGCATTTTCAGCAAATGCGCAGCGTTTATTGGAAAACTCAAGCCTGCGAACACGACTTGCAAATGAAGCACGTGAATATGTGAAGGAATGGACGGCGGAAGAAATGACCAACCGCCTGGTGGATTTATACCATGACTTGATAACTGATGATCTTCCGCAGACTATCAGCGAAGATAATTTAGGAAACCAGCTTGTCAGCTGAATCTGAATCGAGACAGGCTTCGATTTCTTCCTTTTTGTTTATTTCCAGGTGTGAATAAAACTGTTCTGTAGCCGACATCCATGAATGTTTTTCTGCATATTCGCGTGCATTTTGTGGTGATAGGGCCTGTGCTTGTTGTACAGCCTTGCCGAGGTCATCATCAAGAACTCCAGTCACTCCATGTTGTACCACGTCAACAGGCCCAGTGACGGGGTAGGCGGCCACAGGTACACCACAGGCCATGGCATCGAGCATCACTATGCCAAACGTGTCAGTGCGACTCGGGAAAACAAACGTATCTGCAGCAGCCATATAGCTTGCGAGTTCTTCTCCAAACTTGAAACCGACAAATTTAGCATCGGGGTATTTTTTACTGAGTGCTTCGCGGTCAGGTCCATCACCAACGATGTATTTTGTGCCCGGTATATCCAGTGATAAAAAGGCATCGAGGTTTTTTTCGACGGCAACACGTCCAGCATACAGTGTGATGGGGCGTTCGTCCTTAATGAAGGATTTCGTACGAGGTTTAAATAACTCAGTATCAACTCCACGTGACCAGATAACGACATTTTTAAATCCCCACTTCAATAATTCCTGTCTTTGTGACTCAGTCGGCACCATGATGCGTTCAGATTTGGCGTGAAACCGTCGGAGCACGGCGTAACTGAATGAGATGGGGATGGGTACACGTAAGCGAATATAGTATGGAAATTGGGTGTGATAGGCGGTCGTGAATTTAATATTTCGCTTCAGACAATACCTTCTGGCTGCAGCCCCTAATGTACCCTCAGTCGCAATATGTACAGCATCAGGCTCGAATTCATCGAGTGTCTTGTAAACCTTTCGGCCAGGAAAAAGTGAGATTCGTATGTCCGGGTAGGTGGGCAAAGGAATGGTTTTGAAAGACAGTGGCGTAACATAATGTACGTCATGACCCATCTTGGTTAAGCACTCACGTGTGCGGGTTAGGGTCGTAACAACACCATTCGTCTGTGGTGCCCACGCATCTGTAACAACGGCTATTTTCATGCGACTTGTGGGATTTCTAGGGCAACTTCTGAGTCGGCCTTCAAGGCCATTTTACGATCAGACCAGTGAATTAATTCTATTGTGCCGTCGAGTTGCTCTACCAGGGCAGTGCAGTGTTCGATCCAGTCACCATCGTTACAATACATAACATCACCGATGAGGCGGATATCTGCATGGTGGATATGACCGCAGACAACGACATCATGACCATTCTTTTTAGCCTCTGCCGCGACAATATTTTCATATTTTCGGATATGTGCCATGGCATTCTTAACTTTACTCTTGATGAATTTAGCCAGGGACCAGAAGGGAAAACCTAATCGATGGCGTAACTTATCAAGAATACGATTAGCATAGAGGATAAAGTCATAACTAAGATTGCCGACAAATTCTGTTAGCTTGCTACATTGCATGACTGCGTCATACTTATCACCGTGCAGCATATGGACAGATCGTCCGTCGACAGTAGTATGTGTATATTCATTATGTATCTCGACATTACCAAGCACCATGCCATCGTAGGCACGAAACTCTTCATCATGGTTGCCAGGGATATAGATCACTTTAGTGTCGTGCTTGGCTTTTCCGAGGATGGTGCGAATAACATTATTATGTGATTGTGGCCAATACATGGTACGTTTCATTGACCAAATATCGATAATATCACCGACTAGAAATAGATATTCAGTTTCTGTAGAGCGAAGGAAATTGAGGAGATATTCTGCTTTACATCCCTTATAGCCAAGATGTACATCCGATATCCAGATTGCCCGATATTTTATTGGGCCTACGTCTTGGATTGGCGTCATAAATATATCCCGGTTACTCAACTAAAATTAGTATTGTCAGTAGAGATGACAGGTTTCTTTCAAATATATGATGATTTTATGAAGCTACGCCGCATAAGTATTTTCATCTGAGAATAGTGTTTTGTCGCTTGCACTATCGTATGTAGCTATAACATTATTACTACCAATTGAGTAATAGTTAATGCCATAGGATGCCAATGTCTTTGGATCATATATGTTTCTACCATCGAATATGACAGGCGAATTAAGTGTTAGCTTAATTGTTTCAAAATCTGGAGCCTTAAATTGTTGCCATTCTGTAACGATAATTAAGGCATCTGCCTTTTCTAAAGCAGCTTCTTCAGAGTTAACCAGAATAAGGTTTTCACGTTCGCCATATATTCTTTTGCATTCCTGCATCGCGACAGGATCAAATGCTTTAATCGTTGCGCCTGAGTTCCAAAGCAATTTCATTAAAACACGGCTCGGTGCTTCGCGCATGTCGTCTGTATTGGGTTTAAAACTCAATCCCCACAGAGCGAATGTTTTGCCTTCGAGTTCACCATCAAAATGATTGTGGATCTTGTGAAACAGTAATTCTTTTTGTTGTGCGTTTACGGCCTCTACAGACTTTAGTATTTTTGACTCATAACCGTGTTGTGTTGATGTGTTAATAAGTGCTTTGATATCCTTTGGAAAGCAAGAGCCACCATATCCGCAGCCAGGGTATATAAACTGATAGCCGATTCGGCTGTCAGAACCGATTCCATGTCGGACTGATTCAATATCAGCACCTACTTTCTCAGCAATGTTTGACATTTCATTCATAAAGCTGATTTTTGTCGCTAACATGCAATTAGCTGCATATTTTGTCATCTCAGCACTGCGTACATCCATGACAATGATGCGGTCATGATTTCGATTGAAAGGACTAAATAGTTCTCGCATTGCATGCTCAACAGATGGATTGTCTATCCCGATAACGATACGATCAGGTTTGGTACAGTCTGATACCGCTGACCCTTCTTTGAAAAATTCAGGGTTTGATACAACGTTAAAGTCTATATTCTTATCACGCTGTTTGAGAATATCTTCTACCACAGCTTTTACTTTATCGGCTGTTCCAACAGGAACAGTTGATTTGTCGACAATGATTTTAGGCTCGACCATGTGTGTTGCAATTGTTGCTGCTACATCTAGGACATATTGTAAATCTGCAGAGCCATCTTCGTCAGGCGGGGTTCCAACGGCAATGAATTGGAATTTTCCGTGTTCTACACCTTCAGCTGCATCGGTTGTGAATCTAATACGGCCTTCATTAAGGTTGTGTTTTACGATAGGTGCTAGTCCGGGCTCATAAATTTGCACAATGCCTTTTTTCAGACTCTCAATACGATCTACGTCTATATCAACACAAACAACATCATGTCCAGCCTCTGCGAAGACTGCTGCTTGGACTAGACCAACATAACCAGTACCAAATACGGTAACTTTCATAGATGCTTCAACCTATCGTCATAATTAATTGTTAAAACAATTATGGATAGGGGATATGACAGAGATGGGTCAGATATATGACAGTTAAGAGACGTAAAATATATTACTCAGGTAGTACTTCAGTGCCTCTGCTAAGTTTATGTGAAAGTAATGCGGCCAATAAAACAAAGCCAGCAGACCACCACAAGCAACCAGCTAAGCCATAGGATTGGTAGATCAAACCTGATAGGACTGTTCCTGTTAAGCGCCCACCGGCATTTGCCATATAATAAAATCCAACATTCATTGAGACTTTATCATGATCTGATCTGGCGACAATCAGGTACGAGTGCACGGCAGAGTTAATCGCAAAGATTACTCCAAATGCAGTAAGCCCAGCTATCAACACAATCGTTGTATCAAAGTTTTGTTGCATTAAGATGGCAAGCGTGATGACAACTAGAAAAAGGATATATGCCCATATTTGAGCAGTTCTGCCATCAGGCCCTTTACCATGGTGACTGCGACTAATCAGCGATGGGGCACTGGCTTGCACGAGACCGTAACCAATAATCCAGAGCGCGAAAAAGCTTCCGACCTGTGAAAAGCTCCACCCCAGGACGGAATACAAAAATACAGGTAGGCCGACAACAAACCATATATCGCGCGCACCAAAGAGGAAGAAACGCGCAGCAGATAACCAGTTGATGTAACTTGATTTGGAAAATACTTGTGAAAATTTCGGCTTGCTTTTAGATTTTCCGAGCTTGCCTGGCAGTAGTACTACCGAAAGGATAAATATCACGAAAAGGAATCCAGACAAAATGAATAAGGCGCCACGAAAATCAGCCACTTCCAATAATACAGCACCAATAAAAAAACCGGCTCCTTTCAGCGAGTTTTTTGAGCCGGTAAGTATAGCAATCCATTTAAATAGTCGTGATTCAGTGTGCTCTGGTAGAAAAGTTTTTACACTGGCCTTGGCTGACATCTTGTTTAGGTCTTTGGCTATTCCTGACAATGCCTGAGCGAACATGACATAAGCGACACTTAGCCATGCATCAGGAACAGTTAACATCAGCAGGGCAATGATTTGCATCCCCATGCCAATATGCATAGTTATATTCAAACCAATTCGTGCACCTAACCATCCCCCTAACAGATTGGTGATCACACCAAATAGTTCGTAGAACAAAAAGAGCATGGCGACTTCAAAGGGAGAATAGCCCAATAGGTGAAAGTAGAGTACAACCAACATCCGAATTGCACCATCGGTGATAGTGAAACCCCAATAGCTCAGTGTAACGACTAGATAATTTTTGAGGCCAGATTCCACCGCTCATCCAGTTTGAGTTAATTAATATGCATTTAATGTAATTGAAATATTTCTTAAACAAAAGCACGATATTTTTATAGCCAGGCCAAATTATAACGGATCTAGAGATATTTATGTATAAGCTAAAAAGTGTTCTAAGCGCAGAAGACATAGAAGCCGAGGATGGTCAGTCCTGGTTTCGCTCTATTATTGTTAGTGACTACAATAATATCACTGGTGTAAGGGCTGGAACGAAATCTGAAGTCTGCACCCATGTGCAGTTTCTTGTCTCCGTACTGAACGCAAAGTACAAGGAAGGAAAGACTAAAACTTATAAGCCCGTTCAAATTAACTCACCACAATACTAATTTCCCAAGTCCTTGGATTGATTTCCCTGCAAAGTATCACATCATCTTTAGTGTATCGCATACTGCAAAAGCAATACTGTAACAAATATTTCATAAATATATGTTTTAAGGTACGTAGTATATAGATTAATGAAATATGACAACCTTGTCGTATTAGGTTTGTAGCAAGGAATATAAATGGAAACGAGTTTAGGGCTTTATGTAATTTATTCTATCGTTGGACTGTTTGTGCTTCGAAAGGTACAAGTTCGACTGCGGTTATCCAGGGCTAAACATCCATCGCTGCGAGGTCATTCAAAGATGTCTCGCCGGATCGCCAAATTGATTCCTTTCTACGAATATAGAGAAGATCAGTTTTTCAGTAGTGATGGCGCACCAGATAATGTAATTCAGCAAAGATATAATGGTTTCATACGCTTAAAAGACCTATTTGCAAAAAAATCTCCTAAATCTGTCGCCATGAGTGAGGAACTTGAAAGTAGCATTTCTGATGTGTTATTTACCAATGCCTATCGTGTCCCATTTCAGTATCGAAATTATATTCGAGATAACTTCAAGCTTGGTACGCTGGTCGAAGAGTCCACCGGCACGCAAGTGAAGGATCTGGATGGCAACTGGTCTTATGACCTGACAGGCTCTTATGGTGTGAATGTTTTTGGATATGATTTTTATAAAGAGTGCCTTGAGAAAGGCAGTGAACGCGTCAAGGAGCTGGGACCAGTGCTTGGTCCCTACCATCCCATTATCGCAGATAATGCTAAACGACTAAAGACGATATCAGGCCTGGATGAGGTCTCATTTCATATGTCTGGCACCGAGGCTGTTATGCAGGCAGTACGTCTGGCCCGTTACCATACTGGTAAGACATATCTGGTCCGCTTTTGCGGGTCGTATCATGGCTGGTGGGATGGTGTTCAGCCTGGAATAGGCAATGATCGTAAAACCAATGATGTATATACCCTGAAGGACATGGATGCAGACACGCTCAAGGTATTGCGCACACGTAAAGATATTGCATGTGTATTGGTGAACCCGTTACAGGCCTTGCATCCCAATGGGAATGCACCCGCTGATGCGATGTTGATTGCTAGTGACCGCAGTGCAGATTATGATCGCGACGCTTACTCGTCCTGGTTACAGGAGCTCAAACAGGTATGCAATGAGCGTGGTATTGTTTTTATAATCGATGATGTCTTTATGGGCTTCAGGCTGGCTTATGGCGGCTCTCAGGAATACTTCAATGTAAAAGCAGACATGGTTACCTATGGAAAGACGCTTGGTGGTGGACTACCAGTTGGTGTCGTTTGCGGTAAACATAAGTTAATGAAACGCTATCGTGAGGATCGACCAACCCGTATCTGTTTTGCGCGCGGAACGTTTAACTCACACCCCTATGTTATGGCAACGATGAATGAGTTTTTACAGAGAATTGATACGAATGAAATACGTCAGAACTACGCAAACAATGAAAAAGTATGGAATGATCGCGTTACAGAACTCAATAATCGTTTAATTCAAGCTGAGCTACCTGTCAAAGTTAGTCATATGTCATCTGTTTGGACAATCACTTATACGAGCCCGGGCCGCTATAACTGGATGTTCCAGTATTATTTACGAGCAAAAGGTCTCGCAATTAGCTGGGTAGGTACTGGTCGAATTATCATGAGTCATAATTTTAGTGATGAAGATTATCAGGCTGTTATGGAAAGATTTATTTCAGCTGCGACTGCAATGAAGGCCGATGGTTGGTGGTGGACTGATATTAGTTTGACTAACAAGTCTATTAAGAAGCAGGTTTTTCGTGAACTCGTGGGGGCAGTATTTAAATAATCTAATTACCCTTCTGCTGTTGCGGCAGAAGGGTAGTTAGCTTTTCTCAGGATTCAACGTGGTGCATGGGATCCATCAGCTCACCTTTTAAAAGATAGAATGGTGATTTGTGATAAATCTTGATGTCATGGAAGGGATCAGTCAGGATTTTTGTAAACCATACTAATCCAGCAGTTACATCATATATGAAGAATAGATGTACTGTCCTGAATATCAAAGCACCTGCTCCTATGAATAACCAAATGATACTCAGGTTGTGTAGATAACCCTCAGTACCGACATATGGAGTGAATAGGCCAAACAGGCTTGGATGCAAATATAACACCAGTGGAGACAACCCCCATATCGTAAGCAATACAATCTTTCGGTTTAAATTGTAACCGACTTTAATGTTTTCCTTGTGTTCATGTGTTGCCTGATTAACTTCATCATAACCTTTCGGCTCAAAAAAGAAGTGACCAATTTGGCGTGTGACCATCGCCACGATCCAGCCCAGGAAAGCTGCCATCACTGGATTAACAAAAATTAAGGCATAGGCGCCAAGAAAACTCATAGCACTAATCAAGTGTAGAGTCTGGTTAATGCGACTGTGATGGTAATAACGGTGGTCGTCCCATCGCTGCTCTTTTAATTCTTCGAGAAATTTCATAATAAAGTAGTTCCTTAAAATATATCGTGTCAGACGTTATTAGTTTTATGTCATCAATGTGTCAGTAATGTTAAAAAACCTGCAATTAAATAAATACTTTTATATTTCAGTTTAATGACTTGGTGGTTTCCTCTTGCATATGTAAGAGTGCCTGGCCCATTCGGATGGTGTCGCCTTCATGAATATTGCTATCAATACTAAATTTGCTATTGGCAAATACAATAATTGTCGAACCATGTTGAAAATAACCCATTTCATCGCCTTTTTTTAAATCAGCCTGGCATTTCAGGTGATTCGGTCCTTTGTATCGGAGATCGAGGACATTTGGCAGACAGTGTAATTTGATGCCGGCGACCAGAATAGCGGCCACTGGAACCAGGGTAATATGGTGATCAGGTTTCGTGATTGTTAAATCGATTACTGCTCGTTCATTTTTACAATAAAGTTTCTCAATCCGTTTAAGCGCGATGGGATTAACATTCCAGGTATCACCGGATATGTAATTGACTTTCTTTACCTGGCATGCTGTTGGTGCATGAAAGCGGTGATACATAGTAGCTTTAAGTCTTAGTGTAATGTACAGCCCGTCTCGGTAGCGCTCGACCAGCTCATTATTTCCAAACAACTCCATCAAGGTATAGGGAAAACCTTTTGTTTGAAATAACTCAGTGCCGTTTACCTGGCCATGCGAACCTACAATTGCATCACAAGGGCTAATTATGACCCTGGGGTCCGAATCAATGCTACGTGCGTCAGGCTTGAGCTGACGAATGAAACAATCATGGAGACTGCTGAAGTTGGTTGTTTTTGCCTCAGATAAATCTAGTTCCTTCGAAAAAAGTTGCCAAACCCAAATTGAAATCTTGCTTATTATTGGATTCTCCAGTTTGCTAAACCAGCCCATAAATAAAGTGGCATAGCGGCGTGGAAGTCGATTCGTGAATAGAAAGTTTAACTGCTCGAATAGTGTTTGGTATTTGATAGCTGAGTTTTCAGACATAGTAATTTACGATTAAAAATGGTTCAGCATGCTGTCATCTCGAATAAAAAAAGGGTTAGAGTATTGTTTATACTCTAACCCTTAGCGGCAGCACTCAACCTGTTTTAAGAATTGTGTTTTTTGTATTCCGCAATTAATGAATCAGGCCGTTTCTTTTTGTTTTTCTTGTTCAGGACAAAGACAACGGTTTCACCCTTTGGGCCAGCACCAATTTGACTAAACATGTAATTGGGGTGTCCAAAGGAACGAACGGGTCCCATATCTTTAAAACTATTGAATACATAGATTCGATTATGCTTGCGCATTTCAGCATAAACAGCATCCTGCTTTATTTTACCGTCATACAATTCGATTGCTGTGACAGGTTTTTTCATTTTTTTGTCTTTCTTAGTTAAGCCAAAGACAATAGTTTCACCATTCGGGCCTGCACCAATTCGAGTTAGACGATATGGGGTTTCACCAAGCGTCAAGAATTCTTTGTAAAGTTTACGATCATAGAAAACATGGATGCGACCATCGTGATGTACTTCATAGATTTCCATCTTGCTTTTAGAAGAGGTGCTTGTATCGGAGTTTGTCGCACAGCCTGCAAGATAGGCGGCCAATATAAGGACAAGGCTGGTCTTAAATATATTTTTGAGATGTAACATGGTATTCCTCAATATTATTGTGAGCGTGATATGTAAAAGTATTCGATCAACATTACATATTTATTACACTGAGCAGCCTTAATCGAGTGAAAGTAAAAATATAATACAATCAATAAGGATCTAGGTTAAGTTTCCTATAATTAAATTAATTTGAAATTAATGCATGGAAGGAAAAGAATGGCTGTGAAAATATGGTGGCTATCTATCAGTATTCTGTCGATATTGAATATTGGTGCCTGGTTCTATTCAGCTATATTATTTGCAAAGCGCAAACCTGCAATGAACCCGGATATTTATTTAGGACGGAGAATTATACTTTGGCTATCGGGGATTTACGTATTTGGTTGTGCCTTTCGATCCTTTCTCCCACGGATTGACTTAGAACGAATTTGTCTCGTCGACTCGTGGCTATCAACAATGCTTGTTGGCCGTACTGTCGCTACCATTGCTGAACTTAGTTTCATTTTACAATGTGTTATTTTACTGCGCGAAGCAGGACGGGGTGTTAACAATCAATTTTCGTTACGTATTTCAATCGCGCTTATTATCATTATTGTTATTGCTGAGGGTTTTTCCTGGTATGCGGTTATTAGTACGCACTATTTAGGTGGCGTGATCGAAGAATCGTTATGGGCGATCGCAGGTGCACTGTTAATTATGAGCTTTATTGCACTGAGGCCAAACGTTTCAGGTCGACATCGATATTTTCTTAATGCCATGATTGTCTTTTGCACGGGTTACTTGTTATTCATGGTTACTGTTGATGTACCAATGTACTGGGCGCGTTGGCAGGAAGATATCGCACTCGGTGCTCAATATTTGACATTTAGCCAGGGAATACTCGATTCAGCACAGAGTTATGTCGTTAGTTACGATTGGAATGTTTGGGCTGAAGAAATTCCCTGGATGTCGCTTTATTTCACCGTTGCAGTTTGGGTGAGCATTTATCTAACACATGCGCCAGATTTCAAGCTGGCCACTAAGCCGAATCTATAAAACTAGCTTTTAGTGAACTCATGTAATAGTTGGGCTGCGAACAGTTTTTGTCGAATCAGAATTAATATGATCCCCAGCCATCCTTTTTCTGGAAGCGGAACTTGGGAATCACCAGACCTATGATCATACCAATGATGAGTACACCTGCACCGGTGATAAACCAGTGACGTTGCGAACGATCTTTTAGGACCTGATTTTCCTGATTGATAACGGCTAGCTTGGTACTGATCTCTTCGTAGTCCTGGCGCAGTTGCTTATTTTCACTCTCGAGTTGTTTGGGGCGAGCCGCAACTTCGTTGAGGTGGGTCAGTTCCTGACTGGCTGTTTTGTGTTCGCTTTGTAATTTAGAATGTTCGGCGTCAAGTTTGCCTTTGGATTTTTTCAGTGAGCCAAGCTCGGTTCTAAGTAGCTTATTTTCTTCTTTAGTTTTGGCCAGTCTAGCTTCAGCTCGGGTCAGTTTATCGGCTGCGATTGGTTCATCAGCCAAATACTGGGTCCGTACCCAGCCTTCTGTGCCATCTTCTAGACGCACCATGGTATAGCCCGTATCGGTCTCTTCCAGAATCTCAAGCTTAGTTCCGCTGACCAAGGTTTTGATGATTTCAAACTGATTACCCTGTCCAGAGCGCATAGTGATGACTAAGTGATCGCTCACATATTTGCTGGCAGCATAGGCCTGGAGCGGCAACAAGCAGATTAGGCTTAGTGCGATTAATAGGCTTTGGCGGTGTCTCATATCCTAATATTCCTGGTTTATACTTATTATATAGCTGGCTGATACTATCAGATTTAGGCAGTATTTCTTGTCAGCCAGGTCACAAGATTAAGGCAATTGGTCTGAAATACTGTGTCATACTGTCATGAACCTGTAACAATATTGACGTGTAATTGGCTTGTTTTCAATGGAAACGAGCAAACTATGTATAACATGATGTCAAAGGAAAACCCAAATATTTTGGTTGTCGAGGACGAGGCCGCGATCCGTGAGATGCTGAACTTCTCGTTGGGAAAGGCTGGATTTAATGTCCATGAAGCAGCGGACGCTCGCCAGGCCCAGGATCTGATGAGCAAGACCGTGCCCGATCTGGTACTGCTTGACTGGATGTTGCCAGGGATTAGCGGAGTCGATCTGGCGAACAAACTACGTCAGGTGAAACGTACCCACCGCGTGCCCATTATAATGCTGACAGCACGCGGCGAGGAAGAAAACAAAATCAAGGGCCTGGAAGCGGGTGCCGATGATTATGTCACCAAGCCATTTTCAACCCGCGAACTGATTGCCCGCATTAATGCAGTTTTACGCAGGTCGATCGGGGACACAGATGGGGACGTACTAGAGGCCGGAATTCTCAAACTGGATACTGTTGGACACCGGGTAACTGTAAATAATCAGGCTTTAGAACTGGGCCCAACCGAGTTTCGTCTGTTACACTTCTTCATGACCCATGCCGAACGGGTCTTTAGTCGTAGCCAGTTGCTGGATCAGGTTTGGGGTGATCATGTTTATATTGAAGAGCGAACTGTTGATGTCCATATACGTCGTCTACGCCGTGCGCTTGAAGAGCACGATTGTGACAAGTTTATTCAGACCGTACGTGGTGCAGGCTACCGCTTTTCTGAGCAGGTTTGACCTCAGAAGATTTACCCAGGACGAATTTACCCAGTCCAGCGTTAGCGGACGCGCACTTTTCCAATACCGATTTCAATACAAAGGTATAGATAGCCTTGAATAATAGCTGGAACGCAGAAGTCTGGCGACTCGTTGCCCTGTTGACTATAGCCATCGTTGTTGGGCTTGTCTTTGATCATGTTCTTTTATTTCTGTGTATTAGCCTGGCAGGTTATTTAAGCTGGACGTTGATCAATCTTCGCCATTTACATCGTTGGTTGGCCAAAGGTAAAAAATACTCACCCCCAACATCCGCAGGCTTATGGGGGCAGTTATTCACCGAGATCTATCGTTTACAAAAGCGCAATAAAAAGCGTCAAAGGCGGCTGGTAAATCTGTTAGCACGCTTTCGTGAAACGACAGAAGCCATGCCAGATGGTGTTGTCGTGATGCAAGCCAACGGCACGATTGAATGGTGGAACGATGTTGGCGCTAAAATGCTGGACTTGAATTACCCTCAGGATGTTGGCCAGCGTATTACCAACCTGGTGCGTAACCCTGAATTTCTTAGTTTTTACCAACGTGCCGATCAGGATGAAATTCTTAGCATGCCTGCACCCGGCGACTCGAATAAAACTATCGCGATTCAGGTGACCCCTTATGGGCATGAGCAAAGCCTGTTAACAGCACGTGATGTGACCTTGCTTGAACGAGTCGAGCAGATTCGTCGAGACTTTATTGCGAACATTTCCCATGAGCTGCGAACACCTTTGACCGTGATGTCTGGTTTTCTTGAAGCGATGTCGGGCGATGATCTAAATATGGATGAACAAACCCAGCGTTCTATAAAGCTCATGCAGCAGCAATCTAAACGTATGTACCGTCTGGTTGAAGATCTAATGCTGCTGTCAAAGCTCGAGAATGAGCAAAAACCAATAAAACATGAAGTTATAGCCGTGCCTCAAATGTTGCAGACTCTAAAAGAAGAAGCGCAGGTTGTCAGCGGCCCAAGAAA
This sequence comes from uncultured Ectothiorhodospiraceae bacterium, assembly GCA_947259575.1. GTDB lineage: Bacteria > Pseudomonadota > Gammaproteobacteria > UBA6429 > Thiohalophilaceae > SZUA-24. Next base: position 10,207 of record CAMYMU010000039.1, on the reverse strand, counting down.
CCACGTGATTGAGCTGGATGTAGATGAGACGCTTTTTCTATATGGTGATGCCAAGGAGCTGGATAGTGCATTTAGTAATCTGGTGATCAACGCAGTCAATTACACACCCGATAATGGGCATATTACGATTAAGTGGTATGAAGATGAATCTGGCAGGGCGGTGCTTAGGGTTATCGACAGTGGAATCGGTATACCTTCTCATCATATTAAGCGCTTAACGGAAAGGTTTTATCGTGTCGACGTCGCGCGATCGCGTGAGACCGGGGGCTCCGGATTGGGACTGGCTATCGTGAAACATGCCCTTAACCGGCACTCGGCCAAACTTAAAATTAAGAGTGAGGTCGGTCGTGGTTCTGAATTTAGCTGTATTTTCAATAAAGATGCAGTCACACATAAAAGTGATATCCGCCAGGTCATATAGAGCTCGACTGTCATACTACTGTCACATTTGGATCACATATTTGTCACATAGACGTAGCATACTTGCGTCGAAACTACTTATTGAAGGGGCAACCTAAATGTTTTACAAACAACTTATTACTGCAACAGCGATTTCAGCTGTATTGGCATTCACCGGTTCAGTTTCTGCTGCCGGCATTGATCCTGCGACTCCAACCTATAAAAAGGCGAGCGGCGTATCAGGTAACATCAGCAGCGTTGGTTCAGATACTCTCGCCAACCTGATGACCCTGTGGGCTGAAGACTTTAAAAAGATCTATCCAAATGTAAATGTTCAGATTCAGGCAGCAGGTTCATCTACTGCACCACCAGCATTAACTGAGTCAACTTCAAATCTTGGTCCTATGAGCCGCAAGATGAAGTCTAAAGAAATTGCATCATTTGAAAAGAAATATGGCTATAAGCCAACTGCAATTCCTGTTGCTATTGATGCGCTGGCTGTTTATGTCAATAAAGATAATCCCGTTAAAGGCATGACCATTAAAGATGTAGATGCGATTTTCTCTTCTACACGCAAGTGTGGTGGTAGCAAGAACATCAGCAAATGGGGTGACCTTGGTCTTTCAGGTGCATGGAAAAACCGTGACATCCAGATTTATGGCCGTAACTCAGTATCGGGTACATATGGTTACTTCAAGAAAAAAGCACTTTGTAAGGGCGACTACAAAAACAATGTAAACGAGCAGCCTGGTTCTGCTTCTGTTGTTCAGTCGGTTACAACCTCTATCAACGGTATCGGTTACTCAGGTATCGGATATAAGACCTCTGGCGTGAAAGCGGTTCCACTATCAAAGAAAGGCGGCAAGTTCGTTGAAGCTACTTCAGCTAATGCTGTGAAAGGTACTTACCCACTGTCACGTTTCTTGTACGTTTATGTCAACAAGGCACCCAATAAACCTTTAGCACCACTTGAGCGTGAGTTCATCAAGATGGTGATGTCCAAGCGTGGACAGGAAGTGGTTTTGAAGGATGGTTATATCCCTCTACCTGCCAAGGTAATCAGCAAATACTTAGCCAAGATTCAGTAAGCTAAGTATTCTAAAAGTTAAAAGCCCCGCTGGAGTTATTCTGGCGGGGTTTTTTTATGACAAAACGATGACAGTATTTTTCTAATGTGGTTAAAAAACATACTAAACTGGTGAGAACCGCCATCGTTTTGTAATATTTCTGTCATATACGATCGATATCCTCGTCTGATGCCTAGTCCTGACTCTCAACAGAAAAATTCCGGAAATTCGCTCATTCAGTCCGAGGGATTCTATTTCCGTTTTCGGATGTTTATGGACAAGTTCATGCGCTTTGGCGTGGCCTTTGGTGGTATCAGTATCATCATTGCGATAACACTGATTTTTGCATACTTGTTAGTAGTTGTTTTCCCTATTTTTCATAGCGCTGAAATCAAGCAGGAAAGCAGCTTTTCACTCTCTGCGAGTAGTCAACCTATTGCAGTCACTGAACAGTCCAAACAGGACCTATCGGCAGAAGATCAAATTACCGAAGATCCATCCAGGCCAAAGATACTGCACCTGGCGATGGAAGAACAAAATGAGGTTGGTTTACGAGTCACCGAAACGGGTCAGCTTCTTTTCTTCGATACGCGCAGCGGTGAAACGAAATTCACTCATGTCCCCAATCTTCCAAAGGGTGTCAGCGTCACCAGTTTTGGTAACGCAGACCCTGCAACCACAACTATTGCACTTGGGCTAAGTAATGGTCACGCCCTGGTTTATCGACACAAGTACAGGGTGACATTTCCAAACGATAAACGCTTGATTACACCTGTAATCGAAACTCCACTAGGAGCGGAACCTATACTAATAGATACACAGGATGAGGCTCTGACTCATATAGATGTACAGAGTAATGACGAAGGTCTCACTCTTGTTGCAGGCACGGCTGATAAAAGATTATTGTTGGTAGCGTTCACAAAAGAAGAGTCGTTGCTGGAAGAGACCGAAACGTTTGAACGGATCGGAATAGAACTACCATCACCGGCCACCCCAATTACACATCTGTTAGTTGATAAAGATCAGCGTGAACTCTATGTGGCCAGTGAAGGTGGTTACATCACTTTCTTTGACATACAGGACAAAGCAGAACCGAAGCTGCTTCAACATCTGACAGTTACCGATTCTGGTTCCGAGCTGACCGCGTTGAACTCCTTGACGGGTGGCATTTCAATCCTGGTTGGTACCTCTGACGGTCAATTGGCACAGTGGTCGCTAGTACGAAATGAAAATAACCAGGAACAACTAGTTAAGTACCGTGAGTTTGAAAGTCACTCAGCGGCCATTGTAAAGATTATCCCTGAGTTTAACCGAAAAGGTTTTCTTACTTTCGATGAGTCAGGCTTGTTTGGGATTTACCACACCACTGCAGAGAATACGATATTACGGCGAACGCTATCCTCCGCGAATATAGACAATATCGCCTTGTCACCACGTGCCAATGCAATGTCGGTGTTCACTAAAAATAATCAATACAGCTTGTGGTCGATCGACAATGAACACCCGGAAATTTCCTGGAGTTCGTTGTGGGGTAAAGTCTGGTATGAAAGCCATGAAGAACCGAAGTATCTTTGGCAATCCTCATCTGCGGATAATGACTTTGAGCCCAAATTTTCATTAGTGCCTATTTCATTTGGTACTTTAAAAGCGGCTTTTTACGCAATGATGATTGCAGTGCCACTTGCAATCATGGGTGCCATTTTTACTGCACAGTTTATGTCTCCAAATATGCGTAAGACGGTTAAACCTTCTATCGAAATTATGGAAGCACTGCCGACAGTTATCCTGGGCTTCCTTGCAGGTTTATGGCTGGCGCCGTTTGTTGAGGATAATCTAGTAGGCATTTTCCTGATGTTATTAGCAATGCCGGTGGGTGTTTTGATCGCGGCATATACCTGGCAAAGACTCCCACAAAAATTTCGTTTTATGGTTCCTGAAGGATGGGAAGGTGCTTTACTGATTCCGGCCATACTCTTGATTGGTTGGGTAACTCTCAGTTTAGGACCCTATTTAGAGATGTGGTGGTTTGATGGTGATATCACACAGTACGGAAAACATTTAGGTCCATGGTTAGATAGAAATTTATATCTGGTTATTGCTGGCCTGTTGTTCCCCTGGGCCTTCCTGTTGGTTACAAGATCAGAAAAGTTTGGCCAGCAACTAAACAAAATAAAGAGTGAATTTTATCAGTCAGCGCTAACACTGGGTGTATCGATTGTTGTCGTTGTAATAATAGGTGCGCTTTTGTCACCTATTGTAGAAAGTCTGTTATTTGATGGTGATGTTGCTGGGTACCTGAAAGATTCAACTATTGCGTTTGACCAACGAAATTCTATTGTGGTTGGGCTGGCGATGGGTTTCGCAGTGATACCCACGATTTTCTCTATCGCAGAAGATGCATTGTTTGCAGTACCGAAACACCTTATTCAAGGTTCACTCGCACTGGGTGCCACGCAATGGCAGACCTTAACTCGAGTGGTGATATTAACCGCAAGCCCCGGTATTTTTTCGGCAGTTATGATTGGTCTTGGACGTGCCGTCGGTGAGACCATGATTGTATTAATGGCTACAGGTAATACACCCGTGATGGATTTCAGTATCTTCCAGGGCATGCGGACCTTATCAGCAAATATTGCTGTTGAGATGCCTGAATCAGAAGTGGATAGCACACACTATCGGGTTCTATTCCTGGCGGCGCTTGTGTTGTTTGCCTTTACTTTCTTGTTTAACACCATGGCGGAAATCGTGCGTCAACGACTGCGCCGTAAGTACAGCTCATTGTGATGAATCGATGATATGAAAGTTCAAGATTGGTTTAAAAGTGGTAGTCCCTGGATTTGGCTAAATGCTGCGGCTGTTAGTGCCAGTTTGATTATGGTGTTCGGTTTGCTGGCCTTGATCATGGTGCGTGGTCTTGGATTCTTCTGGCCGGCCGATGTACAGCAGATGGATTATACCGATAAGCAGGGTCAAGAAATCAGATTGATGGGCGAGGTCTGGGGTGAAGAAGAAGCTGCGTTTCAAACTTTAATAGATAACGGTTACAAGTTAACAGGCGATGCGGAGTTTATTACCCGCTATACCCTGAAGACCGGTAACCGGGATGTTTATGGTGCAGATTTCCGGTTAATCATTGAACCTGGTATCAAAAACAAATCCACCCCAGATGATGCGCTTGTCGTGGTGCGCCGTGAGTGGGGTAACTTTTATGGTTTCCTTACCTCAATTAAAGAAAATGGTACCGAACTAAAATTAGATCAAGATGCTTTGTGGTCTGAGTTTGAGCAGCGAAAAGAGCGTGCGCTGGATCTACATGATGAGATAGTTGAGATCCAGAAAAGCGATATCGGTGAAGTTAACCATGGGCTAGAATCCTTACGCCTACTGAAAAAGCGTTATGAGCTAGATGATGATTTAACCCCTGAAAACCTGGCTGAGCTGGATGCGAAACGAAAAGCATTAGACGCTCGCTATGAGGTCATTCAGAAGCGCCTCAATGAACTTAATCAGGATATTACACGTGACTCTTTTATCGCACGAACGGCAGATGGCCAGGAACGTGAGATCCAATTTGAGACAGTTGTTAAAGTTTATCAACCTAATCAGATGTCACTACCCAGTAAACTTGGGACTTATTTTGCAAATATCTGGGAATTTGTCAGCGATGAACCACGCGAGGCAAATACAGAAGGTGGTGTCTTCCCAGCTATTTTTGGCACCGTGATGATGGTTATCCTGATGGCTGTTCTGGTTACACCGTTAGGTGTGATTGCAGCCGTATACTTGCGTGAATATGCAAAGCAGGGTGCACTAACCAGAACAATTCGCATTGCTGTAAATAATCTCGCGGGTGTGCCTTCTATTGTTTATGGTGTGTTTGGTCTGGGCTTCTTTGTCTATTTCCTCGGTGGCAACATTGATCGACTGTTCTTCTCAGAAGGACTGCCTGCACCAACGTTTGGTACACCGGGCATTATGTGGTCTTCATTAACCCTGGCGATATTGACCCTGCCAGTGGTGATTGTGGCGACTGAAGAAGGTCTATCTCGCATACCTAAGAGTATTCGTGAAGGTAGCCTGGCACTGGGTGCGACCAAGTTCGAAACGTTGTGGCGCACGATAATTCCGATGTCTAGCCCCGCAATCATGACGGGTTTAATTCTAGCGGTTGCACGGGCAGCTGGTGAAGTTGCACCATTGATGTTGGTAGGTGTTGTAAAATTAGCACCTTCCTTGCCGTTAGATGGCAATGCACCTTTTGTGCATCTCGATCGTAAATTCATGCACCTCGGTTTTCATATTTACGATGTAGGTTTCCAGAGTCCTAATGTGGAAGCCGCTAGACCGTTAGTTTATGCAACATCACTTTTACTGGTATTAGTGATTATTGCGTTGAATATTGTTGCGATTCAGATCCGAAATCGCTTACGTGAAAAATATAGAGCCCTGGAAAGTTAACAAAATATTTTATTTAATGGTGACAGTATCATGACTGAAGCTAGTGAAACTAGAACGCACGGTATCAATATGGATGCACTGGAACGACCAGTGGGTCCAAGCGACCTTGCGAATGAAGAGATCGCGTTAGAGGTATCTAATCTCGATTTGCATTACGGCAGTTCGCAGGCGCTTTATGGCGTCAACATGGTGATTCCAAAGAATCGTGTGACAGCATTTATCGGTCCTAGTGGTTGTGGTAAGTCAACACTGCTGCGCTGTTTTAATCGCATGAATGATCTGGTCGATGGTTGCCAGATAAAAGGCGAGATTAAGCTGCATGAGGAAGATATTTATCATAAGCGTGTAAATGTTGCTAATTTGCGCCGCCGTATTGGAATGGTATTCCAGAAGCCAAACCCGTTTCCAAAATCAGTTTATGAAAATGTTGCCTATGGTCTGCGTATTCAGGGCGTTAACGATAAACGCAAACTTGACGAGGCAGTTGAAAAGGCTTTACGTGGCGCTGCTCTATGGGATGAAATGAAAGATCGCCTGAATGATAATGCCTTGGGTATGTCTGGTGGTCAGCAACAACGACTGGTTATTGCCCGGGCCATTGCGATAGAACCGGAAGTAATGCTGCTTGATGAGCCGGCATCAGCACTGGACCCAATCTCAACACTGAAGATTGAAGAACTAATTTATGAATTAAAGCAAAATTATACTATTATTATTGTTACACATAATATGCAACAGGCAGCGCGTGTCTCTGATTACACTGCCTTTATGTATATGGGTAAATTGATTGAACATGCGGACACTAATACGCTGTTTACCAATCCATCTGAAAAGCAGACAGAAGATTATATTACCGGTCGCTACGGATAGGGTTTAACAGAATTACTTACAACGTGAATATACGGAATAACCGTTAGAGGCGGAGTCATGGAAAAAGCAGATTTAGGCCACCATATTTCTCAACAGTTTAATCAGGAACTGGAAGACGTACGTAACCGCGTTATGCAAATGGGTGGTATCGTTGAGCAGCAGCTCAATGATGCAATTATGGCCCTGACAACAATGGACATGACCCTGGCTGAGGTCGTGGTTACGAATGACTATAAAGTAAACCGTCTCGAAGTCGACATCGATGAAGAATGCACAACCATTCTTGCCAGGCGCCAACCTGCTGCAAGTGACTTGCGATTATTGATGGCAATCATTAAAACGATTACCGACCTGGAAAGAATCGGAGACGAAGCTGAGCGTGTCGGACGCATGGCGCTCAAATTTTCTGAAGCCGATTCTAAAGAGAGTAAGGCGTTGCTTGGTATTGGGCATATGGGTGAACGTGTGCAAAAGATTCTACATGATGCACTCGATGCCTTTGCCAGAATGGATGCAGAAGCTGCGGTTAAAATTGCGAAGCAGGATAAAAAGGTTGATGAGGAATATGAAAATATCTTACGTCAGTTAATGACTTATATGATGGAAGACCCTCGCTCTATCCCGCGTGTTATCGGCGTGATGTGGTCTGCCCGTGCCCTTGAGCGTATTGGTGATCGTGCCCGAAATATCTGTGAGTACGTAATCTACCTGGTGAAAGGTAAAGACGTGCGTCATACGACATCCGAACAAGTCGGGAACGATGCGCGCGATCATCATAAGAACGACGAATAAGCTTAATCTGTTTTAAACGCAACCATGTGATCGGGTGCAAAGCGGATTTTCACATGTTCACCAATTTCGTGATTGTGGTGGCTGGGAAATAGCGATAACACATCAATTCCGGTAGGCAGCTTCAAGGTATAAAGTATCTCTGCACCTTTAAAGGCCTTGTTACAGATTTGTGCTTCAAGATTACCATCCTCATCGTGAACAATATCATCCGGACGTATCAATAGTTTGACCTGGGTGCCACGTGGCCAGTCATAGGCTCGGTCTCCTGATATGACACCTAACGGTGTCTCAACCTTCTCCGGTGCCAGTAAGGTACCATCCAGAAACACACCCTGGCCGATAAAGTCAGCGACAAAGAAATTGTCGGGGGAGTGGTATAAGTTATAAGCCGTATCATGCTGGACGATTTCACCTTTGTTCATGACACTAATATGATCACCAAAGGAAAAGGCCTCAAGCTGGTCATGAGTGACTAAAATTCCTGTCGCACCTTGTGACTTAAGGATGTTACGTACCTCCTGACTCAGATACTCACGCATCTCCACGTCCAGGTTAGAAAACGGCTCGTCCATGAGAATTAGATCAGGTTTGGGAGCCAGGGCACGGGCGAGGGCAATACGTTGTTGCTGGCCGCCTGACAATTCATGCACGTAGCGATCTCCATAGTCAGTTAAGTCGACCACGCCAAGAATCTCTTTTACACGCGCCTTGCGCTCTTGTGGGCCCATATCCCGCAAGCCGAAGGCGACGTTGTCATGTACATTCATGTGTGGGAATAACGCATAGTCCTGAAAGACCATGCCAATTTTACGATTTTCAGGTGCAAGGGTATTGTTCGCAGACGAGACCAGTTTCTCACGCAAGTGGATCTCACCTTTGGTTACTGGCTCAAATCCGGCAATCGCCCTTAATACCGTTGTTTTACCGCAGCCACTGGGCCCAAGCAGGCATAACAAGTTCCCCTCATTTATATGTAGGGACACATCATGCACCACGATGTGGTCACGGTACTGACACTCGATATTTTTTACTTCCAGGACGGGCTTCATCGTTATTCCTTGCTCTAATTCTAAATGATAACAAATCTCATTTAGAAAAGTGACGAAAATGTGGGTGATTTTCCCCCGCATGTTTGCTTTTTTACATTTTCTGGAAAGGCGATTTCCTGCTCATATGGCATTTCCCCTTGGTATTTTGATCACAATTCTGTCATCTAACTTTCATACAAGTGAAGCAATTTGCATACATCATGCTCGCACGATGTTTTTTAGACAACATTGTTGTATTTCAACAACTCATTTGGGAGAAATTATGAATAAGAAACTTATTTCACTAGCTGTATCGGCAGCATTGCTTAGTCCTATATCGGCTCAAGCTGTTCAGGTTGTGGGTGAAAAATTAGAAATCTACGGTAAAGTTCATCTGTCTGCTGATTCCAGTGACACAGATGGTGCAACAACTACTGATGGCTTTTCAGTATCCAGTAACTCGTCAAGAGTCGGTGTTAAAGGTCAACTTCCAGCTGGCGGTGTTAAGTTTGTTTATCAATTTGAACAAGAAGTAAGATTCGATGATTCATCCGCAGGTAATTTTGCAAATCGTAATTCTTATGGAGGCCTAAAAGGTGACTTTGGTAAAATCATTCTAGGTGTTTATGATACACCTTTCAAAACCGTTGGTTCGAAGTGGGGAATCTTTGGTGATACCGTTGGTGAGCGTCGTGCAATTTTGGGTGCAGGTTATATCAATGGCAACCAACTTAATGAGCGCGTTAAAAATTCCGTCATGTATGAATACAAAAATGATGCAATTAAATTCCAGGCCCAATATGCTGTAGACCCAGAAGGATCAGGTGGTAGTGTTGATAATAATGACAACAAAGTAACCAGCGTAGGCTTGCTGGGTAAGTTTGGTGGTTTTCGCCTTGGAGCCGCCTATGAAACATGGGATAACCATAGTGCTATTGCCAATGGTGACGCTAAACGGCTATCTCTTGGTTACAAATTTGGATTCGGTACAATCGGAGCGATATGGGAAAATATTGATTCAGATACCGTAGCTCAATGGCAACGTGATGTTATTGGCCTTAATGCCAAATTCAAAGTTGGCAAGGGTTCAGATATTCGTGTTCAATATCTGGAAGCAGATGACGCAGAAGGCACAACAGCTACTGGTGCTAGCAAAATCTCAGTTGGGTACTTCCGAAGCCTGGACAAAAACCTGAAAGTTTACGCTGCTTATGGATCGACTGATAATGATGCGAATGCAGATTTCAAAGCTGTTGATGGCGGACATGGTGATGAAGTAGGTGGTCCAACAGGTGGTAATCCAAGCTCTGTATCAGTTGGTTTTGAATACAAGTTCTAAGTAAAGTCATTACTAAAGAATAATGAGGGCAGGGAAAAAACGAGCAAAGGAACTGCTCGTTGCTCAACGTTAGGTTTACTCACAAGCCCGGAAATTTCCGGGCTTTTTTTATGTATTGGTTTAATCCTTGTTATAGCTATTGTTTAGATTTTATGTCTAACCAATACTCGGCTTTTTCCATATCTTTTTTAAACCCGGGAATGGCGCCGCTATAGGCAGTAATCAGTGAATGCATTGCATCCGGGTGACCTTGT
>CAMYMU010000038.1 GCA_947259575.1 uncultured Ectothiorhodospiraceae bacterium | reverse complement strand
GTATAGTTTAACTAAAACGAAGTGCGCATCGAATTTTTTCTCTGAACGTATTACTTTTCGGAGGATAAAATGCACACACTCTCAGTACTACACAAGTTACTTACTAAATCTGTTTCAATCCACGCGATACGTCTCAATGCTCTCATGGCCGCTGTCCATGCGTTGACTCAAGGTGCAAAGGCTCAGATCACATCACTGGGTCGCAATCTTGTCGGCAACGCTTACGATAAACATAAGATCAAACGGATGGATCGCCTTATATCAAATCCACACCTTTACAAAGAGCGTCATAGTATTTATACCGTTCTCACTCAAAACCTTCTTTCGGGATTGCCAGAACCAATTATTTTAATTGACTGGTCTCCGTTATGCGCCGACCAAAGTTGGCAACTGCTGCGAGCGGCTCTCCCTGTCGGCGGGCGAACCATCACGCTTTATGAAGAAGTGCATCCTCAATCAAAGCTTGGCAATCGAAAAATACAGCATCAATTTTTGGCTAAACTGGCGACCATGATTCCAACCACAGCTCGCCCGATCATTGTCGCCGATGCGGGATTTAAAACACCTTTCTACCGCTATATTGAAGAGACATTAGGGTGGCATTGGATTGGGCGAATTCGAGGACGAGACTTTATCTGTGAGAACAATGGGTTAGAGCAGTGGTTCGGCGCTAAGTTGCTCTATCAAAAAGCCACAACGACAGCGAAAACCTTAGGTAAGATTAAATGGGTTAAGAGCAATCCGCTAGCAGCCTTTATTGTGCTGATTCGCTCTCCAAAAAAGAAACGTAAGGTTGTCACCTATGCGGGAAAAGAACGTCAATCAGCACGAGATAAAGTGCATGCTAAAAGAGCAAATGAACCGTGGTTGCTTGTTGTCTCATTGTCACTGCACGAGCGCACACCTAAACAGATCGTAAAGCTGTTTCGTACTCGGATGCAAATTGAAGAAGGCTTTCGGGACAGTAAGGCCGTTCACTACGGATTGAACTTATCGCAAAAAAGGAACATGTGTGAAAGAAGGCGATCAATATTGTGCTTGCTAGCCAGTTTAACACAATTTATTCTTTGGTGTATTGGTACGGCAGGAAAACAGAGCCCGATTGCAAAGCAAGTCAGAGTGAATTCATCAAGCAAACGAGAGCCGTATTCTGTTATTTTTTTAGCTCGCTTGTTACTTAGGCAGAAGAAATTTCAACTATTAGAGATGGAAATATTTTCTTCACTGAAGACTATCAAAAGCTATATGGAATCAGTATTGTGTGCATGAATTCGTGGGGATATCTCAGGGTCAGACTCGACTTAAATGACAAGTAAGTCGAGTCTGACCTGGGAGCTTTGCATGACCCCGAAGCTTTGCATTATGGGGCATGAAAGCCCGAAGACGACAGAACGATACACCCATTTAACCAATGTAACCCAGCGNNTCTGACACCTGAATGAGCAAATGCACATGATTTGTCATACAACAAAAAGCATGTATTCGATGACCATAGCGCGATATTCCTTCCTGCAATAATAAATAGTGTCAGCACGAAAACTCACAACCATCTGATAAATAAAGAATATTATATTCAATTTCAATACGAAGAAATGTATAATTGAAATAGAAAAAGTAAAGAAATGCTGTAAAGTTGCCTGTAATCACTGTTTTCACACCAAACTTCCCGGGAAAAGCTAATGAGAATCGTAAAACTTCCACAACGTCAATTCGGTCAGATTGATATTGCAGATATTCAATTTGATGTTCACTCACGTGATGATATCCCCGCTGTTCTTAAAGGCCTTCAGTACATTTACATCAATGAACCTATTTGTGAAAAAGTTTTTTCTTGTCTCGAAAAAGCGATAGAGCCAAAAATCAACCTTAACACAGGGCGTCCGGGTATGGAGCTGTGGAATATATTTGTCTTGGCAACAGTCAAGCTTGCCATCAATTGTGATTTTGATCGGCTCCAAGATTTAGCGAACAATCATTTGCTCCTTAGACACATGTTAGGCCACTCCGGCTGGGAAAATCCACACCGCTATGCATTGCAAACATTGATCGACAACGTTAGCTTGTTTAGACCCGACGTATTGTTAGAAATCAATCTGATTGTCGTTGAAGCAGGTCATGCACTCTTAAACGTAGAGTCTTCCAAACCTTTAAAAGCACGCTGTGATTCATTTGTTGTTAAAACCGATGTGCACTATCCAACAGATATTAATTTATTGTGGGATGCCATGCGGAAGTTGATTGAAATTACCGGTCGAGCTTGTGACAAACACGACATTAATGGTTGGCGACAATATCGTTTCAACTTAAAGCAGCTAAAGAAGAAATATCGTAAGATTCAAAATTCTCGTTATTCCAATTCAAAAGATGAAACAAAAAAACAAGCACAAGTCGACGTAGTGCATCAACTGTATCGAGACTATTTATCACTGGCAAAACAGTTTATCGAGAGAAGTGAACATACATTGATAGTGCTTGCACACTTGCACAGCGAGGTGATAGTTTCATCATACTGCAAATGGATAGCTATATTGCACATGCAGAAAGGCAAATTGACCAAATAGAGAGACGTGTGCTCAATGGTGACGTTATCCCCCATGAAGAAAAAGTGTTTTCCATTTTTGAACCACATACCGAATGGATATCAAAAGGTAAAGCGGGTGTGCCGGTTGAACTGGGTGTTCGAGTCTGTATTTTAGAGGATCAATATCAATTTATTTTACATCACAGGGTCATGTGGAAAGAAACTGATGACAAAGTTGCCGTTACCATGGTTGAAGATGCACAAAAGCGTTTCCCCTCGCTCAAGCAATGCAGTTTTGATAAAGGATTTTATTCAAAACCAAATATGGAAGAACTTAATAAGCGACTCGATCTCAATATCCTGCCAAAGAAAGGCCGATTAAATAATGCTGAAAAAGAGAAAGCACAACAAGAGGACTTTCAAGAAGGCCGCCGTCAGCATTCTGCGGTAGAGTCCTGCATAAACAACCTGGAAGTCCGAGGTCTGGATCGTTGTTTATCTTATGGTGCGGATGGCTTTGAGCGCCATGTTGGATTATCAATTGTTGCGACCAACGTGCATCGCATTGGCTTGATTCAAACAAAAAAACTAGCAAGTAGCGTTGCACAGAAAATGAGACAACTTAACCGAAATACGCGATTAGTATTTGATTATTTATGTATG
>CAMYMU010000037.1 GCA_947259575.1 uncultured Ectothiorhodospiraceae bacterium | reverse complement strand
CGCCAACCAACATTGTTGGCGCGTGCATTACCGCGGTTAGACCACCAGGTATATTGTCCTTCACCATGCTCAACTTCACGAAAGGCATCTATCCAACCACCCTTGTCGATAACTTTCTCCACCCAGGCACGTTCTTCATCAGTACAGCCGGAATTTTTGCGATTGGATTTAAAGTTTCGGATGTCGATTTCTTTGTGTACTGTATTCCAGTCACCACAAATAATGTAGTCACGACGCTTGCGCCGCATGGTTTGCATTTCTTCATAAAACTTATCCATGAAGCGTAGCTTGTTGGCATGTCGCTCTTCACTGGATGAACCGGAAGGCAGGTAGAGTGAAGCAACACTCAGCTTACCAAAGTCGGCCTGAATATAACGACCTTCGGTATCAACGTGATCCCAGCCGAGACCGGTATAAACCTCATCCGGCTCTTGTTTGCTGTAGATGGCGACGCCGCTATAACCTTTCTTTTCTGCATCAAAAACATTGGCACTTATTATTCTCATTACTTCGCCTGCCCCAGTTTGTCTAGTCTAAGTATTATCTACACATCAATTTGTGTGTATCATACACCACCTAATCTATCCAATTCTGATGAATAATGAACTAAGCCATGCAAACCTATCAACGTGAATTTATTGAACTTGCTCTGAGCGCCGACGTGTTGCGCTTTGGGGAATTTACCCTGAAATCAGGCCGCACCAGCCCCTATTTTTTTAACGCAGGATTATTCAACACAGGGCGCTCACTCGCCAAACTGGGGCAGTACTATGCCGCGACCATCGTCGACAGTGGCATCAAGTTCGACACCCTGTTCGGACCAGCCTATAAGGGCATCCCCCTCGCCTCCACCTGTGCGATAGCGCTCTCAGAAAAACATGGGCGTAATGTGCCTTACTGTTTTAACCGCAAAGAAGCGAAAGAACACGGCGAAGGTGGCTCACTGGTCGGAGCACCACTAAAAGGTAAAGTATTAATCATCGACGATGTGATCACCGCAGGCACTGCGATTACCGAGTCTATGGACATCATTGAAGCACACGGTGCCGAAGCAGCAGGCGTCGTGATCGCGCTTAATAGACAGGAACGAGGTAAAGGCGAGCTCTCTGCGATCCAGGAGATTGAACAAAAATACAAAATCCCTGTTATCAGCATTGTCAGCCTGGAACATCTTGTCTCCTATATTAATCACGAGCAGAAATACGCCACACACCTGGAGGCGATTCAAGTTTTTCGCACTCACAGAGAGCGGTGTAATTATTTAGGCATCGCTCCGCAGATGGCCCAGGCCAGTTTCTCAACCTCCGGTTTCACCTTCTCCCTGTGCTCCTGCGACATAAGCACAATCCATGTGCTAATCAATAATGAGCAAGATCCCAACCAACAGGGTTATGCCTTCGTAAACCCGTTTGATCCATTTGTTGCCTTTGATAATCGACCAATGCGCGCCAATGTAGCCGCCCAGCAAGGATCCGAGCAGGAGTACCGGCAACCATTCCCATTTAATGGTGCCATACAGGCCCAGGGTCAGGGCGCCGCTGCCATTCCAGAATAATCCGACCAGCACCAATGTATGGGCGACGGCTTTTTTGTAATCCAGCCCGAACCAATGTATCAACCATATGGTCACAAATAGACCGGTACCTGATGTTAATGAGCCGTTCAGGATACCTATTGTAAAAAGGACTAACCCTCCGATAAAGGCACCACGTTTATCCTGGTTACGGGGGGTATAGGACTGACCTAGCTCGGGTTTTCGTATCGAATAGATTGCCAGACCGATGGTCATGATACCGAGGGCAATTTCTGCGCCTCGATCAGGGATAAATAAAATGACATGTGCGCCGATAACCACTCCAGGGATACCGGCGAACAACATGGTTAAAATATAGAACTTGTGTAGATTACGCTCACGAAAATGGCGTAAAGTTGCTCCAAGTCCGAGTGCTACAGTAGCTATTTTATGAGTTGCCAATGCTACACTAAATGGAAGGCCCAGAAAGATGAGTGCTGGGAGTTGCAAAAGACCCGCACCACCGCCTGCAAAAGCCGAAAAGGCGTTGGCAAGAAAAGGCGTTGGCAAGAAACGAGATGATAAATAATAGAAGTTGATCAATCACACATGTTGAACAAAATGCTTAAACATCAGCCATTGTATCCTGTAAGATCCGGCACGTCAGGTAATAAAGGATTGAACATGACCTCAACTTTTCAGCTCGCCACAACACTATTGATAATGTCGCTGTTGCTTGCCACGGGTCCGGTACAAGCTAAAACTATTAAATGCTGGAAAAATAACATCGGTATCCGTGAATGCGGTCGCTCCGTGCCCCCCGAATATTCCCAAACTCGCATCGAGGTTGTTAACGAACGCGGTCTGGTAGTCGAGGTGATCGAGGCAGCAAAGACACCCGAAGAACTTGCCATTGAAAAAGAAAGAGAACATTTACGTAAGCTACGCGAAGCCGAGCGTAAAGAACAGGCTCGGTTGGACGCGATTCTACTTAACACCTATACCAAAGAACGGGATTTAATTCTTGCACGTGATAACAACCTCAAGGCCGCTCAGGGTCAAATTGATATTTCGATTGGCAATCTGCGTTTAATGCAAACAAATCTCAATGATTTGCAGGAGCGTGCCGCCAACCATGAACGCGCTGGGCGTGAGCCACCGGAAAAGCTAGTTGAACAGATCAATGATCTGAGTAATCAGATCAAAAATAAGAAACTACACATTGAGAAAAAAGAGTCGGATAAGCGTGAGCTGGAAGAGCGTTACAAAAACGATCTAAAACGCTTTCGTGAGCTAAAAAGTGGTCGGATCGATTAAATATTTCTAGTTAGTCACTCTATAGCTATTTTTTACTTATCCGGCCTGCCTCAGAACCAGCACTAACATCGGCCACTGTTGATCCCAATACTCAAGTGGTTGTGACTTAAATTCACTGCGCACGAATTGCTGGATTCGCCCCTGCACTACACTCACCAGCAGGCTTGCCTGTGCAGGTATGGAGCTGCCTTTAATCAACTCTGAGCTTGCCTCACCTTCGCGCAAGATTTGCTTGATTTGGGTTTCAAACCGTTCAAAAAATTTATCGATCCGTTTGCGTAACCGTTCTGTCTCACCAACCAGAATATCGCCCATTAGTAAACGTGTCAGACCTGGGTTTTTCTGCGTAAAGGCCAACACCATGGTCAGTGTTTTCTCGCAGCGTACGATGGCCGACTTTTCCTCATCCATGATTCGATTAATCAAACTGAAAACCGAGTCTTCGATGAATTCAATCAGCGCATCATACATCTTCGCCTTGCTCGCGAAGTGTCGGTAGAGCGCTGCCTCGGAAACACCAACTGCTTTTGCCAGCGCTGCTGTGGTAATAGTTTGGCCCGGTGATTTTTCAAGTTGCAGGGCAAGTGTTTCTAAGATCTGCTGGCGACGAGATGTCTTTTGCTCACTCATTGTTGATTATTTGTCCTTAACCCTTAATCAGGGTACCAACCCCTTCCGTAGTCAATACTTCCAGTAACACGGCATGTTCAACTCGCCCATCAATGATCTGCGCGTTGTGAACACCGGAGCGAACCGCATCCAATGCGCACTGTATTTTAGGCAGCATGCCACCATGGATAGTGCCATCGGCAATTAATTCATCAACTTTTTCTGCACTCAAACCCGTTAGCAGATTATTATCTTGATCAAGCACACCTGCGGTATTGGTTAACAGAATTAGTTTTTCGGCCATGAGCGCGGTCGCAAGCTTACCCGCGACCAGATCGGCATTAATATTATAAGACTGCCCATCTTCACCAACGCCAATCGGAGCAATCACCGGGATAAAGTCATCCTTACCCAACATTTTTACGACGCTAGTATCAATACTGGCTACTTCACCGACATGACCAATATCAATAATCTCCGGTGCATTCATTTCTGGATTATGCTTTTCAAAGGTTAACTTACGTGCACGGATAAGATCGCCATCCTTGCCGGTTAGACCAACCGCTTTGCCGCCATGTTGATTGATTAACGAAACAATTTCCTTGTTGACCAAACCACCTAATACCATCTCAACAACATCCATGGTTTCATTGTCGGTAACACGCATGCCATTGATGAATTCAGATTTCTTGCCAACCTGCTCCAGCACCTTACCAATCTGTGGACCACCACCATGAACCACTACAGGATTCATGCCCACCAGTTTCATCAAGACGATATCGCGGGCAAAACCACGCTTGAGTTTTTCATCAACCATGGCATTACCACCATACTTGATCACCATGGTCTTGCCAGCAAAGTGCTGGATGTATGGCAGTGCATCACTCAATACAGATGCAATGTTTTTTACCTGATCAGGTTTAAGACTCATTATTGTCCTGCTTTGATTTTTCCGCACTTTTCATTTCACTAATAATAGCGAGTTTTACCTAATCAGGTAAATTGTTATTCGCTATTAAACCAAGTGTTAAGAGAATGTTGGTGGCCTGATTGGCCACCAGATATTTTAGATATACCGCTTAGAAAGGAAGCTTTAAATCAGGGTTAACGGCCAATAACTGGGCCTTAAATGCGGCTTGAATGCGCTCCAGGGCCGCCTGGTTCTGTCCTTCAAAGCGCAACACCAGTACAGGCGTTGTATTTGAGGCGCGCACCAGTCCCCAGCCATCAGGATAATCGGCACGAATACCATCAATCATAGTGACACTGGCATCACCAAAATCAGCCTTCATCATCAATTCGTCAACAAACTTATGATGCTCACCTTCTTTCATGCTGACGTTAATCTCAGGCGTATTCCAGGCATCGGGTAAAGAGGCAAATACCTCCGTGGATGGCTGTGGTAAGCCCGACAAAATTTCTAATAATCGTGCCCCTGAGTACATACCATCATCAAATCCGTACCAGCGTTCTTTAAAGAAGATGTGACCACTCATTTCACCAGCAAGCGCAGCACCCGATTGCTTCATCTTGGCCTTAATCAGAGAATGACCCGTCTTCCACATGATAGGCTCGCCGCCTTTCTCAAAGATGACCTTGGTCAGATTGCTTGTACATTTAATATCATAAATAATCTGCGCGCCGTGATTACGAGTCAGCACATCGGTTGCAAACAACATCATCAGGCGATCAGGATAGATAATGTTACCCTCAGGGTCGACAACACCTAAGCGGTCACCATCACCATCAAAGGCAAGACCGATATCTGCATTATTGGTTTTCACCGCGGCAATCAGGTCTTTCAGATTTTCCGGTTTACTTGGATCAGGGTGATGATTTGGGAAATGACCATCAACTTCACAAAACAGCTCCGTCACTCGACAGCCCATCGACTTAAACAACGTAGGGGCAATCGCGCCAGCTACCCCGTTACCGCAATCAATAACAATTTTTAACGGACGTTTTAGTTTCACATCAGAAATGATGCGATCGATATATGCCTTACCGACACCCTGATTCGAATATTGACCCTGACCTTGCACAAAGTCGTTTTCCTCAATACGTTTGCGCAACGCCTGAATCTGATCGCCAGCCAGGGTCTCTCCACCAAGCATCATTTTAAATCCGTTATAGTCAGGCGGGTTGTGGCTACCCGTTAGCATTACACCGGTACCATCTGCATGTTCGGTCGCGGCATAATATAAAACAGGCGTTGGTACCATACCGACATCAAGCACATCAACACCGCAGGATGTAACACCTTGCACAAAAGCCTGACCAAGTTCAGGGCCAGACAAACGACCGTCACGGGCAAACGCCATTTTCTTCAAACCACGGTTCACCGCCTCGGTACCAATAGCTTGACCAATCAATTTCGCATGCTCGGTGCTCAAAGTGCTTCCAACAATGCCACGGATATCATAGGCCTTAAAGATCTCTGCAGGCGGCAAGGGTGGTGGTGCCTGGCGTACTGAACTAACACCCGCCTGCGCCACAGCAGCAGGATTGCTCACTTCTCTTGCTTCAAACTGTGGTGGCTGGCTTGTCCCAGCTGTAGGCGCGGCAGGACTAGGTGTGGGCGGGGCTTTTGGAATAGCACTTTCATCAACCTCCTCAACACTTACTCCCTCTGACATATAGAGTGGATCAATCGTTGATAAGTCGCTGCCACCATAGCTCATGGCATTGGGATCATCATCACGTTCACGATCAGCTTGGCCCTTGCTTGCCAATGTATCAACATCTCTCGCCGCCTCGATAAATTCAGGCATGAACAATTGATAGTCGTGTTGTTTTTTTCCACTCATAGTATCAATGGTAAGATGCATAATATTGGATATATCCATGGATATGGCATTACTCACTGAACGTTTGAGCATATATACCACCAGGCCAATCAACGCTACTGCAAACAGGAATATAAAGACTACGCCCAATGTGATTGGCAGTATCGGCAAAGTAGATTCAGACCAGACAGATACCTGCCAACGCGTACCATCTACCTTATAGGAACCTGTATTCTCTGTTTTGATATCCGCATCGCCACCTTTACCAATCAAGATCGGCTTCTGTTTGTCGGCTACCTGAAAGAGTTCCACGTAGTTATTACCAAGCACAGAATGAATCCAGACTTGCACCGCTTTTACATCCAGGGTCAGTTGCATATAACCGATCAATCGTTTCCCCTTGTAAACGGGTCGTACGATCTCGAGGTGTTGTTGTTTGGTACGAGGAACATGGATTTCAACCGGTGGGTGCGTTTCGCCGCGATCAATGAGACTAATTAAATCCAGACAGGCATAACTCACATGAGGAGTAACAGTTTTATCTAACCTGGGCGTACCAAGCTGGTAGATACGCAATGACTTGGCATAAGGAAAAACTTTATATAACTGCGATGAGCGCTGTGCGATGGTTTTTTTATCACCATCCTGAACAAGCGCAATCAATGCGGGGTCACGCGCCAGAATTTCTAACGAATAAGCATAGGCAGACACAGCCTTGGAAAGCTGATAGGCAACGCTACGTGATATTGAGTCCTTGGCCTCTCTTTGTTGTGCGCGAATCTGCCCAAACGATGCCTGCTGACTGAGCCAGAGGGCAATTGCGAAAATTAATACAAAAAGGAGAAAGGCCAGTAGTGTGACCGTGCTCAGGGTCAAGCCCCCTTTTTTTCCCTGCTTCTTTGCGCGCCTACGCGCACGTCGACCTCTTGCCATATTATTCCGCTTTATATTCCGTTAATAAAGAGTTAACCAATAATCAACCTCGACCGGTATGACCAAAACCACCTTCGGCTCGATCACTGGTTTCAAATTCTTCCACAACTTCAAAGTTAGCCTGTACAACTGGCACAATAACAAGTTGTGCAATGCGATCACCGCTTTCAATCTTGAACGTATCATGGCCACGGTTCCAGCATGAAATAAATAACTGGCCCTGGTAGTCAGAATCAATTAATCCCACCAGATTACCCAGCACAATTCCGTGCTTATGACCTAAACCCGAGCGGGGTAATATCACTGCCGCCAGTTTTTCATCCTCAACATGTATTGAGATACCCGTTGGGATCAAGTGAGTTTCGCCCGGTGCAATATTTAGCGTTTCATCAAGGCAGGCACGTAAATCCATACCTGCAGAACCTGTTGTCGCGTAACTCGGCATTGGGATTTCATTGCCAATACGCTTATCCAGAATTTTCAACTGAATAGACTTCATCTAGTTTCCCCATCCTCAACCCGTAAAATTCTATCTATATAAAACAATATTGTAACGGGTTAAATCACTATTAGTAACATCGAAACACTGCGGTTTCTTAATTCAATTTTCCGTCAAGTACTATCAGTCGATTCTTTTTGATTAAAATGCAAAATATTATCGCCACTCAAGGCTGATTTATGACGTACGTAAAATCGTTGTGCAACGTGACTAACCAATTCGCGCGCCAGCTTTGCCTTGGACATCATGGGTAATTCTTGTTCACCCTCTCGCCATACCAGCCTGATCGCATTCTTATCGCTATCAAAGCCTCCTTTTGTATCGGCACCAACCCAATTCGCTGCAATCATATCGACGGCCTTGTCATGTAATTTATTACGCGCATAGTGTTCAAGATTCTGGGTCTCCGCAGCAAAGCCGACACAAAAACAGGCGGGGTAGCGTTGTTTGACGGTACTTAGGATATCCGGATTCTTAATCAAGGTGATTTGCAGGTTCTCATCTGTCTTTTTAATCTTTTGAGCAAGAATCGTGTCAGGACGATAGTCGGCAACTGCGGCGGTACCAATAAAGATATCGACATCTTCCATTTTCGCCATGACGGCATCATACATTTCCTGGGCACTCACCACATCACGACGTTGAACACTATCGGGAGTCTCCAGGCTGACCGGGCCACTAATCAAGGTCACCCGTGCACCGGCCTCGATAGCGGCGCGGGCAATCGCAAATCCCATTTTGCCCGAGCTCTTATTCGAGAAAAACCGTACAGGGTCAAGCGCTTCACGGGTGGGTCCAGCCGTGACTAAAACATGTAAACCCGCCAAGGCACCGGTTTCAAATAACTCGGCGAGGTGACTTATTAATAGCTCGGGCGCCTGCATGCGGCCTACTCCCGTGTCACCGCAGGCCTGTTCGCCACTGTCAGGGCCAAAGGTCAAAACACCACGGCTCCTCAGGACCCGGATATTGTCTTCCGTTGCCGGGTCAGACCACATCTTGTTATTCATCGCCGGGGCAACGGCAAGGGGAACATCGCTGGCCAGGCAGACAGCCATCAATAAATCATCGGCACGCCCGAGGCGTAAGCGCGCGAGAAAATCAGCACTGGCCGGCGCCACCAAAATGGCATCGGCCCAGCGAGCCAGCTCAATATGCCCCATCGCTGCTTCCGCGTTGGTATCGAGCAAGTGCTCATAAACAGGATTGCCAGATAGGGCCTGAAAGGTCATCGGGGTGACAAATTCGGTTGCAGCATGGGTCATGATGACTTTGACTTCTGCCCCCTGCTCCCGCAAACGGCGCACTACTTCACCGGCTTTGTAGGCAGCAATACTACCCGTGACCCCCAGTAAGATTCGTTTATTTGATAAGCGCTCTAGCATTGTGTTTTTATCCTCATTTCCCATTATAGCTTGCAAATGACCTCTAAATTACACTAATGTGAGTCACAGAGTTCACCCGGGATGATCTTCTGACTCGGCTAATTCCACATTATAAATAGTTAGCATGGATGCTGGCTTGAATCACATCACGACATGGAGGTCGATATGTTACCCATTAACGAATGGCCAGTGGCCGAACGTCCCCGCGAGCGCCTAATTAGCAAAGGAGCTCAAGCCCTGAGCGATGCAGAACTGCTCGCGATATTCCTGCGTACCGGTATTCCTGGTAAAACAGCCGTCGATCTGGCACGCGAATGCCTGCATGACTTTGGTGGCTTACGTCCGCTGCTGCTGGCTGACGAGAGGACATTTTGCCAGGTAAAAGGACTCGGTCAGGCCAAATATGCGCAGTTACAGGCCGTGCTCGAGATGGCGCGTCGCCACCTAGCTAGCCAACTCAATCCAGGCGAATCTATCCAGAATCCGCTTGAAGCCCGAGAGGCGATTCAAACCCGCTTGCGGGATTATCCTTACGAGGTATTTGCGGTTTTGCTACTCGACAGCCGTCACCGGGTACTCGGTTTCGAGGAATTGTTCCGGGGTACCATTGATGGCGCCATGGTGCCCATCCGAGAAGTCGTCATCACTTGCCTGAAATACAACGCTGCGGCCGTGATCATCGCCCATAACCACCCATCCGGGGTCGCCGAACCCAGTCAGGCCGACCGGCAATTAACCGATAACTTGAGCTCAGCCCTGTCCCTGGTGGGGGTCAGGACCCTGGATCATATGGTGGTCGGCGACCAGGAGTGTGTTTGTTTCTCAGAACGAGGCTGGATCTAACTTTGAGAAGCCAAATAAGCCCCAAATATATTGTGATCCGCTTGCCAGCGGAGGGCCGATTCCGTACAATTCGCGCTCTTTTTGAGATCGATTTCGGAGAAAATCATGGCAAGAGTATGCCAAGTGACAGGAAAACGCCCAATGGCTGGCAATAACGTGTCACATGCGAAAAACAGAACGCGCCGTCGTTTCTTACCTAACCTGCACTCACACCGCTTTTGGGTTGAGTCTGAAAATCGTTGGGTGAAGCTTCGTCTTAGCTCAGCAGGTATGCGCCTGATCGACAAGAAAGGCATCGATACCGTATTAGCCGACATGCGTAAGCGTGGCGAAAAGGTCTAAGGGCCAGGAAATTTAGGAGAAGCAGCAATGGCAAAAGGTGCACGTGAAAAAATCCGTTTGGTCTCCAGCGCTGGAACCGGTCACTTCTACACGACTGACAAAAACAAGCGCAACATGCCTGAAAAGATGGAAATCAAAAAGTACGATCCCGTCGTTCGTAAGCATGTAATGTATAAAGAAGCCAAAATCAAATAGCGCGACTTTAACAAGCATACATATAAAACCAGTCTAGTTTTTTTATGACTGGTTTTTTTTCATCTCAACAAAATATTCACTGACAAATCGCAAGGTAAATAGCGCCAGTAGCTCTACTTTTCTCTTAAGCTTTACAGTAAAACACCGATAATACTCAGTATATTGAATAATTTTAAAAATCTTATGCCTCTTAAGCCCGGAAAAATTTCATGAAAGGCGTCTTTGTCGGGAGACAGCCTATCTATGACCGTGAACAGAATGTTTATGCCTATGAACTGTTGTTCCGAAATAGCGATCAAAACTTTGCACAAATTGATGATCCGGATAAGGCAACCTCTGAGCTCGTTATTAATGCCTTAACTGAGATTGGTCTGAACAATATTGTGGGAGACAAGCTCGGTTTTATTAATCTGACCCGCAACTTTGTCACCGGCTCACTGCCGCTACCCGGCGCAGAGGACAGACTTGTACTTGAAGTCTTAGAAGACATTGAGTTGGATGATTCTGTGCTCAATGGTATCCAAAGACTCAAACAAAAAAACTATATTATCGCTCTGGATGACTTTATTTTTCATCCTCACTTAGAACCACTGGTCGAGATTGCACATATTATCAAGATCGACCTCATGGCCCTGGATCAACAACAACTAAAAGATCACGTAGATAGGCTATCCAAGTACCCGGTCAAACTTCTCGCTGAAAAAGTTGAGACACATGAAGAATATCAACGTTGCCTGGATTATGGTTTCGAGTATTTCCAGGGCTATTTTTTCTCTAAACCTAACATCATCCAAGGCCAACGTACTCCAGCAAACCGGATGGCACTTCTCAACTTGTTGGGCAAAATCAGTAACCCGGATGTTGATGTAGATGAACTCGAACATTTGATTTCACAGGATGTCACGCTGTCATTTAGGCTATTGCGTTATATCAACTCATCGCAATACGCGATGGAGAAGAGCGTCGACTCAGTAAAACATGCGGTAATGTTGCTCGGTATGGATACGGTGCGTTCCATTGCATATTTAATTGTATTCTCAAGTATTGAAGACAAGCCCTTTGAATTATTCGTGAGTGCTTTGATCAGAGCACATATGTGTGAATTACTTGCAGAAAAAATCGAAGAGTCACAATTAGCGGCGACTTACTTTACTGTTGGATTATTCTCGACCATGGATGCCATTATGGATCAACCAATAGAAGATGTACTTGGTCAATTACCACTTAAACAGGCTGTAAGCGATGCAATCTTAAACCATGAAGGTACCATGGGGCGTGCATTACAGGCTTCTATTGCCTATGAACGAGGTGAATGGGATGAGCTAGAGGACACCATTGTAGAGAGTGACATCATTGTTAATGTTTACCTTCAAGCACTTAGCTGGTGCAGAGACTTCATCGATTCTATTGAATCACTACGTGCTGCCTAATCCAACGTAGTTCAGCAAAATATTGCCATTCTTATCAATCGTTGCCCGCCAGTCTCTCCCAATAAACGTGGTTGACACCTTTTCTGTCACCAAGGCCGGCCCCGTTAACTGCTGACCAGTAACAAGACTATCACGCGGCATCACCGGCACATCCTCATCCAGTCCGGCCAGTTTAACTTGTTGCACTTGATGCTCATCTTTAGATTGTTCCTGTCTATATAAGAATGTGGACTCCGTGCTACTAAGATCATGTTGACGTTCTGAAAGTGCAACTCGAATGTTTACCAGTTCAAGCTCGACGTCCATGGCATGGCCATAACGTAATTCGTGTAGGTCATGAAAGTCTTCAGTCGCTTGTTGTAAAGCCGTTCCATCAGAATTGCCCTCGTATTGCCAGGGCACATTTAAATAGTAGGCCTGCCCCAAATAACGGACATCAATGCTGTAAGTGAGCTGGATATCTTCCTTAGTAACACCTTCAGCAATCAGTGCCTGCTTTCCCTGTTCTACTAACGGGTTAAAAAATGTTGCCAACTCATTCTCATCACAGTTTGAAAATGCCCTACCAATGGTTTGCGACAATTGACGAGTGCGCGGTGCCACCAACATCCCCAGCGCGGACAAAACACCCGCATGCACGGGTACGATCGCCTGCTTCATATCGAGCGCCTCGGCCAATGCGCAGACATGTAAACCACCTGCACCGCCAAACGACATTAAGGTCAGCTCCCTCGGATCAATACCGCGTTGAATCGACATAACGCGTAACGCCTGAGCCATATGCTCGTTGGCAAGTTGAATAATGCCGAGGGCCGCATCTTCTATTGATAAGTCAAGCGCCTCGGCAAGCTTGCGCATCGCCTGCTGCGCGGCATCCATATCCAATCTCATCGCGCCGCCGAGAAAGGCATCGGCACGTAAACGACCTAAGACCAAATTGGCATCTGTGACGGTTGGCTGAGTGCCACCCTTGCCATAACAGACCGGGCCAGGTGACGCACCGGCTGACTCAGGACCAACTATTAACAGCCCCCCTTCGTCCACACTAGCTATCGACCCTCCACCAGCACCAATGGTATGCATGTCGACCATTGGGATCGCCACTGGGTAGTAGCCAATACTGCCTTCACTGGTGAGTTGAAGCTCACCATCGATCATCGCAACATCGGTGGAGGTGCCACCCATATCAAAGGTCAGCAATCGGGTTTGATCGGTTAATTGACCTAAGTATTTTGCCGCGGCCAACCCACCCGCGGGACCGGATAAGACCATATGCACTGCCTGTTGTCCCGCCTGCTCCGCCGCAATCGTGCCCCCCGAACTTTGCATGACGGATACGGTTGCCTGATCGGCGCCTTTGCATAAACGGCTTAAGTAACGCTCAACAAGTGGGCCGACATAGGCGTTTAACCAGGTTGTCATACCGCGCTCGTATTCTTTATATTCAGGCAGGATAGCCGACGAGCGTGAAACAAAGATGTCATCGTTCCAGTCACGAATCGCCTTTTCGATCTGTTTTTCAGCGTCATCATTGACATAGGAAAATAAAAAGTTAATAGCCACCGATTCGGGTAACAAGGTTTCTAGTTGCGTGATGATTGTTTTAATATCAGCCGCGATTAAAGGCTCCAGGCTTTTACCATGGGCATCAATTCGACCGCCTGTTTCGAGACAGTGATCGGCCGGTACCGGTGGAGCAACAGGTTGAGGTTGTAAATTATAGAGCTCACTGCGCACCTGTCGGCCAATGCTGAGCATGTCGGCGAAACCACGATTGGTAATAAAAACAGTGCGCACCCCCTTGCCTTCCAGGATCGCATTGGTGGCAACGGTTGAACCGTGAACAATAAAAAATTCATCACCAGTGACGAGTTGATCAAGCTTGAGATCCTGTATGCCCTGCAAGATCGATTGCTCGGGCGCACTGGGTGTCGACAGGCATTTATGGATTTTGATGGTATGGTTGTGCCACAGTACAAAATCAGTAAATGTACCGCCGGTATCCACACCCAGGATATATCGCTCGCTCATTTGTAATTGTTGCTCATTACTTGAATAATGTACTTGCCTAAGCTGATCGAATGCATATAATTTTCGACCAGTATGCTAACACATGCTATGCGCAAACAAGCGACACAAAAAGAAAGCAAAATATATGAGTCAGGAAACATTAATAAAAGCCCAACACCTAAGCCGTCACTTCGGCCCAACCGTCGCGGTAAACAATATTGAGTTTGAATTACATCGCGGCGAGATAGTTGGTTTTCTTGGCCCAAACGGTGCGGGTAAATCCACCAGCATGCAAATGATTACCGGCAACCTGGCGCCCACTACCGGTTCGGTCCAAGTATGCGGCATCGACTTGCTGGATAAACCAAAACAGGCCAAGGCCCATATTGGTTACCTGCCGGAACAACCTCCTGTCTATAAAGAATTAACCGTTAATGAGTATTTGAAATTTTGTGCACGCATTAATCGCATGGACAAAATCAATGTTAGCGCCGCGGTCGATAACGCCAAGCAGCGCTGCGGCCTGACGAAAGTGGGTCAACGCTTGATCGGCAATTTATCGAAAGGCTATCAACAACGCGTGGGTATTGCCCAGGCGATTATTCACTCGCCTGCCATCATTGTACTTGATGAACCAACCGTCGGCCTGGACCCAATACAGATTCGTGAGATACGCAGCCTGATCAGAGAGCTCGGCGAAGAACACGGGGTCATTTTATCAACACACATTCTGCCAGAAGTGCAAATGACCTGTGATCGTGTGCAAATCATCCGTAGTGGTGAACTGGTTTATCAGGACAGTATGGAAAATCTGACACAACAATTCCATGGAAGCTGTGCCGTGATCGGCCTGGGTGAAGAAATCGCCGAGGATAAAATCAGTGCACTTCCTGCCGTCGCATCTGTAGAAAGGCTGGCACCGAAACGCTGGCGTTTATTATTCGAAGATAATACTGACCCTGTCCAGCAAGTTGCCAAGCAGATCGTTGACAACGGCTGGGGGCTTACCGAGTTGGTACCTGAACAAAAATCGCTGGAAGATATCTTTCTCGATATCACCACCTCAGAAGAAGAACACAGCCCGGCGGAGGATGACGCAGCATGATTTTTACGATTGCCGCCAGAGAACTACGCTCCACATTTTTATCACCGATCGCCTGGACGCTGATCGGGGTCACGCAAATCATCCTGACCTTTATAACTGGTAGCGGTATTGAAAATTATGTGCGCAGTATCCAGCCAAACTTGCACATGTACCTCACACCGCCGAACATCACTGAACAAATTGTGGTACCACAATACATGTGGTTGGCAATCATCATGATCGTTATCAGCCCACTACTTACCATGCGCGTATTCAGTGATGAGCGCAAAAATAAAACCCTGGCTTTATTAGTGTCTGCACCGATTTCTATGACGGAAATTGTCGTCGGTAAGTATCTTGGCTTACTCGCCATTGCCGGTATTATGCTCGTCACCTACACGATTCTACCACTCACCCTGTTATTCTTTGGTGAGCTCGATTTTGGTCTGCTATTCAGCTCCATCCTCGGTGTGTTTTTGTTGATGGCGGCATGCATGGCGATTGGTTTATTCTTCTCGAGTCTTACTGCCAACCCACTTATCTCAGCAATGCTCAGTTTTTTCCTGATTCTGCTTATGTCCATTTTAATATTCGTGACGAGTGAATCACCTGATGTATTTAGCCTTGCCGATATCTCGCTGTTTCAACACCTAATGGCATTTGTTAGTGGCTTATTCAGCACTCATGACCTGATTTATTACTTAATTATAATTAACGCATTTTTGATTCTCGCTATTCGCAGACTCGATAGCGACAGGTTGCAGCACTGATGGAAATCAATAAAAAAACACGTAATCAGTTACGCCTGCAGGGTATAAGCTTCATCGTACTCGTGATAGTTATCGCCGGACTCATTTTTCAGGTTTCTCGCACCTACAATGCAGAATTCGACTGGACCTCGAGTGGCCGCCATACTATCAGCGAAGCCAGTTCAAAAATTTTAGAAAAACTGAAAAGCGAAGTTAAGATTACCTCGTATGCAACCAGTGGTGAATTATCGAATGTTCGCCATGAGATCGATGGCATTATTAAACGTTATCAGAAGGTAAGCGATAAAATCATTCTTGAGTTTGTTGACCCTCGTCTGCACCCACAAAAAACAACAGAACTCGGTATCACCGTCGATGGTGAAATGATTGTGAAATATCAGGGCCGTAGCGAACACCTTAAAGACCTATCTGAAAAGAGCATTACCAATTTAATTTATCGACTACTACGTAATACGGATCGGCAAATACTCTTTGTCACGGGCCATGGTGAGCGTAATCCTTTAGGACAGGCCAATCATGATGTGGGTATATTTGTAGATAACCTGAGTAATAAAGGATTCAAAGTTGCGCCACTGGATTTGGCTAAAACACTTTCAGTGCCCACCAACACTTCCGTATTAGTGATTGCCAGTCCCCAGGTAGATTATCTACCGGGTGAAGAAAAAATTATCAAGGACTATGTTGATGGCGGTGGTAACTTACTCTGGTTAGTTGAACCTAATAAGATCCATTTCCTTAAAGGGCTCGCTGAATATCTACAGGTAAAACCAAGTCCGGGGCTTGTTATCGATCTCGACATAGGCCTATTAGGCAATGATCCTACCTTGGTGCTTGGCCAATACTTTCCACACGCGATAACGGAAAAGTTCACCAGTACCCAAACTATATTCCCACAAGTTGCCGGTATCGAAGCTGATCAAAAAGAAGGATGGTCGGTAGCGCCATTTGTACAGAGCATGCCAAGAAGCTGGATTGAAACAGGCAAGATTGAAGGTTCAATCAAGCGCGATGATAATGAAAAAGAAGGACCCATAACGTTTGCCTTTGCAATGACAAGAGTTCTGGCTGCCGAACCCGATATGCAAGGTAAGAATGGCGAAAAAGATAACAAAGAAGCAACAGCTAAAGAGCATGAACAACGTGTGATCGTATTGGGCGATGGCGACTTTTTATCAAACAGCTTCCTGGGAATGCAAGGTAACCTGGCAATGGGCGAAAGCATTCTCAACTGGTTATCACATGACGACGAATTCATTGATATTCCACCGACAGGTACAGACGGAAGCAATATTGTTGTAACGCCAGCAAACTTCATAACACTGGGGGTCATCTTTATTCTCGTGCTGCCACTACTGTTTATTGGTAGTGGCTTTTTCATCTGGCTCCGACGTCGGAAGAAATAAGATGTCTTTGAAAAACAAGTTCAATCTGTCTTCCAGAAATCTGCTCAATCTGGTATTAGTTGGTATTGTTGTGGCACTGGTACTCGTCGTTGTATATGAGCCTGGCAAAGAAGATGAATCCAGCCGGCTGATCTCTACTCTGGATATAGCAAAAGTCACTGAGATCAGTATTGAACGAATAGGTAATCCCTCGATTAATCTCAGCCTGATCGACAATCAGTGGCAGATGCAAACACCCTATGCAATGAAGGCCAACAAAATTAAGGTCGAGAGCCTGCTCGATCTACTCGCTTATAATTACCATGCCCGCTATGACATGGCCGAGTTAGATGCCAAGCAATATGGTCTGGATATTCCACGCACAACAATAACGTTTAACAAAGAACATAAATTTGAGTTTGGTACTACGGAGCCACTGAAGAAACATCGTTATATTCGATATCAGAATACGCTGTACCTAGCAGATGATTTTTACTATTACCGCATCCTTGGCGCAGCCACAACGTTTCTGGATCATGCACTGCTAGATGAAAAACAAAAGATTACAAAAATTGAACTGCCGGGTCTGACCCTAAGCCTGAAAGATGCGATGTGGGAAGCGAACCCTAAACCAGAGAAGTATAGTAATGATCAGGCCAATGAGCTTATCGAACATTGGAAACTTAGTCATGCAATCGAAATGCTTGCTTATCCACCGGCCAAAGGCACCGGCCAGGTGCGCATATATCTGGACAACAATAAAGAACCCGTTCGCTTTGATATTTTCAGCTTGAACGATGAATTTTATCTGGGCCGCAAAGACCTGAATATCGCTTACAAGCTGGCAAACGAACAGCGCCGTTATTTATTACAGCTCCCACCCGCAATAGATACCCCGTCTGTCGACACACCCGCCAAGTAAACGCACATAACATGCCTGAATTACCTGAAGTCGAAACCACCCGTCGTGGTATTGCACCACGCATTAAAGGCCAACGCATAGAAAAAGTCATTGTGCGTCAACCCAAACTACGCTGGCCTGTTCCTAAAAATATTAATCAAAAAGTTAAAGGCGAGGTGATTCGAGACGTTACTCGACGTGGAAAATATTTATTACTCAACACCGATACAGGCACCATGATCATTCACCTTGGCATGTCGGGTAGCCTACGCGTCATAAACTGTAAGCTTGCTGCTGAGAAACATGATCATGTTGATCTGGTACTTGAAAATGGACAGTGCTTACGATTAAGAGACCCACGCCGTTTTGGTGCGGTGTTGTTTACCACCGATGACCCGATACAACATAAACTGCTTAAAGATTTAGGCCCAGAGCCATTAGAGTCCGACTTTAATGCAGACTACCTGTTTGCAAAATCACGTAAGCGAAGCATTACTGTGAAATCTTTTATCATGGACAGTAAGATCGTGGTAGGAGTCGGCAATATCTACGCTAGCGAATCATTATTCAGAGCAGGTATCCACCCAAAGAAAGCCGCCGGCAAAGTCTCAAAAGAAAAATATAGCTTATTGGTAAAAGCGATCAAGACTGTTCTAAAGACGGCGATTAAATCCGGCGGCACCACCTTGAGAGATTTTACTAAAAGCGACGGCAAACCCGGTTACTTTAAACAAAAACTCAATGTCTATGGCCGCAAAGGTCTGCCCTGCTCCCACTGTGGCAAAGCAATCACCCATAGTGTTATCGGACAACGCGCGACCTATTACTGCACACACTGTCAAAAGTAGCGTTACGCTTCGACTGAAGACTACACTGCAATAAAAAGTACTCGTCTGGTGCTTCTAATAACACATTAATACTGTAATGTATTGATAGTTTTGAAATATTTAGTTATATGGCACTAATGCTGTAAAACAAACACTTAATATTACAATGTGGATCAATCTAAAGTGTTAGAATAAAGGAAGATAATCTAAATCGATATATTTTTATAACAAAAATATAGTTAGGCCATTCACTTCAAACTAGAATATGAGAATCATGTTAAAAAGACATAGGATACAATTTCCAAAATCAGAATCTTCCAATCTTAATCAGGATGAAGCTTACTTTTATCTCCAGGGATCAGGGGGGCAGCGTAAAATTAGATTTCACGACTATGATGAAATTTACCAGGTTCAGGGATTATACGAGCAGATTTTCTATGATCGCTTGAAATGTACATCTCCTGCAAAAGTAGCGACCATTCTAGAATCATCATTGAAACAGTCTGAAGATAATTTATCTGAATTGCGGGTTTTAGATTTTGGTGCTGGTAATGGCATGATGGGTGAAGAGTTAAAAAAACATGGTGTATCTCGTTTAGTAGGCGTAGATATTATTCCAGAAGCCTATGAAGCCACTGTACGTGATAGACCCGGTTTATATGACGCATATTATATAGAGGATTTCACTCAATTAAGTGAAGAGAAAAAAGACGATATCGCATCATGGCAATGTGATTGTATGGTTACAGTAGCTGCCCTCGGTTTTGGTGATATTCCCACAAAGGCATTTATTGAAGCTTTCAACATTATTCAGAAACAAGGATGGGTTGCTTTTAACATAAAAGAAACCTTCTTTGATATGAGCGATGAATCTGGTTTTTCAAGAATGATTCGAGAGTTGCTCTTCTCAAAATATCTTGATGTTTATCATATCGAGCGTTATAGGCACAGGTTGTCCATAGAGGGTGAGCCACTTTATTACTTTGCCATTGCTGGCAGGAAGAATGCAGACGTCCCTGCAGAATTTCTTGAATCAAAAGGTCTCAAGGCATAGCAAAGCACACCAGCCGACGCCAAAAAACGGCGCGGCTGGGCTTGAACGTTATGTTTATGAAGAGTTATGAGAGCTACTAAAGAGAGTGTTATTTTCTATACTTGTACAATCAGATATTTAAAAAGCAATTAATTGTACTCTCCAGGAAGATCGTTTTTTTTAACCGTAACCTTGCCAATTTTCTTACCTGACATTCTCAATAATTCATCACCTGAAAACTCAAAACCAAGCTTTAGTGCTATTCGTGCAACATCATCTGCAGTTGACGCAGCAATCACCTCATTTTTAAGTGCAGGTTCAGACTGCATTTTCTTTAAAAATGCCTCGAGTTGATCTAAAGCCATATTTGAAATTCCTATTCTGGTTAGCTGCTCATATGTTAAACAGGAAAACTATTGCAGGATTAAAGAAAATTCTACTATTCTTTCAGGATATAGGCAATGAGTGGAATTTCCAGAAGACTAGACATATTGTGCAAGATAAGTTGTAAGTGCGGCAATTCATGAGATTACACCCGCAAATGTAGATGAACGGCTACAGTTTCTAGTCGGTTAAATAATTTTCTTTTCTTTTTTCTATTAGGATCATACATGAGCAAAACCATAAAGGGACCCGACAGCAAACCACGTTGCGAGTGGTGCGGTGCCGCACCGGAGTTTTTCGATTATCACGATACTGAGTGGGGGTTCCCGGTCAGTGACGATTATCGATTGTTCGAGAAATTGTGTCTCGAGAGTTTTCAGTCCGGACTAAGCTGGCGTACCATTCTGGCTAAAAGGGAGAATTTTCGCAAAGCCTTCCATAATTTCGATTTCGACAAAATAGCACGCTTTACCAAACGCGACATCAATCGTCTACTCAAGGATGAAGGCATTGTCCGCCATCGTGGCAAGATCGAAGCGGCCATCAACAATGCTAAACGGGCACAGGAACTCGTTAAACTTGAAGGTTCGTTGGCTGCTTATATCTGGCGTTACGAACCTGGTAAGCAAAAGTTGGCTAAACCACAGACCGTGTCGACCTCCGCAGAGTCGCTTGCCCTGTCGAAGGACCTGAAAAAACTTGGCTGGAAATTCCTTGGACCAACAACGGTGTATGCCTTCATGCAGGCAATGGGGTTGATCAATGATCATGTTGAAGGCTGTGTGATCAGAACTAAAGTTGCGCGAGCGCGCAAGACCTTCAAGCGACCAAGTTAATGATAAATTTATTCACCAGTTTACTACTGAGCTCAACCGTATAATCTAAATTCGCATGGAAAATGTTAAGACAAATATTATTCTCCTACCATTTGCAGCTTTGTTCTGCACTGGCGTAATATTACTTGCTATTTACCCATATCGACCTAACTCAATATGGTCCTGGATCGTGTTAATCCTGGTATCGTTTCCTATTGTTATTAGCCTGGAGATGCTTGGAAGTAAGTTACTTGGAAATAAATACGTTTCGAAAATGAGTCGTCCTGCTCGTATCTTTTATGGAGTAATTTTGTTAATTCTGGTTTTGCTTATATCAGCACTAATTTTATTTAGTGCGGATCCCTATTTAGGTAAATGGGGCAGCTAAGAAGGTGTGTTATTTGTACCACGCGAGTACTTCATAAATTACTGCTTCGTTGCAGCACTACTCCCTATCGTCTTATTGAACTATCGCCTCACCTTCACCACGCGGATCACTCGCCGCACTCACTTCATTATCTGCTTTATCGACTATCACTACCTGCATGTTACCGTAGCCGCCGTTAAGTTCACGCAAAGTATGTCCACGTGCAGTAAGGTTATCGATCTCGCTCCCTGAAAAGGCGTCGCTTTCATGCTGGATTTCATCGGGCAGATACTGGTGGTGAAAGCGTGGTGCAGCAACGATGTCTTTAGCGGAATCACCTTGAGTTACCCCTAAGATACTATGTAGGACCATGGTGATAATACGACTACCACCCGGCGTACCAAGAATCGCGAGTCTGTCATTGCTTTCAACAAAAGTAGGGGACATGCTGGATAACATGCGTTTACCCGGCGCAATCGCATTAGCCTCTGCACCGACAAGACCATAGGCGTTTGGCTCACCTGGCTTGGAAGAAAAGTCATCCATTTCATCGTTAAGTAAAATTCCAGTGCCCGGGGGTACAAAGCAGGAACCAAATGGGTAGTTGATACTTAAGGTCGCGGCAACACGATTACCCTGTTTATCCAAGATCGAAAAGTGGGTAGTGTGGTTTCCCTTTGGTTGATCATCAAGCCCAGGCAAGCTCGCACTCGCTGTTGCGGAATTCAATTTAATGTCGTTGCCTAACTCTTTTGCGTATTCTTTACTCGTCAATTTATCTAACGGTACCCTGACGTAATCGGTATCGCCCAGATATACCGCACGGTCACGGTAAGCGCGACGCATCACTTCAACTAACAAATGTTTTTGATCCACTTCATTCAGACTCGACCATTTATGCTGTTCCAACATATTCAGCATTGCCATAATGGCGACACCCCCCGAAGAGGAAGGTGGAACGGAAGTCACTTTATACTCACCGAACTGGCCAACTAATGGTTCACGTTCAACCACACGATAACGTTGCAGGTCGGTAATGTTCCAAATACCACCTGCTTCGCGTACACCTTCTACCAGGGCCCAGGCGAGATCACCTTTATAAAAACCGTTTGCACCCTGGCGCGTCATCTTTTGCAATGTTTCCGCCAGGTCGGGTTGCTTGATCAGATAACCGATTTCAGGGACTTCGTTGTTTTGTAAAAATATCTTTGCCGCATCAGGTGAAGCACGTAATGCCTCAAGTCTGAATTTTGCCATGCGACGATAGTGCTCGGTAACTGGAAAACCTTCATTGGCCGCTTTGATCGCGGGTGCTAAAACTTTTCTCAGCGACAATGTGCCGTAGCGTTGATTGATATGAATCAGTGCTGCTGGTTGACCGGGTATGCCCGCTGATAGTGCCCCATCTATCGACAACTTCGGAATGACATCACCGTTCTCGTCCAGATACATATCACGACTAGCTGCATTAGGGGCAACTTCACGACCATCGATCATGGTTGTCTTATTATCCACTACGCGGTGCAATAACCAAAAGCCACCTCCACCCATTCCAGAGCTATAAGGCTCGACAACGGCCAGGGTTGCGCTCACCGCGACAGCGGCATCAAAGGCATTGCCGCCCTGGTTTAAAATTTCAATACCGGCTTGGGTTGCGATGGGATGGGCGGTGGCTACCGCGTGTTGAGGGCCTGAATTTTGCTGACAGGCAACTAACGACAATGTGAACAGTATTACGATAAATTTTTTCATCAGCATCTCTATATTAAGAGCAGGAGGGATAAAGCTTATCGCTTTATGGCCTGTTTATACACCCGTTAGGGTTTATACAACACTTAGGATGCTTTGCGACCGGTGAGTTTCTCATATTTTAGTTTCAGCACATCTTCTGATTCCTCATTGTCGGGATCCTTGACGATACAATCCACGGGGCAGACTTCTATGCACTGCGGTTCTGCGAAGTGACCGACACATTCAGTACAAAGATTAGGATCGATATCATAGATCTCATCACCCTGAGAAATAGCGTTATTGGGGCATTCGGGTTCACAAACATCACAGTTGATGCATTCATCGTGAATTAGTAAGGACATACGGAACTACCTATGGAAACATCCGGTGGAAATAGTTGACAACAATACTCAATTAAATCTGGAAAAGGGATTTTAGCCTATTCTCTGCTCAATTGCAGCCACTACATTGGCCGGCACAAAGGAACTAATGTCGCCACCCAGCTTGGCGATTTCACGCACCAGGCTTGAGGATATATAGGAATACTGCTCTGCCGGGGTCAGGAACACGGTCTCGATATCGTCCCGCAAATGTCGGTTCATACTGGCTAACTGGAATTCATATTCGAAGTCCGAGACCGCGCGCAGACCACGCACGATCACTGTAGCATTCTTCTCTCGCATGAAGTCGACTAACAAGCTGTTGAAGCCACAGACCTCAACATTGGTATGCGCTGCCAGCGCCTCCTGGGCGAGGCGAATTCGGTCATCTAGGCTGAAAAACGGCTCCTTATCTGCGCTCTGTGCAACCGCCACTACGACTTTACTGAATAACAGGCTGGCACGTTGCACCAGGTCAGTATGCCCATTGGTAACAGGGTCGAAGGTTCCCGGGTAAATGGCGACTAAATCAGGCATTAGTTAAAGATACGCAACAGTTATATAGCTTACAAGTCAGTTGGCTTGCTGATAAAGGGCGTAATGCACCTGCCCCGCTACTTTTTCGCGGTGCAACTGCCAGGTATTTGGCAGGCTGTTCAGATCGAGCCGACCGTCGTGTTCCAGATAGATCCAGCATCCGGATTTAAGCCCACCCGCTACTTGGAGTTGCTCAGCGGTATCAGGGATCAGGTTGAGATCGTACGGGGGATCGAGAAAAATGATGTCATAGGGACTCAGCGTTTTTTTCAAAAAGTCTTTAGCACTGCCGTGAAAAAAACTGGCCTGTTCACACTCAAGCTTTGCCGTGGTCTCCTTTAAAAACCGGACAACCTGGTTACTGGTGTCGACAAAACTGACTTCACTGGCCCCGCGCGACAAGGCCTCCAGACCTAAGGCACCGCTGCCACAAAACAGATCCAGGCAACGTGCCCCCTCAATATAGGGCATCAACCAGTTAAATAGTGTCTCGCGAACTCTATCGGGTGTCGGCCGAAGGTTTTCGACAGGCGGAAACTGGAACTTACGTCCCCGCCACTGCCCACCAATAATGCGCAGTGTTTGTTGACCGCGACCCATGTGAAAACTTACTTCTTCGCCTTCTCTTTTTCAGGCTCGCCACCCACCATGACGATCACCATTTCATCTGGATGCACGCGGCGCTTGAAGGCGTCCTTAATATCAGCAACCGTTACGCTCTCGACCTTGTCATTAAAGGTGGATAAATAGTCCAGAGGTAATTCATAAAAACCGATCATGGCTACGTATTCGGTAATGTCCTTATTTGAATCAAGACGTAAAGCAAAACCTCCGGTGATGTTTTTCTTGGAACTGATCAGTTCTTCTTCACTAGGACCTTCGTCGATGAACTTCTTAACCGTCGCCATCAGAACGTCTAGTGCTTGTTCGGCTTGCTCATTCTTGGTTTGCAGCCCCATGATGAAGGGACCCTTATCTCGCATCGGTGAAAAATAGCTGTAACTGCTATAAGCAAGGCCGCGCGACTCACGAATCTCTTCGACGATGCGCGAACCAAAACCACCACCACCAAGAATATGATTGCCGACATACAGAGCAAAGTAATCTTCATCACCGCGGATGTTACCCTCTTGTCCGACTAGGATATGAGTTTGTTTTGATGGATGTGTTTTTTTGATCTTATTGGTTTCTTTTACAGGTTCCACTTTCGGCAAGTCAGCGGCCTTTTCGCCTTCTGGGAGATCACCAATCAATTGTTCAACAATGGCTTTCGCCTGTTTTTTATCGACCGCACCGACAATCACTACAGTGGCATTTTTAGCAACATAATATTTCTGATAAAAGGCAACCAGGTCATCACGCTTAATCGCACTGATGGATTCCTCTGTACCACTACTCGGTGTGGCATAAGGATGTTTGTCATAGATCGCTTTATAAAATGCGATATTGGCCTGGGTGCTGGGTGACTCTTTCTGATTCTGCAAGCCAACCATCACGCGTTTACGTTCACGCTCGAACTCAGTGTAGGCAAAACTCGGTTTTTGCAGGATCGCCGTCGTCGTCTCTAACGCAGTCGCCAACCATTCCTCTTCGGTGAGACTGCGAAGATTGATCACTGCCATATCACGGTGAGCGCTGCCACCAAACTGGGCACCGACATTATCAAAACGCTCGACGATTTGATTGGTATCCCAGTCACCGGCACCGTTGTCCAGTAACATGTTTGTCAACTTTGCCAGACCTGGTTTGCCGTTATCACGTGCACTACCAGCATCAAACACAATGCGCACATCAACCATAGGTAGCTGTGGTGCATGTACATACAGGACCTTTGCGCCATTATCGCTTTCCCAGGTGTGTATGTTCAGTCCTTCACCTTGCTGAATAGGCGGCAGAGAGTCGTCATCCTGACCACCGATCAAAGCGTAACCTACCGCGAGAATGACGATAGCAATAAATAATATAAAAAAGTTTTTTTGATTAAACATAATGAATTAATGCCGTGTTGAAACTGGGTTAGGTGAACGTCGCTGCTTGCCATCCATGCTTTGCGGCTCCAGAACGGCAACCGTTAGGTGGTCATCTACAAAATATTTTTTTGCGACTTGCTGAATTTGTTCAGGTGTTATGGATTTAATCATAGTCAAATAATCGTCAGCCATTTGCCATTTAAGACCAACAGTCTCCAGCGTGCCGAGCACCATTGCCTGATAAAATACTGAATCTTTTTCATATACGTCACCGGCAATGACTTGCGCCTTCACCCGATTGAGTTCAGCGTCACTGACTTTCTCTTTCTTTATTATTTCGATTTGTTGCATGATCGCTTGTTCGACCGATTCCATTGTTTGGCCTTGCGCAGGAACGGCATCAAACAAAAACATCTCATCGTATTTTGCATGCATGTTGTAACCAACATCAGCACTAACCGCGACTTGCTTATCACGAACTAAAATCTTGGGAAAACGCGAACTACCACTACCACTTAACACCCCGGCCAACACTTCAAGTGCATAGGGCTCCCACTTGTGTTCGACTGTTCGCAGCACAGGTACTTTGTAACCCATCAACATATAGGGAACCTGTGCCGGGGCACGTACCGTGACACGACGCGGGCCGAGTTGCTTACGTTCTTTACGTGGTTTAAGTATAGCGACGTCTTCTTTTTTCAATGGACCAAAATGTTTGGTGGCCAAGGCATAAACTTCATCAGGGTCAACGTCACCCACCACGACTATTGTTGCATTGTTGGGTGCATACCATTTCTGATACCAGTAACGCAGGTCATCCACATTCATGTTATCCAGATCGTCCATCCAGCCGATGATCGGGTTTTTATAGGGATTGTTGTCATAAGCTATGGAGTTAAACTGCTCGTAGGTCAAAGAACGAGGTTTATCATCAGTACGCATCCGACGTTCTTCTTTGACGACTTCGATCTCTTTTTTAAATTCTTCCGCCGGCAACGTCAGGTTACGCATGCGATCCGCTTCCATTTCAAAACTGACCTCAAGCCGACTCTTTTCCAGTAACTGGAAGTAAGCCGTATAGTCGCGCCCAGTGAAGGCATTATCACGACCACCGTTTTCTTTAATGATTTTGGAAAAGTCACCCGGTTTAATCTTATCCGTACCTTTAAACATCATATGTTCAAGCACATGAGAGACACCGGTAATACCATTATATTCAGAGCTAGCACCGACCTTGTACCAAACTTGCGATACGACAACGGGCGCACGATGATCTTGTTTGACAAGCAGTTTCAAACCGTTATCAAAATTATATTCATGAACTTTGGTGTTTTTTGCAGAAGCCGTGTTAACAGTTAGCAGGACAGAGAGTCCCATGAAGAGCACTAAAAAATTCTTTCGCATATTAATTCCATGTTCCAATCGATAGAGGTTAATTGCCTTGTCTGTATCTGTTTCGAGACGCGCAGGTACCGAAAACGTCAGGCAAATGCTAGGATAGCGCACTTGCGAGCAATGTGGCACGCACTCAATTCCAAACATCTAGACTATCATGGCCTTATTTAGTTTCAAAAAACCCAAAGACAATAGCTCAGAAGAAAAAAACTGGTTAGGTCGACTGAAAAGTGGCCTGGCGCGGACACATCAACAACTTGCCAGTGGCCTGGGCGACCTGTTCCTGGGCGATCGCGCTATCGATGATGATCTGCTCGAAGAGATTGAGACCAGCCTACTTACTGCTGATGTGGGTATCGAGGCCACTCAGGCGATTATCCAGTCCCTGACTGAGCAAGTCGCGCGCAAGCAACTAGCCGATAGCGAGGCGCTTTATCAAGCACTGCGCCGCCAGCTCATCGACTTGCTTCAAACCTCTGCTGAGGCCTGGACGATTCCGGAACAGGATGATCCCTATAGTATTCTGGTCGTCGGTGTAAACGGTGCCGGTAAAACCACCACGATTGGCAAATTGGCCAAACATTTACAGAATGCAGGCGAAAAAGTTCTCTTAGCTGCCGGTGATACCTTTCGCGCCGCCGCGGTTGAGCAACTACAAACCTGGGGTGAGCGTAACGACGTCACTGTCATCGCCCAACAACAGGGCAGTGACTGTGCCGCGGTAGTCTTCGACGCCATGCAGGCCGCCAGTGCCCGCAAAGTCGATGTCATCATTGCCGATACCGCGGGTCGCCTGCAGACCCAGTCCCATCTGATGGAAGAATTGAAAAAGGTCAAACGGGTCATGGGCAAACACGATTCGAAAGCCCCCCAGGAAGTCATGTTGGTGCTGGATGCCAGTACCGGACAAAACGCACTGGTACAGGCCAAACAGTTCCATGAGGCCGTCGGTGTGACCGGAATCACCCTCACCAAACTTGATGGCACCGCAAAAGGTGGTATTGTGTTTGCTATCGCCAAGCAATTACAAATACCGATTCGTTTTATCGGCGTCGGTGAAGGCCTGGATGACCTGCAAGTGTTTGATGCAGAAACATTTGTTGATGCATTATTAGAAAGAGACAATTAAACACGCCCTGCTGGATTCTTTTGTGTGAGTATTGACCACACCAGAACAGGACGGAAAAATAGAATACTTTGAATAAAGGGGAGCCTCGCACCTGATCGAATTATTTCGGCTCGAATAATTACGGCATTCTGCGACTTAGCTAATGATACAGTTTCTCCAGGCATCGAAACGCTACCCGAGTGGTCATGATGCCTTGCTGAATGTAAATTTTGAAATGCAGCAAGGTGAAATGGCCTTTCTCACCGGTCACTCAGGCGCAGGTAAGAGCACCTTGCTCAAACTTATTGCCTTGATCGAGCGCACTTCCCGTGGTCAGGTTATTATCAATGGCGAAAATACCAGTAAGGTCAAAGCCCGCCGAATCCCCTACTTTAGACGTAACATTGGCATTATCTTTCAGGACCACCAGTTGCTATTTGATCGCACCGTTTATGACAACGTGGCCCTGCCGCTGATAATTTCAGGCCAGCCACCGCGTGAAATTGCACGCCGCACACGTGCAGCCCTGGATAAGGTAGGCTTGTTGAAACGGGAAAAGAGCTACCCGATTACCTTGTCGGGTGGAGAACAACAACGGGTCGGTATCGCCCGCGCGGTAGTCAACAAACCCTCTCTACTACTCGCCGACGAACCCACAGGTAACCTCGACCCTGAGTTGTCCTGGGAAATCATGCAGGTCTTTGAGCAATTTCGACAGGTCGGTGTCACCGTCATGGTTGCCAGTCACGACCTGGACATGATCAAAAAACTCGGGCATCGAATCTTGGTCTTGAAAGACGGCCAACTCATCGGTGACACCGCTCAGGCCGATCAGGGATAACAGACACAATGAAACCATCCGCTGATCAACTATTCGAAGATGTCACCAGCCGGGATAAACCGGGCATCGCAACCAGCATCCGTACCTATTTCCTGCGCCACGCCCAGGTCTTTTTCTATAGCCTGGGCCAGCTTTGGCGGACCCCTTTTGCTATGTTGATGACCGCAGCCGTGATCGGCATCGCCTTAGCACTGCCTACAGGCATGCACGTACTACTCAGCAACGCTCAACAGCTCAGTGGTGGCTGGGAGGGGGCTGCCAAGATCTCACTCTATCTAAAACAGAAGACAACCGAGGCGCAGGCTAAAAAACTGGCAAATAAGATCCACAAACTGGATGAGGTCGCTGAGGTCGAGTACATCTCCAGTGAAAAAGGACTCGAGGAATTCAAGCAACGTACCGGCTACGATACGGCACTCAAGGCACTGGATGACAATCCCATCCCCGCTACCTTAGTGGTCACCCCGGACCTACGCTTTAATAACGCTGAGCAATTAGAGGCCCTGGCCAAGCAACTGGGTAAATATAAACAGGTCGATCTGGTACAACTCGATAGTGAGTGGGTACAACGCTTGTTCGCCATCATGGATATCGTCAGCCAGGGCATTGTGATCCTGGGTATCATGCTCTCCATCGGCGTCTTGCTAGTGGTCGGCAACACGATTCGGCTCGCTATCCAGAACCGACGTGACGAAATTGTTATCGTCAAGCTGATTGGCGGAACCGATGCCTTTATCCGCCGTCCCTTCCTCTACACAGGCTTCTGGTATGGTTTTATCGGTGGTTTCATTGCCATCGTGCTGGTCTTCCTGAGCCTGTATCTGATGAGCGGGCCAGTGGAGGACCTGGCCGGCCTCTATCAAAGTCAATTCGCCCTTCATAAAATGGATTTTGGTACGATAATAACCATACTGGTTTTGAGTATTGGCCTTGGCTTGAGTGGCTCCTGGATTGCCGTGGGTCGTCACTTGCGCGAAATCGAACCCCGCTAACTATAATGATTTAGTTTTATATATATTTCCTGGCCACACAGGCCCTCAGGCCAGCGACACGGCTATAATGAATTATATGGATAGAGTAATAGCATCATGATGAACGAACATAAAACACGCATTATTGTAGTGGACGGCTCCTCAGTGACCCGCGCCATATTGACCCGAATTTTGCAAGAAGAGGTCACTAATGCCGAGGTATACCCCTGTGCTACCGGTGAGGAAGTGCTTACTCTACTGGATCACAG
This sequence comes from uncultured Ectothiorhodospiraceae bacterium, assembly GCA_947259575.1. Classification (GTDB taxonomy): domain Bacteria; phylum Pseudomonadota; class Gammaproteobacteria; order UBA6429; family Thiohalophilaceae; genus SZUA-24. The sequence continues at coordinate 171,691 of CAMYMU010000037.1, read as the reverse complement.
CAAATATGACCTGGTCTCCACCGCGTTGATGCTTCCCGATATGGACGGCCTGGAGCTGAGCCGCCAAATACGGGCCTCCAAGAGCCATAGCTATATCCCCATTATTGTCGTCTCTGGCGATGCCGATTCCCGATTACTGCGAGAGGGATTTGAGGCCGGGGTAACCGATTATTTTGATAAATCCCAGGGCTACAAGGCCTTCGGTGGTTTTATCCGTTCCTTCGTACAGCGCCACTCTGGCTTGATTGGCCATATCCTGTTTGTTGAAGACAGTGCCACCGCCGCTGCAGTAATCCAGAAAATACTCGAAAAACATGGACTCAAAGTCAGCCGCTTTTCAGCAGGCGAAGAGGCCCTGGGCATGCTGCAAGAAAAACATGGGAACGAACACAGCCTGGATGACTACGACATGGTCATCACCGACTTCATCCTGGAAGGTGATATGACCGGGGGTGATTTGCTACATGCCATCCGAGCCAAAATGCACATGTCACAGCAAGAAATGCCTGTGCTAGTACTCACCAGTTCCGAAGAGCCTCAAACCCAGGTCGAAGTATTTCATGCCGGGGCCAATGACTTCGTTAACAAGCCTATCGTTGAGGAAGTCCTGATTGCCCGAGTCAGGGCCTTATTGCTCATCAAACACCAATATGATGCACTCAAGGAGCAGGCCGAGGCCATGCGCTGGATAGCGGTGACAGATAGCCTGACCGGGGTTCGCTCAAAACGCTACCTGGTGGACAATGGCGAAGAATACATCAATAACACTGACAATCAGCCTGTCTGGGCGATGCTGATTGATATCGACCATTTCAAACAGATAAACGATACCCTGGGCCATATTACCGGTGACCACGTCCTGGCCGAGCTTGGAGAAAAACTCAATGCCTCATTCAAGGACGGCATGGTGGTGCGCTTTGGCGGCGAGGAATTTTGCTTGTTATTGCCTAATCTCAACGCCGATCAGATGTTGGAACGTGCAGAAATGCTGCGTAGCGATTTAGCCAGCATGAAACCCGCGGGTGTGGAGATCACCGTGAGTATTGGACTGGCTTGCACGGCCGACCATCCTGATGAAAATTTAACCAAGTTTATCTCCATCGCTGATAAAGCCCTGTATATGGCCAAGGAAAACGGCCGTAATCGTATCTATATATATACCGCCGACGGCCCCACTGCCTCACCCTGGAATGATGATGCTGGCCTTTCTGAGGCTGTGCCAACCTTTACCCACTAAAAATTGTGGGTAAGCAGCTGAAATTTCTCTATTTTCCTGTGAACTTCTAGAAAGTTTGGCACTCTATGATTGGGAGTGCTAGTATTAATCCATCCTAATGTACGGGGGTTACAGAATCCATGAGTAAAACACTAGACATGCATTTGCCAGTTCCAGCCGGTAGTCTCGATGCCTATATGCAGGCCATATCGGGTATTGATGTCTTAAGTGCTGAAGAAGAGAAGGCCCTGGCTTTCCGACTCACTGAGGAAAATGATCTTGATGCAGCGCGTCAGCTAATTATGGCGCATCTTCGATTTGTCGCGCACATTGCCCGAGGTTACTCTGGGTATGGACTTGCACAGCAGGACCTGATTCAGGAAGGTAACATCGGTTTAATGAAAGCAGTTAAGCGTTTCGACCCCAATGTCGGCGTTCGACTGGTATCGTTTGCGGTTTACTGGATTCGTGCAGAAATTCATGAGTTTATTTTACGCAACTGGAAAATCGTTAAAGTTGCAACAACTAAAGCGCAACGTAAATTGTTCTTTAACCTGCGTAGCTCTAAGAAACGACTTGGCTGGTTTAACCACGCTGAAGTTCAGCAGGTAGCCAAAGACCTTGGTGTATCAACCAAAGAAGTCCTGGAAATGGAATCACGCATGAGCGGTCAAGATATCGGTTTTGACTTACGCGATGACGATGATGAAGACAGTCCTACTGCACCTGCAGCCTATTTACAGGACAACTCTGAAGGACCTGCTGAGCAATTTGAAAACACAGAATGGGAGTCGCATAACAAGACACGCTTGATTAACGCACTCTCCTCTCTTGATGATCGTAGTCAGGACATTGTGAAGCGTCGCTGGTTAGAAGAAAGTAAAACCACATTGCAGGAACTCGCAGATGAGTACAGCGTATCAGCTGAACGTATTCGTCAAATTGAGAACAATGCGATGAAGAAGCTTAGGAATGCTTTAAGTTAGACTTTTTAAATAAGCACGTCCATGCACAAAAACGCCGTCTTTTGACGGCGTTTTTTATTCTGCTTCTTTATTTTTTTCCGGGGGTGTTAAATCTGGAATATCTTCTTCGTCATCATCACTAACTTCTACCAGGTTCTCTTCGATCTTTTGTTTGAGCTGCCCAAGTTCATTTTCAATATGTTTCAGACCTTCTTTTTTAGCACCGCCGCCTGAATACATCTGAGTGTATTCCTTCAGCATATTTTCCATCGATAGCATCGCTTCATCAAGGTCTTGCTGAAGCTTATCGCGTTCTGCGGTGAGTTGTTTCATCGCAGCTCGCATTTGAGCATTATGTTTTGGGCTTTCTCCATGCTCAACGGGAGAGTCACTCTCAACAGTAGCGATTAACTTTCGGTATGCACTGGCCATACTTTCCACATCTTTCTGCACCTCTGCCAGGGCATCGCGATCATGTCCCATAAAGAGCTTTAACACATGATTATATATTCTCTTTTCACTGCTTAACATGGACTTAGCAGTTTGATCTGCAAGCTCATCATTCATATTATGAACTTTCTGTAGCGCCTCGATTAACTTATCCTTTCTGCCACCCTCTTTTTGTTTGAGCAATTCTATAAAGCGCTTACACAAAGAGTTATCTTTCTGTTTACGCCTGATAAATAGAAAGATAGTAACCACAGCAGCCAGGGCTAAGACTACGCCTATTTGAGAAAGGACAACCATTAAACCTGTTAAGAATTCACTCATTGGTTAATGCCGCCTCAACGGCGCCCTCTTGTGTTAGTTGACGTTTTTTCCAGGTCTTAAAGGCAAACCATCCACCGCCAATCACAATTACGTTAACACCGATAATCATTGCGATGACCAAAAGCCAATTAAAGCCTTCTTCTTCTGTAGCATCTTCGCCGGCTGACTCTGCATCAGCCACTTCGTCATCGGCTTTCTCATCATCACTTACATTTTCATCTTTTTTTACTTCAGGCTTTTCATCTGCTTTCTTAGGCGCAACTTTTAATGCCAGAGACTGTGCCTTATCGGTCACAGCTAACACATTTTCAAAATCCATCTTGATAGGTTCATCTGTATAACGCGTACCGGCTAATGTCAGTGTAAATTTCTTATTCGCATATTTTTCAGGAACATCGATGGTCCAGGTGTGGTCGTCTCCCTGTTTCACGATTTGTGTTTCACCACCAGGTAATGTCACCTGCATGGATACTGACTCAGGTCTAATCAGACCCGCATGCGGTTTTATGCTGAGAGTAAACGGCTTGTTGTCAGCCGCCTGAGTTATCGCGATGTTGGCAGGACTATCATGCACCTGTAAGCTGTGCTGGATAGCACGTTCGAAAGTCAAACTTCTTGCTTGCACTGATAATTCGTACTCCCCTGCAACCCCAATGTTATCGATTGATTTACTATAAATACCATCGCCCTTAATAACATCAGGAACTTCACCATTATCTTCGAGCGCTGTCTTTTCAATCTCACCAGCCTTACTTACGAGTTTAACTATAAAGTTTGTCTTCTCTAGCAGATTCTTATGCGTAACTGTTTTACCTTCTTCAAGTAAACGCGTACGCACATCAAACTCATCACCCAACATGATCGTATTTGGCAATTTATCGACCTTCAAACTTAGGTTACTTACCACCATTACTCTGTTATCTGGATCGACTTTCGCCTGTAAATTCCATTCACCAGCAGCCGGTCCCTTAACTGTGACCAGATCATAACCTTCATCATGATGCCAATTCACAGCATCGGGATGCTTCTTAGCTGACCAGTTCTTGCCTGCCGGTGTGGTTAATTGTGTCGCCGGAGAATCTTTCGCGCGAAAAATTAAGACGGTGATGTCGCTGACATGTTTATCAACAGTAAATTTGTTATCTTCAATCGGTAGCGTGTCAGGCTTGACGGATTTTTCAAACAGCTTTAAAAAAATTCGCTGCAACTGTTCTGCATTGTCGACCTGCTCAAATGAGCCTTTGGTTGCACCTGACAGCGTATTCAGTAGTTCTGCATCGGCATGTTGAGACAAGGCGATGGAGTGAATCGTGACGTCAGCGCCCTCAAGGCGCGGAAGAATATCATTAAGCAGTCGGCGTCGTGATTGTTCGTTGAGTCGCGCGTCTTTGCCAATGTCGACCATACCATCAGTTAGTAAGATCAGATGCCGCTCATAGCCAGGATCAGGTTTGGTCCAATCAGTCGTTGAACGTTTAACCGCTTCTTCGATATTGGTGTAAAGACCCCGTGAATGAATCTTCTTCGCCTCTGCCATTGCCAGTCTTTTCCAATCCTTGTTCACTTTACCCAGCTTGACTTGCATATTGACATAGCGCCCAAAGGTCCAAATTCCGCTTTTTGTATTTTCTGGCAGGAGCCCAACTAGCATTTCTAGAGCCGGCGTGCGTAAATTCCTGGGATCATTCTTCTTCATGCTGCCCGACACATCGATTAATACGCGTACATCCGTTACGGCCTCTGCCCTGACGATCAGAGGACTAATCAAAATCAGACAAGCAAGCCAAAACCTCGGGCGCAGGCCGAGCAGACGCGCCGCAGCAATGGGCGAATATCCATATAGCACTAAGTGACTCTTTCTTTTCGCAAAATCATAATAATATTAGCGGAAAAAGTCGGAAAAGCATTAGCTTAGCCTCAATTTCTAGATTATAAATGAGGTTTTATCGCTAACTCTGTGAAGATTATTGGAGGGAGTGAGAACCGGTTTTCTTATGCAAATAGAACAGTCAGCAGTATAAACCATGAAAATGCAATCAAGCCTACAATAATGGCCATTGGAAAGTTCTGGAATGTGAACATCTCTTTCATATCGTTACCTGTACTCTTAGTGATCAGTGTGAATCATGTATTAGGAAATACTAATTTACTTGCCCTTATCTTGCAAGGGGGTATCCGCCTTGCCGGCGTCAGACGTACCCGATCTGTCTTTATCGGGCTCTAAATCTGGGTCCTGGATATCCTGTACAGTCGCTCGGTGCTGGGCAATCTCATCGTCATCCATGAGAATTCGATGGGCCGGGCCTTCCAGGTCCTCGAACTGGCCACTACGCACTGCCCACATGAATGCCCAAACGGCTATCCCCAACAACACCAGGCCGAGCGGTATTAATAAATAAAGAATATTCACTGAGCCACCTGATGGTCGAGACTGTTTGATTTGGGTTGATCGCCATCACTGCTTGGCGCATGAGCACCTGGCTGATTCGGCCCCGCTCGGTTTAGGCGGAGTGCATTGATCACTACGATTAACGAACTCATCGACATACCTATCGCCGCCATCCAGGGTGCGACCCAACCTGCCGCTGCCAATGGCAGCGCAATTACATTATAGACCAGTGCCCATGTGAGGTTTTGTCGAATAATGCTCTGCATACGTCGCGACATATGAATACCGTCAACCAGATGTTCCAAATCATTGGATAACAAAATCATATCGGCACTGGCCTGTGCGATCTGGGTACCCTGCCCCATCGCAACCGAGACTTGAGCCTTGGATAGAACCGGCGCATCATTAATCCCATCCCCCACCATGGCAACTATTGCACCAGATTCCTGAAGCTCATCCAGATAATCAAGTTTTTGTTGAGGCGAAAGCCCACCGATGGCTTGAGTTATGTTGAGTTCATGTGCCAGCTTATCAACATTTGCCTGGCGATCACCACTGAGGATAAGCGTTTTGATCCCGAGCTCAACCAAACTATCAATTGTTTGCTTCGCGCTTTCGCGTAAACTGTCTTCAAATTGAAATACTCCGAGCACATGTTCGCTTGAAGCTAACACTACTTGCACTTGCTCATCATCAGTAAACTTAGCAGCAACTTGAGTCTGTTCTTTTATATATTCAACATTACCAATATAAAAGTATTGATCGTTAATCTTTCCCTTTAGACCTCTACCTGGTGAGTTTTCAGAACCTGTTACAGGATAAACCTCTGTTAGTCCTTCATCATGCTGTGCATGGATGATACTTTTAGCAATTGGGTGTTCCGAGAAGTGTTCAAGCGAGCTGGCGATTTTTAAACATTCATCTCGATTATATTTACCTGTGTTGTATGTTTTAATCTCGACTAACTTCAATTTTCCCTGGGTCAGGGTGCCGGTTTTATCAAACACAACATGGCTAACTTGTGAAAGAGTCTCAAGCGCATGACCACGCGTAGTTAACATACCGAGTCGTGTTAACTGACCGGTCGCAACAGTTAATGCAGTCGGGGTTGCCAGCGAGAGAGCACAGGGACAGGTAACCACCAGTACGGAAATGACGATCCAGAATGTATCTGCCGAATCCATCGACCACCAGAAAAGACCGACGGACAGGGCGATTAGCAAAATAGCAAAGACAAAATAACTTGCGACCTTATCTGCCATTTGCGCCAGACGCGGCTTTTCACTCTGTGAACGTTCCAACAGGCGCTGCACAGATGCCAAAACTGTATCCTGTCCAATTGCTTTCACCTCTAACTTTAAAACACTTTCGATATTGACACTGCCGCCCACCACCTTGTCACCAGCGCTATATCGTATTGGCATGCTTTCACCTGTTAACAAGGATTCGTCTACACTTGAGGTTCCTTCTATAACAATGGCATCAGCAGGAATACTTTCGCCGGGCTTAACCAGGATAATATCGCCCTCTGATAATTCACTCACTGCAATAACTGACTGATTGCTTCCTTCGACCCGTGTCGCCATCGCAGGAATTAATTTCACAAGCTCTTCAGCAGAGCGCCCGGCACGCTGTCGTGCAGTCATTTCCAGGTAACGTCCTGTAAGCAGGAAAAATGTGAACATAGTGACTGAGTCAAAATAGACTTCACCTGTGTTTGTAACTGTCCCCCACAAACTCGCTGCATAGGCACCGCCGATTGCGAGGGCAACAGGTACATCCATGCCCAATGTTCGTAGCTTTAAATCTCGCCAGGCAGCAACAAAGAATGGCTTGGTCGAATACAAAAGAACCGGCGTAGTAATAAACAAACTGACCCAGCGAAGAAAACGCTCAAGATTGATCTCCATGCCTTTGTAGTCACCCGCATAAAGGGCAACTGCTAGCATCATCACTTGCATAGCACCAAATCCGGCAACTGCCATACGTCGAATAGCCTGTGAGCGCTCTTTTTTATAGAGTTGTTCCTGGCGATTAGGATCCAGCGGATGGGCACGGTATCCAATTTCTGATATCGCCTTGAGTATCTGACTCAGTTTGATTTGCTCGTCATCCCACTCGACCTGAGCCCGATGGGTTGAGTAATTTACCTGAAAACTTTTTACACCCGGCAACTGCATGACATGATGTTCACTCAACCAGACACAGGCAGCACAAACAATACCTTCTAAAATTAATGCTGCCTGTTTAACATGGTGATTTGAATCTGAGTTGTCTGATTCACGTACAAAGTTTTTTTGAATTGCAGGATTATCATATAAATCCAGGTTGGCCAGCTCATCAGGGACCAGCTCACGAGATAAGTTACTGCTATCAGTTCTATATTGGTAGAAACTAGTGAGACCATTATCGACAATTGCTTGTGCCACAGCCTCACAGCCTGGACAGCACATCGGGCGATCTACGCCATCGATAGTCACAGAATATTCTGCCCCTTTTGGCACAGGTAGATCACAGTGAAAGCAGCGTTGCTTGTCTTTACTCATTAGCCTGCTGAATGGTTGTTCTGGTACGCATCTCATACTCGCCGTTCTTGTGTCGTATATTTAGTACCATATCCCAGTCACCAGGATTAGCCAAGGTTACATCAGAACGATAGAGACCTGATTCATCGCTCGATAAGGTATGTACCTGATCAAATTTTGTATCTGCTGGATAGAAAAAAAGTGCCGTCACCTCAGCATTGCTTAAATAGCTTCCATCACTTTGTTTAATCTCAACGAATAATGTATTAACGACATTACTATAGGCATCATTTTTCCAGCCAACGTTCACTATCCAACCTAACTCGACCTGTTGTTCGCGCTGTTCTTTATACTGATTAAATTGGCTGCTTTTCTCTCGAAAGTCATGGCTAACAGTACCAGGAAAGACTGAACGAACTTTTCCCTTACCCCGTGGTTCTGGCAATATCAGTCTCGCCCATTCTGGGTTCATGCCACTTTGTGCCAATAGAATTAATACAGAGTCCGTCACCAGAATAATGCCGAAGAATACGAATAGAGTCACCGGCGCCCAATGCAATTTTGATTTATTGCCAGAGGCATTGCTTTGTATTGATTTTTTTTGGCGCTGAGCCGCAACAATTGTCATGCCATAGACAGTTAATAGATATAGTGCAATATGAATGGCAAAGACATCCGCCCCTGGCCAGCTTATCGCTGCCAGCATGCCGTAGACCATTATTACCATCAAAGCGATTAGACCACCTATCGCATAAGCCGAACTTTTAGTATACCGAGCTAATAACAAACAAATTGTCATTATCAAAAGAATACCGGCTGGAAGACTGATTAATAAATTCATCGTGTTTGGCTATCCATAAAAAACGTTACTCTGGAAGAAATATCTGTGCATCAACAGCGATTCGATTCTTGCTGTTACGATTCACTAATACAAATTGGAAAATTTCCTGTTCATCTTTCACTAGCTCCGGATCAACCGAAACACGTGCATTGAGCGTGACGCTTTCACCACTTTCAACCGTAAAATGACCGGAGGGTTTAACTTCAATTCTAGCATGCTCCAATCCACTAGTTATCAATGCATAATCCTGTGGTTTATTCTGTTTATTGAAAATCTTGATACTAAAGCGATTCTGTATATAACCATCAGACAGTGTGATATAAAGTGGCTGGCGTATTTGCTGCACATGTAACTCGGATCCCTGTCGATTCAAAATAGCAGAAACCAATACACTACTAACGATAATTAAGGCCAGGGCATAACCGATGTTTTTTAATTTGAACCAATTATGCTTCTTATTGGTCTGTTGTACTTCCGAGGTATATTTTATCAAGCCGCGTGGATATTTGATCGTGTCCATCATGGTATTACAAGCATCAATACACAGCGCACAAGATATGCATTGATATTGCAAGCCATTTCTTATATCAATACCAACCGGGCAGACCTGAACACAATAACCACAATCAATACAGTCGCCTATTTCATTCTTTACACGAAAATCATGTGGTAGATTTTCTTTAGTCGGTTTTGTCCTGGCCTGACTACGTTCACCACGAATGTCATCATAGGCAACAACCAACGTATCCTGATCAAACATGGCACCCTGAAATCGAGCATAGGGGCACATATAAGTGCATACCTGTTCACGGGCAAGTCCCGCCATCACCAGCGTAGTTAAAGTCAGAAATAAAGTCGTTGCGTACGCAGGAAATGGTGCTTGTCCTGTGAAAATATCGATAACAAGCTGACCCGCCTCGCCCCAATACAGGGTAAACGATAAGCCGGTCCAAAACGAAACAAGTAGCCACGCCAGCCATGTCGAAATTTTTAAAAAATACTTACGCGCACTCCATTCTGACTTGGCAAGCTTAATGCGTGCATTACGCTCACCTTGTATGAGGCGTTCAATAAATATGAACACATCGGTCCATAATGTCTGGAAACAAAAATACCCACAGAAAACACGACCTAGAATACCGGTAACAAAAAATAATAAAAATGCACCAATGATTAGAAAACCAGCCAGCCAAAATATATCTTGCGCATATACAACTAGATCAAAGATGTAGAATCGTCTGTCTTCAATGTCAAATAATACAGTCTGACTAGGACCAGTTTCACGGTTCCAGGGAAGCCACGGCAGAATGAAGTACACACCATATGCAAAAATCAATATCGCGGTTTTTAAATTACGGAATACACCCTTAACCGATCTTGGATAGACCGGAATACGTTTATCCACATAGGCAGTCTGCTCTGACATTTAACATATTCCGATTTAAGACAGGACAACTCCAGCTTGAATAATTTAGCTGGAGTTGCCCAAAAATGTAGTAAATTAGTTACTGCTACCTAACTGATGAACATAAAGTGTCAACATCTTGATCTCCGTATCTGTAAATCGTTTTTCCCATGCAGGCATACTACGATTAATTCCGTTGTTAATAATTTTCTTGACTGCAACAAGCTTTTTGTCATGATCTGATTTGGTATTGATATTCGCAACTGTCCAAATCTGATCTGTCAGATTTGCAGAACCCATGTCAATATTTCCCTGACCGGTCTTGGTATGGCATACGACACAACCTGCATCGCCATGGAATATCTTTTGACCACGTTTGACCATCTCGTCATCAACGCTCTCACCAGAAAGACTTAGCACATATTCTGCGACATCACTTACTTGGGCATCCTTTAGGCTGGCAGAAAATCCAGGCATGATGCCTTGTCTACCTTTACGAATTGTCTCTTCAACTTTTTCATAACTACTACCCCAGATCCAGTCATCATCGACAAGGCTTGGATAATGCCCTGGCAAACCAGCGCCACCAGGTTGATGACAGCCAGCACAGTTGTCTGCAAATAGAACATTTGCTGCAGAGGTGGCATAGTTACTTTTATCCGCATCCTTCAGAATATCAGCATAACCAACGTCCTTAAGTGAGGCTGCAAACTTATCGCTTACTGCACGCGCTTCCTGCAAATCACGCTCGTATAAGGCACGCGTATTCCAGTGTGTAGTTACGGTCTTGCCATCTTTAGTCGTATATTCGATCTCATTACCAATACCCTTGGTATAGTCATCACCTATCGGCCAGGCCGGATAAAAGATCCAGTAGACTATCGCAAAAACAACAGTTGCATAAAATCCCCACAACCACCAGGTCGGTAGTGGGTTATTAAATTCCTGAATGTCACCATCCCAGGCATGTCCTGTGGTTTGTACTGTACGACTTTGCTTCTCTTTACTCATATTTTAATTCTCTTGATTCCGATCCGCTTCATCTTCTAGAGGGATAAAGCGATACTCTTCAAATCGTTTGCTACGTTTTTTTCCTAGATATACATAAGCAATAATTCCAACGAAACAGGTGAAAAATAGCACCAGTGCAAGTGGCTTGGTGTTCTGCATATCTGTAAACCAGTTTAACCACTCAAACATAATCAATTACCTGAATGTTGCGAAATAGCCATCGTCAAACTGCTTGAAGTCAACCATGGTGCCTAGCACTTGAAGATAAGCAACCATCGCTTCCATTTCAGTGATCTCTGCAGTAATGCCATCATAGTTGTTAGTAACAGCCTGTTCGATCAGGTTGTCTTCAGCATTGATAATCTCAAGTTGCTTAGCAACCTCTTCACCAAAACGTTCTACGTTAGCCTCATATTCTGCTTCAGTTTCAGAATATGGCACTCCAACTAATTTCAAAGCCCGTAAGCGATCGCTTATGTCTTTGAACTCTAATGGTGTCTCAATCAACCAACCGTAGTTAGGCATGATCGATTCTTTAACAACTGAGCGAGGTGCGATCAAATGCTGAACATGCCATTCGTTCGAATATTTTTTACCGACACGCGCCAGATCAGGACCTGTCCTTTTCGAGCCCCATTGGAAGGGGTGGTCATATTTCGATTCTGCAGCCAGTGAGTAATGCCCATAGCGCAGTTTTTCATCACGGAACGGTCGAATCATTTGTGAGTGGCATGTATAACAGCCTTCACGTTGATATAAATCACGACCAAGCAATTCTAATGGCGTATACGGACGCACTGTCTCTTTGCCCGAAACTTTTACTTCTTCAATCGTTTCGTCGATAAAATATAGCGGTAAAATTTCAACCAGACCACCAACACTGATCACAATCAGAGTCAGAACGATTAGCAGACCGGCATGAGTTTCAATCTTTTCATGTTTCATTCTAAATTCACTCCAGTCTTAAGCTTTTGCCAACTTGGCAGCAATTTTTGCTTCCAGGGCAACCCGTTCAATACGGCTCTGGCGTATAGTCATAAATACGTTGTAAGCCATGATGACGATGCCGATTAGAAAGAAGGCACCACCTAATGCTCTAATTGCATATGGATTCTTCAGAAACTCTACGGTCTCAATGAAGGTATAAGCAAGGTTGCCGTATTCGTCGAATGCACGCAGCATGAGACCCTGACCAACACCAGCGACCCACATCGCACTGATATATAGAACAATACCAATCGTGGCTAACCAGAAGTGCAAGAAGATCAAACGATCACTATACATCTTCGTCTCCCAAAGTCTTGGGATAAGGTGATAGAAGGAACCAAAGGTAACCATCGCCACCCAGCCCAGTGCACCTGAGTGTACGTGGCCAATTGTCCAGTCAGTGTAATGCGATAAGGCATTGACACTCTTGAGCGACATCAGAGGACCTTCAAAGGTCGACATACCATAAAAAGAAAGCGCGACGATCAAGAAACGAATAACTGGATCGCTTCTCAATTTATCCCAGGCGCCGGACAAGGTCATGATGCCGTTGATCATACCGCCCCATGAAGGTAGTAACAGCAGGATTGAAAATGTAGCCGCCAGTGTCGAAGTCCAATCCGGCAATGCTGTCCAGTGTAAGTGATGTGCACCTACCCACATATATAAGAACACTAAGGCCCAGAAATGGATGATCGACAAACGATAAGAGTAAACAGGGCGGCCTGCCTGCTTCGGTACAAAATAGTACATCATGCCGAGGAAGGCGGCAGTCAGGAAGAAGCCTACAGCGTTGTGTCCATACCACCACTGTGTCATCGCATCCTGTACACCAGCATGCAAGCTATATGACTTTAAGCTAAACAAACTGATAGGCACTTCCATATTATTAAAGATATGCAAGATTGCTGTTGCCAGGATAAAGGCAACAAAGAACCAGTTAGCTACATAAATATGGGGCTGAGTCCTACGGGCCAATGTATGCACAAAGACAATAAAATAAGTCACCCAGGTCACGGCAATCAAAATATCAATCGGCCAAACCATTTCCGCATATTCACGGGCCTGAGTGAAACCTGCCATGTAACTAATCACGGCTAAGGCGATCGAGGTCTGCCAGCCCCAGAAAGTGATATTGGCCATTACGTCAGATGACAAACGAACCTGACAGGTCCGTTGCACGACATAGTAAGAAGTAGCGAATAACGCACTACCGCCAAAGCCAAAGATAACCAACGTTGTATGTACTGGACGCAGACGTCCAAATGTAATGGCTGGTGTATCTAAATTAAAAATTGGCCATGTTAATTCCAGTGCGATGTACACACCGGCAAACATTCCAAGAACACCCCAGACGATGGCCATTATCGTGAAAAGACGGATAATTCCATAGTTGTAGGGTTGCACGTTAGTCTCGCTCATAGCTGACATACCTAGATTGCCCCAAATAGCATAGTATCGGCCTGAAAAAGCGCCAGTTGACTGTTAATTAGAATATCCTTATATGATAATTTATAGGGGATTTCGGGATCAACAGAAATTTGTGAATATCCAGACATTACCTGAAATAAATCTAGTAAAACAAAGAGTTACAATGAAATAAATTTTTCTTAGTTTAGTACGGGATATAGTGGTCGATAAGTAGAACGGCAAATAACAGAATCAGGTAAATGATTGAAAAACCAAAGGTTTTCATCGCAATCCCATCTTTTAGGCTTTTCTGCAGCTTAATCACATAAAACAGAAAAATACCATCTAAGATCAGGGTCGAGACCAAATAGAAGGCACCCGTCATCTTCACCAGGTAGGGAAATATGGTAACGATAATGAGCACGATCGTATAGAGCAGAACATGCAGGCGGGTAAATTCAATACCATGGGTCACCGGCAACATTGGAATATCGACCTTGGCATATTCATCGCGACGATGGATCGCCAACGCCCAGAAATGAGGTGGCGTCCAGGCAAAAATGATCAAGAACAACCATAGGCTGTTGGGATCAATAGTACCGGTGATCGCAGTCCAGCCTAACACCGGTGGTGCCGCACCGGCGGCACCGCCAATAACAATATTCTGTGGTGTCGCACGTTTCAGGTACATGGTGTAGATCACGGCATAACCGATTAACGACAAAAAGGTTAACACCGCAGTCAGAACATTTACCAACGCAACCAGTATCGCCATCGCAATAGTACCGATGATAAAGGCAAAGATGAGTGCATGACGATTGGACAAGTGGCCAGTCGGGATGGGGCGCTTATTGGTACGTTGCATATCGGCATCGACCTTTTGATCGACAACCTGATTAATAGCTGCAGCGGAGGCTGCCGCGAGACCAATGCCAAGGGTGCCAAAGATCAAACCATTCAGGTGATCAAGCAGACCAGAGAAGGTTGGAACGGCCAGGACCATACCGACGATCGCAGTAAACACGATCAGGAAAACAACCTTGGGCTTACATAGATCATAATAGTCACGCCAATTACGTGACCAGCCTAATTCTACATTGCTGTCTACTTGCTCAGTCATAGGCTACATAGTTTACCACTTTTGTTGGTTTTACCCAATCTGTGATGCCTTAAGCAAAAGTTTCAAATCTTCCATGATCCCAAGCGGATTAAAACCTGTTTCAAAAAACATCATATAATTGGCCGCAGGATCAAGTAGATAGACTCGCTGTGCATCTATTACAGATTTAACCTTATCATCTTTAAATGTATTAATGATTTTTTCTAGTTCTGATTCACCACCGAATAGAATAATCATCTTCGGGTGTTCTTTTGTAAACTGCTCTAACAGCGTCTGATCTTTAATTTTTTGAGAGCTAAGCAGATAATAGTTAACTCGGGTACCTTCTGCGCCCTGGGCTAATTTTGCATTTCTAGTCTTCAATAAATTCAGTTTACAATTTTCATCACATACGCCGTTAAGAACATAAACAAACGACCACTTACCACGGATATCTTTAGTTTGAAATTCACTGCCACTTTGTGTGTTGAGGCTAAACTCCGGTAATGGTCTGGCAGGAGATATTACCGTACCGGTACTTTTTGATTCAGGCTGTAAAGACTTATTCTTGTGAACTATATAAGCCAATAAAATAGGTGCGACAAAAACACCAATTAAAAGCACGAGGGTAATACGCGATCGTTTTTTTACAGGTTGTGGTTCACTCATAATCAGACCTACTCTTTATCTCAATTTATGCCTATTTTTTAAGGCGCTTCGTGTTCACAAAAATAAAAATTAATAATAATGCTGTTGCCAGGCTAAACCACTGGACCGCATAACTCATATTTTTTTCAGGCGGAGAGTTGATCTGCTTCCAGTCACGCACATAGTCTTGCCTTGGCTCTGGAGCCTGTAACAACAAAAATGGTTTGAGATTATACGGAATATCCTTATCAAGTTCCTCAATATCTAACCAACGGACCAATGCAGGCCAATCATTACCTAAGCGGTTCTGCTCATTGAAACTAACAACATCCTTGGTGTTAATCTTGGCGATACCGGTCACGGTAACATTTTTATCAGGCGTATTAATGGCAGGCAAAACATCGCGGCTATCAGTCGCCTTTACCCAACCACGGTTGACCAATACACAAACCTCAGTTCCATCAATTTGTAGTGGTGTTACCACATAAAATCCTACCTGTCCCTGGTGCACTTTGTTATCAACCAGAATATGGTAATCGGGTAGGAATTTTCCGGTCACCATGAGCTTACGATACTCGATATCCTCTAGTGAATCAGCTTTACCCGTAATGGTCTGTGGCGGCATTTCTAGCTTAAGCGCTTGTTCTTGCAATATAACCCGCTTTTCTTCGGTGCGGCTTAACTGCCAGAGGCCTAAGGAGATAAGTATCGGCAAAAGAATCAACGTGATAAGCGTTGGGACTATTTTGGGACGAAACTGAAAGGGACCGATACGCATGAGATTAATAGATCGTTTATAATAGGAGGAGTGTATTCAGGGGAATTATCATGAAAATCGTTATACTCGTTTTGTTGGGGCTAATCGTCATTAGTCTGTTTTCAGCACTTTTTACACTAGTTAAGGACAAGGGTGAAACTAAGCGTACCGTAAATGCCCTGACCATACGTGTTGTGCTATCACTGGCGTTAATCATCGTCATCGTTATCAGCACCAAAATGGGCTATCTGAAAACCAATCCTCACCCTGCTATTGTTGATCAAATCAGTGACCAAATTAAGTCTGAACAAAAACAGAAATAGCCATTAAAAAAGGCGCCGCAAAACGGCGCCTTTTTATTCAACTTATCTTCTTTGCTTAGAGAACATAAACAAAGATAAATAGTCCTACCCAAACCACATCAACAAAGTGCCAGTACCAGGCGGCAGCTTCAAATGCGAAGTGATTCTTCGGTGTAAAGTGACCTTTAATCATACGCAGTGTCATGATTGTTAGCATAATTGCACCAATGGTTACGTGCGCACCGTGGAAACCAGTCAGCATGTAGAAGGTTGAACCATATGTACCACTGGACAACGTTAGACCAAGATCATTAATTGCATGGCTATATTCGTAAATCTGGAAACCAAGGAAGATAAAACCAAGCGCCAGTGTAACAATCATCCAGGTGATCATTTTGCTACGCGCATCCTTTTTAAGGGCGTGGTGAGCAAACGTGCATGTGAAACTTGATGCAATCAGAAGAATAGTATTCACCAGAGGAATACCCCAGGCGCCGACAACAGCTTTTGGTGTTGGATAGGCCTCCGGATTAGGGCTAACCATCGCCTTACCATCTGATGCCCAACCGCCATCAAAGCTAGGCCAAAGCAACTCATTCGTCATGGCATTGTTACCTTCACCAGCTAGCCAGGGAATAGATAACTGACGGATATAAAACAGTGCACCAAAGAATGCTGCGAAGAACATAACTTCAGAGAAGATGAACCACATCATGCCCATGCGGAATGAAGTATCTACCTGTGCGTTGTATTTGCCTGCTTCGCTCTCACGAATGACGGTTCCAAACCAACCGAACATCATAAAGGCAATGATAGCCATACCAATGTACATCACCATAAGGTTGCCAATAGTACCGCCACCCTCTTCAACAGGTGCATTGTAATTTAATAGTGCAAATGCAAACCCGAATGTGGTGACAAACAAGCCTATTGAACCGACCAAAGGCCAGTGACTCGGCTCGGGCAAATAATATTTAGAGTCTGACATGTTTACCCCTCTTCTCTCACTTATATTTAATTAATATCGTTTAACGTGCTATCTACTTGTACAGTCTGTAGATAACCTGATTTCGTATCAACTCCGGCCTTGTAGTTCAGATCGATAAATCGATACGTCATAGTCAGAACCGGAAACTTTTCCGGCAATGCCGAGTTAACTACAAAACGTAAAGGCATTTCTTTTTCTTCGCCTGGTTGTAAAGTCTGCTTTTTAAAACAAAAGCACTCGATCTTCGCCAGGTACTTCTTAGCCATGTTCGGCGTAATATCTGGTATAGCCTGCAGTACCATCGGTTTGTTAGAACGATTTTTTACGTAATAACTCACCTCTTTTATCTGACCTGGATTCATGGTCAAACTCTTGGTCCGTGACTTGAATTCCAAATCAAGAGCATCGTTATCCGTAACCAGGAACTGCATGGTGATGGTACGTGACTCATCTACACCATTCTTTAACGCTCGTTCTGTTTCTGCTTTAGCATCATAGGTACCATCCTCAATTGTCTGGTAGCTACCGTTTATGCCTAAAACATCACAAAACACATCGTAAAGGGGTATCAGTGCGAAGCCAAAACCGAACATCGCAATTACAACCAAACTAGAAACGCCAACTACACGTTTATTATTAGTCTCAGTCTTATCTTGCTTTGTTTCTTGCATCTTATCAGGCATTTCGCCTTACCCACGTATCGTCGTCAAAATAAGCAACAGGAAATAAAACCCGATGGCTAAGCCACCGAGAATTGCAACGGTAATGATTATTCCGCGCTTTTGTTTTGAATCCTGTCCAGTCATACAGTTTAAATGCCCCGCCTGTCTTAGTTACCTCAGACAGGCGGGATCCTCTATTTACTTAACTTCTGGTGCTGTTTCAAAAGTGTGGTAAGGCGCTGGTGATGGAATCGTCCATTCCAGACCTTCTGCACCTTCCCAAACCTGGTCTGTTGCTTTCTTACCACCACGGATTGTCATGATGATGATAACCAGGAACAGAATCTGACTTGCACCGAACACAAATCCACCTAGAGACGAGATTGCATTCCAGTCCGCAAACATTGGGTTGTAGTCAGGGATACGACGAGGCATACCTTCCAGACCAACGAAATGCTGAGGGAAGAACAATACGTTTACAGAAATGGTCGATAACCAGAAGTGCAATTTACCTAACCCTTCGCTGTACATGTTACCTGTCCACTTAGGCAGCCAGTAGTACACGCCTGCGATAATGCCATACAGTGCACCCGTTACTAGTACATAGTGGAAGTGAGCAACTACGAAATAAGTATCGTGATACTGGAAGTCAGTTGGAGCAACACCCAACATCAAACCGGTGAAACCACCGATGGTGAACATAAATACGAAACCGATTGCCCATAACATGGGTGTTTCGAATGTCATTGAGCCTTTCCACATGGTCGCTGTCCAGTTAAAGACTTTAACCGCGGTTGGTACCGCAATCATTACGGTTGCATACATGAAGTACAACTCACCCGCTACTGGCATACCCACGGTGAACATGTGGTGCGCCCAAACGATGAATGAAAGGAACGCAATCGCTGCAGTCGCATATACCATTGAGGCATAACCAAACAGAGGTTTGCGCGCAAAGGTTGGAATGATCTGCGAAACAATACCGAACGCTGGCAGGATCATGATGTATACCTCTGGATGACCGAAGAACCAGAACACGTGCTGGAACAGTACTGGGTCACCACCACCAGCAGCATCAAAGAATGATGTGCCGAAGTATTTATCAGTCAGCATCATGGTTACCGCGCCAGCCAGTACAGGCATTACAGCGATAAGCAGGAAGGCTGTGATTAGCCAGGTCCAAACGAACAATGGCATCTTCATCAGTGTCATACCAGGCGCACGCATGTTAAAGATGGTCGCAATGATATTAATAGAACCCATGATTGACGAGAAACCTAACAAGTGAACCGCAAAGATAAAGAATGCGAGCTTGTTATATTGTCCAGAAAGTGGCTCATAGAAAGTCCAACCGAATGCTGGCCCCTGACCTTGCATGAAATCGCCACCCATGAACATTGGCATAACCAACATAAGTGCAGCAAAAGGAAGAATCCAGAAGCTCCAGTTGTTCATACGTGGTAGCGCCATATCTGGTGCACCAATCATCATTGGTACCTGCCAGTTAGCAAAACCAACCATGGCCGGCATAATGGCGCCGAATACCATGATTAAACCATGCATGGTTGTCATCATGTTAAAGAAGTTCGGCTCTACCAGTTGCATGCCTGGCTCGTACAATTCAGCACGGATTACCATAGCCATGGCACCGCCAACCAATAACATGGTGAACGAGAACCAGAGGTACAGGGTACCGATGTCTTTATGGTTAGTTGTAAACAACCAACGCTTTATACCTGTCGGATGATGATCACTCATTTTATTCTGCCTCCGATCCGATTATTTAATGTCTGATGGTTGAACCATATCGCCTTTGTCATTTCCAAAAGCGTTACGTTCAAACGTGATTACAGCGGCAATATCAGCTTTAGAAAGCTGATCACCATAGGCAGCCATAGCTGTTCCAGGCTTACCGTTCACAACGATATTGATGTGTCCGGCCATGTCTCCAGTAGAGATTTTGCCACCTTTGATAGCTGGGAATGCGCCAGTGATACCTTCACCATTTGGTTGGTGACAAGCAGCACATGAACTGTTGTAGACCTGTTCACCACGTTTCATGAGCTCATCCATAGTAAAGGTTTGAGTGTCAGCTGCGGCAGATGCTGAGGCTGCACTTTTCTGCTTGGCTATCCAGGCATCGTAGTCAGCTTGCTTAACAACCTTCACAACAACTGGCATGAAGCCATGATCTTTACCGCACAACTCAGCACACTGACCGCGATAGATGTTGTCCTCGCCCTCTCTGTACTCTGCATAAAACCAGCTTTCATTTATATAACCTGGTATCGCATCACGCTTAACACCTAATGCAGGAACCCACCAGGCATGTAGTACGTCTTTTGCAGTGATGAGTAAGCGAATACGTTTTTTCTCAGGAACGACAATGTAGCCATCAGTAGTATCATCTGATGTCGCAGGGTTATCTACTTCAAGTAGGTAGTTTTTTACCGTAGTTACGTCGGTACCGGAACCAAGTTTACGCGCTTCTTCCTGCGCCTGAGGTAATTGACTGATAAATTTCACGCCATCTTCATCAATGTAATCGTATTCCCATTTCCATTGAATTCCAGTGACCTTGATGTTGACGTCTGCCTTGTCATTACTTTCTAGCAACAACAAACCTTTAGTAGCAGGTACTGCGATAGCAACCAAAATCGCGAAAGGAATCACTGTCCAGATAACTTCAACAGTTGTGCTCTCGTGAAATTGTGCGGCGACAGCGCCTTTGGATTTACGGTGAGCAATGATGGAATAAATCATTACGGCGAATACACCGATTCCGGCGATTGTACAAATCCATAACACCAGCATATGCAGATCGAACTGCATTTGACTAACTTCTGTAACACCAGGTTGTAAGTTCAGGTCATAACCTTCATTTGCAAACGCAACAGCAGGACCGAATAACAACGCAGTGCACAGCAAGCGACTTAGCATTTTGATTGTTTTACTTGCTGACATACCTCTACCTCTTGGTTGGGATACTTATATAGTTAAAATTAATAATGAAACTTTTTTGATCTTGCCCACTCACTACGTCCCAACGACAGTGAATAGTTTATAAATCCTCTCTCTCCAAAGTTGCCCGTTAATATAGTCTTTATTTGGGCTTGTCTAACTTTCGCACAGCTTTATGTACGTGCTGTGTCAAATTGTTACGGGGCGAGATTCTATAGCATGCGACAAAGTGTCGCTATAAAAAAGTAAGAATAGGCATATAATATTGCGATATATTATTTTATTATTATATGCTTATGTAGATCATCTCTGCCCTTATGTGCGCAAACATAACGACTTTGAAAACTTTTGCCAAGTTTTTGTATTTCAAAATAAAACTGAGTGTGTAAGTCAAGTTTTTAAAAACTTAGTCTCAATATTAGTAAGTTGATCTAAACCAGTTTGTCCCGCTTGCATATAGGGTACCTGCCCAATTATTGGACAGCTGAGCATGTCCTTGAGTGTCTGTAGGTTTTCTTCATAAACACGCATGTTTTGATCTATTTTGTTGGCAATCCACCCAACTAAACTATTGCCATTGTTTCTTATACTCTCCGCGGTTAATAAGGCATGGTTAATACAGCCAAGCCGCATTCCGACAACTAACACAACAGGTAAATTTAAACGGGTGGGAATATCGGCTACTTTGTGTTTGTTACTTAGCGGTACAGACCACCCACCTACCCCTTCGACAACCACCCAATCTGCCTGTTTTGTTAATTCATGGTATGCCTTTTCGATGACCATAAAATCGATCTGCTCACCAGCTTGCTTTGCGGCTATATGTGGCGCTATTGCAGGCTCAAAACAAAAAGGGTTAATCAACTCATAGGGAACATCAACATTGGCATGTTCAATAAGTTGCAAGGCATCTTCATTCTTAAATATCCCATTTTGTTTTTCTGCACCACTTGCAATCGGTTTCATGCCGATCACTTTATTGCCTTCTCGAGCTAATGCATCCATTAACTGGCAACTCACTACAGTTTTGCCAATCTCCGTATCGGTCCCAGTAACAAAAATTCCCTGAGCTTCATTTACGAACATAATCAGATTTAAGATCCTTGAATAGATATTATTTTTTCAGGCTATCAATAGGTATATTGATTTCACCCGTTTGCTGCGCGCTAACTACAGGCTTCCACGCATGACCATAGACAACTTCATAACTCACAGGTAGCACACCGTCCTGGCGATACTGCTCGTAACGTTGCTCAACTGCTTTTATATGTGACTTACCCATCAACCCTTTAGGTCGCGCCGAAGTAACATTGTGCGCACCTATGGCCTTTAGCTCACGCATTAAACTAAATACTGTTTTATAGGTTAAGGTAAAATTTTCTACGTCCATAACAGGTTCTGCCAGGCGTGCACGCATCATCGCATCACCCACATCGTGCATGTCTATGAATGGATTGACATGTGAATATTGATCAACAGCAGACCAGCTAGCACGTAACTCTTTTAAGGTATCTGGTCCAAAAGTCGAAAATAACAACATGCCACCTGGTTTTAAAACACGTGTAAATTCTCTCAGCGCAAGATCCAGGTCGTTGACCCACTGTACGGTCAGGTTTGAATAGACCATATCAACACTATTATCAGACAGCGGTAGTTTTTCTGCCTCTGCATTAATAAATTTAATCTTTTTCTTTAGACGTTGCAGCAGCTGTGTTCGTGAGCGCGCCACACTTAACATAGGGTAAGCAATATCTAAGGCAATAATATTTGATCCTGAGTAAATCTTTTGTAATGCATGTGTTGCATAACCAGTGCCCGCACCAACATCAAGAATCGTTTTGGGTTGATGATTGATGTATTCCAGTCGTTCAAGCAAGTGATGATTCACTTCGCGCTGTAATACTGCCGCCTCGTCATAGGTTTTAGCGGCACGTTCAAATGCAAGTTGTGCCAGTTTTTTATCTATTTTTATAACGTCAGAACTCATAATAAAAACTGCTTTAAATTATCGTTAAACTGTTTTGTGCTGGAAAGAAACGGCGCATGGCCAGACGACCTAAATATGACCGACTTAGCTTGCTCAATTTTTTCTGCCAGGTATCTCGCCGCCGTAGTCGGAACCAAAGAATCGCGTTCGCCATTGAGAATAAGCGTATCGCACTTTATCTTATTTAATTGTGCACGCAAGTCTGTAGACTTCAATAACTCCAGGCCTGCCTGTAACATTTCCATATTCGGCGCTTGTTTGGCAAACACCAGTTCACGTGCTAGCCGTAAATTTTCTTTCTGCCCTTCACTATGCATAAATTGTAAAGCAAGAAATCGACTTAAAGTTTTTTCAAAATTACTGGTCAAGTCAGTCTTGAATTTTTCAAGCACATCAAACTTAACCCCATGCAACCAATCTGGTTTTGTTTCGAAACTTGGCGTGCCGGTAATCAGGACGATTTTTTCGACTAACTCTGGATATTTAATCGCAATATTTTGAGTCATCAAACTACCGGTCGACCAACCACAAAAGATCGGCTTTCCTTTTAGCCTAGGCTTAAGATTTGTAAGTAAGTAATCCGTGCACTTATCGATATTATTAAAACCATCAAATGCTTGACTGTCCCCATGTCCCGGTAAATCAACTAGTAATACATTGAAATTATTTTTTAGCTCGTCAACGATAGGTTTAAAAACACCACTGTGCATACCCCAGCCATGTAGAAGTACCAGCTGTGGGCCCTCGCCATGCGATTCTATGTACAAAGGCTCACTACTCATTGTGATACTTTACCCATGTTATGGCTTAGAAGATTAATGAGATTCTCTATTTGTTCAACACTATGATCTGCACACAAAGTGATACGTAAACGTGCCGTGCCTTCTGGAACAGTTGGCGGCCGAATGGCGGAAACAAGTATCCCCTGTTGTTTTAGTTTGGCACTGAGTGTCATGGTCTTCTCAACGTTGCCGATAACTATCGGCTGAATCGCTGTATCGGATTGTGTATCTGGCAAACCAATGTCTGTAGCCAATTTTTTAAAATACTTTATATTGTCCTTCAGTGTATCGCGTCGCCTTGACTCCTCATCCATGAGCTTGATGCTTTCTCTGGTTGCCTCGGCCACAGCAGGTGGTAAAGCAGTAGTGTAAATATAACTACGTGCACGTTGAATCAGTAACTCGATAAGATCGTCATCGCCAGCGACAAAGGCACCAAACGTCCCGAATGCCTTGCCCAAGGTACCAACAAGTATCGGTACATCTTCTAGCGATGTGCCGGCACTCTCCAAAACCCCACGACCCGTAGCGCCAGTCACACCCATGCCATGTGCATCATCGACCATAAGCCAGGCATCATGACGACTGGAAATATCAACAAGTTTGTTTATCTCCGCCAGATCGCCATCCATACTGAAGACACCATCTGTGCAAACCAGCTTAGTCTCGGACTTACTATTTGATAGCTTGTTTTCAAGATCATCGATATCGTTATGTTGAAAACGCTGTAGACGTGCTTGCGACAGCAAACCGCCATCTAATAACGAGGCATGGTTAAGCCGATCTTCAAACACCGCATCCCCTCTACCAAGTAACGCACTAATTACACCTAGGTTCGCCATATAACCTGTTGAAAACAACAAGGCACGAGGACGCCCGACAAATGACGCCAACTCCTCTTCGAGCTGATGGTGTGCACGACTGTGACCATTTATTAAATGTGACGCACCGCTACCCGCACCATATTGTTTGGCACCCTCTTGTAATGCTTTGATCACGCGAGGATGACTCGCAAGCCCTAGATAGTCGTTACTACAGAAATTTAAATACTTCTTACCTTCAATAGATAGCTCAATACCCTGGGGGCTATCCACAACGAGACGCTGGCGATAGCGGTGATCGTCTTTTTGTTGTTTGAGGTAGGTTTTTATTTCTGTTTTTTTCATAATTTTAATTTTTTATAGTTTCTTTTTCGCTCTCGCTGAGAGCGACCTACTTTCTTGTATCGACAAGAAAGTAGGCAAAGAAACTCCTTCCCTACGCTTGCCAAGCGTTCGTGGCTTATTGGCTTACTCAGTGAAACTTTGTGATTCGCCTTCCCTGGCTCATCACAAAGGCTCGGCTTCCTACCTCGCCCCGTTGGGTTTCACTTGCGCTTAGCCAAACGCCTCTCACGGCAGCGCAAGGGGATATTCGCTCACACCAAGAACAGAGATACCGACCTCTCATAATTTCTCTGTACCTACTCAGTGGATAGATCTCCATGCGCTGGCTACGAGAACAAATTGGCTGCAACGCAAGTAAGGCCTGAAAGGGCGAGCCAGGGAAGGCGAGCCTGCGCGCTGAGACAGGAGGTCGAATCGCGCAGCCTTACTGAGTACTGCCAATTTATTCGAGTGGTAGACAGCGACGGAGTGTCTTTTCTTTTGGATACTTTTCTTTGGACAGGCAAAGAAAAGTATCTCGTCCCAGTGGGACGAAACACACATCAAACAGTCTGCACCCCTAATTTCCTAAACAACTCCATATCATGATTCGCCGCTGGATTAGGCGTGGTCAGTAACTTCTCTCCGTAAAAAATCGAATTTGCACCCGCTAGAAAACACAGTGCCTGCATCTCATCACTCATTTCCTCTCGCCCGGCTGACAGGCGGACATGTGATGTCGGCATGAGGATCCTTGCAATAGCAATGGAGCGAATAAATTCAAATGGATCAAAGTCGTCGACGGCTTCGAGGGGGGTGCCCTCTACTCTTACTAACATGTTTATGGGTACTGATTCGGGATGTGGATTCTGGTTAGCGAGTTCTCTAAATAAGCCAATTCGATCGGCTCGGGATTCACCCATTCCTAAAATGCCACCACAACAGACATTGATGCCTGCCTTGCGCACATGCTCTAATGTATCTAAACGATCCTGGTAAGTACGGGTGGTGATGATTTCTTTATAATATTCTGGCGAGCTATCCAGGTTGTGATTGTAGTAATCAAGCCCGGCGTCTTTTAGTCGTGTTGTTTGTTCTTCAGTTAACATTCCGAGGGTCAGACATGATTCCATACCTTCCTTTTTCACGGCAATGACCATGTCGATGACTTTATCCAGGTCTTTGTCTTTTGGTCGACGCCAGGCTGCGCCCATGCAAAATCGTGAAGCACCACTTGCTTTGGCGGCCTTTGCGGCGCTAATAACTTCGTCAAGCGGAAGCAATGCCTCTGACTCCACCTGTGTGTCATAGCGAACACTTTGCGGACAGTAGGAACAATCTTCAGAACACTTACCCGTCTTAATACTCAGTAAGGTACTCACTTGCACTTCATTTGGATTGAAATACTGACGATGAACTGTTTGTGCAGCAAACATGAGTTCGGCAAATGGCTGTGTAAACAAGGCTTCTATCTCTGAATCTTGCCAGTCAAAACGAAGCTCAGATGGTCGTGTTGTTTGTGTTTGTGTATCTGTAGTCGTGTTCATAGTCTTTCCTTATCAAATATTATTCAGGCAGGTCAGTCGTATCGTTAAATACGGTGTCTTGCCAGTCTTCTTTCATATAGATAAGTACGAGATCGTAAATCGTCCAAGGAATCATAATCGCTGCTAACACTCCCCAGGTGATTAACCAGGCCTGGAGTGATGTCCCATAAAAAGTTGCGATCACGACTACCATGCCGACCAGGCCGTAAAAACGATAGGCCGCCCACTGGGTATAGTGACCTACTCGCTCATTCGGGTGATGACGGAACATGATGTAAACCGCAATGGAGGCGGCGAACCAGAGCACACCAATCGGCATGGGCAACAAAATCGCAAGCAGGTTGCCATAGTTGAATACGACTGCGCTGCGGCGTGCTGAAATTGCCGGGATAATGCGGGGCGTCCCTTGGCTCGCGGGTACTGTATGGTTCTCAGGAGAGTCAGTCATTATGCTACTATCTATTTGCTGACAGGATGTTAGCGACATGACGGACCATGTCAACGAAAAGGGACAAGGATGGTTTACAATTGGTTAATAAATAGTCTTTCCAGGCTGGCCAGGCAACATTGCTATCTCTGTGGTGAAGGGAATCATTCTCAGCCTGATACCGGTTTTTGCCAGGCATGCCGTCTGGATTTACCCAAGATAAGCCCTGCCTGTAATCAGTGCGGTACCCATGTGCCATCTACCTTTCAACATCATGAAGCCTCTTCCGCCCCTGTTATCCGCTGTGGTCCTTGCCTAACCCAGCCACCGAGCTTTGATCGTGTCATCGCCAGCTTTGCCTATGCCGAGCCAATAAAACAGCTCATCGGCCAATTCAAATACCAGCGCCAACTTGCTATCGGCGAGTTGTTTGCACACACCCTGAGCGAGACCATCTTGTCCACAACCACTCGGGTCGAGGCCATTTTACCGGTCCCCCTGCACCCATCACGACTCAGGCAAAGAGGCTTCAATCAGGCGCTAGAGCTGGCCCGCCCCCTGGCTAAGTCACTCTCATTACCGTTACTGCTTGACCCGATCATTCGGCAGAAAAATACCATTGAGCAATCCAGCCTCTCGGCTAAAGAACGCAGACGTAACCTGAAAAAGGCCTTTACTATCAGGCAAACCATTCCCTACAAGGCCATCGCCATCGTCGATGATGTCATGACCACGGGCAGTACTGTTGAGGAGCTAAGTGTCTTGTTGAAGCTAAATGGGGTCGATTATGTCGAGGTGTGGTGTATCGCGCGTGCGCACGGTGGGTCTGCTTAAAAGCGATATTTGAAGTCCAGGAATAGACCATTTTTCTCGATATCGGTCTGGAAGTCATTGCTATCAATGCTGAGTTCCTGATGCTGCCAACCGCCTTCCATTCCAAAGCCGTTTTGCCATTGATAACTCAGCTTCGCCCTGTAATCCAACGCATAGTATTGCTCGTACTCAAAGTGGCTGGCGCCAAGGCTGGCAGATAGTCCATCATAAGGCCGACCGAACATGGCATTGGCATACAGCATGGGTAAGGCTGCATTGACGTTATGTGTAGATTGATCAAGTTCATTCTGCATCAGGTCGCCATCAATAAAGCGAATGTTGATGCCTAGATCAAAGTTAATGCTTTCACGAGGCGCAAAGGGGTAGGTGATCGTTGCATCGTATTGCTCGAGTTGTCCTGAAAGGTTGTTACCTTTGTTGAGGAACACCGATTGACTATCGCGCCAGTTCTGCTCACTAACATATCGATTACCAGTGCCAACCGTGAAGGTCTGATGTTTGAAATTGAACTGGGTCTGAGAAAGATCCGCACCACTAACACCATCCGCCCAGACCGGAAAAGCCAGGGACATAAAAAGTGCGACCAAACTGATACCTGTTCGATTCATAGTGTTTATATCGGGTATTATTCTGCCAGTAATATTTACTATTTTAGCCGATATGCCTTACATAGAGTGGCTCAAAATCACAAAATTAACAAAAAATGACCAGAATTTTCAGACCAGGGCCTGGTAAGACTTAGCCAGATAGTTTGCAAATATACCTATAAATATCATGGCCCCTAACCAGTTGTTATTCAAGAAGGCCTTAAAACATTTAGCCGGCTCACGGTGGCGAATTAAAAACTGCTGGTAAAGTGCAAAACCTGCCGCCAGCCCGATAAAACCATAATAGATGGCACCCATTTCGGTCTTTTGACCGAGTAAGCCCAGAGCGATGAACATCAACACCTGCAAGATGAGTAATATTACCTTATCTGAATCACCAAACAGAATGGCCGTCGACTTAACCCCAATCTTTAGGTCTTCCTCGCGGTCGGCCATGGCGTACATGGTGTCGTAGATGACTGCCCAGACCACAGTTATCACATAGACCAGCCAGGCAATCCGATCTACCTCCCCCGTTTGTGCTGCAAAGGCCATGGGGATACTCCAGGCAAAGGCCATACCCAACACAACCTGGGGCAAATGCGTGTAACGTTTCATGAAAGGGTAGATCGCGGCAAGAACCACACCGCCCACTGATAGATAAATTGTCAGGCGATTCATTAGCAACACCAAACCAAATGCAGTGAGGCAGAGTACGACAAAGACTAGCAGGGCCTCTTTGGGTTTTACCTTGCCCGCAGCAATCGGCCGTTGTGCCGTTCGTTGCACATGAGGGTCTATTTTCCGATCGGCATAGTCATTAATCACGCATCCTGCTGAGCGCATCAGAATCACACCCATGACAAAAACAAACAGCACTAGTAGATCTGGTTTACCTTCACTGGCAATCCACAATCCCCATAACATCGGCCAGAGCAAAAGAAAAATACCAATCGGACGATCCAAACGGGTCAGAAAATAATACTGATGCAAGCGTTCTTTAATCACTGGCCAGGACAGGTTTGCGGTGAACTTAGTCATGCGATTATTATATAGTGTAATCGGCTATTAGGCAGTGTTATCGGTAGCGAACAAAGGGACTGGGATGTCTTGCGGTTCGACATTGTGCAATCGCAGGTAGAAAAATCTCATTCACCAACAGTGGTTTAGCACTTAGATAAAATGCTGAACGCCGACCCCATATCTCAGTTGGTTTGTTATCGGCTAACTGATTGGCATGGGAATACAACAAATCACCATCTCGTAAACAGGTGATCTCAAAATGATCACGGTGCATGTTTGGATCAGAAAATAATACTGCACCCAGTGGCTTGGAACCCAGATTGGCCAGGTAATTCTCTTTACCGGTTAAGGTCGTGCGTGGAATTACAGTACGGGCAAAGACCCAGGGTTCATCATTACAATACAAAAATACCTCGCGAATCAATGCCACCTGCCGCTCGCGCATGCCTAGGCGTTTCGATTCATTCCATAGGGGAGTCCCCCATGATTGGCTCATTACTCTAACGCGAAAATTACCATCACTGGCATTCAGCAAACGTGCAGTTAGCGAGGCAGGATCAAATAACCAGCAAGCTATATTGGTTGGCAGCATATAATTAAAGACATGATCTTCAAAATGCCAAACCGATTCGCGCTGAAATTTATTTATAGAATCCATGATATTTAAATTTATACCGATGCAAACTGCTCGTTCTCACCGACCCAACGCTGGATTAATCTTTCGGTTTGCTCAGGGTAATTTCTAACTAGTTCATCACTCCAGCGATTGACGGTCGGCAACAGGTGCTGGTGTTTAAAAAAGTCAGCGATCATTAATTGCATTTCGCCTGTCTGGCGCGTTCCTAACACTTCGCCGGGACCTCGAATCTCAAGATCTTTTTGTGCAATCAGAAAACCATCATTAGTTTCTCGCATAACCGCTAATCTTTGCTTGGCGTTTTGCGACAGGCTGCCATGATACATGAGCACACAGGCACTGTCTTGTGAGCCACGCCCGACTCGTCCACGCAACTGATGCAGTTGTGCCAGACCAAAACGTTCAGCATTTTCAATAACCATCAGAGAAGCGTTAGGCACATCCACTCCGACTTCAATAACTGTCGTCGCCACGAGTAAGTCCAGTTCATGTTGTTTGAATTTATTCATAACCAGCTCTTTTTGGTCTGGCTTTAGTCTTCCATGCACCAGACCAATACGCACATCAGGTAAAGCTTCGGCTAATAGATTTGCTGTGTCTTCTGCAGCCTGGCACTGCAGCGCCTCAGATTCCTCAATCAAACTGCACACCCAATAAATCTGGCGACCTTGTTCACTGGCCTTTACCACCCTTTGCACAATCTCATTGCGACGTACATCAGGTATCACTACGGTTTCAACTGGTTTGCGACCTGGCGGTAATTCATTGATGATGGATACATCCAAATCAGCATACACGGTCATCGCCAGGGTGCGCGGAATAGGTGTTGCAGTCATGATCAATTGGTGTGGATATAAGTCTTGTGCCTTACCTTTCTCGCGCAGCGCTAACCGCTGGTGTACACCAAAGCGGTGTTGCTCATCGATAACAACCAGCGCTAACCTTGCAAAAGTGACTTCATCTTGAAAAAGTGCATGTGTGCCGACTATAACTTGTGCTTCATGCGATTCTATCGCGGCCAACGTCTCTCTTCGTTGTTTGGTTTTTAGTTTACCCGTTAACCAGGCCATTTCAATTCCCAAGATAGAGAACCAGCTTTGCATATTGCGATAATGCTGTTCGGCCAGAATTTCGGTTGGTGCCATGATGGCAACCTGATAGCCTGCCTCGACCGCTTGTAGTGCTGCGCAAACCGCAACCATAGTTTTACCGGATCCGACATCGCCTTGAACTAATCGCTGCATCGGAGCAGGTTTTTCGAGATCACTTTTTATTTCTTCAATAACCCTTTGTTGGGCATTGGTTAGCGAGAACGGTAAATTACCAATGAATTCTTTTTCTAATTTTGTGGAAGGCGAAATACTGTGCGCCGAATGCTCACGATTCTTTTGACGTAACAGGCGCAAGCTACAAGTGTGCGCAATCAACTCTTCAAGCGCAAAACGTTCTTGCATAACATGTTCATGATCCTGCAATGTATTCACTGGTGCATCGGGTGGCGGACGATGAATATATTCAATCGAAGCAACCAGTTCTGGTAAATCATTTTCTTCTAGTATGGCTTCAGGTAACAACTCTGCTAACTTTAATTTTCCTTGCTTTAATAAAGCTAATGCCTGCTCCGACAACTGACGCATCGTAAGTTGATGCAGCCCTTCTGTGGTAGGATAAATAGGTGTTAAGGCCTGTTCTACATCGGTAAGTGTTTCCTGCTGTTCGCTGTATTTATACTCAGGATGGATCATCTCCAGTTGCCGCTGCCCCTTGCGTACTTCGCCATAACATTGCATATGTACACCGCGCGCTAACGCTGCCTTTTGCTGTGCATTGAAATGAAAGAAACGTAATACGATCATGCCTGTGCCATCACTAAGGTGAGTAATTAGCATACGTCGACGACCGAATTTTATTTCCGTTAACTGCACCTCACCGTGAATAACGGCATGATCACCGACACGTAAATTTCCAATCGGTACGATACGAGTGCGATCCTCATACCGAAATGGGAAGTGAAAAAGAATATCTTCGACACAGTGGATTCTCAAACGCGCCAGCTTCTCCGCCACACGCGGTCCGACGCCCTTGAGTCTGGTGAGATCTGTGCAGGTCCTCATACCGCTGGCTTAACTGTAGCTCACATATATATAGTATGAGTGGAATAATGTAAAAATGCAGTTCACCCAATCAACCAAGTACTAACACTGCATCCATCTCAACGCCGACGGCCTTAGGCAAAGCGGCTACACCAATTGCAGCCCTTGCTGGATAAGGTTCAGAGAAGTACTCAGCCATTATTTCGTTGACAGTTGGGAAATTACCGAGATCGGTCAAGAATACATTTAACTTAACAATATCTTTCAGATCACCACCAGCCGCCTGGCAAACAGCGCGCAGATTATTAAATACCTGGTGAATTTCTGCACTAATACCACCCTCAATAATCTCCATAGACTCAGGTACTAATGCAATTTGCCCAGACAGGTAAACCGTATTATCCACCTTGACTGCCTGTGAATAAGTGCCAATCGCCTGTGGTGCCTTGTCCGTTTTGATGATTTCTTTGCTCATTAATTTACTCCAACTTTAATTTCCCTGTGCGGATAGATTCAGCTCTATTTCTAAGTACCGTAAAGGATCCTAACATACACGGATTTTGAATCTATCCGGCGAGATATCTTAAATATTTACACTCAACAAATAATTCAGGTACTATCCTGCAATGAAAGCACAATTACGCAAAATATTTTCCTTCATATTAAAACCATTTGAAAGTGGTACAGAAGAGTACGAATATAAACCCCTAAACCGTAAAATATTACTGTTTATAAGTTTTATGTTCTCCGGTCTGGCCATAATCGTATTTTACCTAACTCCGGAGGATAGCGGGCTTGATTACGCCCTACCCGTTATTGTATTTTCAATTATTGGCATTATAGGTTTTGTAGTCGGCTTCCTTGGCAACGACCGCGCCATCGCAAAAATCTGGGGCAGTCGTAAGTAAGCAGGCCCATACTTACCGCCCGCATAACCAGAGACCGTCACCTGATTAGCTTAATCAGGGCCAGTAGCACGATAGCACCCACCACAGCTGCAATAATTGCACCGATAATACCGCCGCCAATACTGACACCTAACACACCAAACAACCAGTTACCGAGAAAAGCACCAATCACACCCACTATCAGGTTGACAACCAGTCCCTGACCACGACCTTTCATGATCAGCCCGGCAAGCCAGCCGGCGACTAGACCCACAACCAGCAAAACAGCTAACTGTTCTAAATTAATATTCACCCTTCACTCACTTATTTTACTAATTTGAAAATACCAAAAGCCGCGCAAATACCACCGACGATGTAGAGGATCATAGCCTTGTCACCTGGTGAGCCAGTAAATGCTGAGGATATCTGGCCACTAACGGAATCTGAAATTGAATAACCCCACCCAATTAAAACAATGCCCACAACTAATGCAATAATACCGATTTGTTTTTTATTCATTGTCTTACCTCTCTATTATTAGTAGTTGGTTTTATTTTTTATTTAATTTATTGGCGAGATCCTGGCTACATTTTTTCAGTTCTCTGGAGGCAGGATCTTTTATTTCTTTTATATCCTCTGTAATCAGATAATTAATTTCACTTATCAGCATCTGTATTTCTTCTTGTTTAAAAGTACCTTTGTCTGCAGCACGATACTGGTCGCAGAGTGATTGGTATGAAGTTAAATCAACTTGTTTTGGTGAAAAAGGCTTACCGTACATAATATAAAAACCTGCGGCGATAATGATAATGGTCAGCACTAAAATGGATGTGTTTTGAGACATAACTTCTACCCTTACAGTTAATACCCTTAAAAAGAGTTGGCTCATCTTACCACCAGGATTACACAAAAATCACTGTTAATTTAAGTGATTTATAAGTCTATAAACAACAGTGACTTCCGGAGTGGCTTCCATACACCCATTAGAAGCGTATAATTTATTGCGCTTTATTAACTTACAGGGAGTCAAAAAAATGAAGCTTAAAATGATTTTGTTAAAAACCTTATCCCTCGCAATAATACTTGGCTTTTCTACGCAGGCGAATGCAGATGAATTCCTGGATGCAAGTGCAGTCAAAGCTTTAGTGACAGGCAAGACGATTCATGCCATGCATTTGAAAAAAGACTTTGAATTCAAAGTGTATTTTGACCCAGATGGTGAAACAGCATATCGCTCACAGGGTGGAGAAACAACTAAAACCACCTATAAATTCGATGACAACAAACACTGTATTTACTGGAAGGGAAAAAACCGCTGCGCCAATATTCTTGATAATGGTGATGGCACCTACACAAGAGTTAATAAAAAAGGAAAAAAGAAAGTTAAGTGGACAAAATTTGAAGACGGGAAAACTTTTTAAAAGTTAGTCTTGATTTAGGGGGTTGGTGATAACCAGCCCCTGCTTTATTTATGGCTCCGACTTAGGCGAATCACCATATCAGAGTGACGTAACCGACGCATGATCCGAGCCAAATGCTTTCTATCTTCAACTGTTATCGTTAGTGTCAGTGTCGAGTGTTGGCCATCTCGTTCATCCATAACCACATTTTCAATATTCGCGTCCATATCAGAAATGGTGGCTGCGATGGTTGCCAGTACACCGCGCTGATTTAAAACAATTGCACGCACCACAACTGAGAATTCTCCCTCAACATTATCCTCCCAGCTTACATCGATCCATTTTTCTGGTTTGTTTTTATATTCCGCAACGTTATTACAATTTTCACGGTGAATAACCACGCCCCGCCCCGCAGTAACCAGACCAAGGATTTCATCCCCCGGTATGGGGTAACAACATTTTGCATAGGAGACCACTGTCCCTTCAGTACCTTTAATCGCCAGGGGTCTTTTATCATCCGATTTTTTGCTTACACCCGCCTTTAATTCTTCGTCTGGCCCCTGCGCCAGTAATCGCGCCATAATTATCGGCATGCGGTTACCCAAACCTACATCTGCAAGTAAATACTCGAGCTTTTTATATTTAAATGATTTTAAAACGTGTAGTGTATTTTTCTTAGGTAGCTCTTTAATCGAAGTGCCAAACTCTTCAAGACAACGATTAAGCAGACGCTCGCCTAATTGGGTTGCCTCATCCTGCTGTAAGTTTTTCAGGAAGTGACGAATGTTGGTGCGTGCTTTGGCCGTATGAACGAAGTTGAGCCAGACCGGGTTGGGCCGTGCAGTGGGTGAGGTAATAATCTCAACGGTTTGCCCATTGCGTAGCTCGGTCCGTAACGGCATCAGGCGGCGATCAATTTTAACTGCCACGCATTGATTACCCACGTCCGTATGTACCGAGTAAGCGAAGTCAACTGCGGTTGCACCACGTGGTAATTCCATGATGTCACCCTTGGGTGAAAAGACATAGACTTCATCGGGGAATAGATCGATCTTAACGTTTTCAAGAAACTCCATGGAGTTGCCCGCATGTTGCTGGATCTCAAGCACATCCAATAACCACTGCCGCGCACGGACCTGAGCATTGTTGCCCGACTCATCACCACTTTTATATAACCAATGTGCAGCAATACCCGCTTCCGCAACTTTATCCATATCTTCAGTACGAATTTGAACCTCAATCGGTACGCCGAATGGACTAAACAAAACTGTGTGCAAAGACTGATAGCCATTTACTTTTGGAATCGCAATATAATCCTTAAATTTTCCGGGCACAGGTTTATATAAATTGTGCACTGCACCCAGAATGCGATAACACATATCGACACTGTCAACGATGATACGGAATGCATAGACATCCATGACTTCATTAAAAGGCAGATGCTTGATGCGCATCTTGTTATAAATACCGTATAGATGTTTTTCACGTCCGACAACTGTGCCTTTTAAACCTTCCAGCTTCAAGCGTTCTTTAATCGAACGTTCGATCTTGGTCACGATCTCTTTTCGGTTACCCCGTGCACTTCGCATGCGTGCTTCTAAAACCCGATGACGCAAAGGATATGCTGCTTCAAAACCCAGTTCTTCGAGTTCCAGTCGCATTTTGTTCATGCCTAAGCGGTTGGCGATTGGCGAATAGATGTCGAGAGTTTCACGGGCAATGCGCCGCCGCTTTTCCGGACGCATAATTTTTAAAGTGCGCATGTTATGCAGGCGGTCGGCGAGCTTGACCAAAATAACGCGAATGTCGCGCGTCATCGCCATCATCATCTTACGAAAATTTTCGGCCTGTAGTTCGACTTTGGATTCAAACTCGATAGTGTCAAGCTTACTCACGCCATCGACCAGCTCAGCGACTTCTGCGCCAAACTTTTTGGTGAGTTGTTCTTTCGCGGTGGGGGTGTCTTCGATTACATCATGCAGTAAAGCGGCAATCAGACTCTTGGGGTCCATGCGCATTTCGGCAAGGATCCGCGCAACTGCCACGGGATGATAAATGTAGGGTTCGCCAGTTTTACGTGACTGACCGTCATGTGCTTCGGCACCAAACAAATAAGCCCGATAAACCTCAGAGATTTGATCGGGCTCGAGATAATCTTCCAGCATTTCGCACAAATGGCTAATTCGAAATGCGGTAGGATCGCCTTCTAGGTGAATATCTGTAACGGAAGTGGCAATCGCCTAATCTCCTGTTATGCTCCTGGCTCTTCGTCAGAACTTTTATCGGTACTAGATGCCTCAGCGTTCCCAGCATCTGCACCAGCACTGGCCGCAGCTTCTGCACGAAGTGCAGCCGTAATAGCATCGGCGAGAGAGGCATCATCCGTTGGCATAGCTTCAACCTGCTGGCCTTCGCCGGCGTCATCAAGCTTTTGTGGTTCAATGCCTGGTACCATTTCCATGTCTTCAGCGGTTATCTCTACACCACCGAGCATATCTTCTTCGACGACTTCAGGCTCATCCATCGCCTTAGGATCATAGAGGCCTTCAGCCAGTTCGCGTAATGCCACAACGGTAGGTTTGTCATTTTCCCAATCCACCATTGGCTCTTTGCCGTTGGCTATCTGGCGTGCCCGTTTAGTGGCGACCAGCACCAGCTCGAAACGGTTATCGACTTTATCTAGACAATCTTCCACGGTTACACGTGCCATTACATACTCCAATTAAATAAGGTAGTTAGACTCTGATTATGGACCAGAATCTCTGAATTTAAACCAGAATCTCTGGGAATAGAATTCGAGAGAAGCGGGATTATACTGGCTAGTCCCTAATCAATCCAGCCAAAGCTAGATCAGGCCAGCAATTGGCTCAAAAGTCGCTCCAATTCATCCTTCTGGCGAGATAAACACAGGCGCTGGCTGGTTACAATCGCTCTCAATTCTAACAAAGCGGTATCAAAATCGTCATTCACCACCAGATAATCGTATTCCCCATAGTGCTCCATTTCGGTGATTGCATCCCGCATACGGCGCTGGATAATCTCATCACTGTCCGTACCCCGTCCACGCAGTCGATTCTCCAGTTCAGGACGAGAGGGAGGCAGGATAAATACACTTGTTGTCTGCATACGCTCACGTACCTGGCGAGCACCTTGCCAATCTATCTCCAGGATCACATCCTGTCCTTCGGCCAATTTGGCCTCGATCGCTGCCTGTGAGGTGCCGTAAAAATTATCAAACACCTGGGCATGCTCGACAAAGTCATCGGCCGCGACCATTTTGTCGTAAGTCGGCACATCAATGAAATGATAGTGCTGGCCATTCACCTCACCTTCACGTGGCGCACGCGTGGTATGCGAAACTGAGACCATGATGTTATCTGTACTCTCTAACAGGGCCGTCACCAGCGAAGTCTTGCCGGCACCGGAGGGTGCAGAGAATATATATAGTGTACCGCGGGGTTGGTCGCTCATTCTTATCCCTAATCAAAGTGTCTAGATAAGAGCATTATAGATAAAAGTTTGCGAATTTTGTGATTAGATCCTGCTCGTTCTTAACAGTTTCAGTACATTTCCGATTTTCATTGCATCACTAAAATTATTGCTGGCTGTTGCCAGGTCCGGTTAAGACTCGATCATGGCATGATTAAAGAATGTTCTTTTTAACCACACCATGATCGAAATCTTCAGTTAACGGCGTCTACGTGTAGTTGGCACCGCCACCACCGTCGCAGACTCTGGTCCTACGCCATGTGTATTTTTAGCCGTGATGTAATACGTTACGCTTGTCGCATCTCTGGGGATTTGATCCACAAAGACTGGATAGGCCACTTCACCAGCGAGTTTAAAATCATCTTCATAGTTAGCTTTGCTATAAACGAGATAGCTGTCTGCATCTTCAAGCGCATCCCAAACGACGTTGACTTTATAGCGTTTACTGCGAGCACTGACGTTAGTTACCGCGGGAGGAACTAAATAAGGAACATCACTAGTGAATGACACACCTGGTCCAAAAAAGCGGTTGATGCTGGCCCAGTTGTACTGTCGTATAACCGGATTAGGTTCGCCTTCGGCGATCGTTTTCGTAAAGTGTCTCGCCATCAAGTCATAAAAGACTAGCTCTGGCTCTGTAAGGAAGCGATCGTTTGTTTCTATGACAAATCCAATATTAAATTGCTTTTGCGAATCGGCAACACCAGGTAAACGTGGTCCATGTATAGCCTGTATATCCTCAATAGTCGTGGTTCGAATATTTCCTACAATCGATTGCCCACATTGGTAAACCGTATCAACCGAGTTATCAACCGTAAGAACAGGTTCTACCTGCTCAGCTTCCTCAAAACCCATCATATATTTTTCAAGACTGGTTGCTTCAGTAAAAGTAGGCGGTATTGGACAATCACGTGTATACGTTCCATCACTATTTGCAGACCAGGTACCTCCCCTTAATATCCCTCCTGCGTTTGAAAAAGGATTGTAATGACTACCAACATTAACACCCAGGCTTTGATCAAACCTTACAAGCCAATAATGCATCATTTCATGCAGAGCATTGTTAGTCTCCATTCCTCTTCTCAGAGTATCGAGCGTAATAAATGATTTTAAACGGCCATTGCTTCCAAACGCAGCGGTATCATCACGAGGTACTACTGCAGAGCCAGTAAAATCTACTTGCGCAGGTACCGAGGTACCCTTCACGAAGTTTTGCCCAGTATTATATGGGACCCGTTCGATAACACTTGTTGGTAGTAAATATAAAAAGTCAAAGTTATCTGGTAACCGTTTATAGATCGACTTAGAGGCATCCGTAATACTCGACCCACTCAAACTACGTAAATTGTGCTGAGCAATTTTCGTAGTCGTCTTTAAATTAACTACATTAGCAGTTGCATGCATATCAGCCGACAGTCGTTTACTGTCAGGTACAGCAAGATTAGCATCGAGCAATATGATTCGCGGACCATGCAACAGCCTTCCTGGAATGCCATCACTATCCACAAATTCGATTAAACTTGCTATCGCATAATCTCTAACACCGTATGGACTATCAACCGTATCCAAACCATAGTGGAAAAATGCTGGATTCCCTTTCGTCACATCATAAGTAAACGGTCCACCAGTAAAGATATAATCACCCGCGACACGATCACCATTTAAACCATCATCGTGTAAATCATACTCATTACGTTGTTCATCAGGGACAATAAATTCTGGAAAAATATTCTTCAGGTAAACACGATTAACGGGGCCATTCATACTCACTTCAACATAGGCACTGTCGCTACCATCCGTGCGTACTACGTTTGGCGTGACTTCAAAACTTACTGTGTTTTCATGTGAGCTGGCCAAG
Organism: uncultured Ectothiorhodospiraceae bacterium; assembly: GCA_947259575.1. GTDB lineage: Bacteria > Pseudomonadota > Gammaproteobacteria > UBA6429 > Thiohalophilaceae > SZUA-24. The sequence goes on along the minus strand of CAMYMU010000037.1, from coordinate 132,058 downwards.
GCCTGACTTGAGCACATTGCACTGAAACATGCAATGCAAAGACTGATTCGATTTAACATTGTAACCTCCATATTATTCATTAGTGTCAGCAAATTGGTTTTAACCCTAATTCTTCTTGCTGACGTTTATATACACATCAAATGTGTCAATGAAATGCATTTTCAATGATGTAATCTGACAGGTTTAATTATGAGAATATTTTTGGTTATTTCTATTGTCGAATCGAGATTCCGTTGCTTTTTTACAAAGAGTTTACAAAATCACTTTGAATTTAAAAACCGAACACTGTTTAATTAATAACTAACAGTGTTTAATTAGGTGTGTTCATTTTTTCCTTCTCTTCGAGAAAATTTAGAACAGGATGATTGGTCGAGTATTTATTTTTTTCGTAGTGTTGAATAGCTAGGTTTCTTGGAGTGAGTCCATCATTATTCTTGGCGTTGACATCAAAACCTGCTTCCACAAGCAAACGAACAGCATCTAATGATGCACGCGGAGTAACCTTGTGCAAAAGCGTATTACCGCTCGAATCTTGTTGTTTGATGTCCACACCATGCTTTTGAAGAACCAGCGCCGTAAGTACACAATTGTTCGGGTTTCGTTTTACACCTTTCATCACAAGATCAAATAGCGAGTCATTTTTTTCTGAACGTACCGCTAAATCATTTGCATACTCGGCTAAAACTTTCATATTTGCTTGGTGACAATACCTGGCAGCAATGTGAATCGCAGTTTTGCCTTCAGCACACTGCTGATTAAGTTTTGCACCCATATCAAGAATATACTTCACCGTTTTCGGCTTATAGCCCTGCCGGGCAGCATGGCATAAGGGGCTGAAACCAGTCGCATCTAGTGCATCAATATTTGCACCCTCTCGAATCAAACGCTCAATATCTTTTTCTTTACCGTATCGTTGATCCGGGTAATGATAATTCCAATATTGCAACTGATAAGCCAGTTGTTGATCCAGGCTCATACTTTGGTAATGCGCTCTTTCCTGGACGTGGCGTTTATAATCTTGATAATAAAAATAACCGTAACCTAACCCCCATGGACTTAAAAATAAGATAAGGTGTGCAAGAAAAAGATATTCTGAGATCTTCCTGTCTTTCTTTTTTATCCAGGAAACAATCAGCAAAATCATGGCTATCAACGAGAAAAGCATTATTATCGCAGAGCAACCAACCCAGAAAATTAGCCAGGGAATAGAGTCAAAACCGGATTTATTATCTAAAAGTGATAGGGCAATAATTAGAACAGGTAGGAAAAGTACAAATGAGATAATCAAAAATACAGTTGAAAAGGCATGCGCTTTAAATTTCCACAATCGTTGGAATAATGTCTGTTCCCCATTCATTCAGTTATCTCCCCCGAGCGCCTGAAGACCGTTAATATAATTTTTTAATGAAATAAGTTACTCAATATTTTGAACTTGCTCGCGCATTTGTTCGATCAATACTTTTAAATCAACTGATGCCGTACCCGTGCGGGCATCGGTTGACTTCGATCCCAGTGTATTCGCCTCACGATTAAGTTCCTGCATTAAAAAATCAAGCCGACGCCCCACGGGTTTGGATTGTTGTAGGACACGTTTGACTTCGTCGATGTGTGTATTCAAACGATCGATCTCTTCATCGACATCAACCTTCTGCGCCATAAAGGCAAGCTCTTGTTCCAGACGAGTGTCATCCAGCTCGCCTTTGATTTCGCTGAGGCGAGTCATGAGACGTTCGCGCCAGTTGGCTTTAATTTCAGGAACCAGTTTGCCAACTTCAATCACTATTTCACTAATACCATCGCAACGTTGCTCAAGAATTTGTTTGAGTTTTTCACCTTCGCGTTCACGAGCCTTGATCAAATCTTTTAATGCATCATCTAAAAGTTTTAACGCTGCGCCATGTAATACCTCGGCTTCGACTTCTGGTGTTTGCAACACGCCGGGCCAGCGCATAACTTCTAGTGCGCTAACCGGACGTACTTCTGAAAAATGTTTTTCGACTTGGACACTAGCATTGGCGAGTTGCTGAATAAGTTTGTCATCCAGCTGGATATCTTCGGCGCCTGCTTGCTGTGGTTGATAACGAACCGTGCAATCTACCTTGCCCCTGCTGAGAGCCTTTTGGATTCCCTCGCGAAGCTTTGTTTCAACCACACGTATTTCTTCAGGCAGGCGAAATGAAACGTCCAGATAACGTTGATTGACTGAACGTAGTTCAAGGGTTAAGACCCCCCAGGGCTCCGCAATTTCCTGCCTGGCAAAGGCAGTCATACTTCGAATCATTCGACACCTACAAATATTACTCAAGTGGGGACACACTGTAGCCGACTTAATAAACTGTAACAACTCCAGCAATGTGGACTTTTAAATATAAGCCTATTACCACTATAATGGTATTTCATAAACGAATTTTATAATCTAGCTACCTGAATTAAAGCATGGCCATTCCAGCAGACGTCCTCCCTCCCGGCACCCGACTCGATACATTTACCATCGAGAGCGTCCTCGGTGGTGGTGGTTTTAGTATCGTCTATCTCGCCACACCGGATGATGGTCCTAAAGCGGTAGTTATCAAAGAATACATGCCCAGCTCGATGGCGACGCGTAATGAGAACATGTCCGTCATCCCTGCGGCCGAGCAACATAAAGACCGCTTTGCTCATGGTCGGCGTTTATTCTTTCAGGAAGCCAGCACACTCACGACACTGAAACACCCCAACATTGTCAATGTAATTAACTTCTTCCGTGACAATGGTACCGTCTACATGGTGATGGAATATGAGGAAGGGGTGAACATGCAGGCCTATATCAAAAAACATAAAGGCAACCTTAGCGAGCCATTCTTAAAGGCCGTGTTCTTGCCTTTGCTCGATGGCCTGCAGATGATTCACAGTAAGGGTCTGCTCCATCTCGATATCAAGCCAAGCAATATTCATCTTCGCACTGGTGCAAATCCACTGCTTCTGGATTTCGGTGCCGTGCATGAAATGATGCAGACACGCCAGTTTCAACCAAACCAGGTGATCACGCCTGGCTTTTCGCCAATAGAACAATTAGACCCGGGTGGTTATGTCGGACCCTGGACCGATATTTATGCCATTGGCGCAACCATGCGTGCCTGCCTTGAAGGTGTCTCGCCACCCTCATCACCGGAACGCCGTGAGAAAGATAACTTACGCCCAGCGGCAAATGCCTTTAAGAAAAATTATTCGTCCCATCTACTGGAGGCAGTGGATTGGGCCATGGAAGTGGATCCAATGTTACGCCCTCAGTCGGTCGACAAATTAATCGAAGCACTGAATGGTAAAAAGCTGCAGGAGAAAAAATCGTTATTTAGATTTTGATCACTATGCAATATGTAATTGGCAGCACAAGTCGTTTAGGTAACCGAAACATCAATCAGGATCGGGTAGCTTCCTTCGAGCGCGATAACACCGTCTTGCTGGTGTTAGGTGATGGACTGGGTGGCCGCACCGGTGGAGAGTTAGCTGCACAGGTAATGGTCGACACTATCGCCAAAGACTTTAAAACGATTAAACTGCCGATCAAAAATCCAAAAGAATTTATGACTCAGGCATTACATCGTGCGCACTTTGCGGTGATTGATGAAGGTAAATTACAGGATCCCCCGTTAAACCCTGGCACCACTGCTGTTTTGTGTCTAATTCAAAATGGCAAGGCCTGGTGGGCACACGTAGGTGATAGTCGGCTTTATTTATTCCGCGGTAGTGTTCCTATTTATCGTACCAAGGATCACTCTTACGTGGAGAAGCTCTACCAAAAGGGCGAGATCAGTCACGACAAACGATCGTCCCACCCTCTACGTAATTATATGACACGCTGTATTGGCCTAAGTGACAATGTCCCGGATGTCACGGTGAGTAACGAAGTTGGCCTGCATGCTGGAGATATCATCATGCTCTGTTCTGACGGTCTGTGGGAACCGATTGATGATATGCAAATGGGCGCCATGATCATGGATGGTCGACTCAAAGATGCATTAGATAAGCTGGCTGAAAATGCTGAAAAGGTGAGTTACCCCAGCAGTGATAACACCAGTGCCGTGGCAATACAAATCATGTCACTGCAATTAATGGGGCGCGCCATCAATGACGGTATCACCGATCAGGTCGCCAAGGCAGCAAAGGCTGACCCTGTAGAGGACGCCATCGATGTCATTGAGCAAACATTCAAACTCTACAAAGACGAAATGTAATAAACGCCCGCCAGTCAGATAATCTAAACTGGCATCTTAGCGACACTCTCGTTATCCTTTCGCATCCAATCTCCATACTATATATAAAGGTCAAATTATGTCCTCATCTGATACCAAGGTCGCCCGTCCAAGTGGTCGCGCGCCGAATGAAATCCGTGAAGTAAAGTTCACTCGTCGCTACACCATGCATGCTGAAGGCTCCGTGCTTGTCGAATTTGGCAACACCAAGGTGCTATGTACCGCCAGTGTCGAAGAACGCGTACCTGGATTTCTTCGCGGATCAGGACAAGGTTGGGTGACTGCGGAATATGGCATGTTGCCTCGTTCCACCGGTAGTCGCATGGGCCGGGAAGCCGCGCGTGGTAAACAGGGTGGACGTACTATGGAGATTCAGCGACTCATCGGCCGCTCACTGCGCGCCGCTGTTGATCTGAAAAAACTGGGTGAACATACGATCACCATCGACTGCGACGTTATCCAGGCCGATGGTGGTACCCGTACCGCTTCCATCACCGGGGGGTTTGTTGCCCTTGCTGATGCAGTACAACACCTGCTCGATAACAACTTAATCACTGAGAACCCGATTGTTTCTCAGATCGCCTCTATCTCAGTCGGTGTTTACCAGGGTATGCCGGTTTCCGATCTTGATTACCCGGAAGACTCTAGCTGTGAAACTGATATGAATATCGTCATGAATGACAAAGGCGGTTTTATTGAGATCCAGGGCACAGCGGAAGGTGCAGCTTTTTCAGAAGATGAATTGCAAGCCATGTTGGCACTAGGTAAAGATGCCATTACACATTTAATAGAAAGACAGAATGCCAGCCTTGCAGTTGTTGATGAGTCACTCGGGTGATTTCAGGGTCTCAAAATGAAAAAGATTGTCTTAGCCAGTAACAACCCCGGCAAGGTGCGTGAAATCAATCAACTGTTCGCCGAGCTGGATATTGAAGTCGTCGCACAGTCTGAGTTCGGTGTCGAAGAAGTTGAGGAAACTGGTTTAACTTTTGTTGAAAACTCAATACTGAAAGCACGTAATGCGGCCAAACACACGGGACTTCCCGCATTAGCCGATGACTCGGGTATCGAGGTCGATGCACTAAAAGGCGCTCCTGGTATTTACTCAGCGCGTTATGCCGGAGTTGGAGCCTCTGATAGTGAAAATTTAAACAAACTCCTCAATGACCTCAAAGCAATCGAAAACCCATCGATGAGTGCACGCTTTCAGTGTTTGATGGTTATGATGCGGCATGAAACTGACCCTACCCCATTGATCTGCCAAGGAACCTGGGAAGGTCAAATCATCGAGACGCCTCAGGGTGATAATGGGTTTGGCTACGACCCGATTTTTTATGTCCCCTCCGAAAACTGCACCTCTGCGCAGTTGCCAGCAGATAAAAAGAATGCATTAAGCCATCGTGGAAAAGCGCTACAATGCCTAATAGATAAATTGGCTGGACAAACTGGCAAGGAGCTCATTTAATTAAGTTATGTTGTACTCCATATTCAACCGGCGTCAGAACGTCATCGGCAGAACTAGCCGATATATTGTGTTGCTAGCCTTATGCCTATTTGCCAACACCTCAGCCAGTCTAGCCTCAACAGAAGGGGTCTTTAAACAGTATCAGGACCGTCTGTTACAAATTCGTATCGTTGATAAAGCCACCAACTCAAAATCGACTATCGGTAGCGGCTTTTTTATCGATAACAATGGCACGATCGCAACTAACTACCACGTCATTTCAAAGCATGTGTTTGAACCCAAACAGTACCGCATTGAATATGTGAGTAATGACGGCACCGTGCATGATGCCGAACTACTGCATATTGATGTCATTCATGATTTGGCGCTGTTAGATGGTGATGCGATTGATACACCATTTTTGAAAATAAGCGAGCAGTCGTTGGGTAAAGGTGTGCGCATTTACACCCTGGGCAATCCACTCGATCTAGGTATGACGATTGTTGAAGGCACTTACAACGGCATTACTCAGGATACAATGCATGAACGCATTCTGTTATCCAGCGCGCTCAACCCGGGCATGAGTGGCGGTCCGTCGATTATCGAAGATGGTAGCGTGATCGGTATCAACGTTGCGACGGCAGGCAACAGCATTGGTTTCCTGGTACCACAAAAATTTCTTAGTCAGCTTGCATTGGATGCCAAACAAGTAAAACCTGATAATTTCCTCAATGTCATTCGTGAGCAATTGACTAAAAACCAGAATAAATACCTGAATGATTTGGCAAGTAAGCCATTCCCAACCAAACAGCTTGGCCAGTACACAGTACCAGCAAAACTAGCTGACTTTATAAACTGTTGGGGCGACTCTAAAGATGGCAGTGCGCCCTATCGTAAATCAAATGACTATTGCGCGACTAAGAATAATATTTATATTAATAGTTATCTGAATACGGGCACGATTCGTTATAGCCATTATCACTTTACAGATAAAGATATGGGTAAGTTCCGGTTTTATAAATTGATCGGATCATATTTTGGCGCGCCAAGTACATCATTACCAACTAGTAAAGATGACTTTACCGAATATGATTGTAAGACCGACTATGTTGTACATAAGGCAATCAAGTTTAAAACAGCGTTTTGCCTTCGCCAGTATAAAAAATTCGAAGGCCTGTTTGACATGGTGCTCACCGCAGCGACACTAAACGAAGATGATAAAAGCCTGGTCACCACCTTAGTCCTGTCTGGCGTCAGTTATGAGAATGCCGTTAAATTCAGTAAACATTACCTGGGGAGCTTTGTATGGAAGCGCCCTTAATTATCGAAATCCTGGATCGCTTTGGTAAAGTCAAAGACCGCCATAAGGTCACCAAATTTCCTCTGAGAATTGGCCGCTCGTATAAGAACGATATCATCATCGATGATAATTATGTCTCCCCGGAGCATGTTGAGTTAATGCTTGATGGCGATGGACATATCCTGGCAACCGATCTACACAGTGATAATGGCATGTTCACTCTACATCCATTAGTCAGGCACGACATCCTGACACTTGAAGAAGATCAGCGGATACGGATTGGTCATACCGATGTGCGGGTTCGTTCAGAAGACTTTGATGTTAAAGAAACCTTCTTTGATCATGGTAAACCCAGTGAGTTACACCTGTTAATGACCAGCGTCTTGTTCTTGCCTCTGATCTGGGCACTCACTGCAGGCATCTTACTCGCCAATCAATATTTTGCGGTTACGCATGAAGTACATTTCAATCAGGTACTAGGTGCGGTGCTACCAACATTCATCGTTATTATTGTCTGGACCTTTATCTGGTCGATCGTCAGTAAGATCATTACCCACAAATTTTATTTTGCCTATCACGGTATTTTTGTTGGTCTGTTGCTGTCTGGCTTTTATTTTATTGAGCTCGCTTTTGAATACCTGGAATTTATTTTTCCCATCAGCGGCCTGGCAGATCTGCTCATCATTTTCTCTGATATCGCTTTTACCTATATACTGCTTTACGGACACTTACGTCAGAGCACTCATTTTAACAAACGTAAGACACGGCTTAGCTCTGCCATTGCCACCAGCCTGATCGTTGGTGTCGCTTATTTGATAGTCTATGTCAACGAGCCGCAGTATCAATCACAACCAGTCTACTCCAGCACCATGAAGCCACCCATGTTTGTTATGAAAAAACCCGTAACCATTGACCAGTTTTTTTCAAACACATCTCAACTTGCCGAACCGCTTGTCGAAAAAAAGTCAGCTCAAGACAAAAACGATTCTAACAATAGAGACAAAGATGCGCCGGATGATAAAAAACTCGACCCATAAGACAATAACGACACATGCAGCACTTCAGTGAGTTGCCACCGCTTGGCCTTTACATACACTTTCCCTGGTGCGTAAAAAAATGTCCCTATTGTGATTTTAATTCGCATGCGGTCAAAGAGTCAGTACCTGAACAGGACTATGTTTCCCGCCTGTTAGACGATCTTGATCAACAACTTCCCCAGGTGTGGGGACGTAGCATTAATAGTATTTTCATGGGAGGCGGCACACCTAGCCTTTTTTCAGCCGAGTCTCTCGAACAACTTGTCTCCGGAGTTCGTGCCAGGCTTAATTTTAAACCCGATACAGAAATAACCCTGGAAGCCAACCCAGGCACACTCGAGAAAGACAAGTTCTCTGACTTTCGTGCGCTTGGCATCAATCGATTGTCGATTGGTGTGCAAAGTTTTAATAACAAACATCTGCAACAATTAGGGCGCATTCACAATGCAAAAGAGGCGATAAAAGCCATTGAAGCAGCCCACAAGGCGGGCTTTGAACAACTCAACATCGATATCATGTATGGCCTGCCTGGACAAACCACAGGTGAAGCAAAAGGTGACCTGCAAATGGCCTTTGCAATGGCGCCCTCACACTTGTCTCACTATCAGCTCACAATCGAACCCAATACTTATTTTCAACAACATCCACCGTTACTGCCCGATGATGATCGACTCGCTGACCTTGAAGAAACCTGTCGTGAACTGTTAGTGAAAAACGACTTTGAACGATACGAAATCTCGGCCTTTGCCAAGGCGGGACAAAAATGTGAACATAATATTAATTACTGGCAATTCGGGGACTATCTCGGCATCGGTGCCGGCGCACATGGCAAGATTACCCATGCCCCTAACCAGCAAATTAAACGCAACTGGAATGTTAAACACCCGCGCGACTATCTTAATGCCAACACCGCAGATGAACGTAGTGCCGGCAGTCAAATACTGAGTGAGCCAGAAACCGCCTTCGAATTTTTTCTCAATGGGCTGCGCCTGGTCGAAGGGGTGGACTCCGAGTTATTTCAGCAACGTTGTGGGCTTCCCATTTCCTATATAGAAGCAACGCTGCAACAGGCAGAAGCACAAGGCCTGATCGACTGGGGCCTAAAACAGATCAAACCTACTGAAACAGGCCTGCAATACTTGAACAACCTAACTGCTTTATTTTTACCAGAAAGCCGTGATGATTAACGAATACCAGGCTGCCTGTCCCTATTGCGGGGAATCTTTTTCCACACTTATTGATATCAGCGCTGGTAGCCAGGAGTATATAGAGGACTGTCAGATTTGTTGTCGCCCTATCATTTTTAATATCGAGCTTGATACACTAAGCGAAGAAATGCAGGTTCAGCTACGCACGGAAAATGATTAAGCGCTGATAACGAGTGATATTAAATGAGCAAGCAAGACGATCCCTATTTCCCGATCCAGTGTGGCTTACACTCAGAGTATGAACTGGCGATCATGCATCAGCTTAACCTGAAACTAAGCTGGCTTGATCAACAAGATATTGAACATCGTGAGAAAGTTACGCCTTTAGACTTGAAGACCAAAGATCATCAAGAGTATCTTGTCGTCAAGAATATGAATGGCGAACATCACGAGATCCGTCTGGATAAAATTTTACAGTCCAATGTCAGTGAGGCAATAAAGGCATGAAATATTTAATTCCTAGCTATCTAATATCAGGCCTGGTCATCTTCTTACTTGTTTCTGGTTGTTCACCGGCACCAGTGGTAACCGATAACAACCTGAAATTCCGGGTACTTAGCCAGGGACAGACTAGTGGTCTAACGCAACGAAAATACTTAACCCTGCGCACAACGACAGAGTATCTTGAGTTCTGGAATGTTCACGCAAATTTTAATACCACGCCACCCCCGAAGGTCGACTTTACAAACGAAATGGTCATTGCCACCTTCATGGGTGAACAACGCACCGGTGGTTATGCCATTACGATTGAAAAAATTATTGAGCAGGAAAAAACCATACAAGTTTACGTTGCACTTACTCGTCCTAAGCCAGGTAGCAACCGGATCATGATGATAACCCAACCTCACATGATCGTTGCCTTACCTCTATCGAAAAAGCCAGTTACTCTTCAGTTCAGGACCACTCACTAATGCGCACACGTTATCAGGAAATCACAAGTTATGAGACAAAAGATGGCTCATTCATTAAAGAGCTGATGCATCCTGATACTCATAGCAATAAGAATCAAAGCCTTGCCGAGGCCATCGTCCCAGCAGGCAAAACCACGGCGTTGCACAAACACCAACAGAGTGAAGAGCTTTATTATATTACTCAGGGTCATGGCATCATGACCTTAGGCGAACAGCAGTTTGAAGTTAATCCCGGTGATAGTATTTGCATTTTACCGGGCACCGCCCACTGTATCCAAAACACGACCGCAGAAGATTTACATATCTTATGTTGCTGTTCGCCAGCATATTCACATGATGACACGGAATTATTATAAAGATGCGCATTGGTATAGATCTGGGTGGAACAAAAATAGAGGGTATTGCCCTGGCCGAAGATGGCAAAGAATTATTACGCCACCGTATTCCGACACCACGTGATGACTACCCTGGTACCTTACAAGCTATTCACGATGTCGTCACTTACCTGGAGCAACAAACAACGCAAACTGGCAGCGTTGGTATGGGTATCCCCGGTGCCATCTCGCCGGCAACAGGTTTGGTAAAGAATGCCAATTCAACCTGGTTGATAGGTGAACCACTGGAAAAAGATCTCGAACAAAAACTGGCGCGCCCGATACGCATCAGCAACGATGCCAATTGTTTCACGGTCTCAGAAGCAACTGACGGTGCAGCAAAAGATGCCGAGGTCGTATTTGGGGTCATCATCGGTACCGGCACGGGTGGTGGCATTTGTATAAACAAACAGGTCGTCACTGGGGCCAATGCCATCGGCGGTGAATGGGGCCACAATCCGCTACCCTGGCCGCGTGATGATGAACGCCCTGGTTTGAGCTGCTACTGTGGTCAGAATGGTTGTATCGAAACCTTCCTATCCGGCACCGGCCTGACCAGACACTATATCGCTGCAGGGGGCAAAGCAGAACGCGCTCAGGACATCATTGCTCAGCTGGATGCTGGTGAGCCACGCGCTGAAAAAGCCATGGCAGACTATGAAGACCGTATGGCCCGAGCCCTCGCCAGCGTCATCAATGTCATTGATCCCCATGTTATCGTCCTCGGTGGTGGGCTCTCTAACGTCACTCGCCTCTACCAGAATGTGCCTACACTTTGGACAGACTATATATTCTCCGATCACGTCAGCACCCGCCTGGTCGCCCCGCAACATGGCGATTCCAGTGGGGTTCGCGGCGCGGCCTGGTTATGGCCCGCCCAATAGCCCCCCTTTTTAGCTAATTGATCTTAAAGCGAATCCGGCATTTGCCGATATCAATATGAGCATGCCCCCAGATGCAAAGAATGGAGGGGCACAGCACATCCTTGATGCTAGCAAGGATGATGGGATTTACTAAATATCCTTCTCCAAAAAAAAACGAAGGCACTATGCACAAAGCTCAAAATCACGAAGAAGTCGCAATCATTAACGACGAAGCTATACAGCGCTTTTTGACGCACTGCAGCACACGCAAAATCCCCAAAAAAGGCTTGATTCTAAAAGCCGGTGGCGCAGCCGATCGACTTTACTATCTTGTCGACGGATCCGCCTCAGTAATCGACAGTGATGAAGACGGTAACGAAATTATTCTGGCCTACCTGAACACCGGTGACTTCATTGGTGAAATGGGCCTGTTCTACAGAACTGAACAACGCACTGCCAATATCCGCGCACGATCCGCCTGCGTCCTCGCCGAAATCGAATACACTAAATTGCGCGAGCTCTTCAACACCGATCTAAAGAATGAACACGCCCAGATACTCACGGCAGTCGGTATCCAACTTTCACAACGTCTACTGCAAACCAGCCGACGCGTCACCCGCCTCGCCTTCATGGACGTATCAGGTCGCATTGCCAGAACACTCACCGAACTCTGCACAGAACCCGATGCCAAAACACACCCCGACGGCATGCAACTACATATCTCACGACAGGAAATAGCCCGCATCGTCGGATGTAAACGAGAGACCGTCGGACGTGTACTTAAAAACATGCAACAAAAAGGACTGGTCGCCGCCAAAGGGATGGATATAGTGGTGCATGATAGTATTCAGGAACATTATCCCAATTAGGTTTTGATCTTTTATTCCCGTCGTCACGGGAATGACAAAACCCTTTTAAGAAACCTTCTTAAAAATCAAATCCCACACCCCATGTCCAAGCCTTAAACCACGCTGTTCAAATTTGGTAATCGGTCGGTAATCTGGACGTTCACTAAAATTTCCGCTACCCGCTAAATTCGTAAAGCCTTCTATCGGCTGCATGACGGCCATCATGTGTTGCGCATAGTCTTCCCAGTCTGTTGCGTAGTGCAAGATCCCATTAGCTTGTAGCTTTTGCTGGAGTTGTTCGACAAAACTCGGTTGTATGATGCGGCGTTTATGATGCCGTTTCTTGTGCCAGGGATCGGGGAAAAAGATGTAGATCGCGGACAGGCTTTGATCCGGGATGTGCTGATTGATTACCTCAACTGCATCTTCGCATATGACGCGTACATTGTTCAGTGACTGCTCTTCAACCTGTAGCAAAGCATTCCCGACCCCGGGCCGATGCACTTCAATTCCAATATAATTGGTGTCAGGGTTATTAGCGGCCATATGCGTTAACGTCTTACCGTTACCAAATCCGATCTCAAGATGCACGGGATGGTCGTTAGCAAAAATGTCCTGGAAATTAAGGACTTCACCCTGAGCTGGGGCCAGACCATAAACTGGAAACAGCTCATCCAGCGCCCGCTGCTGGCCCTTCGTCAGACGTCCTTCACGGCGGACGAAACTGCGAATCTTACGTAGGTATTTTTCTTCAGGCATATAAAACACGCAGATTTGAGAAATGCATGTTTCTTAAGGACATCAAGCGGATGGTGCCAAGGCAAAAAGAAACGAGAAAGCGGAGTTTACAAGCAAGTAAATGAGCATTTCGAGTTTCTTTTTAACGTCGGCAACACCGCTTCAGGGCCTTAAGAAAAAAATGTGCCGTCGAGGGGAGAAGAAGCTGAGGCGTATTGTTTCCTCGGCATCCGCCCCGCAAGAAATGCCTCGCGTCCTGCCTCTATGGCTTTCTTCATAGCCGAGGCCATCAGGATAGGATTCTGCGCTGCGGCAATGGCTGTGTTCATCAATACCCCGGCACAACCCAGCTCCATGGCAATGGCGGCATCTGAGGCGGTACCCACACCGGCATCGACCAGTACGGGGACGTTCAACTCCTCGACGATAAAGCGAATATTGTAAGGATTGCGTACCCCCAGGCCTGAGCCGATGGGGGCAGCTAGCGGCATCACCGCGACACAGCCCATGGCCTCTAGCTCCTTAGCGATAATCAGGTCATCTGTGGTGTAGACCATGACCTTAAAACCATCCTTGATGAGCTCCTCAGCGGCAACCAGGGTCTGCTTGATGTCGGGGAACAGGGTCTTCTCATCGCCCAAAACTTCTAGTTTGACCAAGTCATGGCCGTCCAGTAATTCTCGTGCCAGCTTACAGGTGCGCACGGCATCCTTGGCATTAAAGCAGCCGGCGGTGTTGGGCAAAATCGTATATTTCTCAGGCGGAATCGCGTCCAGCAAATTGGGTTCATCGGGATTCTGGCCTATATTGCTACGGCGCACTGCGACAGTGATGATTTCTGCTCCACTTGCCTCGGTGGCAAGACGGGTCTCTTCTAAATCCTTGTACTTACCGGAACCCACCAGCAAGCGGGAGTGATATTCCTTACCGGCAATAATGAGGGGCGTATCGTTACTTGCTGAATGCGCTGTTGAATCTGTCATAGTCTTTCTCTGCTAGGTCAAAAAATACGAGGGCGTCGCAAATAGCCACGCACTACTAAAAAAGTGGGATTTTCGAGCAATCACGAAAATATTCGGGGATTATACCTCAGCCGCCTCCGACTGCATGGACGATCTCGATAGCATCATTGGGCTGGAAGATATGCTGGGCAAAGGTGCTACGTGGGACAATCTCCTCATTGACCTCCATCGCAATACGCCTGCCTGTCAGCGCCATAGACTCAACCAGCTTCTCAGCAGTGAAACCCTCAGGCACATTCTTTTTCTCGCCATTAACAATAATATCCATAGTGTATAGCCTACCGAGGGTGGCTTATGGACGTCAACTTGCGGAGGCCTTTCCGCTTTGCCATTATGGGCCCCCTGGGGAGGAACGGTTTATGGAACAGAAACAATCCGATTATATTCCTGCAGCGCTTGCAGGCACGCTGGATGGATTGTTCAGGGAAAGAGTCAATCGGAGCCCTGATTATATTGGCTACACTTACTATGACCGCAAAGAAAAAAAGTGGGTCGACCTAAGTTGGCAGGAGATGGCCGATAGGGTCAGCCGCTGGCAAGCCGCACTTGAAAAAACCGATCTCGAGAAGAAAGATCGTATCGCAATCTGCCTCAAAAACTCCCCTGAATGGGTCATTGCAGACCAGGCCGCCCTGGCATCTGGGCTCGTGGTAGTCCCCCTCTATATCGATGATCGACCAGATAATATTGCCTATGTTATTCACGACTCGGGCGCCAAACTACTGGTCATCCAGAATAACAAGATCTGGCAAAACCTGATTGAATCCTCACCCGCTGCCCTCAAGGGTGTCCAACATGTCATCTTGATTGAGGACGAGCCAACCCCCCCAAAGACAGCAACAGAACCGACAGACGACGAACCCAGCCCGCGCCTTTGGTCTTTGCAAGAGTGGATGGCCCAGGAGGCCAGGCCTTTGCTCGAACGCGGTGGCGACGGCGATGAGCTGGCGACCATTGTTTATACCTCGGGGACCACTGGCAAACCCAAGGGTGTGATGCTCAGTCATCAGAATATCTTGAGTATTTCTGAAGGGGCTGGCAAAGCGGCTGGAGTGAGGAGCGATCAGACCCTACTCTCTTTTTTGCCTTTGTCGCATACTTTCGAACGCTCATGTGGTTACTACACACCCATGATGTGGGGTATGCACATCAACTATGCCCGTTCAGTACAACAACTGGCTGATGATTTACTGACGATCAAACCTAACGTCCTGGTCTCTGTGCCCCGAATTTTTGAGCGTGTCTACGAACGCATACAGAGCCAGCTAACCAAGGCCCCGGCGGTAAAACGCGGCATTTTCAAGCAAGCCGTGAAGACCGGTTGGAGAAACTTTAATGCCCAGCAGGGACATGGGCACCGTGGTCCCAGTCACCTGCTGTGGCCGTTTTTCAAAAAGAAGGTCGCCGATAACTTACTGGCAAAATTGGGTGGCAATCTAGAACTGGCGATTAGCGGAGGTGCCGCATTACCCCAACCCGTTGCCAAGGTCTTCCTCAGCATGGGGCTCAATTTGATTCAGGGCTATGGCATGACTGAGAGCAGCCCGGTGGTCAGTGCCAATCGGCCGGATGCCAATGACCCTACCAGCGTTGGCCAGCCACTGGATAACGTACAGGTCCGCATCGGTGAAGATGATGAGCTACAGGTAAACAGCCCGGGCATTATGTTGGGTTACTGGAACAACCACAAGGCAACACGTGAGGTGATGACCGAAGATGGCTGGTTGCGCACCGGCGACAAGGCCCGTATCGAGAACAACATGATTTACATAACCGGCCGCATCAAGGATATCCTGGTGATGTCGAACGGTGAGAAAATCCCACCGGTCAACATGGAAGATGCAATCAAGCTTGACCCTCTGTTTGAGAATGTCGTGATAGTCGGTGAATCCAAGCCCTTCCTCAGCGCACTGGTGGTATTAAACTCGGAGAACTGGTTCAACCTGGCTAAAGAGCATGGCCTGGACCCCTTTGATTCAAGTGTTTTGAGCAATAGCAAACTTCAAAAAACCTTGCTACAACACATTAGCGCTGCACTACATGATTTCCCCGGCTACGCCAAGGTCCGACGAGTAACCGCCCTGCTTGACCCCTGGACTGTTGAAAATGGTCTTCTAACTCCTACACTTAAAACCAAACGGCAACTCATCGTTAAAAAGTTCGAAAACGAAATCGAGAGCATGTATTCAAGCTAGACTCATCATATTCGGGAGTAGGAAATATCAAAACTGTGACCCGTTTCATCATTGATCGCTTGAATACAATAGGCCCGAACGATCTATTATTACTCTTGTCTTACCGGTTCAAGCATGCGGTTGCAACCAGACTGTGTTCTTGAAACAAAAGAATAAAATACAAAGGAAACATTAATGAAGCGATTTCTTAAATGGTTTTTTGGCATTCTCTTTTTTCTGATCATTATCGTCGTCGGTGCCGTCATTGCACTACCCTATGTTATCAATCCCAACGATTACAAAGACGAGATCATTGCACAAATCAAACCCCACATGTATGGTCGCGACCTGCAAATCCCCGGTAACATCAAACTATCTATTTTTCCCTGGTTAGGCGTTGAGGTCGGTGAGGTTGTTATTGGCAATGCCGAGGGTTTTGTACTTAAACCATTTATGGTCATTAAAAATTCAAAGGCCCATATTCGCCTGCTGTCACTACTCTCTGACCAACCCGAGATTGGCTCACTGGAATTCAGAGACGTTACCGTAAACCTGCAACAGGATCCCGAAGGTCGCAACAACTGGTCAGACCTGGCGCAGGCGGAAACCACTTCAACCGGAACAACAGGAGGATTGGTTAAAGTCGCAAATAGTCCTGCAAGCAAACCAACAGAAAGCAAACCTGAATTTACTCTACCGAGTATGAAAGTAGAGGGTTTGCATTTTTACAATGTACGGGTTGAATTTAATGATCAGAAAGCAAACGATGTGATCACGCTGACAAAACTAAACCTGGATGCAGGACCCATAAATCAGTTTAACCCGGTGCCACTTAAAGGTAAGTTTAATTTCTACTCCAAGAAAAACAAACTATCGGCTGCCTCAGCTTTTGCCACCACCATGGTTATGACCTCAAGCCTCGATGATTTTAGTTTTAAAAAATTCATCATGAACACCAACCTCTCTGGTAAAGCAGTTAATAATAATGTAATCAAAACATCCGTTAAGATTCCGGATCTGAATATCAAAACTAAGGAAGAAAAAATAACGGCCAAGCCCTTATCATTACAGATAGATAATATGAAAAGTGAAGGTCGACTCACGATCAAACGATTCGAGAAACCAATCATTCGCTTTGCATTACAAATGGGTACACTTAATCTGGACAAATTCATTCCAGCAAAAACAGAAACAGCAGACGAGAAAAAGCAGGATAAAGCTGCAGGCGAGACGGCTGCAGGTGAAACAGCTGCAGCAACAGATAGTGATATCCCTACCGTCGATGATCTCATCGGTGATAAACCGATTCCGGTCGATACCACCAATACTCTTTTCGCACCACTGGCAGCGCTTAAAGAAACCGATATGCAGGGTGTGATATCCATTGAAGAGCTACAAATTAACGATCTCGTAGCGACCAAGGTCAAGGCAAACCTGCAGGCCCGCTCCGGGCTCGTCAGTGCCATACCTTCAGCAGTGCTTTATGGGGGTACCTATGCTGGCAATGTCCAGGTCCAGATCAAAGCAATACCCGCACTGCTAAGCACAAAACATACACTACGGAATGTGCAGATGGGACCACTCACCAAAGCACTCACTGGCAAGGAAAGTCTGACTGGTCAGGCCAACATGCAGGGCCAGTTTTTCAGTACCGGTGGAACACTTGAAGCTATCACTGAAAACCTGAATGGCGACGGTCAATTTAGTATGCGTGATGCACGCATTAAAACACTGGACGTCAAACAGCTCATCCTCAAAGAGAATTATGAAAAGCTGGAATTCGCCAAGGAGTCCGAAGAGGATAAGCAGGTCACCGTGTTTACCACGATGCGCGGTACGATTCGTGTTAAAGATGGTGTTGCCTACAACAAGGACTTCAACGCTATCTCCAGGCGCATCCATCTAAAAGGCGCCGGTAATGCAAACCTGGTTAAGAAGAACGTCAAGTATACCTTAACCTTGATCCCCAAAAAATCATTTGGTTTTAACATGGGTAGTTCGCGTTTTGATTTAAAAAATAAACGCATCAAGACACACTTCACTGGTCCATGGTCAAATATCGATGTTAATAACGATCTTGAAGAAGTACTCAAGGCAGAATTTAAACAAAGTGATCTCTATAAGAAAAAGCGTATCAAAGAAGAAAAAATGAAAGATGAGATTAAACAGGAAAAAGAAAAACTGGAAAAAAAATATAAAAACAAACTCGATGAAATACTAAGTCAATAACTCAATGCTTCGCATAGTTGCAGCTTGTGCACTTGCTCTAACACTACAACACCTGCACGCAGGCGAACTACTTAACGCCTATGTTAATGAAATAGATGATCATTACATTCTGCATCTGGATATGCGGGTCGATGCAGATTATGACTCTGTCTATGAAGTACTTATGGACTTCAGCAAAATGATGGAAGTTAACAACTCCATTACCTCTAGTAAATTACTGGAATCCGACGATAAAATTCACAAACTACACTTCGTCAGTGAAGGTTGTATCTGGTTCTTCTGCCGCGAAGTAAAACAACTTGTCACTGTCACGGAGATGGGCCAGGGTTACATCATGTCAGAGACCGATCCCGAGGAAAGTGATTTAAGCTTTGGTCGCACCCTATGGCAAGTAATTGATGAGGGCGAAACCACTCGGCTGAAGTATAATGCCGACTTCGTTCCTGATTTCTGGATACCACCCTTTTTTGGCTCTGCTATCTTTCAGGACCGCATGCTTGAAGAAGGGAAAAAAACGGTTCATGGCATTGAAAAACTCAGCTCTCCCATCAGTAACAATGACGAATGATATCGCTACACCATTACTAGACTGGTTCAGGTTACATGGTCGCCATGATCTACCCTGGCAACAACCACGCAGCGCCTACCGGGTATGGATCTCGGAAATCATGTTGCAACAAACCCAGGTCAATACGGTCATTCCCTACTTTGAACGCTTTATGCAACGCTTCCCTGATATCGCAGCACTGGCGAATGCGGACATCGATGAAGTGCTACATCAATGGACCGGACTCGGTTATTACGCACGCGCCAGAAATTTACATAAGGCCGCACAGCAAATCCGCGACCAGCACCATAATCAGTTTCCCGATAACTTTGATGATGTCATTAATTTGCCCGGCATTGGTCGCTCAACCGCGGCGGCCATCCTTGCACAGGCCTTTTCACAACGCTATGCAATATTGGATGGAAACGTCAAACGAGTACTTACCCGTTTGCATGTGATAGAGGGCTGGCCTGGTAATAAACAGATTGAAAGTGAATTATGGGAACTTGCTGAGCAGTATACCCCTGACCAGGAACTTGTCGACTACACCCAGGCCATCATGGATTTAGGCGCAACCCTGTGCAAACGATCCAAACCAGATTGCAAAGACTGCCCGTTAGCATCACATTGCCAGGCTAATGCACAACGACGCCAGGCAGAGTTTCCTTACTCCAAACCAAAGAAAACCATGCCGGTTAAATCAACCTGTATGTTGGTTATCGTTGATCAAACAAGTGGTGACATACTCCTCGAACAACGACCACCCACCGGGATCTGGGGAGGGCTTTGGAGTTTTCCTGAGTGCGATATAGATGAAAACATTACACATTGGTGTGAACAACAATTATTACTGAACGTAGGTAAGGTGCAATCACTACCCGCGTTGCGACATACATTTAGTCATTACCACCTTGATATCCAGCCGGTTAGAGTCCATGCAACGACAATGGGTATCATGGATTCAAACAAACACTTCTGGTATAACACGCGCCAACCTGATGAACGAGGCCTGCCCGCACCGATCAAAACAATCCTGGGCGAAATTGAAGGAGCCTGATATGAGCCGTACTGTACACTGCCAAAAACTGGATAAAGAGGCCGAAGGCCTGGAACGCCCAACCTACCCTGGCGAGTTGGGTCAGAAAATCTTCGACAACATCTCGAAAGAAGCCTGGGACCTGTGGATGAAGCACCAGACCATCCTTATTAATGAAAATCGTTTAAGCCCCATCGATCCCAAGCACCGTGCCTTTCTCGAGGAACAGATGCAAAAATTCCTGTTTGAAGGCGGCGGTGAGATGCCTGAGGCCTACCAACCCCAATAAGATAGTCTATAAGTTACTGTTTTTTCAGAATTAAGCCCCTAATCAGGCTCCTTGCGCTTGACTCAGGGGGTGTCAGCCTGTTTAATACGCGGCTCTTGAACAGAGTCACTCAAGTAAGGCCGGATAGCTCAGTCGGTAGAGCAGAGGATTGAAAATCCTCGTGTCGGTGGTTCAATTCCACCTCCGGCCACCATATCTTCTTGATTTAATAGCATTTATTAAACTCACCTTGTAAGTCAATTCTGTTGAGGTACACTTAAGGTACACGGAAAAGTACCGAGGTACATTGCAATGGCCACCATTGTTAAAACCAAGACAGGACGTTGGAAAGCAGTAATCAGGCGTAAAGGTTGGGACACAGCCAGTAAGACCTTTCGCACCAAACGTGACGCAGACGACTGGGCACGGCGTACTGAAGATGAAATGGTACGTGGTGTCTATGTGAATCGTGCGCCCTCTGAAAGAACAACCATCAAAGAAGCCCTACAACGTTACTTGAAAGAAGTAACCGTCACCAAAAAACCAACGACACAAAGAGCAGAGATAACTAAGGCCAATCAATTATTCGAAAAATTAGGCCGGTATTCACTTGCAACACTTACACCTGAAAGTGTTGCCAAGTTTCGTGACCAACGCCTGGCAGAAGGTAAATCAAATAATACTGTACGTCTGGAGTTAGCCTTACTAAGCCACTTGTATACCGTCGCTATACGCGAATGGGGAATCGGCCTCGTCTACAATCCTGTAGCGAACATCCGCAAACCAAGTGCGGGACAAGGCCGTGATAGGCGATTAACCAAGAAAGAAGAGAAAAGATTAGTTAAGGTTTGTAATGAACATTCAAACCCTTATATAAGCTGGATTGTACAAATAGCATTATATACAGGGATGCGTAAAGGCGAGATCCTTACCCTACGACGCAATCAGGTAGATGTGAAACGCAGAATTGTAAAACTAGATGAAACAAAGAACGGTACAGCCAGGATTGTACCTCTCATAAAAGAAGCCCAGCGAGTTTTCACAGAAGCCATCAATCACCCAATTAGACCAATAGACACTGACCTACTCTTTCCTGGTGAACCAGGTCGAGATGGGAAAAGACGACCATATGAAATGAGTCCCGCTTGGTACTCAATAAAGAAGAAAGCTGAGTTAGAAGATTTACGTTTTCATGATTTACGTCATGAAGCTGTAAGCCGGTTAGTTGAAGCTGGTTTAGGCGATCAGGAGGTTGCTGCAATCAGTGGACATAAAACCATGCAAATGTTGAGACGGTATACCCATCTACGCGCTGAAGATTTAGTAAATAAACTTGATAGACTTCTAGAGACTTAGAGTTATATAAATCCTAGCCGAATTACATTTATACCAGCTAATCTTATCCTTAAAAATAACTACTCCATCAATCCTTCAATCATTTTAACTGAGTCGATTGGTAGCTGTATATTTAGGTAAGGAGCTGACATTTTGAGAATGGAGGCAATTTTTACAAAGCCAGATATTTCTGCATTCAGGCAACATTTTTCAATCATTGGACAGATCAAAGCAGGTGTAGAAAATGTAAAACGCTGCTTTTTTGCCGAGAAAAGCCATAGTGTCGTAAGCAGCTTTTCCAAAGCCGCCTCTACAAACTTTTTCTCATTCATAAGGGCATTAAGTAACCGAAATGAACTTGTCCATAAATCAACAGGAGAAAGAGTCTCGTTTATCAATAAAAATATTTTGGCAGCCGCCTGTTGGTAAAGGGACCCATCTGGCTTTGCTCCTTCTAAAACATTTAAGAAATGTTCTAGCTCTTCGTTTAGGATACCTGCGCTCGAGAGATCAGTGCGCCAAATGTCAGTTGGTAAAATATCGGAGTCTTTCTCGGCTGCACAAATGACACTAGCAACTAGCATATAGTGTTTAAACCAGTCCCAGTCTTCAAAATTATCCCAATAATCATCTGGAAGCTTGGGGATGTCTCCTACTTCCCATCCGTCCACCTGTTCTTCTTCAATTTTTTTTGATAAATATAGTCCCTCAATCATTTCAATAACTTTGGGTACAAGATGATCAAGTTTCTTTTTCTTGAATACTGTCTCGAAATCAAGAGCTCGTTGATATCCCGCCATGAGCAATGGCTTTTTGCCATCTGTTGCTCCCTGTAGGCGATCCACTATCCCAAGATTTAAACCAAGAATATTCTCAGTTGAAACTAATATTTCCCAAACTGCACTTAAATCAATCAACCGATGATCTTTGATCCCTTCATGTGGCTCTTGATTACTACACATACCTGGAATTGGTTCTACATAGTTAGTAGGAATGTCGCCCCGAGCATCACAATGTATCCAATAAATACTATGACGTACTGTCGCATGAAGATGTCGTATCCGAATATTTTCTGAGATCGGGATAGTTGCAAGTAACTCAAGGGTATCCGCGAATAGCAAAAGACTACTTTCGTATTGTTTTTGCTTCCACAACGCAAATGCTGCATCAGCCTTCAAACCAACACCCATGCTCATTTGAGTACTTGACTGAATTGCCTTTTCTGCGCCCTGCCTGAATAAACGTTCAGACTCTACCCAATCACCTGATTTTGCAGCCGCTTTCCCAGCTACTCTACAACAAAAAACATACTCTATATCTGATAAGTTAGGTAAAGATAAGGCTTTATTAGCGATCGGCAATGCTTCTATATCTCGTTCGGCATTAAAGAGCACTTTCGCTCGCTGATTTACCAAACAAGCTTCGTTTGGGAATTCTCTATCTGCCAAATCTAATACTTCTAATGCTAATTCTGTGGAATGACCATACTCATCTTGAATAACAGATTTCGCAACAAAACAGGCCTTTATAAGTTCAGAAATCTTCCACTCCCTAGCTTTTGATAATGTATATTCAAATACCTCAAGGGCTCTAGGTACATCAAGTTCCCCATTATTTAATTCTTTCCACCAAGCTCGATTAACTAGAAGAGGCGCAAAATCAGTATAGGTATCAAAAACTGATAACAAATGATCACGCTTCTTTTCTGGAATTGACTCCAATGATGTAATAAGTTCGTATAGATCATTAAGTCCACTTAGCCGTGCACCTAAGTACGAAAAAAAGACTTGTGC
Organism: uncultured Ectothiorhodospiraceae bacterium; assembly: GCA_947259575.1. Classification (GTDB taxonomy): domain Bacteria; phylum Pseudomonadota; class Gammaproteobacteria; order UBA6429; family Thiohalophilaceae; genus SZUA-24. Next base: position 108,699 of record CAMYMU010000037.1, on the reverse strand, counting down.
AGGTGTATTTTCGCCTAAGAGAGGAAGAATAGCCTGATCTTTTCTCATAGATTCAGAAATATCTTTAAGGGCTGAACTGTCTTCGTTAATATCAATTAAGCGTGACAACATTCGTATTACCATCGATGACGGTATTTGGACATCAAGTGTGTTAAGTATCAAGGCGTATGCAGAAGTCTCAGAATGAAGTTTTAATTCTGATGATTCTATCCCATTTAGTGTTTCCTCCACACGTTCAATAACAGCTATTGCCTTGTCTGGTTCTGTCGAGGAAGCAATTAACTTGTATTGTGCCAAGCGAAGCATCAAATCTATTTCAGGATTATCTGGTAGGATTCTTTGACCTTCCTCCAAGCCCAACAATGTAAACCAAATCATTGAGTTATACAGAGGATACGTATTTTCCCTACTAATTGTTGAAATGTTGTAAGCAAGCTTGGCCAACACCGCTATATCTTTTGCCATATAAGCGTGAAAAAAAGCTGTGCTAACCTCGAATTGGTCCATTTTCCTGCGTAAGAGGATACTAATTGCAATTGCTGTATGGACTGCTGAAATTTCCGCTTTCGATAAGACATCACGAGCCGCCCCTGTTAACAATGGTGAAATTCGATAACGGTCCTCTCCCTCTCTTTCAATCCAAGGACCTATAATTGCATCAAAGGCTTCTCCAGGAAGATTTATTGGAGGTGTTGTCCCTGCAACAGCTATCGCAGTTTCACGAGTAAAAGCCCCATTTAATAGGCTCAATCGATATGCAAGTGTGCGAGCATTTTCATCTGGAAATTCATTTATTAGTCTAACCCTTGCTTCTGTTCTTACTCTCTCTATGTCTTCAGGTTCAGTGAAATCAGATAAGTTAAAAGGTGGCCAGCCCTTAGTACTGAAGTTCCTTACCCGAGCATGAACCAATTGAGGATGCCCACTTGTGGTTAACCAAATCATTCTAGCCCAGGTACTAGCATCCTTGCTTTCAGTAAGACCATGTGCAAGCACCATATCTGTGACTTCAGATTCATCAAAATAAGGAACAGAAACCTCGCATGTTTCATTTTTCCAAAGCTTCAGTAAGAGCTGAAGTGGCGGCCGTACTGGCCCAGTAACAATTACCATTCCATTTGAATCTATAACAGAGAAAATAGCGGATATGAATTCTCGTTCATACTGGTATATTTGGCTAAGATCAATGTCATCTAATACGAGAAATGGTGTAAGTTTCGCCTCATTTAATGCATAACTAGTAAATTTAAGAAGATCTTTAATCTGTTCGAATTGCATACCGCGGAAACTAGCCCACTGCCAATTTCCACCAATTTCATCAGAAATTAGTGTTGCAAGATTAGTCTTCCCTAATCCGCTACTTCCATATAAAAAAATGACACGTTGTTCAAGAAGAAGGCTAGATAATTTAGAGACATTTACTGATCTGGATATTCCACCATCTACTATTGGTATAGGGCTATCAAAAGATTTAGAGACATTTTCTAGTCGTGACATCTCAACTAAATCAGACATGACAGCTAATTGTTTAAAATTATTGTCACTAGTTATTACCTCTCTTCTTCCTCGAGGTATAGTTATTGTTGTTGCCTCATCAAAGCATGTTAGAAAATCACCTAACCTAAGTACTTTGAGCCCTTTAGTAGACAAAAGGTCTGCAATTTTTTTAAGAATATGAGGTAGCGCCTGGCAGGAATAGTGAGAATTAATATGCAGTTTTAATCCATGTACTTTGAGTTTATCTTCAAGAATATACTGAAGGGCCTCCCTTGGTTTATTTCCCATATCCCATTTAATGCAGCCAATTAACTTTTCACGAATTTCTTCTTCTGTTGATGTCTCTATGAATGATAAAAGATTTGGGTTCAAATTTAATTGGAGTAGGTATTCTCTTAATGGACCAATATCACTTTGATCAGACTGAACTTTTGTCCAGTATTCTAAACCTTTTTGATCAGGCCCGAATGGGAAACCTTGTTCTTGGCCAGCTTCAGCTGTGGTAAGAAATCGAAAAACAATATTGTAACCTGCATTATCCTCGCAGCAAGTCCAATAGTTGTTTATTGAATCTATAATAGATTTGCTTCGTAACGTTAGATTATTGGAAACATCTTTAATTTGAGTTGTAGTAACAGATAATTCACTATGGACATCAAAATCCTCTGCACCTTCAAGTATTAGAATCTCATTCTCTTTTAGCTGCATCCATGCTAATGCACTTTGATAAATTTGGTAAACATAGCCTCTAATGCTATCAGTTGCATCACGTTTAGAATCTGATTTAAAATCTTCTGTAGAAGTCACAATTCATGTACCTAAAAATCAACCTTTCTAGGAAATCTATATAAATCACCCAATCATATAAAAGCTGTAATAAAGAAATTCATCTTCTTTTTTTCCACAAATTGGGGATTGGTGAAATCCTTCATCCAAATCGTGATCCAGCTTTGTTGCTTCTTTTACACATTTTGAGCATTTGTAATGATAAATTGTGCCCATGACAAATAATCTGTATTAAATGATGCCTTGCGTTAACCTAGCATATTCATTGAATAAAAATGCTAATCTATCTGCATCATCCTTGAATGCTTCCTTTCGATAACAACGATCTACAGCATTATCGAGTTGCTGATGGGCCTTCCGCAGATCAGAAGGCATGGTTAATGGGTCATAGAGATCAGCTAGTGAACTATCAGGATAATTATCCCGTGAATCAAGTACAGCTTGAGCAGCTTTTTCAACATGTTCTTTTAGTGCCTCATTAGGCTCTGGCCAAGGGAAGTTGTTATAGACTAATTTGGCTGAATATCGGTAATCGCTTTTTAGACGACCACATACAGTCCGCATCCAGGCCATATGTATTTTCGATTCCATTAGCCCAAACTCATAAAGAGTACCATTCGGAATCAACAAATTTAAATCCGTGCTTATTGTGGTTTTGTCTACGAGACCCATAGGAATATATTTACGACGCTCTGATGAGACTTTTGGGACAAGGATATAATTGGCATTGGGGTGTCGAACTTCACCAAATAGTGTCGGTATATTTGCCAATTTCTTAGTAGCAGCCCTATTGCTAGCCAAACGATATGACTTTACCATTTCTACACGTTTCAAAATCTCTGGCAGTGACTTCAACTCAGCAGGGCTTATATCCAACAACCACAAGCACCAACGTTCAATTTTATTAATAAACTCTTTTGAACCTAGTAGTGGTCTAATCCACTTTTCAGCATTAGGTTCTTTATTTAATAATTCATCTTTCTCTTCTTTAGATAATAATAAATGGCCACCATCATTTGGCATACTACCAAATACCATTGGTGATATATTACAAATTGGTTTATTTCTATTCTCAACGACAGTATCGGGTGCATCTATGAGGTAAGGACTAATATTTTTTGCCTTAATTTCGATCGGTTCACCCTTAATATCTAAATAATTAAAAATAATTTTATTATTACTATCAAAATTAGCAAAACCAATAATTACTACATGCACAGCGGCTTTTCCCCTTGCCTCGGAGTCCCAAGCAAATGTTCGATGTGCAAAATTAATATGTATACCCAAATCCAATAATAGTTTCCAAAGCAACGATACTTGTTCTCCCATGGTGATGGAGTTTGTTGAAACTAATGCAGCTTCTATTGTTGTATCCTGTATAAAACTTGCTGATTTAACATACCAACAAGTTACAAAATCTAGTATTTTATGATTCTTAAACCCTGAAAAAACATCAGCCATATTCTGATTTTGTTCATTGCTACGATATGCTTTCCCCACAAACGGCGGATTACCAATGATATAATTTAGATTCTCTTTTGAAACAACATCATTCCAGTCAATTTGCAGCGCATTGTCATGTACGACATGTGCTGCCGTTGTTAAGGGTAATAAATCCGGTTCACGACCAAACTGTTTAGCAAACTCACGGTTCATCTGGTGCTGGGTGAGCCACATGGCCACCTCTGCAATACGTGCAGGCCATTCTTCAATCTCTATACCATGAAAGTGATCAAGACTGATAAGCGGGTCAATGTCAAAATCCATATGTTGATTTTGCTTATCTTTTTGCTGCTCTTTCAGAATGGCTAATTCAAGTCTTCTAATCTCTCGATAGGTAATAACCAAGAAATTACCGCAACCACACGCAGGATCTAAAAAGCTGAGTTCGGAGAGTTTCTTTTGAAACTCGAACAAGGCTTTTTGCTTCATGTTGACCTGTTTTAAAGACTTGATTTTGTCGAATTCTTCATACAGCGAGTCTAGGAATAACGGCTTAATCAGTCTCTGTATATTTTTCTCAGACGTGTAGTGCGCACCCAAGGTACGCCGTGTTGCTTTGTCCATGACCGATTGAAAAAGCGAACCGAAGATGGCTGGTGAAATGCTTCCCCAATCGAAATAGGCACAGTCCAGCAGCATATCACGCATATCTTCGCTAAATGTCGGCATATCAATTCGTTCAGCGAACAAATGGCCGTTGACATAGGGGAACGCATTGAGTTCTTCGCTAAGATTCTTACTGCGATCATGGTCTTGTTTGTCGAGCACTTGAAAAAGTTTCGATAGATGTAGGTCAGTATCGTTACCATCGGACTTTGTGAAATTAATCAAATAATTGATAAATTGGTGGCGAGAAAAAATACCTGTATCTTCGGCGAATAAGCAGAATAAAACCCGCACCAAAAACACCTCAAGGTAGTGGCCGGTATACCCGCTTTCGAGTAATGCGTCATGGAGCTGGCCAAGCTTTTCAGCGGCTTGGATATTGAGTTCGTATTCTTCGTACTGCTCGGTGAGTTCTTCATAACCGGCAATAAAATCGAATAAATGGATTTTGTCGGGTAGTTCAGCAAGAACGAATTCAAACTTACCACCCGCATCTAAATCGTAAAGCCGAAATCGCTCAAAATCTGAAACAAGCACATAACGGGGTAATTCTTCATCTTTCAAACCTGGAAAGTAATTAAGCGCCTGAGTGTATGCCTTGTTCAGATCCTTACCACGTGATTTATGTTCAATGAGCAACTTACCTTTCCAAAGTAAATCTATAAAACCTGTACCTGTATCTGCTTTTTTAACCGGCTCCTCAAAACTCGCTATACGACGACGGTTAACACCGAATACCTGAAAGAATGCCTCCCAAAATGATTTAGCTTCGGCATGCTCGCGTGATTCACCCTGCCATTCTTTTACAAATGCGTGTGCGTTATTTCTTATGTGTTTTCTTGCTAATGGCATACTCTTAATCCATTAACTGAACAAGTCAATGTAAGATCCATAGCGAAACTGTCGATTCCGTGACTGACCTGTGACTTCCGTTAACAGATCATGCTCAACAAATTTATTCATTAAATTATTGGCTGCAGGAAAACTAACCTGGGTTAACTTTTCAATATCTTGAACTCTGATGTAGGGTCGTTGATAAAGGTGCTCTAGCACACGCATTCCATTTTGTGCTACCCGACCAAATTCATCGACAATAAGCTGACGATGCCTTTCTCGCAAATCAACAATCTTGCGTGAAGTTTCAGTTGCTTCTTTTGCAACTTCCCCTACGCCTTTTAAAAAGAATTTTAACCAACCTTCCCAGTCACCATCTTCACGAATCTTCTGTAAATGATCGTAGTAATCACTACGATATCTTTTGAAGTAATATGACAAATAAAGTACTGGTGTCTGCAATATTTCTCTTTGATACAACATAAAGGCAATCAGCAATCGTCCCATACGACCATTGCCATCTAAAAATGGATGGATTGTTTCAAACTGAGCATGCGCTAAGCCGATTATTATTAGTGGTGGCAGGCTTTCATCGTGTAGAAACTTCTCCAAATCAGCCAAAACATCACTCAAGACATTCGGTGGTGGGGGTACAAAGGTAGCTTCTTTTGCAGTACACCCTATCGGACCTATCCAATTTTGAATTCTTCGAAATTCACCAGGCTGATGGTTCCCCCCTCTTACCCCAGACATTAATATTTCGTGAATTTCACGAATCAAACGCATAGATAATGGAAGCGTATCCAGCCGTTCCATACCGAAATTCATCGCACGAACATAATTCAAAACTTCATCAACATCTTGTGGCTGATCAGGATCGTAAATTTCGGCTTCTACTTGAAGTAAGTCATTCAAAGAACTCTGAGTACCTTCGATTTGACTGGATAACACCGCTTCCTTTCGAACGTACATGAAAACAAAGAGATCTGGATTCGGCAGTGTGCGTATTGAACCGTCCAATCTGCCCAATGCCCTATCCGCCCTTGAGAGCAATTGCTGCATCTCCTGGTCAATTTCTACAGGTGGATCAGGCGGCAAAGGTGATGGAATAAAGGCTTTAAAACCTTCTTCCTGGTTTTGGAATTCCCCTGTGCTCTGTGGAGTCATTTATTATCGCGAGCCTTTAGTATGGATCCGACTAGATCCTATATTAAAGGCAGGCTTTAATAAAAACAAGCTTTTAGATATTTATTAAAGCTTTAGTTTACAATTCCCTCTTCCCGATCAAATAGATTTATATAGACATTAAAATTTTAATAATAAAATGTTTGAATAATTGCAGAAGTTTCTATCCGATAAGACGATAATATAATAACTTCAGTTGACAAAAGTTGACAGCCTGTCAGAATGCGCGCCCAATGAAAAAGAGATTAAATCTTGATGCTATAAACACAGCCATGGACGAAGCTGGTTTATCGCAAACCAATATTGCCAAATCACTCGGCATTACAAGAGAAGCTGTTTCTAAATGGATACAGGGAATTAAATTCCCGAGGCCCGATAAATTACTAAAGCTTGCAATGGCCTTAGATTTGCGGATGGACGATATTATACTCCGAGAGGATGATCCTTCAGAACCTATAATTGCCTTTCGGAAACGCCGCAATACTAAAACGACAGCCAAACATGTAGCACATGCAATAGAGATAGGCCGGTCACTATCCAATCTTGTTCCATATTTACCTTACGACCTCTTGGTGCAACCAGCAACGCTAAAAACACCGTCAATCGATTACGAATACTTACAAACTGTTGCCCAAAAAATTCGCTCTGAGATTGGTCTTGGTCCAGATGATGAGCTGGACTTTGTACATCTAATTAAGAAGTTTAATGATCTACAGGCTGTTATTGTTCCTGTATTGTGGGGAAAAAAAGAAAAGCATGAAAATGCTCTACATATTTATCTACCAGATTCAATGACAACATGGGTATATCTCAATCTTGATGTTGAGGTGCATGATTTTAAGTTCTGGATGGCACACGAGTTAAGTCATGTTTACACACCCGAGTTAAGCGGAAGTGAAGAAGGGGAAGATTTTGCAGATGCCCTAGCCGGTGCTCTGATATTCCCTGAGACTTTAGCGAGTAAAGCTTATACTGCTGTAGCTAAGGCACGGTCAGATAAAAGTCGTATCGCTAAGATTAGAACTGTTGCTGATTGTTATTCAATTTCTTTGATCTCTGTTTTTTATGAGATTAATAACTATGCAAAACATTATGGACTACCTGAGATAAAGCTTGCCAATCGAAATAGTCTTTTTGGTGCAAATACTAACTTTAATAAGCAATTTCACACTATTAGTCAGACCATATTGGGTCAAGATAATATATCTACAAAAAGCTATATCCAATCGTCAAGTGAAATTTTTGAAACGCATTTTTTTGAAGCATTAAAATCATATTTAATCGAAAATCGAAAATCTGCGGGTTATGTTCAATCTATTCTTGATATTCCTCTGTTAGACGCGAAGGGAATCCATGCGGAGCTCTCTTAATGCCACAGTCGAAAATATTGCTCGACTCAAATTCCTATTTCCGTTTAGCAAAGAGTATCCATCCACTACTTGATACCGTTTTTGGAGATGAAAATCACTGCCTTTATGTATTGAAAGAATTAAATGATGAGTTTGATAGGAATAAAAGGCTGCAGACAAAATTCTCATGGGTCGATGAGAATGAATATATACAAAACAGGCTGAAACGTCTCGCTCTTTCCAAAAAAAACAAAAGAAGTATTCAAATTGCCATTGATTTCCTGAAACAACATAAAATTGATAATCAGCTTGGTGTATCTGATATTGATATTTTATGCCTTGCACATGGTTATGTTTTAGATATACCCGTTATTACTGATGATACGGATATGATCTGTCTAGCCACTAATTTCGGGATCAATACAAATAAAACACTCTACCTTATGAAACTTATGGTTGAATGTGCCCATATTGATATGGATAAAGTGCGTCAAATTGTAGCGTACTGGAAATATATCGGGGATAAACCAGCAGATTTTCGCCAAGAGTTCATAACTATCTTTGGTGAAAAACCACCGTAGTAAACACTAAAATCTTCCCTTATATATAATCCTCCTGATCATACTCATTTGAAAAATTATACATCTGTACTTTCGCTTTTCTATATTTCAGTTTTTTACCATGTAGTGATAAATATCTTTGCCTTTTATTCTCTAAAACCGAGGCGAGTAGAGCCATTGCGGCGAAAGGTGTAGATAATCGAACTTCAAGCACCTCCCCTTGCTTTTCTATGCCACCAACAGCTATTGGTTCAAACCGCCTTGCATTTACTACTTGTGATAGTGACTCATCAAGGGATCGATCGGCTACAAGATACACCTCTACATCTGTTACATCCTTGATTTGCGGGTATAACAATTTACCTAGTATTTTTGGCTGGCAATACTCTGTATAAGGGCCTATCTCGTATTTTGTATGCGCCAGGCTAAACATATATTCAAACTGAAAGTCCGTTATTTCAATTAAGTAATCTTCTGGTTCTTTTGATTCGCGACTTGGCATGGTTTACCTCCATGCTAATTAATATATTAGTTTGCATTAGTTTTACGTATTTATAAGTAAAGTTTAAATGCTCATATTGACAATTCTAGAATCGGCATACTATGCTAAACATAACGTTGGCATATGGAACCAACGTTTAAGGTATGGACACCTCATTTAACTTAGCGGGTTAACCGCATCATAAAACAAATATTGGTAATCACTTACCGATAACCATTCTCATACCGACCGATTTCCGGTCATTTCTTCAATTTGTACTTTGGTTCTGGAAGCCCGTCGGCTCTCCAGATTTTGTTTCTATTATGTTTTTTATCTGCGGTTTTTATCGCTAAGGAGATGTTATGTCTGATATTCAGCAAATAAGTAATTTAGTAAGTGAACTTATTAAACAACATGGTCCATTACTCACACAGCGTGACTTAGCAATGATTCTAAAGCGTTCTGTAGGTGGTTTACGATATTCTCTATGCAAAGGGACAACACCTGCAATGGTCTGCTTACGTTCATGCTGTTGTCGAATTGGGCGTGGTGTGTATTACCCAACTGATCAAGTAGCAAAAATTATACTTGAGCAAGGAGGTGGTGAATGAACTCGACGATTATTCGTACTCCTCGTAATGGTCAGTTTCTTGTTGTATCGCATACCCCACTTAAAGACATAAGGCTGAATTGGGATTCTCGAGGTCTGCTAGTCTTTTTGTTATCAAAGCCAGATGACTGGACGGTTAATGTCGAATATTTGATAAAGCAAGCTCCATCAGGTAGAGATAAGATCTATCGAATGCTAAAGGAACTGATTACATTTGGTTACATTGAGCGACAGCAAAAACGCAATCCATCCGGAAATATAGAAGGATATATCTATTTCGTCTATGAACTTCCGTTGTCACCCTATCCGGATAAACCGGAACCGGGCACACCGGATAGTAATACACCTATTCCGGAAACTCAGGAAAATTTACTTACTACTGATACTAATTATGTATGTAGTAGTAGTACTACTACAAATAAGTCGGTAGAAAGTAGCGAAGAACAGCTAATTACACCTTCAACATTGAGCAAACAGGAAACTGAACAAGCAATCAACCTTGTATCCCAGTTCCAGTTTACGAAGTCTCAACAGTTACTGGATGAATTAACAGGAATCATTAACGATGGTAAGCTCAGGAGCTCGCCTATAGCCTGCCTTACAGGATTAGTAAATAAAGAATGTAAAGGTGAATTTAATCCTGCTCGCGGTGTTAAAATCGCTACAGCTCGTATTCGTGAAAAGCGGTTATCGGAGTTCCATGCACAACATCGTGTAGAAACAACAAATGTTCCAGAGAACTGGAATAATGATCCGTTAAAAATGAAACTCGACGAAATTGGAAAACTTTTAAACTAAGTGCATCTTGATTTGATTATACCTGCACTATTTCATTCGCCGCGAATGAAAATTAAAATTAGGCAACTCGCGAGTAGCCTGTCAATTCCGGATTGAAATACGGAAAAGACTTAAAATAAACGACATTTCTATGTCTAACTGAATATAGGCCTGTGGACTTGTGGATAACTGTTAAATATATATAGAAACAGTTACCCACAGGGCCCACAGGTTGCAATATGGGTATGCAATCGAGAGGTTGCATACCCATTTATAATTAAAAACACTTCTAGTTGGGTAATTCATTCACTATGAATGAGATTTTAATATTTGTCCTTAATTAAAGTTCATTCGCCGCGAATAAAAAAATTATTCCTCCCAGCCTGGTAAACCTTTTAAAGCTTCATCCAGCTCTTTGCTTTTACCTTTTAGCTTAGAAGCTGATTCTTCCATTTCCGATTGAAACATGGCGTCGACAGCCTCAAGGTAATCTTCACGTGTCCGAATAGATTTAGGGTTTATTCCGGCTTTGGCAAAACGAGTACCGAGTTTTTCTAGGCCTAGCTTCGTAAAGCGTATGCGCCCTGTAGTTTTATCCGTCAAGAAAAGATGTTTTGTATCATAATCCATCATAATTAATCCTTATCGTCTAAATCCATCCAAGTTAGTGATCAGCATCATACCAACCGGCAGGATCGCTACCATCATCAAAATACCCTGTCCTATGGTTGTATTCACCAAATGGTGTATTTTTGCTTATGTTAGTTGGTCGACCTAGAAAGTATTGCCCTGCAATATCTTTCTCTTCGTCTGTTTCATTCAGTGAAGCTACAATAATATCGAACACAAAGACGAATACCGCGACTATTAATTTAAAACAAAGTTTTATAATCGATTCTAATATATTCAATGTGTTTAATCTGATTTTCATTGATAACCTAGCGTTCGTATTTGGCAACGATCCATTCACTAGGAATACTCATCTGCTTACGGCCATCTTTAGTATCAAACCAAAGACTATAGCTATCTGAGAACAAACCAGCTTCAGCATACGCGTTCATGCTGCACCCGCCATCTTGTACGTCTAATTGCAAATCGGTTTGCTGAAGAGCTGCGCACGCCTCTTGGGTATAAACAACAACATGCCGATTTTTACTTTGCTTCCAGACATTGAACAACCAGAGAGTTATTGCCAATAAAATGACAAGACCCAGCACGGCAAACACCAAGGATGGGTTTGCATATTTCTGGTTTTCTGGATTCATGTGTAATACCCCAATATGTGTCGACATACTGGTTATTTAACATAATTATTCAGGGAGAACCAAATACAGTAAGATCAGCTCAATTAAATAATGGGTAATTTGGGTGGACGACCAGCGCTTAGAGGCTGTTTACCGCCAATTGGCCGTATCCAATTCCCCTGTAGATGTGGCATCCAACTATCATATTGACCCAATGTACACACCAGTGTCCGTACGGTTAGCCAGTGCCGATAAGCTGTACTAGAAGAATGGCTTTCCAGACATGTCGTCAAATACCATCTCACGTGCTTAAGCTTCCATTGCCTGGGCCCAACATGCCAGCGTTGCCATATAATCCTTGCAATGTGATCAGCCCGTTGCATATGCGCACGAACACTCCCCCGCCGGCTTCCTGGTAAGGTTTGCGCCAAAAGTGATCTTGCCTGTCTACCTGCAACAATCTGGTTCGGTGGATTAGCCAATTAACGTGAACTCCCCAGGTATGCCGCTGTTACATCCAACCTGCTATGACCTAATTCATTTGAGATGATTTCGCGCGTGCTTTTATCAATTCTCTTATCAACCAAACGTTCACCACTGATAACCGGTGCAGAGTGTCCTGTAATTTGCTCATACCTTTCACATGCGTATGCAGCGCGAAAGTCATGAAACCCTGTAATTTGATCTGTTGCCGTAACCTTTGACCATACGTAGTAAGCATGGTCTCTCCACTGACTGAATGACATACCTTGTGGAATTATATTCCTGCCTTCTTTCTCTATCTGTACAGCTGTTTCAAGCGCAAATTTTGCCTGCTGCGTTATTGGTACCCATCGATCAATTTCACGCCCCCTGCCGCCTTTCGTGCCCTCTGTAATGTTTATATATCCTTTTTCTCGTGCTTGATGTAAAGCCTGCTTAGCATCAATCAATGAAGCCTCACGGAATCGTAACCCCAGTTCCCTTGCTAATAAAACGATCGCAGCAACACGTTTTTCATTTTTTTCTATCAAACTATGGATTGTAGCGTTTACTTTTTCTCTGTTCTTACTCACTGGTGCTACTTGACGAACGTTTGATCTTTCTCCAACTAATTCTGCTGGAGAAACTCTAAGTAATTGATCACCACGCATCGATTCTAGAACCACATTTACACTTGAAAGAAGATTTTGCGCATAAGCTACACTCATACTTTTGCATTGAACTAATGTCGAAAGCTGGTGAGCATACTCACTTATATGCTTGCCTGTTACATTACGGGCATCTTTGATACCCAACGCTTTAATAAAAACCACAAATTGATTCCAACGTTCTAAATGTGTAGCTTGCGTTGCAAAGCGCCCACAACCATATCGATCGTGTAAAGCATTCTTAGCTGCCCAGGCCATCGTCTTACCATACCCAAAATTACGTTGACCACCTACTTTGCCCATATTGCTACCCTGATTGTGTTAAGTGATAAACCGGATTAGCGCCGGTCGCGCTTAAAGTCTCTTACGTTCGACTAAACGACAGTTTCCAACCGACTGTGTGGGCAATTTTCTATCTATACATTGCATCCCTGTACGATTTACTTTGCATACATCGCGGGTAAGATGCTGACTGCACCAGGTGTCCTTTCTCTAGCCGTCGCATAGATAGTTTTGTTGGCTTTTGCATGAATACTGAATCATACGAAAACCTGTTGTGGTAAGGCATTGCGCCAATAAAATACTACCCGTCTCTGTGGACTCGCGTTGCTCATCAAAACAGAGACGGGTAGTTTGATTCAAACACTGCTGCATATTTTTGGGTCAGTCATATAAATACTTACACCATTCCCTGGCGCAGAATTAAATCAAATGTTGCAGTTAGTGTCATGGGAGATGTCCAGTAGTGGGAGTTACTGGACTATGTTGAAGATGACCCAAGTCAGTTGACTCGCAGCGCCTGGTGCAAAGGTCTTTGGCGCATAGGGTGCTGAGCAGAGTCAGCAAGGGTACCACTTTACCGAAGTGGTCACGGGTGCCTATCTTTTCGGTGCCCTTCAGAATGTGCTGTCTACGATTAGACAGATGTATATTATTGACTAGTACGGTGCATACGACAAATTAGTTTCGCGTAGTTTCAAATATATTTTTAGGGTAAAACGTCTCAATCAAAGTACATAGTGTGTACGCCAGCATAAATTATGCACTAAGTGCTAGCATAATTTGAGTGCCCGACAGCCAGGTTTCGTCCCTGTGCAGCCATTTACGGCTTTCACACCGAAGGTCCATTCAGCAGTGTGGTCATAGACAATAGTTACATCAAAGGACTGTTAACGGCGGTGAGATCGTTCGGGGATGACTCGCCAAGGGTCCGTTTTATGGCATGGCAAGAAGTTCGATTCAGACTGACGAATACTGCCGTGAAACCTTGCACGATCAACTTGTTTCAGGGTTTTCTTCATTGCTAGGTGATAATAGACCCATCCTGCTATAATATTGAAACAATAGGTTGAGGTTTTAACAAGGAGCCTATGCTCTTTATAGGTCAGGATAGGTTGATACGATGAATAGACTTTTGTTACCTGCAAAGAAAATAATATGTGTGGGATTTTTTAGTTTTTGGGCTACTTTAGCATTTGCAGAAACGACACCGTGTATCGATAGTGCGGATTGTCAGCTTGGAGAAGTTTGTGTAGATGAACCACGCGCAGCGAAAGGAATTTGTAAAAAGTCGTGTTCGTGGCCTGAGTTGAATTTGGAGATAGACGGCACTGAAGACTATGTAGATTCTGAAGGCTCTCCTTACAGACGTTACACGTTGAAAGCCATTAATTGGCGTAGTTTACCAGCTCACATCTTTGAGGCAGCACCTGACTTGCCTGCGTGCGGCGATAATCCTAATGCATCTCGCAGTTGGACTTATGTACTTGATCATGCCACCGGTAACATTCTCAAACTTTTCTGTGATTTACACTCAACCCAAGAGCTAGATGGTGTGTGGTTTAGTGTGCCTGTTGGAACTCAACCGCCTCGTCAAGTTAAAATAAACGTAAATGATAGGCGAACGGGGCATCTCTATTGTTCAAATGTAGTGCGCATCCAGACTGAATAGTTATATCTTTTCGAGGCACACAAAATAACCTAATCCGAAACGAACATAAATTGAATTACATACGCACGCAACAAACTGAAAATCTCAAATCAGCTTAGATTGCCGCATCACATAATCGGTGTCCCTCTGACATGTGCACCTGCGATGACAATCCCAATACATCTAGAATTTAGATTGATATCTATGATAGTGAAACCGGAACTCTACTCAGCCCTGGTTTTTGTGATGCACCATCAGCCGAATTTCTGGAAACTGGAATATGGATTCACATTCAAGCTGGAATGCAGCCACCCCATAGAGTTCATCTTAACGTGAGCGACCGGGGAATAGGACATGTTTATTCTTCGAATGTCGTGCGTATTGAGACGGAGTAACGAAACCGCAAATAGGTGGATTTGGATTTGCCAGCCTACAAAGAGAATCTGAACCTATAGCGGAGTTGGATTGATATCTACGATGCCGATATTGGCCACTTATTCTATGGCTTCTGCGAATTGGTTCCGACCGAATTGCTTGGGATAGACTACTTGTGGTTTGGCATTCTCATAGCTGCCCCACCAACCCGCAAAGTTTATCTCAATCTTCTCGAACGGCGGACAGGACATGTTTACTGTTCAAACATAGTACGTATTGATAGAGTGATAGAGCTATTCCGGGGCGGGATTTCTATCTACGTGCACAGAACAAAGTACCAGAGGCATCAATGTCCTGGGTTGATGTCACTGATCTGTTGAGTGGTGCCAGGTTCTATGGGTTCAGCGCTATGACTTTATCTGATTCGTTCATGACTCAAATGTAGTGGTCATTCATAATATAAACTACAAACATAGAAGAGCGACGTGCGCCTACTTGATTTTAATAGAAGGGAATCTCTTCATCTCGGGAACTAGTGCGTTGTAGTAAAGTAACATTCAAGTCAACAGTGTGTAATCCCAATGCGAGCCAACTACGTCGGGAGGATTGCTCTCAGGGGAGTGGGTCGTCAGGTCCTTCAATCTCATCTTTAATCTCTTTAATCTTATCTTTAACTTTACGAACAAATTCCTTAATTTTTGTTTTACTGGCCTGAATGTCTGTTTTACTGATCAATCCTTCTTCTTTATGAATGGAGAAATTAACACCATGCTCTAATGGTAAAGATCCAAACGGTATAGTAATCTCGTGTCCTATCGGTACTCCACCTGCGTAAATCGTACTATCATAAACTGGAAGCCCTGCCAGTCTTGGTATGTATGTTTCTTCTGACCATTTCCTACCTTCAAGGACTCGTGTGGGCAAATCATGTATAGATTTTTGCTTTGGTAGAATCCTAAAAATAAATCCTTCTGTCGCACCTATGTTATACAATTGAGAAAGAATGTCAGTGCCGGCTCCCGGTTCTATCGTATCGGATCTTAATATTCCAATGTTACCTTGTGAATCGATAACCAAGTAATCCGCCTTCTGGTAAATGATGCTAACCAATCCATAAGAATATTTTTTCCCAATGGCAATCGTCCACAGCCCGCCACTGTCAAACATAGATACTGGGTTGTTCCTCGCGTAGCGGTACAAGTTTTGCAACTCAGAATACACGTCTTCGATACTTTCGCTAGACAAGTTTGATCTGACATTATCATTTATTGCCAGTGGGTCCGCACTTATCCAGCGACCAACTGTCGGTAAATAGTATCTCGCTCCAAAGTAGTAGAGCCCTGCTCCAGGTTCATATTCCATACCGTTAAACGATTTAAATATGGGTATATCACCAGACTCTGGCGTGCTTGCAGCATCAAGAATTTCTCCGTAGGGTAGAAACTCAAATGTGCGATTAACGAGACCTTCACTTCCTGTGACAACTGATGTTGATCGAACCTGGTCAGCGTGTAGATAGTTTTGTGATGTAGTCAAATAGGATATCATCCTTTCTTCACCATTAAATGCTGGATCAACAAATCCCACAATGCTGGCCACAGTTTTACCATCGAGTCGAATTTGTTTTGAGCGTGTAGGTACGACAGTCACACAGTCGCTTGTGCTGCAACCGGATGGGACAGTTCGCTTTATACCAGCTGTGTAATATGGACCGGGGTAATGGCGTAGTTCCGTGACCGCCCCAACAGTGTCAGTTTCTGTCGTGGCTCGTGTCACTCGAGCACCACCTGGATCGTAACGATATGTGCTCATACCACCAGAGGGAAGTTGAACATTAGCCAACTGGCCTTTGTCGTTCCAAATAAAGTTGGTCGTATCTGATCCCTGTATTATTCTGTCGATCGAGCCTCTGGCGTCATAGTTAAAGGCGCTAGATCCTATAGTATCTGGCAAGTTTGGTCTCGCGGGTGTGCTATAAGCGTAATTCCAGTCTCGCGCTAAACCTGATGCACTTCCTGTGGAGCTGATAATTTGGCGTGTGATGTTACCCGCGTCATCATAGTCATACTCACCGTTAACTGTCAGGGCAGTACCACTGTCAGTTAATCGACCGGTAATACCGAATGTATCGAGCCTGTGCAGGCCATCATAGGTGAGGAAACGTTCAAGCTGCGATATTTCATGTACTTCATTGCGTTGTATTAAAGAAGTCGTGATGTTACTTGCCTGGTCGTAGGAAATATCAAGACTGGATATAAGTGTACTATCTCGATATATGGTGCGAGTATCAAGTCGTTGTGTACCTGGTTCATAGCTATTTTGTTCAATAACATCATTACCAAAAGTTGTGGCCAGGGTTTTGCCATACACATCATACCTGTGATCACGAACATAAGTGGTTGTTTGACCTTCACGTGCCCCAGATACTGACTTAACCCTACCACCCGCATCATAAGCGTAAGTAAGTTGCTCACCATCTGGGTACCAGAGATACAAAAGGCGCCCAAAGCTGTCGTATTGGAACACTGAGTTGTATGTAGCCGTTCCTCCTGTATCTTCGAAAAGCGGCAATGTACGAGTTTGCTCGACCATTTCACCAAGTGCGCCGAACGAACGCTTCTCCGTACCGGCCTCATCTTGTATCCAGCATATGCGAGCTCTGGTGTTATTAAGACCAGCACACCGATTTAATGTGTCTGTTTCATCGCCATAGACGTACGTAACGTCTGCTGAGTCAGGATAGTCAATTCTTTTTAGACGATTCTTATCATAGATCCAACGAATGATACGGTTGCTACAAGTAGTGGCCGATAACAATGGGACTGAAGCGCTACACAGTTCTTGGTCAGTCTGCGCCAATAGATTTCCCATGGCATCATAAGCTTTTTCCGTGCGGCCAGTATCCGGTGTGATTATCGCAGTATGTTGTCCCGCCAGATCGTATTCGAATGTTCGTTGATTAGAACGTGCATCTGTTATCGAAAGCAGATTGCCGACAGCCGAGTACTCATAAGTGGTAATTCGATTGAGGGCATCGAGCACCTCTCCGACTGCAACCAGGCGATCAGCTGTATCGTAATACATACGCTTTACTTTACCCAGTGGATCGGTATTTTGTGTTTGTCGAACAAGTCGAATTGCATCTTTCGGATGTGGCGCTATGGAGTACTGGGATGTTGTTGCGATTCCTCCCCGATCGGTCGGGTCATCTGAACTTGGTAAGCGCGGGGTTACAATTTGTAGCACTCTATTAAGTACATCATATGATGTGTTTGTACAGAAAAGCGGGCCAGCTGGAGTGCAAGAATTCTCGCCTTCATCCCAGACAATAGACTTAAAGCGAAATCGAGTGGTTGTTCCGAAACCTGGTTCGTTTGCGACGAAAAGTGGTTCGCCGTTACGAATAATACGACCTACCCCATCATACTCAATACGCCCGCTTATAGTACGTCCGACTTCCCCATCTACTTCGGCATTAGTTTGATTCTGAATATCACGCCCGAACCAATCGGTGAAACGTGCAACTTTTATTGAGGTGTATAGTGATCCTGTACCTGTTCCTACGGTGTTATTTGTCGTCAAAGCCCGCACCGGTGCAGCACCTGTGATAATTCCGTAATCTATGTGAATACTGTCGATATTCGCATCACGCTCATAAGGACCTCGAACGCTTTCGAGGCGACCGAAACTGTCATAGCGCCGCTCAACTGTATTGTCATTGACGTCAGTTGTGTCCTTAACCTGTTGAAAACGGTAGTCGTATGATGTCGTGCTACTGAGTTCGAAATTATCCGACGTTGTTACAGGTAAGCTATGTGTTAGAGTGTCAGGTGTAAAAGTAATCTGATACGCATTAGCATCTGTGACGGTTGTTATGAAACCGTAAACATCCGGTACCAGATCGAGGGTGGCTTTTTTAGTCGCAGTACCTGCTACATCTGTCCAAACTTCGTGATGCGCAAGGTTACCACGGTCGTCATAGCCAGCCTCACGGTGTCTTAACACTGCACCGCTTGATGAGTCGTCATATACTACTATAGACGTCGCATGATTGACGATATGTTGACGAAGTAGTGCCGTGCGATCATCATAGTCCACGGAGGCGACAAGTCGTGGATGGTTCGCACCACCGTGTGTCTCGGAAATACGTAAAGCATTACCAAAATCATCATATTCTTCTATGGATTGTTCAAATGCTAATGGCGTGTCGCCACCTTCGAACTGATTCACAGTAGTTGTTTGAATACGAGGTGCCCGGACATCACATGGCGTGCGTTGTTCATCGCGAAGTCGGTGGGTGGAGGCGAGATAACGTTGAGGCAGTATCAACTGGCCGAGGCAAGCATCATGGTTAGCACTATTGAGGCCTAGCCACGGTTCACTTTTGTATTCCGAGATTGTTTCCGTGTATTTTCTTCCAGAAGAATCTTTGATTTGTTCCTTTAAGAGAGTGCCTTTCAACCAGAAGTCACGGTTTTCATACTCTCGTTCAGTAATGCGACCATCATGTTGGCGTGTTGTTGTTACCTTCTGGTAACCAAAGAAATCCTTTTCATAGCGATCGTAATATGCATTTTCATATGTGAAGGTTGTGACCATGTCAGGACTACGCGCCTCTTCCGGGTAATCGGGATAGCGGTCATCATTCTGACCAACGGTAACTTTGGATAGGTTCCAGCGTGACTTTGGTGATTCCTCTGTCGGTTTACTACGTGCGTACTCCAGTTCAATTGCGCTGCCTAAAGGACCTTCAATACGTTTCAATAGATTGGCTCTGCCAAACAATCCGCGAGAGACCTGAATCGAACCATTCGACTCTTCGCCTGTTCGAAGGACCCGATCCGGTATGCCGTCACTATCCACATCGCGCAGTGCTTGACTCGTGGTGCTTTTGCCACGTGTATGCGCGTAGGAACCGCCAACCTCTACAAACATAATGGTTACAGATCCACTACCGGTCCAGCCGTTTGTCCTTGAACCCGAAGCATACAGAGCGTCAGATCCATTGAATTCCCTTTGTTCATCTTCAATCAGTCCATCAATGAACAACGCACTATTTATTGGAATTACCCACGATGGAGCCTTGAATATCTTCGGGTTCGCGAAATGGTCACCCATATTGAAGGCCACATGCATGTAGGCGTTGTTGGGTTGTTTGATGACTATATCTGCAAGTCCATCCCCATTGATGTCCACGAACTCTCGTGTTGTCTGCGTGAGGGTCGACCCTTTATGTTCGTAATAGCTTCCACTCCCACCGACAATACCTATGTCAAGACCACCACCTCCACCGTAAGTGTACGAATTGGAGAAGCTCTTGGCTGAACTAATAGGCTCGAGCCCAAGCACTCCCGCCATATTTCCGAATATATTATCGCTTGTCTCGGGAAGGCCACTCGAAACAGCGTAGATGATTTCTGGACTGAATGTGTTGCCAAGATTTAATTGGACTTTCAGATTTTGCGTTTCATCATCGGCTAAAACCTGATCTGGGAGCCCATCACCATTTATATCAAAACGTCTTGATATGGCACCAGCGCGATTTAAGTGTAGGTTTGATCCTGCCGTAAAGTTAAGATTAATAATTCCAGAGCTTGCGTCCGGTGGCACTTGATGCTGATCCTTAACTTCACCCTCAGGTGTAGTATAGATAACAAGGGGACCTGAACCCGCACCGAATGAGATACCAAACCCAGCCGAAACACTACCGGATTCATGAACATTCGGATAGATCGTACAACCTCCTCTTGAACCTGGAACGTAACAATTGCTATGAAGTTCAACACCCCGGTTCCTGGCACCGAGACCAATTAGGTTAGGACTGACAAAATCCACAATTCCATCGCCGTTCCAGTCCATGACATCGTGGTCAGTGTACTGATGGGAAGGACTGAAGCTTAGGTTTAATCCTGCCGTTGCATAGTAGCGAGCTGCAATACCTAGATATGCACTTACACCAAAGGTCCAGCTACGCCGCATGCGTTCACCCGGTGTTATGAATATATCATGGCCGGCACCGCCTGTTTCGTTGCGATGGGATGGATGAGTCGAACCATCACCACAAGTATATGTACTGCTATCGCCACCGACATAGCAACCTGTCTGATCTGTTGGTGCCGGATCATCTTCACTATCTTTGCTTCGCGGATTGGGGGCGACCAGTCGTGGCTCAGTGGGAGCAGTAGGATTGCCCGCGCAACCACTTGCTGCTGGGCTAGCACTCTCGTCACCAGGCTGGTATGGACAAACATCATAGCAATCCGGTACTCCGTCATTATCGGTGTCGCGTTTACAATCGCCAGGGCAGCCGTCATGCGGTATTTCAGAAAAGTCATCTGGAATTGTCGGGCACTTATCCTCAGGATCACATATACCGTCTCCGTCACTATCCGTAGTCTCAGTTTTCCATTTACCTGGACCTCGCTTAGCGATAATAAAGCATTGGCCTAGTTTATAGTCTGTAGTTTCCTCTATTACAGATGCATATTTAGTATTGCCTTGTTTCTCGTGTGATTTTTGTATTAACTCGCTATGAGTCTTTTTCTGTGTTTTCGAGCGATCAGCAGTACGAATAAATTTGTAGCTTTTGATTGCAGAGAAATTCTTTTTACTCGGCAACAATACAGTGCTTGATGTTTTGATTCTCTTAAAATGGGCATCAAGTGGATGCGGTTTCTTTTTCGTCGCACAGGGATAGGGATCAATACAGGTTAAAGCTTCGCCGCTCTTGAATAGCCCATAGAAAAATCCATGGTGACCACCAGCGAAGGGTTCAAAGGAATGTGCAACCTCACCGGCAACATTTACAAAACGGAGCGTATCTATGCGCGGATTATCAATTGTTGGATCTGGTACGGCAAATCGATACCCAAGATCAGCATGGAGCAGATTTGCCGGTACAGCTTCCTGCTGGCAATTGAGCAAGTTAGTTGCATCATCACAGGTTTCAAAAAATGCCTTGAGTCGAACCGTCGAATCGAGTTTAAAAGATGCTTCGGTATATCCCCGCAGGTAATAAAGGCCAGGTGTATTAATCACGAGTTCAAAGCGACGGGTAACAGCCTCGGTGCCAGGTAGTGCGTCTTGCGGACGGACTGTCTCTTCCCAAGCTGCCCCTTCGATATGGTCTCCACTGATCATAAGGTGCAAAGGGTGTCGTTGACGAACAAGTGTTGCTAGGATCACCAAACGTTTGCCAACACTATCAACGCGAAAAGAATTTAACTGGCGTGCCGGGTGCACACGGTAGAGAGTGCGCTGTGGTGTAATAATATTTTCTGGTGCAAACTCTTTGATAGAATCGCCCTTGTAGACTAGTGGTGGACGACCGTGCAGTAGTTCTTGACGAACATCATGCAGAGATGCAATTCTTAGTTTTGATTCGGCGACCACGGCAGATGGTGGCACCTCAACACCGTTTTCGCCATCGATCTCGACCATAATTCGAGTATGATCAGCTATTCCTGCAATGGGCGCGTCAAAGTATTCAAAAACATAATCTCGATGGCGTTTTGGGTAAGCAGAACCACTTAATTCGTTACCCCGACCTACATAACAAAGCTGGCTAAATCCGCGTGCAACTGATTTTGCGATTTCAGCTTCCTCTTGCTCGGAAACAACCATAAGTCGTGTGAAACCGGAACGCAGAAGCCACAGTCCATCGGTAGTTGAATCGACCCGGAGAGCGAAAGGCGAATAGGAAACACAGTCAGCAGATGCACGAATATCAGACCAACTCCTATGCGCATCTGGGTTGGTTGTGCGATCGAATAAAAAGCCATGCACCTCATTCCTAGTTCTCGGCGGTGGGCCAACGTAACAAGTGTTAGTAAAATGCTCTGCAACACTTCGTAACCAATCAACTTCTGATCTTGTCCATAGAGATGCTAGCGACCGTGTGCCATCATCCAGCACCCATGCACCAGTAGCATTGCGAATTACTCTTAGTTCAGCTGGATCGTAACTTCGACAGTTACTGCTCGCTGTTATGTCTGGCTGAGCGGGTATAAAAGGTTCAGGCAAAGTAACAGTGAGTGTCTTCTTACTGATCTCGTTTGCTTCAAAGACTGTTTCATCCAGAATAGTTCCCAAGGAGCAAACATGCCCATCATCAGCATGCTGACTACCCATGGATTCACAACGTACTCGGACGCGTACGGGTGTCTCGGTTTCTTTTTGCTTTCTGATACGGACGACTACATCATTCGTTGCAGTATTACCATCCGCTAATTGCACTGGCGGTCCAAGGGGTGGAAGTAATCGCCAATAGGCTTCACGAGGAAGCTCACTTATTCGAAAATCCTCTGGAAAACGATAAACGTAGGCAAGTTGATTTGTTGGGCCACGATGAGATAGATCTTCCGGCTTGATGGCACGGCAGAGATCGCCGAGTGGACATACCTTTTTATAGACAATCTCAAGATCAGACTCGACCTCATCCAGAAGAATACCGGTACTAGTTACTGGTGTCTCCTCCAAAGGGTCAAACACGAACATCAGAGACCAACGAAACTTGACGGCTATGTCTTGTATCCATTCGTGTTGCGGATTTTCTTTATTCAACACAAATCCTGCTAATTGTTCTGTCCCATCTGACCGATGGGGATCAGTGACTTTCAGTACGCTGACCTTTACTCCATCCGATGTGCCTCCATTCTTTAACCGGAATGTGGCGCGGCCACGAATAGTTCCGTCATGTTGTGCATCCCATCGAATAACTGGTCGGATCGCATCAAAACTCGCAGCGACTGTACCTTCTTTTGATAATCGGCGTCGTGCCGATGTGTACGGGCCCCAATTGTCTTCTGGTCTCAAGACAGTTGATGTATCACCGACAGTTATACTACTAGGTATTGATTCTCCAACTGACCGAGTTGTACCCGGAGCCTCATAGGCTGCTTTCACGAAACCGTTTGGTATATTTTGTTGGGGAATTGGTTGCTTTTCGAATGGTTTGTCAGCGACCTGTTTCTTTAGGCCTGTCTGCTTTACTAAGTGTTTATTCTTCGTTGATAGTAAAGTAGGTGAACTTTCATCAGAATACGATGGTGTTGTATCTGTTAGGCCGATTAGAGGTGGAGCCCCCAATGTGGGTTGGAAATCTTGAAGGTCTTTCGGGTCAGCGAAACATAGCGCTTCCGGATTTGAACAGACTGGTAGCCCATCAGGGCATTGATCTACACCTCTGATTGGTCGACTTCCATCTCTACATGTATGTGGTAAACCACGAAAAAATATTCCACGGGAGAGCAGATCCAGTCGCCCGTCTCCATCAGCGTCATATAATAGAGAATCAGCAATTGCCTCACGTAAAGATACTGTAACACCGGCACTAAGTGTAATACCGGGAATAAGTGTGCATTCCGCGTTTATCCCAGCACCGACTGCGACAGCTTCCTGGTCTTCAATCTCTTTAATTTTTGTGACATTTACACGTTTTTCAGCTCCGCCAGGTCCGTGATACCACCCACCTTCCTCAATGCGGCCAAGTGCTACTCGTACTTGCCCATGTTTTGTAACCCAGACACGGTCGGCAATCCCATCACTATTCAGATCAATAAAACGTAACTTGGGATTTGGATTCTCTTCACCTAGACCAATTGATCCTCCGAGGTTACATGCACCAATGGAAACGCCAGCATTTATGTCCGTCTTGTCGTTTTCTTCAGATGTCATATCGAGATGCCATCTTGGACGACCGAGCGGTACCATAACCGGTTCGGTAAGTTGCCATTCACGCACGTCATCAAATTGTGTGTCCCGATCAGTGTCCGTATATTCTGGGAGGGTGTAAGTAAAACGGTGTTCGTAGAAATCAGACCCGTCTGTCCCGATCACAGATACCGCAGTAAGCAATGTCTTACTATCGAATGTAGATTGCTTGTATTGGAGTTTGTAGCAGCGCACACTTTCATAATTGCTCCAGTCTTGTATCCCATAGCAGGCGGTATCTGTCGGTGGTTGTGTTGTGGCTTCAGTTTTCCTTGTAAGAATTGCAATGGAATTAAGTCTGCAACGTGTAGTAGTAGTAAAGCCTAAGCGGGCAGAAATTATCTTGTCTTCTCGTGCACTAGGGGCACAATTCCAGTTGAGCATCGCTCGATAAGCAGGTGAGATAGGTTGACTTCGATGGCTTGTGTAATCAATTTTCTCGAGATAAAGCTGTGTGCCTTTTTGGCCACCAGGCAGGATTGTGGTGTCCTCTTTGTAAGAAAATGTGGTTATGTTGCCATTTGGATCTTCGACTTCCTCCAACAGCCATGCTCCTGTTTTGGATCTACTAGAGTCAGGAGACCTGAGGCGGGATTTTACTGTTACGCCATAGTAGTATCTCGCACCATCTGGAGCGATGACTTCCCAATAACGACCGTGTTGACCCTGACAAGCAAGTATTCTTTGGTTACGATGGATGCGGAGTGCGTATTGTTTGATGATAGTTGGAGAAGTTTCTCCAGAACGTTGTCGCAGGCAAGCTGAGTTTTCGGATGTCTGAACAGGTATAAGGCGTACTCCGTCTAGAACATACTGGTCTGTTGTGTCGTAAAAGGGCACCCCATTTGTATGGTCGATCATGATCTTTGATGCAGGTAAATCCCAACCGACACCTAATGGCCCATTCGAACCATCCGATGAATAAGATAATGTTAAATCAGGTGTATAAGCGCCACGACCAGCTGGCAACCTGATAGGAAAACTTATTTTTGCAGTACCCTGATTGTTAGGTGTAGGCGGTTGAATTAAATCAATATTCGATGTTGGATCGCCGGCACCAAGAGAACTAATACTGTTTTCGTTAAAGTTAGCCGGCCCCGCATGATCAGGTGCTTTTACGATAGCATTTATCATTACCGTAAAATGTTTAGTGGGGCTTTCAAGTTGGATACGTGTAGCGGATTTCTTTTTACTATCCTCTGAATTTGTTGGGGCGCTTTTACTTAGATTCCCGGCCTGTAACGGTTTCCATCGAAAGTTTTTTGAATCCCAATAGTAAGCACGAATACCAAGAGCGCTCCAGTAATTCTCATTACCGCCTTGTTTCACTGGTAGTATCACATTTACATCCGATGAGAACTGTATATCCTTGGGCAATAAGCGATAACCACCCTCATTTTCAGTCACATTAATAAGACCTGGAGGTAAAGGCGGTAAAGAGTCATTAGCAAGTCGTTGAATCTCGATATTAAGCGTACGCTTCAGAGCTCCACTTGGTACTCGAAGTTCAGCATGACCTAACTGCAGGGTCCCGCCTGCGGGTCCAAGTTCGGCAACAGCGCGTTCAATTGGGCGGTAGTGGGGCAATTTAGGACGGTCAATGGAAAGACCGAGAGGTAGCTTGGATTCTTTGGTTGATTGAACAAGGCTACAACCTGACTGGAGAGTGAGGATAAAAGCTAAAAAAGCAAATATCGTTGTCGAAAAAGTGCTTTTCGACATTGAGTGGGTATTGTCTGAGCTTTCTAGAGCCATTCCAGACATAAAGCGTCCTTTCCTTTATTAACATCCCATAAAACAGTATAAACACAATCGCACCATATTTTCATTGATTGTGATCATGCTTAAGACTTCGCGATGTACTCGGTCGTCCTTTTCGTCCCACGGCAAGCTTCAGCCCCTTACAATCTTCTTGGTCTTCACGGAGATTTGCTACAAGACACAAAAAAGATTGCCTGATATGTTCAACGTTCACGGTTGTCTGGAGGGGCATGCAGCGCAAGTTCACGGGCAACTAAAACCATATTTTATTCACAATTTCGCGGGCTCCCCCAGACCGTGAGGTTGCAGTATTATTAACAGCACTGTCTGCAAATAGGCCTTCCTTTTGAATTGCGAGGCATTCGTGCTCGTCTACCTCTGCTATAGAGCTGTCATTCCAAGTGTAAATAACGAAGGTCGGCTTCTGGTCGTTTGAAAACGTCCATGTCTAAATCCTCAAAATATAGTGACGCACACATAGAAATGTTTCTTTAGGCAAAATCAAATCTTGGGTACACGAGAGGTACAGTGCCAATCTTTACCAGACTAAGAGAAACTAAGGTAACCTATTGTAATGACTGAAAAAATGACTAATCTAACCTAATCAACCATATCTATATAGGATTGAAAATCCTCGTGTCGGTGGTTCGATTCCACCTCCGGCCACCACTTCAAATCCTAAACTCGCATCAAAATTACCTAGGTCAACCTAAACCTATTATTCTGAGTGGAATCGAACCATATAGATCAAGCTCGATTCCATTGTGCATGGATGCACAGGTGCCGCGAGAGCACAGGGATGTGCGGAGCGGCCACCTCCGGCCACCACTTTTTAGTCCCAAGTTTAATCCCCCTCCTGTCGTAAAGTTTGCCATTAGATCTGCTAGATCAAAGCCACTCAATTGAGTTATTGTAATAGTGTGTGAGTGTGGGCCAACTGGAGACAAGGCCCATGAAAAAATCAGATAAAAGAAAATCAGATAAAAGAAAATCAGAAAAGAAAAACCCAGAAAACGAATACAGCAAACCCCTGCCCCGTACCGATCAATCGCGTCAATATGATGAGACCCTGGTGATCGTAAAAACACAAATTGATATAATTGTTAATAGCAATAACAGCATCCATTCCTGGTTGAATGAGGCACAGGCCTATATAAACCGTGCACGTAACCGGGCTGCTGAAATTTCTTACAACCAGTGTCGCGAGTATTATGATGAATAAGACTTTTCTACTTTTTGCCTTAGTAACCTTCGCTGTAAGCATGCAAGTCTCTGGCAAAGATTTGGTAGGCCGTGTCAGCGATGTACCCAATGGCGATACTATTATTGTCACTGATGCACAAAACCAACAGCACAAAGTCTATTTACTGGGTATTGCCGCACCAAAGATGAAACAGGCTTTCGGTAAAGAATCACGTGCGTATCTGGAAAGATTACTGTTTGCGCGCAACGATCAGGTCAAGGTTGTCATAAAAAAACGCACGCCTGCCAACAACCTGGTTGGAACCGTTTACGCAGCGGAAATGAATAGCAACCAGTTCGCAGACATTAATGGCATGATGGTGATGGCCGGTTTTGCCTGGGCTAACCCCCGCACGTCAAAACAGTATATCGCCATAGAAAAAATCGCCCGTAACCGTAAAGCTGGCCTATGGAAACAGAAAAAACCTGTAGCACCCTGGAAGTGGCGCAAAAAATAATTAGTTAATTTTAAAAACGCCGGTCTTACTATAAGGTACGGTTAGCAGACCCAGATCGATTTCACCCTGTAACCGAAACCGAATCGTTTTACTTAGAAAGACACTACTTAAACCACTGAGAATTCTTTTGTATTCTATATCTAATGGTAAACCCACAAGCTGGCTACCGCCGGCAGGGATGTCCAGACTTTGTTGTGTCACACCACTACTGAATTCTTTGTCGTTTAAATATAATTTGTAACTCACCGTTTTGATTGGCAGCTTGAACACATTAGGATTGCTAACTCTGAGCTGCGTATCAAGACGCCCACGCTTTAGTGAAATCGAGTTGAACTTTGCCTGGGTAACACTGACCTCGGGATTTTTAATTTCCCCAACTTTACACGCAGACACACTCAGCAAGGTAACCGTAATGAGTATCACCTTGAATAAAGAAATATATTTACGCATAAATTACTCCCCGAAATATAGACATTAGCTTAAACATTAAATTACCACATAGTTAACAATAATTAGCGGCAAATGCTATTATACTTTTAGCTATTCATGATTATGAGGACTTCACAATGCGTTTACTAAGCTTGGTATTTGCCCTGGTGATTATTTCTACCCTTATAATTTATTATAGCAATTCGACTATCTCTACAGATACTTCATCGGAACAAACCATTATTGAACAAAAACAGAAAGTCATTGAAGAGACCAAACGTGCGACCGCAGAAATGCAAAAAATGCTGGACGAGCAGCAGCGTCGTTTTGATGAGCTCGAAGGTAAAACAGAATAAAAAAAGGCGGCCAGAGGGTGGCCGCCGAAGTCGCCATTATTCATGGCTATGCTAGAGACTGATTAAATCGTTTTCTTTAATACCATCAAACCATTTTTTTGTGTCATTTCAACTTTATTTAAAAATGACAAACCCAATAGTATTCTATTAGACTCAAATTCGTGCACAACTGCGGCTTGTACATTTCTTAACTCAATACCGCCAACACGTACGCTCTTAATATTAAAGACATGTGCAGTCGTTTTTCCTTTCGCGGTATTCACCATAACTTTTTGTGCGTTGCTATAATCGAGACCCAGACGCTTTGCATTTTGTGGACTCATCGTGACATAGCTCGCCCCTGTATCAACGACAAATTCAGCTAACTGTTGATCAATTGACCCCGTGACTGAATATATTCCCCCACTGGAAATTAGATGCGCCTGTGTACCCACTGTTGGCAGGCCTATGCGAACCGAGGTGTTTTCTGCCATAGATAAAACAAATCGTTTACCTGCGACTTCCACCATAGCTTTATTACTATTGGCAGCGAGTAAGCGTACATCACCACTGCTATCACCAACGCGAACCAATTTGCGTTGATTATTAATATTCAACACCGCTGCATCTTTAAATAAACCAACAATCTTAATCTCCGCCGCCGGTGCTTCCCGAGATCCAACTTCAGCTGTCGCAAGCACTGGTGTAGTCATCACACTCAGTGTTGAGGTCAAGATAAAATGTGTGACTAGCTTCTTAATATTCATTGAGTATCTCCGGCTCGTTAATTTTTTAAACGGCAGAGAAAATGATTTGATAAGCGGCAATCGAACTATCTGTGATCCGGCTCATGAAAAGCCGGTGAAACAAGAAAATAACCTTACCTGTGAGCCAGTGATCTGGCTCACAAATATGTTAAGTCGCTGTTTTATTGACTATTTAATCATTTTTGCTATAGCTGTATCAGGACGTTTCAGGCTGGCCTCGAAGACACGCTGATAGTCATCTGGCACAGAAGCCTTCACCGCCTGGGTCGCCAATAATTGTTCAGCCCATGCACTGACATTCGGCACATCAGCATAAAAATCGATGCCAGTATAACGGGTAATCCCAGTCAGAATTCTAAACAGAGGGGCATAAGCGATATCCACCATTCCGAATTGTTTGCCCGCAAAATAGGGTCCACCTGTCATTTGTTCTTCGAGCACATCTAATTTATCAATGATTTCAGCTTTGGCACGTTTGAGGTCTGGCTCGGTACTTGCGTTTTTCAGATTGAAAACAGAGCCCAACATGGTGTCCCCCAGTGCTATCCATGCTCTTTGTTGTGCGCGTTTGAATGGATCTTTTGGGTAAAGAGTATTACCGCTAATATCATCGATATACTCACAAATTACCATCGACTCAAACAAAGGTTTATCATCCACTAACAAAACGGGAACCTTCTCCATTGGTGAAACATCAAAAAACCAGTCTGGCGGCATATCAAGATCAATATATTCAATTTCGTGTTTAAGCTCTTTCTCTTCCAGCACGATGCGCGCGCGCTGTACAAAAGGACACAGATTGAAACTAATTAGTTTTAGTTTTGGGGCTTTCATTTACTACACTCCAAATAAAAAAGGGCGGTGGAACACCGCCCTGCTAGATACTATTTAAAAAATATTTACTTTGCTTCACCCTCAAGATGCCAGATGTCTACGTCCTTACCTTCTAGCTGAATGTCATGGGCAACGTCAGCGAGGTATCGTTGGAAACTGGGTTGTTTTTTATAACTACCGGAAGAAACATAATCCAATATGCCATTGGTATGAAAGACTTTAAAAAATGCCTCAGAGCGAATAATTTCCTTACCGGCTTCATTAAATACAACAATAGTCGGTGCATACTTAACATCTAGTGATTTCGCCCAACTTTTCGCTGTCATCTTTTTGCCTGTGGGTGTGGTCACTGCAGTATCAGACCACATATCGAGTTGTACTACATCAAAATCCTGGATGGTCTTACGTACGCCCTTATCAATTAAAATTTGATTGTGCAGCGTATCGCAATTAGGGCAGTCCTTTTGCTCAAAGAAAACAGCCAACGGTTTGTTGTTTTTCTTGGTGCGCGTTAAGTCATAAGGTTTTTTGGCAAAGAAGTCCTGACTGTGTAGTTTGCCACTGCTAGCGGGTTCTTTTGGTAAATGCTTAGCAACATAATCACGATAGCTTATGTTCTTTTCCTGTTTTTTGCTGACATAGTCGATGGCCAGTTTGAAACGACGCGGAGGAATATAACCATTCAGGCGTAAAACGATTTTACCTTGCTCGTTAAAAAAGAATACCGTTGGTGTAAATTGGACCTTGAGTGCCGCAGCAAAGGTTTTTTCTGTATAGGTCTTGCCTGCAATTGAGGCGACTTCCCGACTACCCCACATATTGAGACCAATAGAATCGAAATTTTTTCTGACCGACTGTTCGATATCTTTTTGTGAAAGGTTGCGTTCGACAAAGGCATTGCAATAAGGGCAACCGTTTTGGTGAAACACCACCATCAGACGTTTGCCAGCCGCCGCTGCTTCGGCGACATCCTCGTTAAAATCCAGGAAGCTCTCTTTAAACCAGTCTGGGTACTCAGTCTCCATCGCCCCATAGAATTTCCCTTTTGGTTTTTTCGAGGCGCCCTCGGCAGCAAAACTCGTTACGCTTAGCCCAAACATACATAGCACTAAGATGGTAAAGACCAACAATCTGGCTTGCACTAACGTAAACATACTCTGCCACTGCATCACTAACCTCCACTCCAAAATGACCGTCAATAACCTGAAATCTTATCATTTTGACCATCAAAAGCGATATTTTCTCCCTACTTAGGCAGCGTTTTCTTCTATGAATGAGCCCAGCGAATTCTTTGTCCGTTTTAACCATTTTGGTCTGATCTTGAATTTGTGAACACGCACCCACATGAACTTTATCTGATTCATTAGAATATGCTAATATAACGGAGCTCTAGTAAGAGGGAAACAATATGTACTTTAATATCAATGAGATAGATGCTGCCGAGTTGGCAGACTGGGTTACAGAAGCTGAAAACCCATTCCACATTGTCGATGTGCGCGAAATGAATGAAATCAATGCAGGAACCATCCCGGATGCCCTGCCGATGCCTCTTGCCACCGTCCCACTCAGACTCAACGAATTAAATAAAGACCACACTCTGGTGTTTATCTGCCGTAGTGGTGCCCGTTCTGCTCAGGCCTGTGCCTTTTTGCAGCAGCAGGGTTTTGACAATGTACACAACTTACGCGGCGGCATGTTTGCCTGGGCCAGCGCCGGTCAGCCTATCGGTCAGCCTAAAGCGATAGGCGCTAATTAAGTAAAAACGGATTAACCCAAAAAATACAAATTGCCGGATAAAAATAATCCGGTACACAAAAGGAGCTTCGGCTCCTTTTTTGATCTATAACCAATAATATGGATTTGATCATATGGATTTACCTTGGCGCCAGCGGCATCTTCTGGTGTATTTTTTATTTGCTTGTCAGCCGGCAGGCACGACGCTTACCGGCTTTACCCCAGAAAGATTTAAATCCTGAGGTAAAACTGCCCAAGCTCAGTGTCATCATCACTGCCAAGGATGAAGCCGATACTATTGAGCATGCGTTGCAAACGCTTATAAAAACTGAATACCCGGATTTTGAAATCATCATCGTCAATGATCGCTCCGTTGATGATACCGGTAGCATTATTGATCGATTTGCCAAACAACACGCCGATCAACAACAACCTAAAATTATTCCAGTACATATCGAGAGCTTGCCCGAGAATTGGCTTGGAAAGGTCCATGCCTTGTATACCGCTACTGCAAAAGCAAGCGGTGAGTGGTTGTTATTTACCGATGCCGATGTCCACCATCACCCAACACTATGGCAGCGTGCGGTCGATTATGCACGCCATAAGCAATACGACCACTTGGCCATTTTACCCAACGTGCCCACTCCCGGTCTGCTATTACAGGCCTGTGTTAAGGCTTTTGCTGTCATGTTCCTCGCAACTGCCAAGGTAGATAAAATTGAAGATCCAAACAGTAAAGCAGCTATCGGCATTGGTGCATTTAACCTTGTCAATCACGCTGCCTTCAACAGGACACCCGGCTTTGAATGGTTGCGGATGGAAGTCGCCGACGATTACGGTATTGGTCTGATGATGAAGAAGTGGGGTCAGAAGATCGGTTTTGCTTCTGCATATACTGACTTACTCGTTGATTGGTATCCCGATGTATCTAGTATGATTCGTGGTCTCGATAAAAACATCATGGCGCCGGGGACCCGCTATGAGACGGCCCGTTTAATTTTAAGCCCCGTCGCCTTCGCCATGGTCATTCTTGGTCCTTTCATCAGTTTGCTGTTGTGGTCAGGCTACTACCCACTGGTCGGTGCGACTGTGTATGCTTGCATCGTAGTAACCTGCTTCTGGATTCCGACGCAGAACAAAAAAGAATTACTCCATTGGTTACTGACGCCAATTGGTTATCTCATCATTATGTATACTTTTACACGTGCCTGCTGGCTTTGCCTGAAAAGAGATGGCGTAGTCTGGCGCGACACCTTTTACCCGCGTTCATTATTACGCCAGTATCAACGCGTAAAACTCTAAATATCACTATGCCCGCTACTCGCGGTTTGTAATAATAGTTCTATCTATATAATAAAACACGGCTAGAGGTATTAAACATGTTTGAAGATGTCACTAACTGGTTGATCGCAGGCGGCCTGGTACTGGGCGCCATTTTCGGTTTAATTACTCGACAAAATCGCGTCTGTCTAGTCGGTGCTGTCAGCAACGTTACTCTGGTTAAAGACTATCGCTATGCCTTGCTGTTCGCTGTTGCCGCCCTGTTTGCCATCACCGGCACCCAATTGCTTGAGATCTACGGTATCGTCGATATTGGTAAAGCCAGTTATCGCAACGTCACCTTAGACTGGGTCGGGGTTATTATCGGTGGCTTATTATTCGGCGTGGGCGCGACCCTGGCCGGCGGCGATGCTGCGCGTATTGTGATCCTTGCCGGTAATGGTAGTCACACTGGTTGGATTGTTGTTTTCTTCTTTGCCATTTTTGCCTCGGTTGCCCAGTTTGGTTTGCTCGAGTCAATTCGTGTTTATTCACTATTAAATACATCCATTGAAACCCCAGAAGGTGGCGCCGGTCTTGCCAATCTATTGTCCGCACCCAAGTGGCTAATTCTTGTGATCGTGGATGTACTACTCGTAGGCTTCATCATTGCTAAATGGAAGCAACATGCTGATCTCAAATTATTGGTTGCTGGAGCTATTTTAGGCCTGACAGTGGTTGCCGCCTGGTATACAACTGGCGTGCTGGCTGTCGATGAATTTGCAGAAGTCAAACCACCATCGGCGATGACGGTATCGGGCCCAATGTCACGCACAGGTATTATGTTAGTTGCAGGTCAATACCCGGCCTTCTCTTTCTCTGTGTCTTTTGTGATCGCCTTGCTAGCAATTTCATTCATCACTGCATTAATCACTAAACAGTTTCATTTTACTCCCGTGCAAGGCTCAGCCGGAAAAGTTGCCCTGGGCGGCGCCTTGATGGGACTCGGTGGTACCTTCGCCTATGGTTGCAATATTGGCCAGGGTTATTCAGGACTATCGACCTTGTCACTTGAATCAATTCTTGCCGTAATCGCAATGGTGGTAGGTATTCACGTGACTACGCGATACCTGGAAAAAAAATCCTAAGCAACAACTTGTAGCAATGCAGCCTTTTCAAAAAGATCAGGTACGCAATATTATTTGTTACGAATGTAAACCCCTGCATGAGTCAATCATCAATGGGGTTTTGCAGCTCCTAGATGACCCCGCTACACAAAAGTCGCATTTATTTAACGATCGCTATGAAAATATTTACATCAGCGAGCAACAATTACCATCTATTAGCCCCATTCTAAAAACCATTCTTGTTGAGGGCGCTAAATTATTGAACGATAAACCAGAAAACTTGAAAATAGGTTTCTGGTTTAACTTCATGCAAAAAGATGATGTCACCATTGCTCACAGTCACGATGATGATGATGAACTGCTGTCTGGCACTTACTATTTACAAATGCCGGAAGAGTCCGGGACATTGCAACTAAATTTTAGCCCTGACAATATAGTAACGATAGCACCAGAGGACGCAGCACTCACGTTCTTTCATCCTGCGGTTAAACATGAAGTCACGCAGCACCACTCACCCATCCCGCGCATCAGCATCGGTTTTAACATAGGACTGAAACAAGATGCACTTCAAGATTGATCGGCTGGTAAAATATCCAGGGCTTATTCCAGTGCTAGCAAAGTGGCATCACCGTCAGTGGCAACACCTCAATCCTGAAAGTTATGATGAGCAAGCAAGAAGAGAGGACTATCTGCGTGCCACTGCTGACACGACGAGTTTACCTCAGATGTTAGTCGCGCATATAAACGGTCATACTCTCGGTTCCGCGCGACTTATCAACAATGATATGGACACTCACCCCGAGTTAGCACCCTGGCTCGCCAGTTTATATGTACCACCTGATTTTCGACATCATGGCGTCGCGACACGTTTAATAACAGAAATTGAAAAGATAGCAAAGCAACTCGGATTTGATCAGATCTATTTATTCACCGAAGATAAAACAGAGATGTATAGCAAGCTGGGTTGGAACGAACTGTTTCGAGAAAAATATTATGGCGAAGAAGTAAGCGTGATGACTAAAAGTTTATTGGAAGGGAATCCTTAGTCGTTAAAAATAAATCCTGAAACTCGTTCGATTAATTTCTTGTCTCTTAGCAGGCGTTGATGACCCAGCTTTTCCGTGTAATAGGTTTGTGAATCTGGTATCGCCTTGGCAAGTTTTTCACCCTGGCGCCAATCAACAATTCTATCTTCTTTATCATGCACAACTAATAAATTAGTTTTGACCTGCTTTAGGTTTTTATCAGCGGCGGTACGTGCATACAGGTCTTCACCAAAATCTTGGTTAAGGCGTGCATTGATAATTTTCATCACCTTTTCATTTAACCTGAAATGTATCGCGAAACCGGCTATCAGGAAACGCGTATCCGTTGGGCAACTTATCGTGACCAGTTTATTTATCGCTAACTGATATTTGCGTATCGCCAATGCAGCAACCATACAACCAAACGAATGCGCAATGATGGCGCGCGGCGCGCCATATTTTTTTATCACCTCATTCACCACGTTAGCGATTTCAAAAATACTTGTTTTATCTCCTTGTGAGGCACCATGCCCGGGCGCATCAAAACTAATCACCCCCATACCATGGCGATTAATCGGGTTCACGAATCCACCCAACTGTGATGCGCGACCACTCCAGCCATGTAACATCAATACATAACCGGGGTTAATCGCACCCCATCTATATATAACAACTTTTTTACCGACAATGATCAGTGTCTCTGTCGTAGCCAGTTCGCGCCATTCGCTTTCTCGTTTGGATTCCTTGTAGCGCGGTGTACTAAACCAGATCTTATAGGCTAGAAATGCAGCCAGGGTCGGCCAGGCCGATCCCAACAACGTGAGAAGCACTCCCATTAGCTTGATATGAATTGGCATTGTTCTTTTTTGCATACTAACCTGTAATCTACCGTGTTATATGAACCGATAACAGATAATAGTCTAGCAAAAACAAAAACGGCTACTCCTCAGCAGAACAACATCAGAACCCTCATTCTGAGGAGTAGCCGTTTATTAAAGCACCAAAGCCGAGCGAAGTTACTTCATTTTGCTGTAATAAATCGCCAGTGTATCCATATCCGCTTCGGACAAACCTTTCATCATGGCGCCCATTACTGAATCAACACGCTTACCACTCTGAAATTCGCGCATCTGTTTCAACAAATAAGGTGCCTTTTGACCGGCAAGATTTGGATTTGCGGGATTGGAGCTAACACCATTTGCGCCATGACAACTCGCGCAACGACCTGCCAACTGCTGCGCATTAGCAGCAAAACCACTTTGTCCAATGACCAGTAAACCCACAGCCAAACCCACTTGTTTTATATTGCTCATTACAACCTCCACTACTAATAAATATGTTGCTAGATTGCCGTGGTGTGGCTGAATGGAGGCTGAACATACTGCCATGTAATATATTTGTGAGCAGTGCGTGACAGCACCTAACATATTGAAATATTATAATAACTTGAATACACAGGACTAAATACTAGATTTTAATCCGAACTTTGGTCAGGATAAATATAGTTATGTGTTGAAGAAGAAAAATACTAAAATGGCTAAAAATGGATTTGATGATGAGCTTGAAATAATCGGATATTTTACCTGGTTCTGGATGTTTGTTTTTAGTGAATCTTTTCGGAAGACATGGCTTGGAGAATTTAAGAGTGATTATTGGCTGGGAAAAATTTTTAATGTTATTGAAGCTGTTTCTTCTATTCTTGTTGGTCTGGTGGGTCCCTTATTCTTAATTTATTATTTTTTATTGAAATAATGACAAACGAATAATAAGTCCTTCAAGTCCGTTATCACCCTACCGCTGTGCTGTTTGGGTGCTACTTAACTCAAACATTACGCAATTGAAAATAGAGCTTTGTATGTCAAAAGAATATAAAATTGAATATTCAAATGGAATTACAATAATTCTATTTACAAATCCTCCAATATTCGACGAAGTCAAAACTATTATAGATGACATTGTTGAGAACTATCCGTATGAAAAAAGACTGTGGGATTTATCTAATATAGATTTTCATTTCACAATAAATGAACTTCATGATATTGCAGAATACGGCAAAGCTAAATTTATTAAGCCTAATAAAATGGCAATAGTTTCTCCAAATATAAATGTTGATATTGAAATGGCAATTTTTGACGTTTATAGGACCCAGGATAGCCATTCAAAGACAAGATCTTTTCGTACGAAAAGCGAAGCAATAGAGTGGCTGAATAATTAAACAAGTTTATCAGCCTAGCAAACGCTTCAATCAAGCCACTCGAGACGTCACGCCCATCAAGCTAATGCTTCTATATTTTATTGGCATTTAAAAACATGCTTGGCATAACCAAATATTCGATCGGTGGAAAAGCAATATTTGACGCTATTGTTACGTTACCTTAAATAAGGTTGTTTTTCGTTGCATTATTAATGCCTGCTGCCCGCAGTAAAATGTAATATTTTTCGATTAATATTCAATACTATATGGCTTGATCCAGATCATAGCGGCAAATAATAAATAAGATACAATTAAGCAAAATAATTGGAACGACCTATCCATTACCACCGTTATATATATAGAGCACCGATCTATAACGTTATGGGAGGGCTAAATAATGATAAGAAAAACTTGGAAAGTTCTTCGTTCGCCTACCGCAAAATATTCTGTTGGTATGTTGCTCATTGTTGGTTTTATAGCCGGTATTATTTTCTGGGGTGGTTTTCACACTGTAGTTGAGGCGACCAATACTGAGGAGTTTTGTATTTCCTGTCATGAAATGAAAGACAATGTCTATGCGGAATACAAAGAGACCATCCACTATTCAAACCGGACCGGAGTACGGGCCATCTGCAGCGACTGTCATGTCCCCAGGACCTGGGTGCATAAAATGGCACGTAAGATTCAGGCGACCAATGAGCTGTATCACAAAATGATGGGCACGGTAGACACGCCTGAGAAATTTGAACAACACCGTCTGACCATGGCAAAACGGGTCTGGAAAGTGATGAAAGAAACAGACTCACGCGAATGCCGAAATTGTCACCGTTTTGACTATATGGCCCTGGAAGAACAGGACAAAACAGCGCGTAAAAAGCATAAGCGCTCCATTGAGGAAGGAAAAACCTGTATCGATTGTCATCAGGGTATTGCCCATGAGTTGCCAGACGAAGAAGAGGAAGATGAAAAAGAGGCAAACTCCTAGTTTCTAAGTATCTTTAACATTTGAAAGACCAGTTCTAAAAGGAGGTTAGCATGAAAAAAATTGATAAATACAAGCTCGCATCTCTGCCACTAACTTTATTTTTTGCTTTGGGCATCGTCGGCAGTGTAGCTGCCGTTGATGTTAACAAACTAGTCAAAGATGAGTGTGCCGATTGCCATGAAAATGACGGTAATTCCACTGATGGAGAAACGCCAAGCATTGCAGGTATGTCCGTTGATTATTTTGTCGAGTCTATGGGGGCATATAAAACCGATGCACGACCGGCTTTAAAACTCAAAGACAAAAAAACCGACATGAAAGAGGTAGTTAACAAGTTATCGGATGAGGAAATCCAGGCACTTGCTGCTTATTTCGCCAAGCAACAATTCAAGCCACTTAAGCAAAAGTTTGATCCCGGTTTGGCTAAGGTTGGTAAGAAATTACATCGAAAATACTGTGATAAGTGTCATTCCGAAGGCGGCACCTCAGCAGAAGACGATGCAGGTATTCTGGCAGGACAACCCATTTCTTATCTGCAATACAGCATGGATAATTATGCAAGTGGCAAACGTGAGATGGGTAAAAAAATGGCCAAGAAGTTTAAGAAGATGCAGAAAAAAGCAGGTGATGAAGGTATTGTGCAGTTAATCCACTACTACGCCAGCCAACAATAAACAAATAGTCCATTAAAAAACCACGGGTAGCAAAACTACTCGTGGTTTTTTAATGGTTACACGCTTTTTATTAGTCGACTTTATTGAAACTTGTAATGGAGACTGAGCCAGAGCGCGCCAATACTGTAATCGGGTGCGGTCTCGCCAAGCGTTAGTACGTTAGTTAAAGTATCGGGAGCAACACCATCAATAGACCAGTTGTCTTCATCATATTCTTCATATTGATAACTCGCCTTCACTGTCAGCTTCTCATCAACAATATAATCACCATACAGGATGAAGGTGTCCCGTGTTGTCGTTAGATCAGGGAATGGAGTACCACCACTTATATCAATGGCTGAAGTAGACTCAGCGTGAACATAATCTACGCCGATTTTTAGTTCATCTTCGATAACCGTGTAGTTGGCACCCAGTCCCAGGGTTAAAACGGTATCATCATTTGTCGCAAACCAGTCAGCTGTCGAGAATGTTTGACTACCCGCTTGTTTTGAATTGATATCGGTATTCTGAATGAAGCCGCTGAACGATAAATCTTCGTCAACTGTGTACTGGACATCTACCCCAATTGAAAATTCGTCACTCTCAGTTAGACCAATGGTAGAAGCATCGTAATCATATTGCCCAAAATCGCTCGAAAAATTCAAAAACAGATTTTCATTTGCCATGTAACTCAGATTAAATTCTATTTTATTACCGTTACGATCAGCCATGTTGTATTTGCGCATTAAGGGATTGTCGGCTGGTGTCAACTCGGTAACGACAGTGTAATTATCGATACTGCGGTCGCTATATTCAGCCCGAACGCTGTATTGTAGTTCATTATCAATACGATGCCTGAGCTTGCCCCAAAGAATAGCCTCTTCTGTGCGTTCGACAGACTGGTAATCACGATCAATCGTGGAAAATTGTCCACCACCACTTAATTTAATCTGCTTATCAAATTTGTAATCAGTATTGATCTTATATTTTTGCTGACGAAAACCATATGGCGCATTCGCACGTGGTGTACCGGTTACCGTATTGTCAGCAGTTACATAGGTATAGGTGCTTCGCGCTGTCGAGTTATCTTGCTCATGGTGTTCAAAAATAAAGTGCCATTGCTGCTCGGGACTATATCGCCAGTGAGCACTTAGATTAGTATTAAATACCTGAACCTTTCCATCGAGTGAACTTCGAGGTAAGGCGGGTGGGGTGAGAGTCCCATTAACAGTATAGGGTAAGAAGGCCTCGTCCTGTGCCATTTGGGCGAAGGAAAACAGCCCGTTAAACTGTACATCCTCAACACCAAGATAATTTCCGGTTAAAAGAATTTGTTGCCTGGTATTATCGGGCGCAGTACCCGCCTGTCCTTGCGTTGCACCAGCCGGTGAGTCATAGGCATTGTCCCAACGAAATGCGTCGATCTCATTTTCAAAGCTGGAGTGAATAAAGGCAAGTTTGCCGTTAAAATCTGAATATCGATACTTGGCACTAAGCTCAAACTCGTCTGTTGTATAATCAATCGGTTTGGGCAAGATCGCCGCGCCGGTAAAACCAAAAGAAAATCCTGTGGGTAGACTGCCTTCTTTTGTCTGGCGTCGGAACTCCATACCATAAGTCCAGTGAGTGGAAGCGTTATATTCGCCTCCCAGGGCAATGTGGCGACGCTTGGTCGAGAAATTCACATCACGTAGATCACTTGCTAGCGTAGTAAAACCAGCCGTTGTAGGCGCGTTAACCCAGCCTCCTGGCAAGGTTTGGGTTGAGCCACCGCTGTATGGGCTGCGACTAGTGTCCAGACTATACTTGGTAATCTGATCAATGATCAGTTTCAGTTTGTATTTACCCTGCTTGCCGCCGTCCAGTTTGAAATAGCTTGAGTCCATGCCAAGGTTTTCAGCCTGGATGTTATAATAATTAGCCTCATGGTCGCGATAGAGTGCTTCGATATTACCACTCAGATAAGCGCCCTTTTCCGGTAAGCCGTTATACTCACCAAACTTGTATGAATCATTAGAAACATATCCCAGGCCTAACTCCAGGTTTACCTCCCATGGTTCCTCTTCAAGATCCGGACAATACTTACACTTCCATTTCTTTTTTATATCATCAACATCAAGTTTCTCTGAACTATTCGTTTCAGCATACAAAGGGGATGCAACAAGACTTAGAAGCGATAACAAGGCAATTTTTTTATAGCGAGTTACTGTCATGATCTTACTCCCTGCTCGTTCGGGATAAAGATACCTATGTATTGTTGTCTTTGTCTATACATAGCCAATTCCATTTAACGTAACAACTTCACACCTGATGGGTGGTTGCTACCATGCACTTGCGAATGGCAATTCAAACAGCTTTTGCCAAGTAAAAATTGATTCGGAGTTCCTGAAGGTAATCCGGAACCAGAATAGGCGACACTAGGATGACCTGCTGCTGCATGGCATTGTTGACACAATAAGGGCGGGCGCTTTTTCAATAATGCCTGGTGTAAAGAGCCGTGTGGTGAATGACACAGGGTGCAATCTTCAGCAACGGGTGCGTGGGCCCATAGTAAAGGGCCACGTTTCTCTGTGTGGCAGGTGTAACACAATTCATTTTTATGCGTCGCCTTCAGCTGGTTGTCTGAAAATGAGCCGTGTGGGTTATGACACTGGGTACAACGCATATTGCCAAAACGAATGGGGTGTGAAGATGTACGATTAAACTCAGCACGTTGTTTGAGATGGCAGGACATACACTTTTGCGTCTGCGATCGCGCTTCTAGCATAGGATCTTTTCGGGCATGGACGACATGACAGTCGGCACATGCCATATCTTCATTTTCATGCGGACCACCTGACCAGTTCATACGGTTATGATCCAAATGGCAATTTAAACAAACACCATTTTGCTCTGCTATTGGGGTCCAGGCATTTTTACCAAACGCTCTAATCGGTGCTTTCTTTTGACCTTTTTTTGCCTTCTTTTTGTGATCGCCTACCGGACCATGACAAGTCTCACACTGAAGTTTTGCCATGGGAGTATTTGGATCATTAAGCTCACCATGTTTGGTCTTGAAGATAGGTAGCACTGGATACTCATTGTCTTCGTCATGACACTTCAAGCAGGTGTCAGCGCCTTTTTTAGAATAAGATTGGGAGTGCGATTGTTTTTTTTGTTTTGCAGGCTCAGCGGCTAGTGTGCTCTGTGATATCGAAAACGATATCAACACCAACAAAGCGATTATGCCAGGCAAGAACGAACATCGTGTGCGCGAGTCAGTATTCATGTTTAAGATCTTTTTTATTATTGTGGGCCCGGCTTCACACCGGGCCAGTTATTGTTTTTAAAGCGCTTTTATTGACCTCGAAATGCAACTACCTGAGCTACAGATTCAAGATAGGCTTTGAGGTCAGCCACCCGCTGATCCGGGACATTATTAATTGACAGCATCATATTAAAGCCAGTTGTCTGATCATAATTGCTCATATCATTTGTGATCATGTCCTGTTTCTGAGCAAGATCAGCCGCGCCGAATGCATTGGTCGTATCATCCTGGCCTGCCTTGTGACAAGTTGCACAATTGGCTTGATAATAAGTTGCACCATCAGCAATGAAACCAGTTGGCGGTGGCTCGACTGCAGGAGGCGGTGTGCTCTCTGAGCCACTTTCAAAGCAACCACTGAACATAAAACTTAGCGCAATCATCAATGAAATTGTTGTTAGTCTTTGCATAGTAATCACCTTCCTTTTCTATTAATTGTCGCCGCCATAAGAGCCACCGCTGTAGTGGCCGTGACCATCACCGCCGCCGCCATTTAAGTAGTCAGCAATAGCCTGCGCCTGACTTTGGGTCAATGGAATGGGTTGCATAACGGTAACGCTTTGCATTGCACTCTGGATTTCACTCAGTGATGCGCCATCGACAGCCTCTTCAGTACCGCCTGTTCCTCCTGGTCCGTGGCAAGAAGCACACTTGATATCATAGAGCTCTCTACCTGTGGTGGGTTCGGGTGTGGCTCCCCCACCGGATGACAGGAAGTCAGCAATAGCTTGCACATCCGAGCCTGCCAACGAAATGCCTGACATCTGACCAACTGATGAGATAGCATTATTGATCTGGTTAGCGCTCACGCCCACTACAGCTCCGCCACTACCGCCGGTACCATTGAAGCCATGGCAACTCTGGCAATAGCTTATATACAGCTGCTCACCTGTGGTTGGGATCGGTGTAGTGCCACCTCCACCAGCAAGTGCGTCGGCAATCGCCTGTACTTCAGTCGCTGACAAACTACTTAATCCACCCATGCCTCCTGTGTTGGCATCAATCGCCGCCTGAATCTGACTAGCTGTGCGATTCAATTTGGTGCTTGTGGCCAACGCACCATGGCAACCTGAGCAATTGTTGGTGTACAACGTTGCCCCATCTGTTGGTGTTGGTGGGGGTGGTGGTGTGCCTCCACCTGTAGCCAAAGCATCTGCAATCGCCTGAACATTAGTTGGTGTTAAGCTGCTTAGCGCACCCATACCACCCGTATTAGCATCGATGGCTGCCTGGATCTGACTAGCACTACGATTGAGCTTTGTACTGCTGGCCAACGCACCGTGGCAACCTGAGCAGTTGTTGTTATAAAGGCCTGCACCATCTGTAGGAGCAGGTGGTGGAGTACCGCCGCCACCGCCAGCACCTGATAGGTAATCAGCAATATCTTGAAGCTGGCTGGA
Organism: uncultured Ectothiorhodospiraceae bacterium; assembly: GCA_947259575.1. Classification (GTDB taxonomy): domain Bacteria; phylum Pseudomonadota; class Gammaproteobacteria; order UBA6429; family Thiohalophilaceae; genus SZUA-24. The sequence continues at coordinate 64,613 of CAMYMU010000037.1, read as the reverse complement.
ATTCAGCGAAATCGAGCTCATCAATGCTTCTTCGTCAATGGCATCAGCGATTGACCTGGCGCTTTCACCTGTTACATCTTCATAGATGCCACCAGTACCTCCAGGGCCATGGCAGGCCAGGCAGTAGGTATTATAGAGCTGCTCACCTGTTGTTGGTGGAGGTGGGGGTGTTACGCCATTCAGGAAATCAGCTATGTCTTGAAGCTGGCTGGAAGTTAATGAAATAGTATTCATTAATGGCTCGTCTGCTATAGCACCACTAATCTCACTCGCGCTCGACCCAGTTACAGCTTCATATTGCCCGCCCGTTCCATCGGGACCATGGCAAACCAGGCAATAAGAGTTATATAGGCCTTCACCAGTGGTAGGTGTAGGTGGTGGTGTGACACTCACCAAGGCATCAGAAATAGCTTGCACTTCGGTTGGGGTCAGGCCACTGAGTCCACCCATACCACCGGTATTGGCATCAATCGCCGCCTGGATCTGAGCAGGACTACGGTTCAATTTTGTGCTCGTGGCCAATGGCCCATGGCAAGCTGCACAATTGTTACTGTACAGTGTCTGACCATCCGTTGGAGCGGGTGGTGGTGGCGTCGTGCTGACCAGAGCATCGGCAATCGCCTGAACCTCCGTTATCGTCAAAGTGAGCCCGCCCATACCACCGGTGTTGGCATCAATCGCCGCCTGGATCTGTACAGCGGTACGATTCAGTTTCGTACTGCTGGCCAGTGGCCCATGACAAGCCATGCAATTGTTGTCATATAAGGTAGGACCATCAGTTGGAGGTGGTGGTGGAGGTGTAGTCGTCACCAGGGCATCTGCAATGGCCTGCACTTCGGTTGAAGTTAAGCCACTAAGTCCACCCATACCACCGGTGTTGGCATCAATCGCCGCCTGGATCTGGCTAGCACTACGATTCAATTTTGCGCTGGTAGCCAGTGGTCCATGGCAAGCCATACAGTTATTAGCATATAGCGTGGGGCCATCGGTTGGTGGTGGAGGTGGTGGAGTTGTACTGACCAGGGCATCAGCGATCGCCTGAACCTGGATTGCCGACAAAGTACTTAGTCCACCCATGCCACCGGTGTTGGCATCAATAGCACCCTGGATCTGCGCTGCTGTGCGGTTAAGTTTACTGCTGGTGGCCAGTGCTCCGTGGCAGGCCATGCAGTTGTTGCTATACAGCGTTGGGCCGTCCGTCTCCGGTGGTGGAGGGGGTGGTGTGATTGAGTCAATCACTACAGTCGTGCTGGCAGCACCGGTAATATTATTGGCATCTTGAACTGCCAGGGTCACAGTGTAGGCACCAGGCTGAGCATAAGTGTGACTGACGGTAGATACCGCATATGCCTCAACGGGCGATCCATCCCCAAAGTCCCAGATGTAATTGGTGATGGGACTAACATGTGTAGACTGGGAACCATCAAAGTCAACGGGTTGTCCTTCAATGCCAACATAAGGACCACCTGGGTTGGCAATCGGTATCATCACACCACCTACACTGATATCGCGGAAAGTGGTATCGCTTAAATTGGTGTCATCAGTAACCGTCAGGGTTACCGTATAGGTACCTGCAGCCGTATAGATATGGTTGGTTAATGCTCCGGTAGCCGTGCTGCCATCTCCAAAATCCCACTCATAAGAAACAATCGTGCTATCGGGATCCTGGGAATTTGAACCATCAAAGTCGACGACGGTGTCAACCTGGGCAGTTTGTGGGGCCATGATGACCGCAACCGGTGGCTGAGCAGCCCCGGCTGAGACAGTTACCGTTGTTGCCAGACTAGCAACCGCATCCCCCGTCGTACTGCTATCGGCGTTGGTTGAAAGCCCAGCACTATATATAGTGTAATCACCGAGTGTAGTAGGTGCCTGCCAATCGAAGCTCCAGGCAACATCCCCATTTGGATCGGCCAACGCACGCTGGGTATGTGTAACCTCACCCGACTGCAGTTTTGTATTGGCTAATGTGCTGATTAAAGTGCCCGCATCAACACTCACATCCAGGCCACCAGAATTTGCCTGGCCACCAGAAATCGTCAATGTATAGGTATTAACGGTACCAGGCTGAACCGAGACGGGACCAGTCAGGGTGATAGTTGGCGCCGTACCGCCAGAGTGGCATAAGGCGCAAGAATTTCCGGCATTTGTTGCAGGATTAGTTGAGTAACCATTAACGCCTGAACTAAATCCAAATACACTCTGGGTATAAACCAGAGTTAGCAAAAAGATGCCAGCGCTCGAAAAGCTTCTGATTATAGTATTCATGACACCCTCCAGTCACATTCCATATAGCTCACTGAAGTAGTGCTAGACACCCATCTCACACTGAAAAGAAGAATTTAATACTGAACTTCCTATGCGCTGCCTCTTACGGGCATTTGCTTCTTCCAGTGGTTATTTGTACAACTTTTTATTATCTAACACACCTAAACTTGCTTCTAATAATGCGCTTATTCTACCGTAAGTGAATGATCTAGATCATGTTTTTGTCTAGTTTTTACACTTAGTCTAAATCCACATAGTGACAATATTTAGCCAATATAGTTGGCACTAAAAAAATGCATGTTTATAGGCGCACTTATTTCAAATTTAATCTAATTTGAAATGCTAATTCTACAGAGAATTTATGACATTAAAGTTCTATTTAGATATTGTGGGTGCCGAATCGTCGAAACAATATAAGCCTGTAGGATGTAAAAGTTTATATATAAAAAAACCCCGCAGGATGTGCGGGGCTTATATTTGAACCTCGATCGATTTAGCCGCGACGGGTGCTGATCTCTTTCACCACCTTGGCTATGTTAAACTCAGCACATGACCGCTATCGAAACCTTATATCCTCTCGATTATCGTGAACACGAGCGCACCCGGTTCGAAAATGATCAGTTGCTACTACCGGTCATTAATAAGATAAAATCAGGTCAAAATATCGAGCAGCTTGAGCGATTTGCCAAGGCTTATCTCGGTATGTATCTTGATATCGATAATACAATTCCGCCGCAACATCGCATCAAGATACTGGCTAACCCGAGCCTGGCCGAAGACATCATCACCGGTTTTGACGCTGTACTTAACCAGGCCGTTTTCCCCTCCGTGCAGGAAATCACGGATTCGATGTTTACTGAGGAGCGACCAGAGGGTTATATCTTACTCGCCGCACTTGATCTGTTTGCCGATGACCCACGCTATGCTGTTACTGAACTTCCTTCACAGACAGTGATAGCTGCGATTTGTTTTCATTACGCGTACAAAACCGAGATACATGACAAGTGGTTAAGCTTGGTTATGCAACAACGCAAGCAGGAAACTATAACGGCCTTCACCACGTTCTGGCAGGCCATGATCGAACATGGCACCGACCACCTGCCGGGTTTGTATCAATTCATCGATCACAGTGACTACGACTCGCTTTCTAGCGATGTGTTACTACCCGTTCTTAATAGTTGGACCAGTGTCAGAAAAAAAATACTTTCCAAACTACTACTCACCGCGCTGCGCACAACGAATCATGATGAGCTGCTCAAGGTTTGTGAATCGGCCTTATCGACCTGGAATCAGGCCGAGCCACGCCGCTATATATTATGGCTCGCCACTGCTTTCTTACTAGCCCCGAAAATATACGAAACACAGTTGCTTAACTACACGGGGCGTACCAAAGAAAAAATTATTCCACTGGTCGACTTTGTGTTTCTAGCTCTAAGCGATGTGAATAACCAACGTCTCAAATCCGAGGCACAAACCCTGGCAGTCCTGTTGCGTATCATCGCGCCCAAGATTACTCCTCAAGAAGATCGTTACGGACAACTCTGTGATAACAGCCGTAAACTTGTTTATTTGTTTTATCGGCTTGCTATTACGGGCAGCCATAAAGAAAGTGACCAAACAACCGCCCAGATCATTGAACGATTGAAACAAGTTCGTGTGATGAAACTATACACGCCGATCCTGGATTACATTCTGACGTTACAGCCATTAGTAAATTCAAAACCAGATCAACCCCTCGACTTTGAGTCATTCGCAAATCAGCTAATCGAACGTAAACTGATCAAAGCACGCATCAAACGTTACGACTAAAGTTAAAGTCCGTCTTAAAATTAAAAATCTAAACTATAAAAAATTCTGGAATTTGTCCGATAATTCAAAAATGGGATTTCATCTCAAGTCAGTCACTGAACAAAGAAAACAAAACACGGGATTCAGTTTATGAGTACAGAAGGAAAAACACTCGAACATACTGTGCTGGACAACCTGGCCATGTTTATAAGCCCGGATAAATTACAGACATTGCTGGTTTGCTATATCGATGATAGTGAAAAGTTACTTCACCAACTAGATGATGCCCTGCAAAATGACAATGCAGAGGAAGCAACCCGGCTGGTACATAGTTTGAAATCAACCAGTGCCAATGTCGGGGCTATCCAGATATCAGAACTTGCCAGGACACTGGAAAGTCTGGCCCGTGAGCAAAAACTCGATGAAGTCAGGCAGCAAACAAATCAACTGAGTGAGCTTTTCGATGTCACCCGCGTTGCTATCCAGCAGCTGAATCTGATGAAAGGCTGAATCGGCAGCTCATAACTCGCAGCTTTACAGGTTTCTGCTTCAATTCACCTACCCTGATGACGTAGAATAGCACGCCTTGTGCAGCTGGGAGGCCATCTGAGATGATCGGGCCACTGCATGTGACCAGTAACTTAATGTTTTATAAAGAATTTACAAGATATGTCCAGTTCGACTAAAGACAGTGTCATCAATATGAAATACCAGACAGATGATCTTCGCATCCTTGGCATCAAGGAAGTCAGTCCACCTGATCAGGTTCACGCTGAATTGCCGGTCACTGATACCGCCAGCGAGACCATTTGCACAACGCGAAACGCCATCCATCATATTCTGCATGGCGAGGATGATCGCTTCCTGGTGGTGATTGGCCCCTGCTCGATCCACGATCCTAAAGCAGCACTGGAATATGCAGAGAAACTAAAAGCAGCCCGCGAACAATTTGGTAACGACCTGTTAATCGTGATGCGTGTCTATTTTGAGAAACCACGCACCACCGTTGGCTGGAAGGGTTTGATCAATGACCCTGATCTGGATGATAGCTGCCACATCAACAAGGGACTGCGCATCGCCCGTGAACTATTGCTGAACATCAATAACATGGGTGTACCAGCCGCTACCGAATACCTCGACCTGATTACCCCACAGTATGTCGCTGACCTGATCAGTTGGGGGGCCATTGGCGCACGTACCACCGAAAGCCAGGTACACCGCGAATTAGCCTCGGGCCTATCTTGCCCCGTCGGTTTTAAAAATGGCACCGATGGCACACTGAAAATTGCGGTTGATGCGATTGGGGCTGCCAGCCGACCACATAATTTCCTGTCACTGACCAAGGCCGGTCACTCCGCGATTTTTTCGACCGCTGGAAACGATGACTGCCACATTATTTTACGCGGTGGTAAAAAGCCAAACTACGATTCCGCTTCCGTGCAACAGGCTGCAGAAGAGCTAGAGGCCGCCAACCTGCCCGCGCGTTTGATGATCGATTGCTCGCATGCCAATAGCAGTAAACAACACCGCCGCCAGATCGAGGTTGCCAACGATATCGCACAGCAAATCGCTGCGGGTGATCACCGCATTATCGGCGCGATGATTGAGAGTCACTTACAGGAAGGCCGCCAGGACGTTAGTCCCGACAAAGAACTGGTCTATGGAAAAAGCATCACCGATGCCTGCATCAGCTGGGAAGACAGCCTGCCAGTACTCGAGACCTTGGCCAAGGCCGTGCAAAAACGCCGTAACGCCTAGTCGTCGTTAACTAATCCCCATTCCCAAACAGTAGCGACTGCGTCTCGCTAATGTGGGCCTGAGCTTCCCGAATCGCATCACCAATCTCGTCAGGATTAAGGTGCGCCAGCGCCCAGGCTTTTGCTGAAATACGCTCTAAATCATTGGCATCGGGAATATCGCTATAAGGCAGGGATGCAATGACGTTGGCAATGTGAATATGCGCTACTGCCTCGCAGTGCTCCTCGCAGGCATCCATATTGTGGTGAAAGCCGATACAACTCACCAGGATTTCTGGCAGGTGCCATTGCTTCGCCAGGCTTGCGCCTACATCGGCATGGTCATAACCGAGTATTTGTTGCTCTGCCTGATAGGGTTCAAGACTCGATTCACCCTGAATGGTCAATAAGATAGCCGCTGTTGACTCTTCCGGAATCTGGTTAAACATCACCAGGTGGCCAATATCATGCAGTAAACCAGCGGTAAACATGGTATCTGCATTTGCTCGTTTGGAGACCTTGGCCAGCTCACTGGCAAGTAGCGCGCAGTAAAGACTGTGATGCCAGAAATCCTCGACCGAGATGACCTCATTCGATATTCCATCAAACACGCGCGCGGCCGTTGTGGTCAGCACCAGATCACGAATCTGCTTGGTACCTAGTACAGTCACGGCTCGGGTAATGGACTCTATTTGACGCTGACCACCATACATCGAGCTATTGGCTACTTTCAGGATACGCGTGGCAATTGCGGGGTCATGGCTGATAACCTCAGCAATCTCCGCAGCACTGGTATCCTCACTGTTGACCATCTCATTAATTTTAAGAACGACTTCTGGCAATGAAATCAGCTCACCGATATCATCGACCAACGCCTGCACTGCTGCTGACATAGATTTCCTTTTAAATTTGGCTCCAAACTTACAGTCTAGCTCGGCTTTTTTGACCTTGCCTTTAGGAATTTGCTAAAAATGTGTAGATAGCGTAACAATATTAAGGAAAATGACGTGCCTACCATTATCGCCCATAGTGTATTTGCCGTTTCACTAGCTCACGTATTCAAGCATACGAGTCTGCCGCTACGTTTCTGGGTCCTGGCACTGGGCTGCTCGATGCTACCGGACATCGACGTGATAGGATTTTCTTTAGGTGTGAAATATGGCGAATTTTGGGGACACAGGGGCTTTAGCCACTCTCTCACCTTCGCCCTGGCTACCAGCCTGCTGGTGGTATTACTGGCCTTTTATCAGGAACAATACCGTCCACTACGCCTCCGCCTGGTCGTTTTTTTCTTCCTGGTGACCGCCTCCCATGGCCTGTTTGATTCCATGACCAACGGTGGCCTGGGGATTGCGTTTTTCTCACCTTTCGATGATGCCCGGTATTTCTTGCCGCTTCGTCCGATCCAGGTATCCCCTATTGGGCTGCGCGATTTCCTTGAGTGGGGTGGTTGGCGGGTGCTCAGCAATGAATTCAAATGGATTGTCTTACCTAGCCTGGCCCTGCTACTGGTTAGCATTGGGGTTCGCTATTGGCTCATGGTACGCCGTCGTGCCTGACCGCCCTCGCTTCCATTATGCCTTTCCTGTCAATGACTTAGAGGCTGCCAGGGCCTTCTATTGCGATATCCTGGGTTGCCGCCAGGGACGCAGTGCAGAGCACTGGATCGATTTTGATTTTTTCGGCCACCAAATTGTTGCCCACCTCACAAAATCAGTAGATCCCAAGCAGGCAAATTTAGTGGATAATAAAGAGGTACCGATTCCACACTTTGGCGTCATTCTTGAATGGTCAGAATGGGAATTAATCGAGCAAAAACTACGCAGAATTAATGTAAAATTCGAAATTAGCCCATATATAAGATTTAAAGGGCAGAAAGGCGAGCAAGCAACGATGTTTTTCAGAGACCCTTCTGGAAATGCGATAGAAATCAAAGCCTTTCGTGACGATGAACAAGTATTTGAGAAATAGAAGATAACGCAGTTGATGAATAACAACAGACTAACACCCGTAATCATTGCCTTCGTAGCCATTATCAGCCTAAGCGGCTGTAGCTCTACCCCCTACCGTGAGAGCACCGGTGAGTTCTTTGACAGCAGCTTGATTACAGCCAAGGTTAAAGCCAAACTGGTTGATGACAGAATCACGGGAGGCTTCCGAATCAAAGTGAGCACTTACAAAGGTGTGGTCTACCTGTCCGGCTTCGTCAACTCAGACCAGGAAAAGAAGCAGGCCACCATGATCGCCAGTAGCGTTTCCGGGGTAACCGGAATTGAAAACGGACTGGTAGTTAGAGCAGCAAATTAATTTTCAGCCTGCATAAAAAAACGCCCGGATCTCTCCAAGCGTTTCTTTTCTAACCTGACTATTTAAAATAACCCTGTTAATAGTTAATCCATATCACGAGCACTAAAGCTCGCCAACTGAACATCATTCTTAGAATCTTTGTAGCCATCAGAAGTCTCTAGCGTACCTTCTACAGGTAGCCAGCTGATAATAAGGACTAGCAATAACAGCATAATCGCAAGTGAGACGTATTTTCTTAACATAGCTTTCATGGTTTTTGTCCTAAATTAAATGGCATTCTAGAGCTCAATTTCACAGAGATATCGACTCATCTGTGAGGGATAGAATTCTAAGCCAACTGTACTTACAAGTCTTGTCAGAAAACTCGCATATTCGTGTAGGAGGATGCTTACAGGCGATAAATGGTTGCTTGTTAACAATTTTTAACAAAACCACACACTTAATGCTCTATTTTCTAATGAGAAACTGTACAAATTAACGTTACAAATACAAAAAAGGTTTCATCTATTTCATACTCTCACCACGAAGATTAGCAACGTCTAATTACAAATAAACTACACCAAAACAAAAAAAAGAAATAAATTGTAAAACATGATTGACTCGTATCAGTTTGACAGTAAGGGGCTACCTATCCATTGTGAAACCATGGGTTCGGTAAGCAGTGACAGCGCGATTATTTTTTTGCATGGCCTTGCCAGCAATGCCACTCGCTGGCGTGAGCTTACTTCAAACTTTAGCTTAAGAGACAAAAGCTATCTGCTTGCGATGGATTTACGGGGTCATGGCCACTCGATGACTTTTCAACACTATCAGCGTCGGGATTGGTGCACAGACGTCGGCACGCTAATTGAAATACTAAACAAGCCCACGATTTTAGTTGGACACAGCATGGGCGCACAGATAGCACTTGATTATGCGGCACAAGACCAGACTCATTTACGTGGCCTGTTACTTATTGATCCGGTTTTTCCGCAGGCACTGACCGGGGTGCTAAAAAATGTTGCCCATTTTCGCTGGCTGTTTAATCTCGTCGCCTTCAGCCTGGGGGCCCTTAATAGAATGGGCATCCATAAACGTCATTATCCTTACCGTGACTTACAAAAACTGGATCTAAAAACACGTACCTTTCTCGCCGAAAACCCTGACAAAGATATCGCCGATCTCTACATGAACCCATTTACTGATCTCAGGTACATGCCCATAGCCAATTATTTAAAAGATCTAGTTGAGGTCTCCCGAAAATTACCATCACTTGCAGACATTGATGTACCAGTGTTGGTACTACTTTCTTCCGGTGCAAGCACTAGCAATGTCAAGACCAACAGGAAAATCCTCAGCCAAATTCCCGATCTGGAAATCAAAACCATTCATGCCGACCACTGGCTACTCACTGAAAAACCGGTAGAAGCACGCACCATCATCGAGGCCTGGTGCAAAGAGAGACTTGACCTTTAAAGCATAAGGTAGATATATGGCTACTAGAGCTTAGCCTTAGTGAGATCCGTCAGGAATTGTTGATAGATATTTTCAAGCGCCAGGCTAAATGCATTAACAGTGGCATGCATACTTGCGCCCTGGGTCGCCTGCTCAGCATCATAAATAAATTGATAGTGCTGCCAGTTGTTGCCAAGGGATTCCAGATGTAACTCAAGCCGCACTTGCACCTTGACTTCACCGCTGTCAATCACACGTTCAAATCGCTTTATATAACCACTCACTCTGGCATCAACCTGTACTACCTCACCATAACGAACGATCTGCGGTGCAAACTCGGCCTTGCGCAAATAATCGATCAAGTGCTCCTGAATTAATTCATTAGGAACTTGTGTCCAATGGTGGTAATTATAACGTTGGATATGCAGTGGTTCGCGTTTATCAGTATGAAGAATGGCACGTTCACGGTGTAAAGCATCACTCTTCATGCTTGTGACTGCCACCACTTTAAAGGGGGATGCCTCTGTTTTTTTCGCCTGACTTATATCGTTAAGACGATAGAAATTATCTTTTGGGATTTCGGCACCACCACCAAAACAGGCTGATAACGTAAGAATTGAGCATACGAGCAAGATTTTTTTTATCATTGTTTTGCCGCATCCTTGGGTGCTTTACTATTTAATATAACCGAGGGGTTATCACGTAATTGGCGCGTAAATTCATTCAGGTTTCGTGACGAAGTATCAATGTTATACATAATACTACTCATGTTCTCTTCAATCACACCCATAGTTGTACGTAAATCAAGTAATGCCTTGCGTAAATCTTCATTATTCGAGCCCATCATGCTCGAGGTCGTATTGACCAGTTTATCAACCTCGAGTGCGGCATGATCGAGTTTGGTAGAGACTTCCAAAAGATTTTCTGTGACCTGTTGGGTGTTACCAACAATGCCATCAATTCTTTTTCGGTCAACCGTTGTTAGCAGGCTTTGTAATTCTTCAGCGCTCTTGTTGAGGTTTGTGAGTAAGGTGGAGGTTTGCCCAACTAGCTCAGGCAGTGTGCCAACAAACTCTGTATTGAGTGTTTTCAATAATGGCTTTAAACCTTGATCAGATAACTTCTGAAACTCACTGGAAATTTGTTCTACCAGCACAAATACATCCGCCGATTCTTTGCCCAGCAAGGTGTCACCAACTTTTAAAAACTCTTTGCTCTGCCCCTCGGCGATATCGATCTGTTTTTCGCCAAGCAAACTCGGTGTCACAATCTGTGCGACTGAATCTGTTGGAATTGGCCAACCTGACTTTATCAACATTTTGATTCGATAACGGGTCTGACCATTTGTTCTTACCGGATCGATATCGACCAACTGTCCGATCTGAAAACCAGCATAGCTGACCGGGCTACCTGCCCTGATTCCCGCAACATTTTTGATTTCTACGTAATACTCATCTGCATCAGCACCACCACCCGTTATCTGATAGAGCGCAAAAAACAAGATCAGTATCGCAGCTATAACAAATAGGCCAACTGCAAAATAATTGATATTGTCCTGTTTCATTTTAATTGTATCCTGTCAGGCGTCTGAGATACTCATCAGTATCAACAGCATCATCTCGCGGCATCCGGTTAAGCAGACTTTGAATGCGCTGATTATCGCTATTACGAACATTCTCAACTGTATCGGTCATTAATATATCACCCTGATCGAGTACTGTAATCCGATCTGCAATTTTAAATGCACTATCCAGCTCGTGAGTCACGACCACCATACTCATTTTTAATGCTGAACGTAGTTTAAGAATCAGCTCATCTAGTTCAACCGCAGCGACGGGATCCAAACCTGCTGAAGGCTCATCAAAGAATAATAATTTTGGATCCATTACCACCGCTCGCGCAAGTGCCGCGCGTTTGATCATGCCACCAGACAATTCGGAAGGCATGAGATTTTCAAAACCGGCCAGGTTAACAACCTCTAATTTTAATCGTGTCATGATCTGCATGGTCTGCTCATCAAGATCGGTGTGCTCCCGTAATGGCAGCATGACGTTTTCACCCACCGTCATTGAGCCAAATAATGCCCCCCCCTGAAACGCCACTCCCATGTGACGACGAATCTCATACATCTCCTGATTATTTAGTTTGGTGATGTCCTTACCTAATAAGCGAATACAACCCGATGTTGGTTTGTGTAGACCGAGTAAGTGACGCAACAAGGTACTCTTGCCTGAACCACTACCGCCCATAATAACAATGATCTCTCCCTGGTAAATCTTGAGCGATACGCCTTTTAAGATCATGCGATCGCCATAGTGGGTAACCAGATTCTCCACTTCTACGACAGGTATTTTTTCTGCGTTATCAGTCATTTTTTTTAACGATTTAGGAAATATGTAAAAACCATGTCGGCTATAACTATTAAACTGATGGACATAACCACAGAACGCGTTGTTGCACGACCTACGCCTTCAGCACCACCTTGTACCTGAAAGCCATTAGCTAAACCAACCAGTGAAATAATTAGAGCAAAGACAACACTCTTGATTAATCCCTGCATCACATCGTCGACAACAAGTATTTCAAAGGTCCGATCAAAATAAACCGACAGCGGTAGATTCAAATCAATCTTGGTATACACAGCACCACCGAGTAAGCCCACCACATCACCTAAGATAACCAGGCAAGGCAAACTAATAAGCATTGCTAACATAATTGGTGCGACTAAATATCGCACCGGATTGATCCCGATGACTCTTAAGGCATCAATCTCCTGTGATTCCAGCATAGTGCCGATTCTTGCCGCGATCGCCGAGCCAGATCGACCCGCGACTAATATGCTGACGATTAAAGGAGAAAATTCACGGGTAACAGATAAGGCGATACCCAACACAACCTGGGCCTCGGCGCCGAATGTTTTCAGCGTTTCAATTCCCTGTATCGCCAACATTACTCCAATCGAAAAACACAGAATTGCGATGATCGGAACAGCCTGAATACCGATCTGCATCGTTTCGCTAAATACACTACTCACCCGTACTGGTTGTTGACGCTGCCTCCCTAACACAACCCATTCAAGCGCTTCGTATAACAAACGAAACATATAACCGATTTCTTCAATGCCCCGTACAACGACAAGACCTAGTTGTTCAATTCGCTTGCGCAATTGTGAGGTAGGTGTAATGTTAGAGGGCTCAGCCATAATATTTTCTGATTGAATTAGTGATCAATAAACTCAGCAATAGTTGCTTTAATCTGGAACACTTTATCTAGCCTTGCTAATTCGAGAACCTGACGTGCCGCTTCGCTTACGCCAACCAGACCAAATTCTAGCTGCTTACTTCTTGCTAATTGAAAACCTTCAACCAGGCTGGCAATACCTGAGCTATCGATATATTCCACACCTGACAAATCAACTAACACATGGTTCTTATCATTTAATTGCGCCAATATTTGTTTTCGTGCTTCCGGTGAGTAATGTAGATCTACTTCGCCAGCCAGCGTTACAATCATGAATTTACCTTCCTGTCGTGTCGAACATTCCATGCTGGTTTCCAGGTTAAGTTAATGTAATTATCATTTTAATTGTATTTCCTTTACCGTTCTTGCCAGATAGATACTCGACCTTGTCCATAACTTCGTGAATAAAGTGTACACCCAGCCCGCCCGGTCGAATGTCATCGAGCTCTCGTGACTTAATGCAACTGCTATCAACGGCTTCGGCAAAATCTGTTAATTGGAAAATAATTTCCCCAGGCGCTTGTATGACTTCAAAAATTATATCGCCTGATGTTTCATTGTAGGCGTGTTCAATAATATTCATGCACGCCTCGTTAACACCAATCACTACTTGTTCTATCCGCTCATCCGTCAAACCCGCCTTGCCAGCAGATTCACGGACCCAATCTCTTAACTGTTTTAATTGATAGGTGTGAGCCTTAAATCTTTTTTTAATCAGTGTCTGGCTCATTTCTTTAATTTAATCAGGGCTCCAATAATAATAAAGTCAGGTCGTCGTGCAATGAAGTCTCAGTTAGTATTTCATCGACCATGACCTCAAGGCGTTCATGCACCGGTATATCACGATGTCTGTCAATTAATTCGATCAATCCAGCTTGCCGTAACATCTCACCGTCTTCCATTCTCGATTCTGTTACTCCGTCACTATATAAATAGAGCGTACCCTTTTGCAAGGAAATAGGCGGATAGGCCTGATAGTCAGTGTTGGCGAGGATACCTATCGGTTGATCCGACGAAGGATAAGTGATGATACCCTTATTAAGATCATCGATTATTACCGGTAGATGTCCAGCATTGACGAGCTGTACCGTTTTATCTGCCGGGTTATATATCCCGAGCACCATCGAAACAAAAATCCCACGCGTCGTCGACTCACATATTTCATTATTAAGCATCCGAATCAGTGTCGCAGGATCCTGGGTATGTTTTGCCAGGCAATGAAACAAACTCACGGTCTTCGCCATCGTAATGCCAGCATTAATCCCTTTTCCAGAGACATCACCAATGGTAAACCAGATGTTGCCATTCTGAAGCTCAACGACATCATAAAAATCACCCGAGATAGTTCGGGCGGGAAGGTTTAGTCCGTGTATAGGAAAACTGGCATCTCTCGCTTCCGGCATTAATTTACGTTGGACTTGTTGCGCAATTTCTATCTCACGATTGAGCTCAGCAGAAAGCTGATCGCGTTCAGCAATGGTTTTTTCCAACTTCCAGGTCAGCTCCTGATAACTGATGTTCTCCTTTGCCAACATACTGTTGGCCTGACGCATCAGTTGCTCAAAATCGGATTGTTGCTTAATTCTCAAACCCATCGCATGGGCTGCTTGTGCGACCTTTTCCGGTAAGGCGACGAAAATTTCCTGCAATTGATCTTCATCTATATCTAAAAGCTGATCGAGTAATTCGCGACACTGTTGAATGGTCTGGTTGATATTCGCCACATTAAATACCGCATCAACCCAATCCACACAGTATAAAATTTTCGCCATTGTTGATGAGCTGCTCTCTATCTGATGGTGTGTGGTTAACGGTTCAGCCAGTTCATTCGGCAAACACCAATTTTGTGCCATAACACTGATAAGCTCATCATGGCCTAATCCGAATAAAAGCATTTCTTTGTCACGACGCGCTTGTGGGTTCATTTGGCGTAGCTCTGAGTAGCTTACCTCGGTATCTGGATTAAGATAAAAAAGTACTAATAAACCGAAGTCCTGCATTATCGCTGCAGTAAAGGCATCATCCTTGTCTAGTTTGCAGGCCCTTGCCAAGATACTGGCCGCGACTGCGCGACGCAAACTGTCTTCCCAAAAAAGAGTGATATCAAAATTTTCTCTGGTGTGATTCTGTGCAGCCTCGCGCACCATTAGACAAAGAATAATATTGCGTAGTGCACGTGAACCTAGCAAGGTAATGGCACCGCGCACCGAAGTAACCTCCTTGCCGATACCAAATAAGGGTGTATTAACGACTCGCAATATCTCAGCAGTGAGAACCGGATCAGACTCAGCAAAACCTGCCAGGGTGCGGTTGTCTGTGTCCTCGTTCGAGCAGGCACGTAGCATTTCCAATGCTGCCTGAGGAGGTGCAGGCAAATCAGATGGTTTGATACTCTCAAGGGCAAGCGAGGTGGACATATCTTCTATTTCGGCCCTGGCGAATCACGCCTTTAGACGGAATTGGCAAAACAGCCCTATTAAAGTTATTGATGGATAGCGTTGATAACCTATAGTTGTAGGAACCTTACGTAGAATATGGACAGGATGCCTAAGGATTAGCCACTTTGAGTAAAGACATAAAGCGAGGACTCATATTAATGGGTGGGGGTGCCCGTGCTGCCTACCAAATCGGCGTGATGAAAGCCGTTGCCGAACTGCACCCACGAGGTAGTCCAAGCCCCTTCAAAATAATCTGTGGTACTTCAGCGGGTGCGATCAATGCGATCTCGCTTGCAACTATGGCAGATAATTACCATTTCGCGGTTGCGCAGATGCTGCGTGTCTGGGGTAATTTTCGTGTACCGCAAGTTTTCCAAAGTGATGTTAAAAGCATTAGCAAAAATGCACTACGCTGGTTAGTCGCCTTGAGCCTGGGTGGACTTGGCAAACACAATCCCGTCTCCTTATTAAACAGGAAGCCGTTACGAGAATTGTTATTGCGCCGCCTGGACTTTACCCGTATCCAGCACGTAATCGATGAAGGCCACTTGCATGCCATCAGTATCACTGCCTCGGGCTATAGCACGGGCCAGTCAGTTACCTTTTATCAAGGCACTGATGACATAGTTCCCTGGTCTCGCGTGCGCCGCTTCGGAAGTCATAGTCCTATCACCATCGATCATCTAATGGCCTCATCCGCGATTCCTGTTTTGTTTGAGGCAGTCAAATTACACCGCGAATATTTTGGCGATGGCTCAATGCGGCAAATGTCGCCACTTAGCGCCTCACTCCATCTGGGTGCTGACCGGTTATTGGTGATCGGCAACCAACGCGAAGATGAAAAACATCGCGAACGAAGTGATACAAGTGAGTATCCAAACTTCGCACAAATTGCGGGGCACATTCTTGATAGTATTTTTCTGGATAGTCTGGAAACTGATCTTGAGCGCCTGCACCGCATCAATAAAACTATTGATGTCATCCCGGATCGCCACCTGAAAAAAAGTGAAGTGCCACTGCGGCGTGTCGATGCTTTTGTGCTCTCACCAAGTATCGATATCGGGGAACTGGCACAAGACTACGTACATGAACTACCTAGAACTATACGCTATCTGCTCAAAGGTATCGGATCTTCTAGCAAGCAAGGATCTGGGCTGGCGAGCTACCTCTTGTTTGAAAAAGGTTATTGCCGTGAATTAATCCGGCTTGGTTATCAGGATGCAATGCAGGAACAAGCCATGCTGGAGCAATTTTTAGCCGACTAAACAATCAGTTGCGATTTTGTAGAGGTTTTTGACCGCACTACAAATGAGGGATATGTGACCTTGTCGTTTGACTTTGTCTCTTCATAGAAATGGCACATTGAAACAGCCTGTGTCACAATATCCGCTTATATACCTAAGCTCTTGAACTTTAACACTATTGAGCTATTTCAAATAATAAGGGAGAGTGAATTGCGAATTGCCTTAGTCGATGATGATGTCCACCTGGCCCAGGCAATGAAGCTATGGATGGAGGAACAGCAGTACGATGTTGTTCACTTCGCCAATGGTAGGGATTTCACAAACGCGTTACGTAAAGAAAGTTTTGACCTCTATATACTCGACTGGGTGATGCCTGACTTCGATGGCGAACAAGTCCTGAGTTGGCTAAGCGAACAATCTGAACACGACACCCCTGTAATCTTCGTCACCCAGCGCGATAGCGAAGAGGATATTGCCAAAATCCTTAATCAGGGCGCTGACGACTACATTACCAAACCACTCAGACAGAAAGAATTGCTCGCCCGCATCGCGGCCGTTACTCGACGGAGCCAGGGTGGCAGTGCACAAAAAGAAATTATCGAAACACCGCCTTATAAAATTAATTTAAGCTCACATACTCTTTATAAAGATGACAAGCCTGTGAAGCTAACGCAGAAAGAATTCGAGCTAGTTTCATTTATGTTTAGAAACATTGGTCGTCTCCTTTCACGCGGACACATACTATCTTCGGTCTGGGGTCATGGTTCAGAATTCACAACCCGTACCGTCGATACCCACATCAGCCGGATTCGCAAAAAGCTAGAATTAGTTCCTGAGCATGGCTGGAAACTCAGCGCAATTTATCATCAAGGTTATCGACTGGAACAAGTCGATGTAGAAGAGCAAGAACAAACATAGATTTACTCTCTTCTATCTATCACTATAAAAATATTTTCAACGTAAGGAGGATCTTATGATTGGGAAAAAGAATATTGTTTTTGGATTCCTATACCTTGTTGCGACCGCCGCACTCGGTCCTTATATGCTCGTAAGCACTGTTGGCGATATAGAACAAGCCTATATAGATAAACAACCACCTGTTCAACGTCTACAAGATCTGAAAACCAATGACTACGAAGAAGAACTGGAACCAGTTAACGCTGATACGATTGCGAAAGCAAACCTCGATGGCATTCTGGCAATCAATAATATTATGAATCTTCAAAACCCGCAGGGTTTTATGCGTAGCGTGCATGCTCACGGTAACCTTGAAGCAGTCCTGAATATACTTGCCGGTCTTGCACTTTGCTTCATTGGTGTAGCAAAAGCGTTTAAGCAAGTGATTAGTTATTTGTTTATCGCAGGGGCAGTCCTGCATTCTGGAATGTTGTACCTGGCTGCATTTGGTCAGAGTTGGGCTTTTACTCCCTTACAAGTAGGCCCCTGGTTAGTCTTGGCTTCGCTATTGCTAATCGGAATTGCAGCGATAATGGATTTCCGCAGTGAAGTTGTTAAAGACGACTAAAACAACGTGCACGTCCTCTACCCATCAATAAAACCGTATAACCAGTTAGAACTTGATGTCACACCTCCACATAAACTTTATGTGGAGGAATGTGGCAAGCCAGATGGTATTCCCGTGATCTTTTTACATGGTGGTCCAGGTTCAGGATGTGAGAACTACCATCGCCAGTTTTTTAATCCTGAAAAATATCGCATCATCCTGTTTGATCAGCGTGGTGCCGGGCGTTCCACCCCACATGCTGAACTAGAGAACAACACCACCCAGGATCTGGTCGCGGATATCGAAACTATTCGCGAACACCTGAGAATAGAGCGCTGGCTTGTTTTTGGTGGCTCATGGGGTTCGACTCTTGCTTTAGTCTATGCACAAACACACCCTGAACATGTCTTCCATCTAATTTTGCGTGGCATATTTTTATGTCGGCAAAAAGAGATAGACTGGTTTTATCAAGAAGGCGCAAGTCGTATATTTCCTGACATATGGGAAAAATATCTCGCGCCTATACCTGAAGATGAACGCAGTGATATGGTAGATGCTTATTATAAGCGTCTGACCAGCAATGATGAATTTACCAGAATGCAGGCGGCTAAGGCCTGGTCACTATGGGAAGGCCGAACAGCAAGCCTGACCAGTAGCCAACGAATCGTTGATCATTTTGGTGATGCACACACGGCTTTGAGTCTGGCTCGCATCGAATGCCATTATTTCAAACATGATTCATTTTTAAAACCGAATCAGATATTGGAAAATACAAACAGGCTTACCGACATTCCTGGTACCATTATTCAAGGACGTTACGATATGATCTGTCCGATGGAGAGTGCCTGGGAACTTCATCAGGCCTGGCCTAATTCAATACTAAAAATAATTCCTGATGCAGGCCATGCTGCATCGGAACCTGGTATTGTCTCTGAGCTTGTTAAAACTTGTGATGACCTTGCACATACGATTGAAAAAGACCGTAAATGATCGCATTACTGCAACGCGTTCAACACGCTAGTGTTGAAGTTGAGAATAGTATCATTGGTGAAATCGATAAGGGTATTTTACTTTTCATCGGTGTCGAGAAAGATGACAATGAAGATAAAGCAACTCGTCTTTGCGAACGCTATTTATCTTATCGTGTTTTTTCCGATGAACAGGATAAAATGAACTTAAGCGTTAAAGACATTGCCGGTGGTGTCTTACTGGTTCCTCAGTTTACGCTGGCCGCGGATACCCGCAAAGGCTGTCGCCCCAGTTTTTCCTCCGCAGCCCCACCTGAGATGGGCCAACAACTCTTTGACTATATAGTGGCAACAACCAGGCAGAAATACAAAACCGTCGCTACAGGTCAATTTGGCGCTAACATGAAAGTTAGTTTATTAAATGATG
Source organism: uncultured Ectothiorhodospiraceae bacterium (assembly GCA_947259575.1). Lineage (GTDB taxonomy): Bacteria > Pseudomonadota > Gammaproteobacteria > UBA6429 > Thiohalophilaceae > SZUA-24. The sequence goes on along the minus strand of CAMYMU010000037.1, from coordinate 45,259 downwards.
GGCCTGTCACCTTCTGGTTGCAGGTCTAAACTATTTTCTCTTGTATGCATTCTTTGGTCTATGTCAGCTTAGACGATACCATCCTAGCCGATACCACGAATAATTTCCCTGAGTTGCTCCTTATTCACAGGCTTACTCAAAAAGTTATCCATGCCTGCTGACATGCAATTCGTTTTATCCTCCGGGGTTGCATTAGCAGTTAAGGCAATAATTGGCACGTGCTGATCATCTTTTTCATTTTCACGCCAGGTACGGGTTGCCTCCAGTCCATCCATCTCGGGCATACGCATATCCATAAAGACAAGATCAAACTGGCCTGACTGCAGTGCATCAACAGCCAACTGGCCATTTTCAACATGTGTCACTCGGTGTCCGTCCTGTTCCAGGAATGTTGTGATGACTTTGGCATTGATAGGACTATCTTCTGCAACCAACACATGCAAAAAACGGGAAATCGTTGTCGTACCAAGTTCCTTTGCCTCAATTTCAATTTTTTCACTAAGCCCTATACAACTGAGTAACGCCTTACATAGCCTGCGTGGTGTAATTGGTAGTGGTAAGAAATGATCAAAGTACGCCTTTTGTTTGTCGTCAATAGTATGCAGCTGTGAAAGGTGTAGAAGCTTACACAGTTTGAGTTCTGAACTCATTTCTTTTAGTTGTTTTGCCAACTGGGTACACTGCTCGCCACAACTCAGTTCACTCAATAAAACAATTGGCTGTTGACCACTATCAAGGTTCTGTTGAATAAAATTGAACAACGCGGTTTGTTCACTGGTAATTGTGTACGGCCAATCAATCCCAACACAATAGCTCTCCAGGATCTTTGCCGATGTAGAGTTTGACTCATAAATAATAAGTGGCCTGTCTTCGGGTATCACGACAGGCTCTGCTTTTGCTTCATACTGCCATGGAATTTCCAGCCAGAAGCAGGAGCCTTTATTGCGTTCACTATCTACGCCGATTTTTCCATTCATTAACCTAACCAGGTTTGATGAAATCGTCGTACCCAATCCGGTTCCGGACTGTTCCTGCTTATAACGCTTTTTATTCGTCGCCTGATAAAAAGGCTCAAAGATCTGCTTTATTTCTTCCTCGCTCAAACCTGGCCCAGTATCAACAACTTCGATACGTATAGTCATTTTACGTGTCGCGCTGTCCGTCTCTACAGCGAAGGCATTGACAACCACTTCACCACGCTCAGTAAACTTCACCGCATTACTCACCAGGTTAAGAACTATCTGGCGTAGACGTTTACCATCACCATGTACATATTCAGGTAAGTCTGGCGAATAATTAAGAAAAAGTTCAAGTCCTTTGGCATTCGCACTGGCAGTGAACATCTGTGCAACACCAAATAGTGTCTTGGCTAGATCAAATCGATCTTCTTCCAAGGTATATTTGTCAGCCTCGATCTTGGACAAATCAAGCACATCATCTATTAAAGCATTTAGAGCAACTGAAGATTCTTGCAATGCAGAAACATATTCACGCTGATTATTATCCAATTCAGTCTGTTCGAGTAGACTGGTCACACCTACGATGCCACTCATCGGCGTACGTATTTCGTGACTCATTGCAGCCAAAAATTCACTCTTGGCCAGATTCGCCTTGTTTGCATCATCACGCGCACGATTAATACGCCTTAGCATTGCGTCAAGATAGACAGGCATCACTACTAAAAAGACCAGATACATGACTACGTCATAGACATGTGAATACCAACCATCAGTTATGGTCAAGACGATAATGAAGGCTGTAATACTGAAGAAAGTTGATGCGATGAGCGGGCCACGTCCATAACGCAGTGCATAACTGACAAAATACCAGGCATAAAAAAGAAAAAATGGGCTAAACGGCCCATCATCGGTAAACAGCATGGAGATACTGATCGCAGCAACATCAAAGGGTATTGTTATATACGGGCGATATGAGACACGCGGTACCAGTAACACGCTAACAAAAATGATCGTCGCATAGAGAAAGAACGACAGTAAAAAAATAATATAAAAATCCCAGACCGGTTCGTAATAACCCGTCTTCATTGCCACTCCAAGGAACACGGACGACAATATCGCAAAGCCATAGCGAATAATGGCTGACATGTACTCCGGGCTTTCCTTGACTTCTTTAAAGTTTATTTTCATACCTTTTCCTGATAATCTACGCGCATCTCTTAACCATACAGTGTCCTTAAATTGCGGGCGAAAGCATGACCGACGAACTAAATACCCCATCTATCGAAGTTGAAGTAAATTCTGACAACAAATGTGACCTGTGTGAAGGGTCTAAGTGTTGTAATTACATAACCCAGGAAATCGATACACCCCGATCTATGGATGAATTCGATACTCTGTTATGGCAATTAGCACATAAAAACAACCAGGCTTACAAAGATGAAGATGGCTGGTTTCTACTTGTCTATACTAAATGTCAGTTTCTTCAAGACGATGGACGCTGTGGTATTTATGAAACCCGACCACAGATGTGTCGTGACTACACCAACGATTACTGCGAATACGATGCACCAGCAGAGGAAGGCTTTGAACTCTTCTTTGATGGTTATGACTCACTTCTTAAATATTGTCAGAAACGTTTTAAGCGTTGGGATACTCGTTTTACCGCTGAATGACACTCCAACGTGACATCCAGCGTAGCTACCACCTTTATTCTCGCTGTTATTTTTATTTCGGCATAATTTGATCAAAGTCCTCAATCGCTTCGAACTCTTCTACGTTACGTCGTGAGTCCTTACTATCAGGATGATATACGGCGAGTAGCTTGGCAATCCCATAGTCTTTTGCTGAACGCAACACCGACAAGCTATCATCTATTAATAAGGTACGCTGCTTTTCAAAGGGTAACCGTGTCTGAAGTTTTCCCCAGAAATCCGGGTTCTCTTTTGGCATCCCAAAGTCATGCGCACAAATGATAGTTTCAATGTGATTATGCAATGCCGTGCGATCCATTTTTAGCATCAGACTTTTCTGGTGCGCATTAGTCACCAGTGCGACTTGTTTGTTCATCCCGTGTAATTTATCCAAAAACTCAATAACATAGGGGTGAATGGCAATCAGGTGATCAACTTCAGCTTTGAGCTGGGCAATATCCAGCTCGAGAGTCTCTGACCAGTAATCCACACAGTACCAGTCCATGGTACCTTCTTTATTGCGAAATTTTGGGAAAAGAGTGCGTTTTGCATCATCTATGCTTAAATTATGCTTCTCGGCATAACGCTGAGGCACGTGTTCTCGCCAAAAATAGTTATCAAAATACAAGTCTAACAAGGTGCCATCCATGTCCAGTAAGACGCTATCTATTTGTTGCCAATTTACCATAATTCAATAAGTTAGCTGCAATGCTGTTAGTGAGTTATCAATGGGAGCACATGATAACACGAGAGCAATGCATTCAGCCTGTTAAGCCCATGCAAAGCCTTGGCTGCGAACTGGCATAGTCTATGCTATCTCTTATAACTAAAGCAGAGATAATAAATAATCAGAATGAATGAGGTGCCATCATGACAGTAAAAAATCTGACGATTTCTTTCATGTTTCTTTTCATTGGGGCTATCACCACTACCGCTATTGCAAATGAGATATCACCAGAAGAACTAGAGCGCTGGTTTAACAGCAATACCCTGGAACCACCAAGATATAAAGATGCCAGAGATGTCAACGAAGGTAACCTTGTTTTCATTAGTACCGCACCGGACAAAAACCTGCACCACCATCACAATGCGGTTACTATTTTGCCCGCAAGTCTAAGTGATGGCTGGATCCTGATCGAACAATGCCATTCCAACATTGATAAAGTCGCCGCCGCACAAATCGTTTTTAAGAAAAACCGGGTGAGAAATATCAAAATCATTTCCTCGGAAAATATTGAGAAAGCCTGGGTTGAGGGCGCCACGGTTCAATTTGAAAATGTCAAAGAGAACGCCAAGCTATGTATTCAGGCAAATACACATTCGTTAAAACTACTTGATAATGGCACCTATAGTTTACGAAATGGCCCTTTCATGCGCCGTTTCCTGGACGGCTATTTCCCACTACATGTCTCGTTCGAGCTAAATTATGCTCAAACTGACCTGGAACTCACCAGTTTCACACCTGAAAGCCAGAAAGGATTTGAAGTAAAACAAGGCACCGGTGAAATCAAGATAAATACCGTGTTTGAAGGTCGGTTGCACACAGAATTCCACTTCCGGACCAAAAAGCTCTAATGCCAAACAGAGTAGTAACGTAGCAATCGAGGCTCGAAGCTGGCACAATCAGATTTAGTGATTGTCGTAGAAATCTGCATCGCCCAAAACCATGCCTCAACTTGATCTGGAAAAGTTACTACCTGCTATCGTACAACTAGCTATACAAGCTGGTGAACGGATCATGACTATATATACACAGGATTTCTCTATCCTGAAAAAAGTCGATGAAACCCCGGTCACCGAGGCAGATATGGCTGCGCATGCCATCATTGATGATGGACTTGAAGAAATTGCCGCCGAATATCCGGTACTCTCAGAGGAATCCACTTCTATCCCATTTGAAGACCGCGCACGTTGGGAAACCTACTGGTTGGTCGACCCACTGGACGGTACCCGCGAGTTTATTAAACGTAATGGTGAATTCACCGTAAACATCGCACTGATCGACAACCACCAACCCATCCTCGGTGTCATCTACGCGCCTGTACTGGGTGTTAGTTATTACGCCGCCAAGGGACTAGGCGCTTTCAAGCAGGAACCGGAAAAAGAGCCCGAACGCATCGAGGTCGCAAAAAAGCACCGCGATAAAATCATTGTTGCCGGCAGCCGATCGCATCAAAGCGAAGAGCTTAAACGTTTCCTTGCTAACCTGCCTGATTATGAATTGCTAAGTATGGGTAGCTCACTGAAGTCTTGCCTCGTCGCTGAGGGCAAAGCCGATATTTACGCACGACTTGGACCAACCTCGGAATGGGATACGGGTGCTGCGCATTGCATAGTCGAGGAAGCCGGTGGCTTTCTCACTGACACCAATATGCAAACCCTCGCTTACAACACCAAAGAGAGCTTGTTGAATCCACACTTTTTTGTTTTTGGAGATACCCAGGAAAACTGGGCCGACTTTCTTTAATTACCACACCGATCATAAACAGACATGATCGACTTCAGCTCGCCCAACACCGCCTGCTGATCTTTTGCTGACAGCTTCATCATCGCTGGCGGTAGCTTGCCTGCCTCTATTTGATTAATTGAGTTATTGACCTGGCGGCAGCCATGGTTACAAAGCTCATCGACGATCGACTGTAGAGGCGGTTTCAGCATAGAAAATAAACTGTTTTTTCGAAGAAAATAGATATTTTGAACTGAGTCACATTTTAACAAGTTCAGCACCAATAAGAAATGAGGCCAAGGGTATTTAACCACTAATTTGGCAATTTTTCTGCTGGGCCATTGGACCACACAACAGTCAGAACATGTTGACAACTAACTATATATTCACTAATTTCAGTATGAACAGAAAAAAGTGATTAACTATGAAACTGACACCGATAATGCAAAAGTACATTCTTCACTGGGGTGAAATGGGAACCCGCTGGGGAGTGAATCGAACTGTGGCGCAAATCCACGCCTTGTTGTATTTATCGCCTGAGCCACTGCATGCGGAAGAGATTGCCGAGACCCTGAGCGTGGCACGATCAAATGTCAGCACCAGCCTCAAAGAGCTACAAAGCTGGGGGCTGATCACCGTCTCCCATGTCATGGGAGATCGTCGAGATCACTTTGAGTCACAAAAAGATCTATGGGAAACCTTCAACACCATCATTGAAGAACGAAAGCGTCGAGAAATTGACCCGACGCTCACTATGTTACGTGCCTGTCAACTTGAAGGCGAACACGATAAAGAAACACCTGAAGAAATCAAACAACGCATCACCGACGTGCTGGATTTTATGGAAACCATATCCAGCTGGTATGAGCAAATGCGTAAAGTTCCGAAACCAACCTTGATCAAGTTATTAAAGCTCGGCTCCAAGGTCACCGGCTTTCTCGGTAAAAAAGCTTAACTAATTAATGTACCCGCCCAGAGTCTGCAGAGGTCGCGGATCACCTTGCTGACTCACCCAGGCAATTAGGGCCAGTTGGCTTGCCCCTTTTTTATCGATCCTGGGTAACTGTACACGCCAGTTCAGGTCCGTGCTTTTGTGTTGGGTTCGATTTAACAGGATAAAGTCATGCATGGTATGGCTACCCTCACGTTCACCTGCTTCAATGTCTGTCTTAAACCCCATCCCGGCAATGGCAATATTAAGAACGAGAGGTGCGTTAAAAACGGATACCGGATTAAAACTAGCCTGCAGCTTTTTGCCCTGCAAATTAATCTTCAACACACCACTTTTTCCATGCTGCGTATCCGGGTGGCGATTATAAAAATTACGTCGCCAGGGTTTACCGTTTACGAAAAAGCCTGGTGTATAGATGGAACGTTGTGCGTTTACTTGCGCGTATTGCCGCTGGCGTAATGTGTTCTCTGGTGAGGCAAAGCGATCTTTCCAGCCAATGTAGTCCCAGTAATCTACATGTAAAGCAAGGGGAATATATTTTTTCCAGAGTTGGGAGTGTTGCTTCAAGCTATTCAGATATTTTTCGGCCGGTGGGCAGCTACTACAACCTTGCGAGGTATAAAGCTCGATGAGTGTTGTTTTCTCAGGACCACTGCTAAATTGTTGTATCGCGTTATTTTCTGCATGTACTGCCCCAGAAACTATGATTTCGGAAACTATGATTCCAGAAACCAATATCAGAGCAAATCTTTGTAGACCCACGTTCGCTATTTTTTGTAATTGTTTCATACAAGCTGTGACCACAGCCTGTCAGCATTGTTCCCACGGTAGTCCTTCAAATCGCCAGCCGCCTAGCGTACTGCGGTGGTGATGTTCGTCAAGTTCACCTTCAAAACCATCATCGACATTGTAGACATTACCAATCCCTTCACTGACCAGCAGTTCACCAGCCTCATAGGAGCGCTTGCCACTTCGACAAATCAGGATAATCGGTACCTGGGTGCCACTGCCATCATCAGCAAGTCCGCCTAATAAAAGCTGGCGCACGTCACGAACGAAATGTGGATTGATATTCCAGTCCGGCTCATCAATCCAGGGAATATGCACGGCACCGACGGGGTGACCAATAAATAAAAATTCCATATGTGAGCGCACATCAATCAACAAACTCTTAGGCTCGTTGCTGATCAGGTCCATTGCCTGTTTCGGTGAGATACTTTTCACTTTATCCAAGGTGTACTATTCCTCTTTGAAATATTGTGCCATTAAGTCTAGTACATAATTCCCCTGCCATGGCTAGCCTGGGCTACCCTGTCAGCAAGTGAATAGCCAGGGTCATCTGGGCGACAAAACCGATTAGAAAAACAACCACGCGAAACAGTGGCACGGCAAAAGTGAAAACAATGAAATGTGCAAAACGTGCAAAAAAGTACACCATGCAAGCCATCGCGGTTGACTCAGTTCCAACATGTAATAACTCAATCACCAAAACCAGAGGAGCAAAGACAACCAGGTTCTCTACTGCGTTCTCATGTGCTCGCATGAGTCGCTCAGCCCACTGTGCCCTTGGGCGAACATCAGGCATTGGGTTCCACAATGCCGGTAGCGGGCGCATTTCTATCAACCTGTTAATAATATAGGGCACCCACAAAAGTCCCGTTAGCATACAACTCAGTACTAACCAAAATATCTCTGATGATAAACTCATTGCCTAGCTCCTATTAATAATCGATTGATATTCGTTTAACAACATGGGGGCATCAATCGATCCATGATGGTGTACCTGTCTCCATCTATCGTCATATTTTCTAAACACCCTGCTGGTTCGAATTGCCAGCTCAAGACATTGCTCACCCTCCTGATCCTGAAATTTTGCATAGCCACGTTCACGCCCAACTGCGTAAAACATGTCAAAACCTTGACTAATTTGATAATCGTAGAATTCTACGTAGACCTGGGTGTCACCTTGCATGATACGCTGGTAGGCATCTGCGATAACGTCCCACCCCTTTCGAATTCCACCAATTGGGTTACACATAATGACGTCATCTTGCCTGGCCCAACTTTGCATACTTCTTTTTACATCACGCTGATTAAAGCCCGCATAAAATTCTGCCAACGCCTTAATATGTGCTGACGTCCCATCTTCGGTCTGCTCGCCATTGATGATGTCCAAGCTCATGCTTCTGTCTCCTATATATTCTTGTTGTATATACAACTGTTATGGTAAAAAAATATGATGTCTAGTATGTGATCCCAGTACCTGCCCGCATTAACTGCAGCATTTCTTCAAACTGGCTGGCCCCGAGTTGCTTGCGTAACTTTATATAAAGATCAGCACCAATTTCATCCAGTCGTTTACCAAGCCGCTTACCCGCTGCACTCGGTCTTAAACGAACCTCTCTAGCCGTCTCACCAGAGAGCCTGACTAACAGGCCTTGTTCTTCCAATGCCGACACAAACCGCGTAATCGTCGACTTCTCGAGTTGTAACTGACGACCTGCCTCTTTCTGGGTTATATCGGGCTCATGACAGACCAGGCGCAACAAATAAGCATGGGGAGCAGATAACCCAGTCTCTTTATATGCATCATCCCAAATCCGGTTGAGACGCCGCACAAAAGCATTGCTATTAAAATAAATACACTTTTCAAACATAAGATCAGCTTAGCTCAAACCAGTTGTATATACAACTTTTGAATTAAAAAAACTTGCCGTTGTTTAACGGCTAGCCTCATCACGTGGATGTTCACGTTTTTCTTCATAATGTTTGATCTGTTGGATATTTCTCATGTCAATCCGTCCAACATGAACGGCACCACTTTCTATCGCGATTACCGGGCTGGTCAGGTTGCCGGTAATATTGGCACCCGCTTGCACTTCAATCTTTTCACGGGCAAAAATATCACCCTCTACACTACCCGCGACAACAACGACGTCGGCAGATAATTCACCTAGCCACTTACCTGAGTTGGCAATTACAACCACACCATCAACATCACTTTTGCCCTGTACTTGACCGCGGACAACGATATTCTCGCCGCCACTGAATGAACCGGTGAACAATGTCCCTTCACCGACAGATGAGGTAAAGCGAATAATATTATCCAGAGTCCTGCGAAATCCCTGTTTTTTCTCTAAATCTACTGCATGCATGTCATCGTTTTCCAGGCTGATTTGTGAATAGCTGTTTGCTTTATTAATTATCGGCACCTGGCAACAAGAGTTAACCGGTTTTTTCTATAAAAGTATCTGAATAGTATTTCTAAAAACTTATTATAAGATACTGGTTTGACACTAAAAACTAGTCGAATGCTGCAGCTTACAATGAAACATGCGATACTTATTTTTCTTAACAAATAACTCGAACAATCATGTCTGATAACGAACAGCCTGAACAAGACCTCGATCCGAAACAAAAGTTTAATCTTGAAACAGGCAAGTTAGAGTGGTCGGAGCTACAAACCCATTTTGCCCGAGGAGTTGTCATCGTGGTGAACCAGGGGCTTGACCTTATCGACATCGCGGTAAAACTCTCCGAGGACGATGCAAAAATGATTGGCGAGTTGATTGATGCTGGTGAGATTGTTCGAGCCAATGATGACCATGCCCGCCAGTGGGTTGAAAACGAGCCTGTGTTCTGGGCCGTGGTTGTATCACCCTGGGTACTGGTACAAGAAATCAAGGACTGAAATAGTCCTTTTTCCATAATAATATTCTGGTTTATTTCCCCCCCATCTTTTGCATTCCCTTCAGCATCGGTTCAGCCATAACCCTTTAATCTGTTTCCAGCGTTGATTACTACATTACAACAAATGCTTAACACCAAAGAGCATAAACAAGGGAAGGAGAAATAAAATGGCTTACATCGATATGGAAATAAATGCACAAAACTTGCCTGCACCACAACCCATGGTTAAGGCACTTCGTGCCATAGAAGGAATGGCTTCTGGCCAGGTTTTAAAAGTGACAACAGACGAGCCTCGTAGTATCTCTAACTTTGAGGCAATGTGCCTTCAGCTAGGTCACAAGCTGATGGAAATTGTCGACTGGGACGGGGAATACACCCTTTTGGTCAAAAAGGTCTAAGCCTATAATGCCTTATTCTGGGTGATGCCTTATTCTGGATGTTGTCTTGATCTGATTAATATCGAATCAGGCAACATCCACCTCATGATTTAACTCAGAAAACCCCTCAGAGGTATCAATACTGCGGCGGGCCCAGTGAAATTTCTGAGAAATTTCGTGCTCTAGCCTGTTTAATTGATGCAGACGCTCGGTTTCATTCAACTGGTTTGCATAAGTAATACGATTAATCTGGTCTTGAACCTGTTTAACCACATCAAAATAAAGTGACATATCTGCTGGCATAATCCTTCCATCCATTTCTTTTATATGTATATAACTGTCCACGCTAGTTTGTACAGATGTTACTACTGGCTTGGGAGTAGTATAGATGAAAGGGAAATTTTGAATTTAAAACTTTTGCAAACTTTTTTGGCAGATTAATCAGCACATTTTATACAGAGTGTTACCGCTGGATTGTACTCTAGCCGCTTAAGCGCTATCTCTGTATCACAGCGTAAACAATATCCATACTCATTATCATCTAATCGCTTTAGAGCATCCGTGATCTGTTTGATATGGAGCTGTCTCCTCTCCTGCATAGCCTGCGACATGGCCTGCCCCTGCATCGCATCCATACGGGACAATCTTCCCTGTCGTGTCTGATCAAGCTCAACAATATCGGCCCCCTCGCTTGCCGACCTGCTTATATCCAATAGATCCTGCCTCTCTTGCAGCAACTTATCTCTGAAAGCATTTAATTGTTTTGCTGTTAAGCCAGTCATTATTTGAGGAATGGCTGTATGGATGATTCACTAACAGGATACGCGAGGGTTTGAATGGCTGGAAACAGAGCCTCTAGTTTTTCTACATATTTTTTCTCGGTTTTTTCATACAACACGATCACCTTACAGTCCGTTGCATATTTTGCCAAGCTATAGAGAAATACGTCCAGATTACTAATATTCACCCCTGCATAATTATTACCGTAACCATAAATAAAATCTGCTACCACAATATCGGGGGGTTGTTTCTTAAGCTCCTGAATCGCTTTACGCACAGACAACAAACGTATCTCGTTTATCCTCAGAGACTGGTAGAGACTGGTTAGTTGAGGGTGTAGAGGGGATTCAAGAATAGAATATAATATCATCGTTAACTTTTTATCATCCGTGAATGCTATGCATTGTGAGCGCTTCTTGTTTTTGTAAAATATTATTTGGAGATTAAAGCTTCTTTTTGTTTTTTAGTAAGTCTTTTTATACCCATTTCCCGTTTAAGCGCCTGACTTCGATCATCACAATATTCACTATAAACCAGCTTAACCGGACGCCGACTTTTTGTATAGCTAGCGGCCAGTTTGTTGTCGTTATTGTGCTCATCAATACGTCGTTCGATATCGGTTGTCACACCAGTATACAAACTATCGTCTTTACAGCGTAAGACATAGACCGTCCATTGCCCCATTAGTTACCAGTTCTCTCGTAACCAGTTTTTAGCCACAGGAAAATCCTGGGCCGCCGATTTTTTCATCCAACTAATACCGGTATCAATATCCTGTGTAACGCCTTCGCCATTTACATACATCAGACCAAGGTAATACTGACAACCTGCTTGTCCTTTAATTGCTGCTTGCTCACACAAGCTTGCGGCTTTTCGAAAGTCGACCTCACTACCCTCGCCTTTGTAATACATAATACCAAGTTGATTCAAGACCAAACGGTTTTGTGTATCGATGGATAGCGCCTGCTCATAGTACTCCAGTGCTTTAGAATAATTTTTTTCGAGTCCCACACCCTGGTAATAAATCTTACCCATTGTCATTAACGCTTTCAGATCTCCTTTCTCTGCTGCTAACAATGCCCAGTAAGTAGCTTTTTCACTATCTTTAACTTGTTGGTAATAGTGTTCGGCAAGTTCACCTTGTGCCTTGGCAAGACCAAGTTTGGCAGAAGTCTCTAACCAATAAATACCACGTTCTGTCGGTAGATCGTTTGGCTTATGTTCTGAGGCCGACATCTGGAATAGCTTATAAGCCGCACTGGCATCACAATCGACAGCAGCCTCATACAATAAGGTTATTGCCTTACCAATATCCTTGTCATAACCCGTAAGGTTGTTTAAGGGTTTTTCTTCATGTAGATAGTAAGATGCTAGTTTGATTTTTGCAGCCGTATCAATACTCGCGGCCTGTTGAACAAGCGCTTGTGCTTCCAGACGATCTTCAAAAGTTTTAGTCGCGTGAAAATATTCTTCTGCGAGTGTTAACATTGCCGGGACAAACTTTTTATCTGCGGCGGCTTTCAATAACTCAAGTTTCTTTTTTGAGTCTGCAGGTGGCGTTAATAGCATTGCCTGATCATAGATCGCTTCAGGAAAACCACTTTTAGCCGCAAGCGAGATATATTTTTTTGCTTCCGATAGTTTGTTTAGATCTGGTTGTTCCGCTTCGCGCTGGTAAACACGTTGATAGGCTTGCAAATAGAGAATCTTGCCGTACAAATAATTAGTGACACCAAAGTTAGAATCCTTGGTGCTTTTGCCAGGCTCTCCAAGGCTTTCCAAGGCTGTGTCATATTGTTTCTTGTGAATCGCCTCGCGCACTTTTGCGTAGGCAGGCGGCTTTTGTTGACCACAAAATTCAAATCGTGTCTCTGCAATGGCTAGCTGAGAATAATCCTGAGCTGGAAGACCATCCGCTCGGACTGGACTGGCGAGTAACAACATCATGCTCATCGCAGTGAGCAACGTTAACTGCATGTATTTCATTCTTGTACCTTGCCACCTTCCTGTATGAGGTGCTTTATTTTATTTTTTTGAATCTGACGACTGACTTAAATCGATTTTATCAAGATGCTTTTATTTTAACCATGTTCATGCTGACATTTTGAAACATCTAGAAACATTCTAAATATTACGGTAATAGATTGTAATATTGAGACAATCTCTTTTATATCGCTATAATGTCCAATCTATACCGCGAAAAACCAGTATGGCGAGCATCCTGTGGATTGGCAGATCACGAAAAACTACGTTAAATATTCACTGCTAATATTTGATCAGCGTCACAATCCGTATGCAACTATACGGCTTACCTGCCGATAACTACAGGGATTGCAGAAAGAAAACAGCATGGATAATCAACCCAAGAATTCAACTACCAGCCAGGTTGCCTCGGTCGTCAACCTGCCAGGATACAAGATCATCGATGTCCTCGGCAAAGGGGGCATGGCGGTTGTGTACCTGGCGATCCAGGAGAGTGTCGGCCGCCAGGTCGCCCTGAAAATCCTTGCCCCCGATCATACTGATGAGACTTTCACTGATCGTTTCTTGCGTGAAGCACGCATTCTTAGCAGTCTGGCACACCCCAACATCATCACCGTCTATGATGCGAATGTCCACCAGGGCTGCCACTACATGTCGATGGAATATGTGCCGGGTAATAGCCTGCGTGAGTCACGCGACAAGCTGACGCGTAAACAAAAAGTTGATGTGATCAAGCAGATTGCAAAGGCATTAGATTATGCCGGCAAGAAAGGTTACGTACATCGTGATATCAAACCAGAAAATATACTATTACATGAAGATGGTCGGGCCATACTCACAGACTTTGGCATTGCGCGCAGCCAAAACGCCACAAAAGGTTTGACGATTACCGGTAAAGTTATCGGTACACCTTATTACATGAGCCCGGAACAAACCAAGGGTGTAAAGGTTGATCATCGTTCCGATATCTATAGTTTAGGCATTGTCTTGTTTCAGGCCCTGGCTGGATACCTTCCTTACGATGGCCCATCTTTTGTTGCAATCGGTATTAAACATTTATCTGATCCCATTCCAGAATTACCCAAGGGACTGGAACTGTTTCAACCAATCATCAATATTTGTTTATCAAAAGACCCTGATCACCGATACCAGACAGCTAACGATCTTTATGCTGCGCTAGAACAATTGAATGATTCAGACCTCGATTTTATCGAAACCAACATTGCTGCTAGCCAAAAATCTGAAAGCAATAAACACGTAAAAACAATTGCAAGTGGTTCCATGCCACCTGTCGTGAGCGCGAGACCAAAGCAAAAATCTTCTGGGTATAACAAGCTTGAGCCAACCTCTCCGCCACCGGACAATTTTGATGTAACAGATACAGATGACTTCAAACGCTTAAATCGACGCAAGCGCTGGATTTTCGTTCTCTTACTGATGTGCCTTGCTGGAGTGGGATACTATAAGCGCGTCGAACTAAACCAATATTACCAAGCTGAACTGGCTCCAGTTATTGATCCACTGATTGACAAGTATGTAACTAATGGCACGACTCCCACTGCACAAACACCTCCTGATACTGTTCAGGGGAAAGCACCTGTTACTAGTGGCACTGAGCAAATTAACACACCGTCACCTGCCTCCGGCTCTGTACAAACAGATACAAGCGTTGAATTAAACGAAACGGTCAATTCCGAGATCCTCAATAGCGAACAACCACTCCGAGAACAACTTCTTGCGCAAACACCCGAAGGTGTCAAACAATTAGCACTAGCTTACCGCCAACAGTTACAAGCAAATCCCCAGGATCTGACAGCAAAATCAGCACTGGAAGAAATTTCAAAGTGGTACGTCTTGCAAACCAATAATGCTTTAGAAAAAAATGACCTGGCATTGGCAAGACTATTGATTGCACAAGCCAATGATGCCATGCCACGTGCCTTCATCCCACAGCAACTGGTACTACTTGAAAACCAACTACTACGTCGTGAGGCGATACAAAATCACATGCAACAGGCACAGCAGTATATGGATGCAGGTGCACTGGTTGTACCAGCAGGTAGCAATGCCGTCGATTCACTGCATGCCGTGTTATCGATTGATCCTGATAATTCAAGGGCTAAAAATCAATTACAATCGATAGCCGATCACTACCACGGCATCGCAACTAATGAACTTGCAGCCGGTAAAACACATGAAGCCCTCGCAAATGTAGAACTTGGTTTAACCGTCATTAACGATCACGCTCGTCTCAATGTGCTAAAGGATACAATACAACAGGAAATTTCACGTCAGGAAAAGATTCTTTCGTTATTAATCCAGGCGGAAGCACAGTTCCAGGCTGGCAAAGCTGTTGAGCCGAAAGGTGAAAGTGCCATCGATCTCTATTTTGCAGTACTAAAGGAACAACCCGACAATGAAAAAGCACGTACTGGTGCACGCAATGTTGAAAACTATGTGGTAAAACAAATCCAAACTGCCATATGGGAAAATAAATTATCGATTGGCCAGCGCATCCTGACTAACGCGCAACGTTATTTCCCTAATAGCGCCAAACTTGATCAGGCCGGTAAAAAACTTCAGTCGGCAATGGCAAATCGAGCACCAAGAATAACCCACATGATCATCAGTGATCACGCTATCAGCTCTCTGCTTACTGAGCAGGAGCAAGTTTCAGTGACACCAACATTGCATATAGGCTTCACTTATACGAACCTTTCCAAAGAGACGACGATTCTTAATGTCCAGGTCGAGTCGATCAACGAACAGCAAGTCTTGATTGATAAAAAACTGATAGTCTCTGAAAAAAGCGGTGAACACATCTTTTCTTTAAAACACCCGCAAGCTACCTTTATTCGTGGTCAATACAGAATAATTATCAAACTGAGTAACAAACAATTGGTTAGTAAAATATTTACTGTTCAATCTCCTGGAACAGCTTCACCTGTGACTATTCAACAGTAACATTCTAGCTCTCAAACGAGAGCTCAAACTATTATGTGCCTTGAATATGTCCAACCATCAATCTATGATGGAATAAAGCGAAAGCTATTATTAGTATAATAATGATAAAGGAATAATCATGAGCTCTGATAATCCCTACCAACCCCCTAGTACATCTGTTGAACTCACTTCGGATAAAACCGATGATGTCTGGTCTTTTGTAGAACCACAGAAAGTTCCAATTGGACGAGGTCTAGGCTGGATTGGTGATGGCTTCCGTTACTTCGGGCAAAGTGCAGGCGTCTGGATCCTTATTACTATCATCTACTTTGTTATCCTGATTTTTTCTTCCTTTGTACCCTTTGCGACAAATATTCTACAACCAATGCTCGTCGGTGGATTAATGATCGGCCTGCACAATCAGGATAATGGTGGGGCTCTTGAGGTACAACACCTGTTTGAGGGATTTAATCAAGCGGCAAGTAAGCTAGCTTTATTGGGGGCGTTAATATTGGGCATTACCATCTTGATGATGATCGCGATGCTAATCATTTTCTTTATTGGTATAGCCATTGTTAGCGCGCTTGATTCGTCTGGTGGTCCATCCCCAGTTGTTATTACAATCCTGCTGCTCATCGGTATTCCCATCATGTTAGCCGTGATGCTGGTCTTGATGTCCGTATCCTGGTTCGGACCACCACTAGTTGCTTTGCATGATTTGCCAGTTGGTGAAGCATTTAAAATGAGCATACAAGGATTAAAACGCAACATATTACCCTTTATAGTTTTTAGTTTTTTTATGATGTTGCTCTTTATGTTGTCGGCACTCACATTTTACCTGGGATTGCTGGTCGTGATACCCGTGTTGATGGCAGCAAGCTATGCCTCATGGAAAGATGTATTCACCCATGCAAACGCTCAAAATCAAGCAGTCCTTTAATCGTTTGAAATAAAACCACAGCGCTTATGTGAGACATCACAGAAAGGTTTTTTAACCGACTCACCACAACGACACAGTGCTGCCTTATTGCGTGTTGTGCTACAAGAACCATCTTCACTCTGTATTGTCATCGGGCCTTTGGCAATCAACATGGCATTTTCGCGCAAGCTAATTTCGATGCCTTGGTCTTCCTGCAGGGCCTCTGCCTTATCATCACTAAATACAGCTGCGTCACTAAAGCCAGATTGCTTATGCGCACCATCGCAAAAGGGTTTATTGTTTGAATGACCGCAGCGACATAAAAATACTTCGTCAGATTCAATTAGTACTAATCCATCAGTACCAAGAATCCTGATTTTACCCTGCGCGATAAGCGGACCGTTAGGACGAACCAGGAAAGTATTACTCATCGGTAGAAAACCCTCTCACATACAAATAAAAAACACATTGTATGCGAGCTGGCCTTAAATTGGTAACCAGTCTATTTATCGGGCCTTCTCTTTTGGTATCAGGCTGGTCACAACAGCAGACAAAGCGCGATCCATTAACGGTACATCATCGACAACCTTGGCATTTCCCTGTCGTAAGTCCTCTGCTAACTCGTTTAGTGTCTTGTCTGCGACAACGTCGAATTTCCAGTTCAAGAAGGTGTACTCGCCTAACAACTCACTCTTCCAGGCAAGTTTGGCACGTTTCGTTTCACCAGCGGCATTATGAAACTCTACCCACTTACCCATTTCCATATGACGTGCCAGCATTAGATATTCATCATTGATCTCATCTAAATCACTGGCTGGCTCCCAGTCTTCCAGAACAATATCTTCAAGAATCACTTTTTCGTCGGCAATAATTCTCTCTATCTCTTCATTTAAAATATCTTTTTTCGAGTTATCTTGTAACACTTCAGCAATCGACTCTTTTTCCTGGCTCATCACGACACAGTCAGCAAGATCAAGACCATGCACACTGGCCAGATGGTAAGGCTCTAAGGTACTAAAGATACGGTTCACATCTTCTTGCGAACAGTTAATCCTTTGCAGCCCATCGCGCAAGGTAGTAACAAGCTGTTGAATAATAGTACCGAGCTTTTTCTTATCCAGATTGAGTTTTTTTGGCTCCACAGACCAACACAACACATCAATAAAACGAATCTGTGTCTTCCACAACTGACTGTGCTCACCTTCTTGTAGATAAGTCTCGAGCATTACATCTTTCCATGGGCCTAAGATAATATCGACGATGGGTTTGGCTAACTCACGTCCAGTTAAGTGTTGGCTTAATGTCTCTTTAACCCAGGCTCTGGCCAGAGCTAATTCTTCTTTTTCCTGCAGCTGCTGACCAAGTTCATGATAGGCCTCTTGCTCCTTCCTATTATGTTCGCTGATGAAGTTATTAAGCTCTTCAGTTTGTTGTTCAAACAAGCTTATGTCATCAGAGAAATTTTCAAGTATGTATTCTACGATCTGATCAATTTTTTCCAATACGGGTTGATCTTGTGGTTCACTATCTTCAACCGCTACTGCCGTACTAGCTAATAAATTAAGTAAATATCGGGCCGGATGACCATTCATCGAAAAAAACTCTTTATCCAGCATCGCCACTTTCAACATCGGAATTTGTAAACGACCAATGCTGGCCTTAGCGGCTACTGGTAAGTTAGGATCATCCAGAATATATTCAAAAATAAGACACACTACATCAATCAAGTCATTATCAACCGGATTAATTGCTTTCTCCTGCTCACCTTCACGTGCACTCGCTTCAAGGTGTACTCTTAAAAAATTTCCTACGGCATGCGCACCACCTTGCGGTAACTGATCAATTGCACCGCTCTGTATTTCAGACAAGGAACTAAGCACATCTTGTGTCGTCATTGGCACAAGTACCTGACCGCCAGTAGCATTACTGGGTAATCCCATATGATGACCGGTACCACCTCCTTGTTGCGGAGCACCTCCCATTACAGGGCCACCTGGCGCAAAACCTGCCCCATATGTTTCCTGGCGGTGTGCACTTAACATGTTTTGCAATTGTCCCCACATAGGACTAGCACCTGGACTTGTCATCGGACCACCCGGATAATCCTGGGCACCCGGTTGGTTGGTCATTTCCTGAGTGACACCAGCTTGGGCAGAGCCAGGAGCTGAATATGAATCGTTTTTGACGGCGGTATGTTTGATAACGGGTAATACATTTTCAGCTATCAACAACTGGTTAATGGACATGTATAACCCGGCAAGATTATGCACACAGTGGAGATCAAATAACTTCAGTAGAATTAACTGGATTTCCAGAGCAAGCTCCAGGACCTCTGTTGCCTTGGTATAACTTCGGACAAGACATTCAGCACCAAAGGGTATTGATTCTGAATCAACTTCGTCACTACCATGCAACCAGGCGATACGTTTTTCCATTGCCGCTACATCGGCGCCATAAAGATTAATTACTTTCTGAACAAGGTTTTCTGCAGCGAGCTGGATCTCAAGATCAGCATCTGGCATTAATTCAAGCGATGCATAATCGAGCTCAGCAGTTCCTTCTGTTTTTGGTTTGACATCCTGTTCATAGTCATCGAAATAGCGTGACAACTCTTTAAAAAATGCCTGTTCGATAGACTTGCGTTGCAAACGTACAATGCGCATCGAATCCATGTAAAGATTTTTATCATTTCCTTCAGATGCACTCTCAGCCATTTTAAATAGCGTGTCATCGGCATTATCAAACATGCCCTGCATCACATTCAGCATATGTTTGTTAGTTAGCTCCCTAATTTTGGGTTGTAACTTACGCAGTAGTACTCGACGAGTAATCGAGTCTTGTTTCGCGTCTTCAAATGAGACGACATTGTCAGAAGAAGTCATTGTGAGCAGCCTAATAATTAAATTATATACTTATTTATAACGACAGCTTTTGCATGATCGGTAGCAACTAAATTGAAAAATTCGTCACAGATCAGCCTGAATCCACGCGAACCAGTTCACAGTTTCGAGTAAAAATCCAAATACCTTAGTTAAAGAGGGTGTTCTGTGTATTCTAGTGACGAAAAAAAACCGTTCAAAGAACGGCTTTTTTCGAGTGATAATAATGATTCTAATCAGGCCACTTCATCGTCGGCGACATGATAAGTAGGATCTTCCATTACATTCACCTCGACAAGATCACCGGCATTTTTTAGTAACTGCCGGCACTCGGCACTCAAGTGCCGTAAGTGTAATGACTTGCCTGCTTTAATATAGCGTTCGGCCAGGGTATCGATTGCCTCAATCGCTGAGTGATCGGCTACCCGTGAATTTTGAAATTCGATAATAACATCGTCAGGATCATCCTCAGGCGTAAACAACTCCATAAAACTTTTTACTGAACCAAAGAATAATGGCCCATTAAGTTCGTAAATACGTGAACCATTTTCATCATCATATCCTTTTACATTGATATGCTTGGCATGTTCCCAGGCGAATGCCAGTGCCGAGACAATCACACCGACCACCACGGCAACCGCCAGGTCATATTTCACCGTCACCGCTGATACCAGTACTAACACAACAGCATCCGTGAGAGGAATCTTGCGGATGATTCGCAAACTGGACCACTCAAATGTAGCTAGGACGACGATAAACATAACGCCCACGAGTGCAGCCATAGGTATCTTTTCAATCAAAGGTGATGCAAATAAGATAAAGATAAGCAAAAATATCGCAGCAGAGACACCAGATAGCCGTTGGCGACCTCCCGAATTGATATTGATCATGCTCTGACCAATCATGGCACACCCACCCATACCACCAAAGAAACCTGTTGTAGTATTGGCAATGCCCTGGCCAATACATTCACGATTACCACGACCACGCGTGTTGGTCACTTCATCGATCAGACTTAAGGTAAGCAATGATTCAATCAAACCCACCGCTGCCAAAATAATCGCATATGGAAAGATGATCACTAATGTCTCAAAGTTAAATGGTACCAACGGAATATGGAATTCAGGAAAGCCACCTTTAATACTCGCCAAGTCACCAACAGTTTGTGTAGGCAGACCAAAACCAATTACAAGACCACTAACCACCAAGATCGCTGCCAGTGAAGCTGGAAAAGCACCGGTCAATTTAGGTAGAAAATGAATTATAGCCATAGTCAAAATAATCAGACCCGCAAAAATATACAGCGCGGCACCACTCATCCACTCCGTGCCACCATCTGGCAACTTCACTTCAAAATGCTGTATCTGTGCAAGAAAGATCACGATCGCCAAGCCGTTAACGAAACCCAGCATTACCGGATGGGGCACGATACGAATAAACTTACCTAACTTTAGAACTCCTGCGCTAATTTGGATGATTCCGGTCAGAACTACTGCGGCAAATAAATACTGCACACCGTGTTCAGCTACCAAGGCCACCATAACCACAGCCATGGCACCTGTTGCTCCAGAAATCATGCCGGGGCGGCCGCCGAAAATAGCTGCCAATAATCCCACCATAAAGGCCGCATACAGTCCCACCAAAGGGTCAACACCCGCCACGAATGCAAAGGCCACTGCCTCGGGCACCAGTGCTAAGGCGACTGTGAGTCCGGACAAAATCTCGTTCTTAAAGCATGCACGACTTGCGCATCCAAGCTGAAACATAAAATAACCTCGAAAGTGGACCTCAGTAGTGGCCCCTAAAGTTGACCTAATAGATGAATAGTACCGATAGGCAGCGGAGGCGGAGTATATCAGATCGCCCTTATATAAAAAACTCAGCCAGTATGCTCATTTTGGCTAAACCTATTCCTGAATTGTTCGATAAATGAGGTAGATACGTACAACTGTACGGGTAGGCCTGTTACCGTATCTCACGACTTGAAACCTACTGCATGGAATAAGAGAAAAGGACCTTGATCATGACCACCGCCATAGAAGACATCATTAAACAGGTCGACGACCTGGTCTCCCTGCCTGGCGTCTTTGTCCGTATCAATGAAATGATCGAATCCGAAGGGAGCTCAGCAGCTGATATCGCTGCTGTCATCAGTCAAGATCCTGGACTTACGATCCGTCTGTTACGGGTTGCTAATAGTCCTTTTTATGGTCTGAGCAATGAAATACATAGTGTTTCACGTGCCATCACCATTATCGGTACTCAACGCTTGCGGGACATGGTGCTAGCAACAAGTGCGGTTGAAGCCTTTGAAGGCATTCCTAATGAACTGGTCACTATGGATGATTTTTGGAGCCATAGTCTACTTTGTGGAATCATTGCAAAAAATCTTGCCGAACTATCAGGCATCAAAGAATCCGACTCATTGTTTATTGCCGGTCTGTTACATGACGTAGGCCAGTTGATCATGTTCCGTCACTTCCCGGAAGCATCAACTAAGGTATTGCTACGTGAGCTGGACCAGGTAGACGCACCTGAGATAACGGAATCAGAAAATGAGATTATTGGTTTTGATCATGCACAACTTGGTGGTGCTTTGATCGCCCACTGGCACTTACCCGCTATTTTTGTCGAAACCATTAGTTACCACCACACTCCCGAACAAGCGACACACTTTCCAAAGCATACATCAATCGTACATATTGCAAATACTCTAGCGGTCTTAGCAGAACTCAACACTCTCAATATCGAAGAAACCGATGCGCCACCTATCCATAGCGGTGCCTGGGAAACGGCCGGCTTAAAAGCCGACGTTATTAAGCCTGTCATCATGGCCGCGCGGCAAGAATTTGAGAGTATGCGCGCCATATTTCTACCTCAAGAAAAACAAGCCACACCTGCATAAATAGGCAAATTAGTTGGTTTTTAAAGCGAATGCCTGATATTACTTAAACAGATTTGCCTGGATTTAAATTCACTAAAATAAGGCGTTATAAGTATTCTTAGCCAAAGTATCTCTCAATACTAAGCACTGAAAAAATTATTATTGGCCGAACAAGGCTCGGAAATCTCACATAAAGTGCAAAGTCATGACTAGTTTACGTGACTAGAGCATATCCATAATCACATTTGCCCAGGTTACAGCTTCGATATTGGCGACTAAAATATCATTCGCCTCAAGACCATCTATGTTTGCATTTTCCCAATCAGAAACTTCATAGGCCATAACACTAGTCAAAACGTTGCCGAGCTGACCTTCATGAGCTAGGAGTGCCGATGTAATATCATCACTGAGTGGTAAAGGTTCTAATAATTGCTCTAAAGGACGTTGCAACAAAAGATCTAAGGCCGAGAACATACCAACCGTAAAATATCGATCAGATGCTTTATCACCAAGCTTCTCACCTAACAATTCACACATTTTTGCACGGGTCATCGCTGTTCTTAGAATCTCAGAAGGACGGTCGCTCAGCGTACTCATCGCAAGCATGGATGCCCAACCACAGAGTTTCTGTCGGCCCAACAACATCACGCCGTGTTCGATGGATTCAATTTCACGTTGTAGATTAAACGCTGCCGAATTGATCAATTTTAATAATTTATAACTCGTGGTGATGTCGGTGTTAATCGCTTCAGCAAGATCATCTGGATCCGAATCAGGATTATGTAAAACTGCAAGCAAATTTAAAATGGTAAGACGATTGGATGGTAGGCTCTGACCTTTAACAATCTGTGGTTTACTTAAAAAGTAACCTTGAAAATAATCAAAACCAATTTCTCGACATTGAATAAACTCCTCGGCTGTTTCAATCTTCTCTGCCAACAGTTTAACATCATACTTTTTGAGCTCATGTACATGCTTCTCAACCTCCGCCATATCCAGGGCCATCAAGTCTATCTTGACGATCTTTGCCAACTTAATCAGAGGTGCATGAGCAGGGTTATAAATGTAGTCATCAAGCGCAATGGTATAACCAGCATCAACCAGGCGCTGCACTGCTTCAATCAATTTCGGCGTTACCGATATGTCTTCCAGAATTTCCAGAATAACCTGATCCGGAGAAAATGGTAGCTTGTTGTCTTCCAGTAAGAATTCTTCTGTGAGATTAATCGCTGCTTGCTTGTCGCGCACCAACCGGTCCAGACCGATCTCGACAAAAGTGTTAATAATGGTAGTGTATGTTGCCTGTTCACCACTTATCATACCTGCCGAAGTTTTATTAGCTTCAGCCGCACGGTAGAGTAACTCATAGCCATAGACATTTAACTTTTGATCAAAAATGGGCTGGCGGCCAACGAAAACATTGCTCATGCCTATTAAAACTCCTGGGCGAAATCGGGTCTTGTTGTTACTAATTTTATTTTATTAGTGCTGTCCCATTATTAGCGGACAGACGCTAGCAGATCTTGACCTTTGCGGGCCAATATTTCTTTTATTTTTAACTGCTTAGGGATTAAGCGCAGTACGCTCTGGTAGCGCTGCCCGCCAGGCTGACAGGTGTTGCTCTATCTTGTCTGCACTCCAGAATTGAGGGTCTGAGTGGTCGTATTTTTCCTTGTCTTCCCATTCGGTGACCAGTCCCCTGGCCTTTTCAAAAGCATCAGAAAAAGTGTTGGTGCTAGGTATCGACTCTTTAAGTAAGGCGCGCCCAAAATAGGTGAATTCTGCTTCATCAGAGCAGCCGAATGAAACATGGTCGGAACGAGCTGAGGTCATAACTACGGTATAGTCATCTTTGAGTGCTTTGATAAAACCACCTGAATAACACGCTGAGACCACGATCACTTTCCATTTAATACCACTCTGCTTAATCATCTCTGCCAATGATTTTGCAGGTAAGTCGTTTAATGGCAAACCTTTCAAATGTACATCCAATTCGTGTTTACTGGAACCGTGACTGGTCAAATATAAAAATAGAATATCCTCTTCTAGATCCATGACTTTAGCTAATTTATTCAATGATGTTTTCAGGTTGGTGACGGAGGCTAACGGTGTCTTCGTTACTGCATTGCGATGATTAACTAGCACCAACGAGCGGCCTTCAGTATTAAGATGACGATCAAACATTTGCTTGGCAAAGTTTGTTTCTTTCATAAAGACATCCTGCGAACCGTATCCGGCAAAACCCAGAAAATACATATCAGGTATACCCGGTCGATTAGGTTGAAGCGTAATCAAAGCTTTTTCCATTAAATCACTTTGTGAATAAAATACGGCTTCGGCATCAACCTTGTTACTGGCCTGGTGGCGTTTAGACTTGTTGTTTCTCGTCGCCGTTTTGTCTGGCTTACTGGGACCTTGATAGCGGCCATATTCCCAATAACCCGTTTCTACTTTCTTCCGCCCTTTCGGCTTTGCACGGGTATAGGTTCCCATGCCATGTGGTGAGCCAGACTGAAATTCACCCTCATAACTATCACCATTTTTATAGTGAAGTACGCCTTTGCCCTCATACATGCCATACTCAAAACTACCGGTATATTTATCACCATTCTTTTTTGTGAGCACTCCCATTCCATGCGCTGACCAACCCTTAATTTCTCCTATGTAATGCTCTCCATTCTTACGTTTAATTTCCCCTTTACCCTCTTGTGATCCTTTTACAAACTGGCCTGAATAAATAACGCCATCGTTAACCGTCATATAAACACCGTTGCCTTCTAGTATCCAGTTCTCAATGTCACCTTCATAGGTGTTTCCTGTCTTATAAGTGACTTTGCCTTTGCCATGTTGGCGACTATCTCGAAATTCACCTTCGTAGATCACACCATCATAAGAGGTAAATATCCCCTGGCCATTAAATTCCCCAGCCTTGAATTCACCTTTGTATTCTCCGCCTGCTTTGTAACGAACATGGCCCTGTCCTTCCCAGAGGCCATCAACATATTCACCCTCATAACTATCACCGGTTGCCGTGCTCAGGGTACCGTCGCCGTGCATGAGTCCGTTTTCAAACTCACCAATATAAACATCACCATTTCGCCAGGTTAGTTTGCCATCGCCATGGAATTTTCCATCTTTATAATCACCTTCATACACGGCGCTATCAGGTAGTTGGTTATTTGCTTGCTGATTGATGCTGACATACTGCTTGTCCTCACTACAGGCAATCAGTACGGGGATAAGAAAATAATAAAGAAGCTGTTTTGGTTTCATAAACTGCATGTCATTCATCATTGGCCTGATTGAATAATAGTACAAACTAGCCTGATTTCGTGGATTCCATTTCTCATTTCTTATTTCTTACTTCTACGCATATTCTAGTCAGTGCTGTCTCGGAGTAAGTTAATAAAGGCTTCGGCAACAGGGTGATCGAGCGCAGCTCGATTACGGGCAATCCATAATGTCCTTAAGATCCTAAATCCAGTAATCTTGATGTGAAATAACTCACCTTGACTGACACGTTCATTAACTGCAAATCGCGGCATAAAACTCACATGTTTACCACGCGAAAGGATATCAATGATGGCCTGGCTCGATCCTAACTCAAGATCCGTATTCAATTTATCAATTCCAATCCGCGATAGGGCTGCATAGAGCGATTCAGTAATGGACGATCGCTTTTCTCTTAACACGTATTTCAAATTAGTCAGTTCTTCAACTGGCAACCACTCGGTTGCAAATAAGAAGTGCTCGGGACCACAGACTAACCATAGTTCATCTTCCATCCATTTTTGTACGAGGATATCGGGGTGGTCGGGGGCATGCTCAAGCAGCACCATATCGACACGCTCCATGGCCAGCTGCTTTTCTACGTTGCGACTATAGGCAATCCTAAAATCAATACTGTAGTCAGGATACTGTTCTTTGAAACTAAGCAGCAGATCCGGCAGCAGATGCTCGCCAATACCAAAGGTCACCTCCATGCGCAGGCTGGTCTTGCCCGTGGCCAGCGCATTGATTTCCTCCCGCAGGGCCAGTTGCCGGTCCAGGGTCAGGGCAGCGAGCAAATAGACCTTTTCACCGGCTTCGGTCAGGCGCAAACGCCCCCCGACCCGCTCCATTAAGGAGATGTCATAACATTTTTCCAGGCTGCGTAAACGCTTGGAGATAGCCGATTGGCTGACCTTTAAGGCCCGCGCTGCCTCATTGACGCCACCTTTTTCGACGATGGCCCTCAGGGTTGCCCAGCCACTTAAATCGGGGAGATTAGTATATTCCATTTGGTAATATGCTTAGAAAAAGTTTCATTAGCATTCCCTAATATTCTGTCTGATAATGCGCCACCTAAATATATTTACATTGTTAAACAATAAGATAGAGAAGTATAGCACACCCCGTTATTTCTACCGTCTAACGGGAGAATTGTAAATATGAATAATTCGAATATAAAATCAGGAGCGTACAAATGCAGAAGACAGAACCAGCGCATAGTGAAGAAGCAGCCCTTGAAGCTGAGCAACTACCCACGACTAAGGGGTTCATGGCAACGCTTAAGTCAGTCAACAAATACCGATGTGCCGCAGGTTTTGGTGCCTTCAGTATCGTCCTTTACGCATTCTTGTATTTTTACAACACCGACCTGACTCATATCGCCCAGGCAACCCATGACGGTGAAAAAACCTGGTTCTTTGTGCCCATCGTTATTGCCCTGGTCTTCTCCATA
Source organism: uncultured Ectothiorhodospiraceae bacterium (assembly GCA_947259575.1). GTDB lineage: Bacteria > Pseudomonadota > Gammaproteobacteria > UBA6429 > Thiohalophilaceae > SZUA-24. The sequence continues at coordinate 18,033 of CAMYMU010000037.1, read as the reverse complement.
ATTCATGGCAGCTTCACATCTCACTTCTGGGATGCATTGGGCGTAAAAGCCAAGAGCTAATCTTTCAAACAATTCTTCTATTGGGGTAAATCGTAAGTGGACGCAATTAATTTCATAGACCTGAACTTTTTCACTGTGGTGATTCTATTTGTGGTCGGTTTCATCGGCGGCATGGTCAGTGGTTTCATTGGTTCGGGTGGCGCTTTTGTTCTGACACCAGCCATGATGAGTCTCGGTGCTTCAGGTATTGTTGCTGTTGCCAGTAACATGGCGCACAAATTTCCTAAAGCCTTGGTTGGTTCGATTAAACGACATAAATATGGTCAGGTTGATATTAAGCTTGGCATCATCATGGGTGTCTTTGCCGAGGCTGGTGTGTTCTATGGCAAAGAAGTTATGACCGGTATTCGTGCACTCCACGGCAATGCGGGTACCGACCTTTACGTGTCGTTCGTTTTTATTGTGGTACTCGCCATCGTTGGTACATTTGTATTGCGTGACGGTATGCGTATGAAACGCGAAGGTAAACATGACGATGAGCATGTGACACCCCGTTTTGCACAATGGATCCAGTCAATTCGTATTCCAGGTACGATGATGCGTTTCTCCTCTATCGAAAACAGAGAAGTCTCTATTTTGTTTATCGCACCGATCGGTTTTGCAACGGGCATGCTGGCTGCCTCCATTGCAGTCGGTGGTTTCATTGGTGTCCCAGCGATGATGTACATCATTGGAGTACCCGCGATTCGTGCAACCGCAACAGAATTGGTAGTGGCATTTATTATGGGATTGGGCGGTACCATGTTCTATGCATGGGAAGGCTTTGTGGATATCCGCCTTGCAATGATTATCCTCGCCGGTTCATTGTTTGGTGTACAGCTTGGCGCCATCGGTACTACCTACGTTAAAGAATATACAGTGAAGTATGTGATGGGTATGATTATGATAATCGTTTTAGTCAGTCGCCTAATTAAACTTCCTGTCTATCTATCTGAACTGGAGGTTATCTCGGCATTGAATCCAGCACTGATTGATATTCTAGATAAACTCAGCTTTGCAACGCTGGCATTTGCATTGATATTCGGAATGGTTGCCATCTCTGCTGCTTTAATCAAAGGTATGATGGAGCACCGCAGAGAAACAGCTGCCGAACATGCAATACGTGAATACGAAAAGGACCTGGCAGTGACTAGCGCAGAATCATAATTATATTTTAATATGTTGAATATAAAAAAAGGCCAGTAATAAACTGGCCTTTTTTATTGGGTGAATATAATCACCTCAATACTAAGTATCATACCCAAGATTAGGCGCTAGCCAACGTTCTGCTTCCTCGATACTCATACCTTTACGCTTGGCATAATCTTCAACCTGATCACGATTGATCTTGCCCAGACCAAAGTACGATGACTCAGGGTGACTAAAGTACCAGCCACTCACTGATCCCGCCGGCCACATGGCCTGGGACTCAGTTAACTTTGCGCCACAGTTGTTTTCCGCATCCAGCAGATCCCAAAGTACAGGTTTTTCAGTATGATCTGGACAGGCTGGATAGCCGGGCGCCGGACGGATACCCTGGTATTTTTCTCTGACAAGCTCTTCGTTGTTAAAGGTTTGGTCCTCTATACCCTGGCTAGGTGACCAGTCACCTTTTTCAAAGCCCCAGTTTATGTGGCGCACACGATCGTGCATATGTTCTGCAAAGGCCTCAGCAAATCGATCAGCCAAGGCTTTAATCATAATCGAGTGATCGACATCATGTTTGGCATCAAACTCCTTGGCCTTAGCTTCTGCGCCATGAATGGTTACTACAAAAGCACCTACGTAGTCCTGCTTACCTGAATCTTTCGGTGCAACAAAGTCTCCGATACAACGATTCGGTTTACCAGGAGGACGTTCGGTCTGTTGGCGCAAGTGATGCAGAACCACTTTTTTGCCGTTATTGTCCAGTTCAATATCGTCGTCGTTGATCTGGTTAGCAGGGAATAAACCAATCACTGCGCGCGCCTTTAACCAACGGCCATCGATTATGTCAGATAACATCTTCTGCGCATCATCAAACAACTGTTTTGCGACTTCACCTTTTTCCGGGTCATCGAAGACCTTTGGATAGCTACCTTTTATCTCCCAGGTATGAAAGAAAGGTGTCCAGTCTATGTAGGGCACTAAAAATTCCAGTGGCATATCATCAAATGATTGCACGCCTAATTGCTTAGGTACGGGGGGCGTATAGTTCGCCCAGTCAAGTTCAAGTTTATTCGCACGCGCAGCTTCCAGCGATAACCACTTAATCTGCGCACGACGACCAGCATGTGCCTCGCGCACTTTTTCATAGTCGGCACGCAACTCAGCGACAAACTTTTCTTTCGATTCACCACCAATAAGATTTTGGGCCACACCTACTGCACGGGAGGCATCTTTCACCCAGACGGTAGGCCCACGATAGTTCTTTTCAATCTTTACCGCCGTGTGGGCCTTGGATGTCGTCGCACCACCAATCAGTAATGGAATATCAAATTCAAGACGCTCCATTTCCTTGGCCATATGCACCATTTCATCCAACGAGGGAGTAATCAGACCTGATAGACCAATAATATCGACGTTTTCTTTTTTCGCTGTTTCGACGATCTTACTTGCAGGAACCATCACGCCGATATCAATCACCTCAAAATTATTACACTGCAAGACGACTCCGACGATATTCTTACCGATATCATGTACGTCACCTTTAACAGTCGCCATCAGGATCTTACCGTTACTACTGGCACCTTCTGTTTTCTCGGCTTCTATGTAAGGCAATAGATAAGCGACTGCTTTTTTCATTACACGCGCAGACTTGACGACCTGAGGTAAAAACATTTTACCAGCCCCAAACAGATCACCGACTACATTCATACCATCCATTAACGGGCCTTCAATTACCTCGATCGGTCGATCAAACTGCTGACGCGCCTCTTCTGTGTCTTCCACGACAAATGCATCGATCCCTTTTACCAAGGCATGTTCAAGTCGTTTAGCAACTTCCCAGGTTCGCCATTCCAGGTCCTCTTTTTTCTCTACCGCCTTGCCATCACCTTTATATTTATCAGCAATATCAAGTAAGCGCTCGGTTGCATCATCGCGACGATTAAGAACTACATCCTCAACCGCTTCACGTAACTCTCCAGGCAGATCATCATAGACGGCCAACTGACTGGCATTGACAATGCCCATGTCCATACCATTTTTAATCGCGTGATATAAAAACACCGCATGAATAGCCTCACGTACCGGGTTATTCCCACGGAAAGAGAATGAGACATTACTAACACCGCCGCTGATCAATGCGTGCGGTAAATTCTTTTTGATCCAACCGGTAGCCTCGATAAAATCGACGCCATAGTTATTGTGTTCTTCAATACCGGTCGCAACCGCAAATATATTCGGATCAAAGATGATATCTTCCGGCGGGAAACCAACTTGCTCGGTTAGAATTTTATAGGCGCGCTCACAAATCTCGATCTTGCGTTGTTGTGTATCGGCCTGTCCTGTTTCATCAAAGGCCATGACTATCACTGCCGCACCATAACGACGGCATAGCTTGGCCTGCTCAAGAAACTTATCTTCGCCTTCTTTTAACGAGATCGAGTTAACAATACCTTTACCAGCGATACATTTTAGACCTTCCTCGATAATCTCCCATTTTGAAGAATCAATCATAACGGGAACACGAGCAATATCGGGTTCGCTTGCAATCAGATTCAAAAATGTCTTCATGGCATGCACACCATCCAACATACCTTCATCCATGTTGACATCAATGACCTGCGCACCATTATCAACCTGCTCGCGTGCAACAGTCAGGGCCTCATCATAATTTTCTTCAAGGATGAGTCGTTTGAATTTAGCTGAACCGGTCACGTTGGTGCGTTCGCCAACGTTAACAAACAAAGAATCATCATTGATATTGAACGCTTCCATACCACTTAAGCGAGTAGTAAAGTCTCGTTGTTTCACTTTGCGTGGCGAATATTTGCTAACAGCGTCGGCTATGGCTTTGATATGTGCAGGCGTGGTACCACAACAACCACCAACAATATTTAGAAAACCACTTTCGGCCCACTCACCAATCATTGGCCCCATATCTTCAGCAAGAAGATCAAACTCGCCAAACTCATTTGGTAAGCCCGCATTTGAATATGCAGAGACATGCGTATCACAGATTGAAGCTATTTCCTCTAAATACGGTCTCATTTTATCCGGTCCAAATGCACAGTTAAGACCAAATGAGATCGGCTCCGCATGACGCAATGAGTTATAGACTGCTTCAACATTTTGGCCCGCAAGATTTCGACCGGCTTCATCTGTAATCGTGCCCGATATCATAATCGGCACTTCTTTCCCTGTATCTTCAAATACCGCTTTTACTGCAAACACCGCAGCTTTGGCATTTAGCGTGTCGAAAATAGTTTCGATCAAGATCAGGTCGACTCCACCATCGAGCAACGCTTTGGTCTCTTCTTTGTAAGCTGCAACTAGTTCATCAAAAGTAACGTTACGATAACCAGGACGATCAACGTCAATCACTACTGATGCAGAACGATTACACGGACCAATACCACCAGCAACAAAACGAGGTTTATCTTGTGTAGAAATATCATCACAGGCCTCCCTCGCTAACTTAGCAGCAGCTACATTCATCTCGTAGACGAGTTCCTGCATGTTGTAATCGGCCATCGATATCGAGTTGGCATTAAACGTATTGGTCTCGATAATGTCCGCGCCCGCATCAAGATAAGCTTTGTGTATATCCTTTATAATTTTCGGCTGAGTTAAGACCAATAGATCATTATTGCCCTTCAGGTCTGAAGGCCAATCGGCAAAACGCTCACCACGGTACTCCTCCTCTCCAAGCTTATAGGTCTGAATCATGCTACCCATGGCACCATCGAGGATCAGGATGCGTTCTTTGAGAAGTTGTTCGAGCGTCGCCATACTGCTTAAATCCCTACATACTATATATAAGGGGCGTATATTAGCAGACTCTGAATGATTTAACAGGTGGGAAATAAAGCTATAATGACAGCTCATTCAAAGTCTTAAGCAAACAAGCCATAGCCGGAGATGCTGACACTTTGTATGGCTGATATGTTTCAGGAGTCTATTTTTAAGTCTGGCTTAAGAAATAAAGCTTATGATTTTTTTTGAATATGAGATTTTATCCTGCAACACAAACCAAATTGTTAACTCATTGATAGGGGCCTGATCAGGGTGCGAATTCTGCTAGTCGAAGACGATCCCATACTTGGTGACGGCATTAAGTCAGGTCTTTTACAAGATCATTATAATGTCGACTGGCTAACTGATGGTGGCCAGGCTTCGCAGGCACTGCAAACTGACAGTTATGATCTACTTTTACTCGATTTAAATTTACCTGTTAAATCAGGCATCGATATTCTCAAACAGATTCGCAAAACCGGCAACGCCTTACCCGTACTCATCCTGACCGCACGCGATGCGACCGAGGATCGAATCAAAGGCCTGGATATGGGTGCAGATGATTATCTCACCAAACCTTTTGATCTTGATGAACTACTTGCACGCATTAGAGCATTGTTACGAAGGAGTAAAGGCCGCACAACTCCAACTCTGACACACGGCGAGCTTGAGTTAAATCCTGTAGAACATACTTTGAGTATGTCCAACAAACCTGTTGACCTCTCTCCGGTAGAGTTCCAGCTTTTACAACTATTGCTTGAGAACCGAGGCAGGGTTTTTCCTAAAAAACAAATGGAAGACAATATCTACGGCTGGAATAAAGAAGTCGACAGTAATGCCATAGAAGTACATATTCATCACTTACGAAAAAAACTAGGCAATGATTTAATCCGTACGATACGTGGTGTCGGTTACGTCATTGACAAACAATGATTAAAATAAAATCTATTCGCAACAAAATACTGGTTTGGGTGTTCCTGCTGTTTCTTGCTATTTGGGGGGGTATATCCTATGCGACTTTTTATCAGTCCAGTCATGAAGTTGAAGAATTATTCGATTCCGAACTAGCCCAGGCGGCTGGCGTCTTATCGCAGTTCGCTAGCGTGGTCGATCTAAGTCACCCCATGATCGATCCAAAACTACAAAAAGATATCTATGGTCACCGTTATGAGAAGAAAATCGCCTTTCAGATTTTAGGTAACAATACATTAAACCTTCACTCTGCGAACGCACCTACCACAATCATGTCAAATACAGCAGGGTTTAGTGATCAAATCATTAATAATAATTTGTGGCGTGTATTTCGCCTTAATGTCAAAGAACAAAATCAGGTAATCATTACTGCAGAACGTTATGATGTTAGAAATGAGCTGATTCACGAAATAACAAAAAATTCATTGTACCCATTAACGCTGATGATCCCGATTCTACTGTTTATCATCTGGGTGGGTATCGATCGGGGTTTGAGCCCTATCAGAAAGCTGGCAAAGCAAATAAGGCAACGTTCGCCAGAAAAACTTGAACCGATATCCGTTAATTTTGAAATCCCAAATGAAATAACCCCTTTATTTTCCGCATTAAATAGCCTGTTCGGTAAACTTAAAGCCGCCTTCGAACGTGAGCGACGATTTACCTCAGATGCGTCACATGAATTACAAACACCGTTGGCCAGTATCAAGACACAGGCCCAGGTTGCGATTCGCTCCGATAACAAGGACACGCAGCGGCATGCACTAGAAAAAGTGGTTGAAGGGATTGATCGTGCCACTCATATGGTTCAACAATTACTGTCTCTAGCAAGACTTGAACCCTTGACCAGTCTAGATGAAACATCAGATCTGAACTTATACTCGCTTACGCAAACTGTCATAAGTGAGCTTGATGCTGAGTCACATAAAAAAAATATTGAGTTAAGTCTTGATGGTGAAGAATCGATACAGATCAAAGGAAACCAACCAGCAATCGAAATTCTTATTAGCAACCTTTTATCAAATGCGATTCGCTATAGCCCAGAACAAGGTCATGTAGATGTTGCGATCAAAAAGGTTTCAGATCGCGTACAACTAAGCGTATCAGATAGTGGGCCGGGTATTCCGGAACAGGATATAAAGCGAGTATTTGAACGATTTTATCGCGGTCAAAACTGCCAACATATTTTGGGATCAGGGTTAGGACTATCGATTACACAACGTATTGCAGAATTACATAATGCGACGATTAATCTAAGCCACAACCCTGACAACGGCCTGGTGGTGACTGTCGAGTTTGTGGCGAAAAATTAATTGTAATTGATTACTCGCACTCAACTTTAAAGATAGTGCCATCGATACCAACCACTTTAACCTTTGCACCGACTTCACAATCATCACCACTAATCTTCCAGGTGGAGTCATCTACCCGAATCTTACCCATGCCGTTAACAATCGGCTCATCCAGGGTAAAAGTTCGACCAACGTATTGCTCACCGCGTCGATTAAGGGTTGGATGATCCGAGCTCTCGGTGCTGGTCTTGGCATAGCGTTTCCACAACGCTATCGACACAATCGAGAAAACCGCAAAGATCATGAACTGGTATTCCCAGCCCATGTCTGGTGCAATCAATACGACAAAGCCAACCACTGCCGCAGAGATACCCATCCACAGGAAAAAGGCGCTCGGCGCAAAGACCTCGAGCACAATTAACAGCATGCCAACGATCCACCAGTGCCAATAAGTTAGTTCAAAATCCATAATTAAAATCTCGCTAGTAAATTTATGCTTACTTACCGACATTCTTTGCCAGTTCGGCGATGCCACCGATCGAACCGATAACACTGGATGCCTCCAACGGCATAAAGACCATTTTAGAGTTATCGGCAGAGGCAATATTCTTAAGCGCATCCACATACTTGGTCGCAACGAAGTAGTTGATCGCATTGATGTCACCCTTCTCAATCGCAGTCGATACCATATGGGTCGCGCGCGCCTCTGCTTCAGCTTCACGTTCACGGGCCTCCGCATCACGGAACGCCGCTTCTTTGCGACCTTCCGCCTCAAGAATTGCAGCCTGCTTTTCACCTTCAGCACGTAAAACTGCCGCCTGACGTGAACCTTCCGCTTCGAGTACTTCTGCACGTTTGTCACGCTCGGCTTTCATTTGTCTCGCCATGGAGTCAACCAGGTCACGCGGTGGGGTAATATCCTTGATCTCGATTCGGGTCGCCTTTACACCCCAGGGTTGCGTCGCGTCATCCACCACACCGAGTAATTGTGCGTTGATTTTATCGCGCAGGGATAACAGCTCATCCAGGTCCATCGAACCCATAACCGTTCTGATATTGGTCATGGTTAAATTTAAAATTGCTAGCTCCAACTGGTTTACCTCGTAAGAAGCACGTGCTGCATCCAGCACCTGATAGAAGATGACGCCATTAACCTGCACCATGGCGTTATCTTTGGTAATAACTTCCTGTGATGGCACATCCAAAACACGTTCCATCATGTTGACCTTGGCACCAATCTGATCGATGACAGGCATGATGATATGAAAGCCGGGTCGTAAGGTTTTGGTGTAACGACCGAAACGTTCTACTGTGTATTCATGTCCCTGTGCCACTGTCTTCACCCCGGCGAAAATGATCGCAACGGCCAGAACCAATAGTATGATGACAAAGCCTGCAAAGCTAAAAATAAAATCCATGAAATTTCCCTCTCTTGTTTTGTTTATAGCGACGTTCTCTAACACCTTGTAAACGTCTGTTTTCTATTTGGGGGTTACCTGCACTACCTTGCGTAGTGGGGTCTGGCTGATACTATATGCCAATGCACGCAGAAAACCTAACTCCCAGACCACATCATGACAGTAAACCACCTAAAAGCCTGATGCGCGTCATCGGCCGTGCCCTGGTCGATCACGACATGATCCATGATGGAGATCGCATCATGCTGGGCCTATCCGGAGGTAAGGACTCACTCTCACTGCTACATATCCTGCGACACCTGCAGAGCTATGCCCCAGTCAAATTTGAGCTGGCCGCCCTGACCGTGGACCCGATGATCGAGGGTTTTCACCCAGAAAACCTCAAACCACACCTGGCCGAGCTTGGCATACCCTATTTTTTTGAGTCCCAACCCATAGAGGAGCAGGCCAAGGAGCACATGCAAAAGGACTCGTTTTGCTCATTTTGCTCACGCATCAAACGCGGCATTATGTACACCACCCTGCGCCGGGAGAGCTACAACGTCCTGGCCCTGGCCCAGCACCTGGATGACCTGGCTGAGAGCTTTCTAATGTCTGCCTTCCATGGTGGCCAGCTACGAACCATGAAGGCCAACTACACCAACAAGGACGGCGATATCCGCATCATCCGCCCCCTAGTCTATGCCCGAGAACGACAGACCCGGGACTATGCAAACCAGGCAAAACTGCCTGTTGTTCCCGATTCCTGCCCCGCCTGCTTCGGCATGCCCACCCAACGCGAGCACATGAAACAGCTGTTAGCTGAAGAGGAATCCCACAATAAACAGCTATTTAAGAGTTTATTGAGGGCAATGGAACCACTTATCTCCAAAAAAGACGCTTAATATACAAATATCTATCCACATTTATAACATTTTGTAATTATTCAGATAAAACTCAAAATTGAAAATATAATACCTCTAGTATGGGATATTTAATGCTAAAACTCGGCATATATTGGATATATGTGGGTAATATTAATATTATTCAAGTGTTATTATGCATGTTAGTGGTTCTTTACCTCAATATCACACTTTTTTTTGTTAACCTCACTAAAATTCTGCCGACTATTCGTATAAGAAAATAACAAATACACAATTTAGTACTCCAAAAGATTATGGAGGTAAATAACGATGAGTAGCGATGCAAAAGTAGTGCAAACAGGCCAGGGCTGGTTTGTTGAAACTTCACAGGGACGGGTCGGTCCAATGGATTCTCGCACAGAGGCGAAAACCTACCTCTCCCTGATGCGTATTGCTCAAGCTGCAGGCAGCGAGATCGCCTGCACGGAAGAAGAGTGTTTTAGCTAATTACTCCCCCCACAGCCATGCCTGTATAACAGGAAAAGAGGCCGGCCTTGCCGGCCTCAACTTTTTCCGAGATTGAACGATGAATATAGTAAGAGGAAGAAACTCGTCGAACACTAATTTGGATACAGAGGGAATAGGTATGTTAGGAATTACCGCAGCAAAATGGGCCCTGGTTCTGCTACTGTTTGTCGTCTTACCCATCGCCCTGATGCGATATATGGTCCGCAAGACCATCGAGGTAAACGACAAGCATCGCCGATAGCTAAGAAATCTGGTTATTAACCAACTTCAGCCAGACATCGAGCCATCATCGACTCGGCCTGGCTACCGTAGCCGCCACCAAACATATTGAAGTGGTTAAGGATATGATAGGCGTTGTATAGCGTTTTACGCACCGCATATCCTTCATCGAGTGGCCAACTGGCCTTATATGCCGCATAAAATTCTCCACCGAATCCGCCAAACAATTCAGTCATTGCCAGGTCGGCTTCCCGATCACCATAGTAAGTCGCAGGATCATAAATTACCGGCTCACCGCTACGAACAAAACCATAGTTGCCCGACCAGAGATCACCATGCAATAAAGACGCTTCCGGTTGATAGCCAGTAAAAAAGTCGCTCAGTCTCTCGCGTAACCTCTCGCCTTTGTTGATAGCAGAGGAAGCAATACCACGCCTTGAAGCCAGCTCGAGTTGGTAACCCAGACGATGCTCCGACCAGAAGTCGATCCAGTTATCCATCCAGTCGTTAATCTGAGGGGTCGAACCAATCGTATTGTCCCTGTGCCAACCGTACTGAGCCTGGTTATAGGTATGCCTGTGCATTTGCGCGAGTTGCTCTGCAAATTCAGACATTGACCCTCTGCCCCCCATCTCAAGATACTCAATAACAATGAAGGCCTGCGAATCAGTTACGCCGGTGCATACCGGTTCAGGAACACGCACAGCTCCTGCTGCAGCCATATCTGCTAGTCCTGCCGCTTCCGCTTCGAACATATCGAGTAGACTGGCGCTGTTTAACTTAAGAAAATAATCTTTATGCCCAACACCGCTGAGTTTCATTGCGGTATTAATATCGCCACCACCTACATGGCTCTGAGTATCGATTACAAATACTTCGCCAGTTGCGGCACTTATCGCTGACTCAATATCCTGTTTATTCATGAGTGCACCAAACATGATCCTTAACTTAATTTAAATCTAACACTGTCTAAATTCGATTGAAATGAAGAACACAATTTCGAGTCGATATGTTTAAATAAGCCATGGCAAAGACACACCCCAAAATTAGCCAGGACTTCAAGGACTGGATTGAAAAGCAACCAATGTACTTTTTGGCCTCAGCACCATTAGAGGCGGAGAGCCATATCAACCTTTCGCCAAGGGGACTGGATAGTTTTCGGATCACCGGTGATAACGAGGTGGTGATACTGGACCTGGTTGGCAGCGGAAATGAAACGGCAGCACACCTGCAACAAAACGGACGCCTCACGGTCATGTTTTGTGCCTTCGAAAATGAACCTCGCATTCTGCGCCTGTTTGGCAAAGGTGATGTGATTCGTACGGAAGATCAAAACTGGACACAATATCGGTCCCTGTTCGATGAAACGCTACCGGGCGTACGCCAAATATTTAAATTGGCCGTCAGCCGGGTGCAAACATCATGTGGCTTTGGGGTCCCACTTATGCAATTCCAATCTCAACGAGAACAACTACCTCACTGGGCGTCAAAAAAAGGCCCAGACAAACTCAAGGACTATCAGCAGAAAAAAAATGCCGTGAGTATTGATGGATTACCGGCTCCCGGGCTGTCAGATTAGCGCATCAAAAGCACTTATCATGGACTTATATCTCACTTACCCACACAAATAAAAACGTTGACATTTTTAAAAATTTTCCGAGACAAATATCAGGGAACCCTGATTTATACACAGCCGATCTAGCACTATTGCAAAGACTCTGCTTAACCACGCGTTTGACTCAATTTGATCATAAAAAATAATATAACCTATTGATTAATATGCATTATTTTGCAAGTTTAATTTTTAAACATTTTAATAAAGATGTAACATTGGTGCCGCATTAACGCTGATTACAACAATTCATCCACATAGTTATCCACAGATATTGTGGATAACAAACATTCTCATTTAGCGACAAGCACTTAGCCCAAATACCCGAGAAAGGGTTTTAAGCATTCAGGCTAAATATGGGCGTTCAGCTTTTTAAATAACCACACACTTATCCAAACACAGCATGCACTGCCCCAATTTGATCCCCCAGTTTGATACTCTAGCCTGATGCCAAAAAGTTACCTGCAAATCGCTGTTGCCACTCCCCTGCGCAAACTTTTTACTTACACAAGCGAGCAAGAACTATCTGAAAAACAGATCGGCGCACGGGTAAAAGTCACGTTTGGGCGACGCCACATGCTGGGAGTAATCGCTGCGATCAGCGCCAGTAACACTGCGCCAACGGCAAAGTTAAAGGCTATCGATGAGCTGCTGGACGAACATAATCTCTGGCCTGAGGAATTGTGGAAAATGCTAAACTGGGCTGCTCAGTACTATCAGCACCCGCTGGGGGAGGTGCTCAGTACCGCTATGCCAGCCCTGCTTCGACAGGGGAAACCTGCTAAGTACCCAAGTCAAACCTGCTGGTCGCTGACCGATGAAGGTCAGTCTATAGAACTGGATGAATTGAAACGTGCCCCACGTCAGCAGGCGATTATCGAACTACTTCGAAATCACCCATCACAGGCAGACGAAGCAGCTATAGAAGATCAAAGCTTAAAAGAACAATGCCCTGGCTGTCACGATGCTCTAAAACGACTGCAGGAAAAACAACTCATCTGCGCCCACCAGACTGCAGGTTATGAGCCACATGAAAATACCAGCTCAGAGTCGGGACCTGAATTACATGAAGAACAGCAACTGGCTGTCAGCAAGATTATTGATCGGCTCGGTCACTATGATGCTTTTTTATTAGAGGGTGTTACCGGTTCGGGTAAGACCGAGGTCTACCTGCAATGCATTCAAGCCTGCGTCGCAAGGGGTGAACAGGCCCTGGTGTTGATCCCCGAGATTGGCCTGACGCCGCAGATGATCCAACGTTTTCAGCAGCGCCTTGCCTGCCAGGTCGGGGTGTTGCACTCAGGGCTGAGTGATAGTGAGCGCACCCTCACCTGGCTCGCCGCACGTGATGGCAAGCTCGATGTCATCCTCGGCACCCGCTCAGCCATCTTCACTCCATTAGCCAAACCAGGTTTGATCATAATCGACGAAGAACACGATGCCTCTTTTAAGCAACAGGATGGCTTTCGTTATTCTGCACGCGACCTGGCCATCTGGCGTGCTCACCAAAACCAGATCCCGATCGTGCTCGGCTCAGCAACACCGTCGTTAGAAAGCCTGAGTAATGTTCAACGCGAGCGCTATCAATTATTAACCTTGCAGGAACGTGCCGGTGGGGCTATCCCACCCACGCTGCACTTACTCGACATGCGCAGCCAGCCCATCGAAGAGGGGTTATCCGATCGCCTGCACCAGGTCATGCGCCAGCACCTGGATAAGGATCAACAAGTCCTGTTGTTTTTAAATAGACGTGGCTTCTCGCCGACCCTGATGTGCCACGACTGTGGCTGGATTGCACATTGCCAGCGTTGCGACACTCATATGACCTATCACCAACTGGACCGACGTCTGCGCTGCCACCACTGTGGATCAGAAAGACCTGCGGAACACAGTTGTCCAAGCTGTCAGAGCAAGAACCTGATCAATCTCGGTGCTGGTACCGAGCGAATCGAAGCCGCGTTAAAAGAACGTTATCCGGATGTAGAGGTGATACGTATTGATCGCGATACCACTCGTCGCAAAGGCAGCCTCGAGGCATTACTCGAAAAAGTAAAAGATGGTCGACGCCAAATTTTGATCGGCACTCAAATGCTCGCTAAAGGGCATCACTTCCCTAACGTCACCATGGTCGGCATCGTCGATGCCGATCAAGGCCTGCACAGTCCTGAATTTCGCGCCCCGGAGCGGATGGCCCAACTCATTCTGCAAGTGGCTGGAAGGGCCGGCCGCGCCGAGCGACCCGGTGAGGTCTATATCCAGACTCATCACCCTGACCACATGCAGCTGCTGACGCTGATCCACAATGGCTACCCTGAATTTGCCCGGGTATTACTCGCAGAGCGAGAGGAAACAGGTTTACCACCTTTCACAGCTATGGCTATTTTCAGAGCCGAGGCCGTCGATCGACAGGCACCGCTTGATTTTCTTCGCCAGGTTAGCGAGCAACTTCGCCCCCTGGCTAGCCAACAAATCCAGCTATTCGGCCCCCTACCGGCGCCTATGGAAAAACGGGCAGGACGTTTTCGGACCCAGCTGATTGTAACGGCCGCGACCCGGCCGGCCCTACAGCAGTTTTTATCACAGGGACTACCGATTGCCGACAACATCAAAAGTAACAAGGTCAGATGGTCGATAGATGTGGACCCTATCGATACTTATTAATATGATATAAAGCATCAAGCGGGCCCAATATAAAAAAACGATAAACAGCTAGAAGCCCACAAAAATAAATTAAAAACAATAAATTAAACAATAATAAAAGTACGTTTTAACCCCCAAATAAAATTTGAACGTTTTAATTCACTTAGCTCTGTAGCACCTACGGGAAGGAACAGGATATGCTTTATCTAGTTATTGCGATTGTATTACTCGGTGTTTTTTTGTATCTATTCAAAAACCCGATTCGTGAGTCCGGTCTTGTGACTCGTGCCATTCAAGCAACATTATTTCTTGGGGTATTATTTTTTCTCACCCTGCCTTCGTATGTCATCATCGATGCCGACGAAATTGGTTTGATGAAGCGAAAGTTTCTTGCCTCCAGTCTTCCACCAGGACGAATTATTGCTGCCAATGGAGAAAAAGGACCCCAGGCTGAGATCCTAGGGCCTGGTTTTCATTTTCGTCCCTTCATTCGGGTCCTGAATGTAATCGAATATGCACCGGTGGTACTTATTCCAGAAGGACATTATGGCATCCTAACTGCGCAAGACGGACTGCCAATGCGAGAAAATCAGTTTATCGCCGATCCCTGGCCAGCGGGCAAAACCCAGCAAATGCTGGATGCAAAATACTTTCTAACAGAAGGTAAAGGCCAGAAGGGCCCTCAGTTACAAGTACTTCGCCCAGGTAAATATCGTATCAACAATTACCTGTTCAAGGTAAAAGTTGCCAAGGCTCTGGATGTACCAACCGGACACGTTGCGGTGATACGTTCAAAAGTTCAGGAAAGATCCGATTGTCCTGATGACAGTGTCCAGGCAAAAGATGCTGATCAGGTAACTGCTGTTATTGTACCAACGGGCTGTAAAGGTGTGCACGCTGAGCCGCTAAATCCGCAGGCCTACTACTTAAACCGTGAGGCCTATGAAGCCACCATCATTCCAACACGAATTCAGACCTGGTCATATAAAGGTGGTTATACCAAACGCCAGATTGATTTAAGCGTGGATGACAACGGCAAGATTCAACAGGTCGAATCCGCCAAACAGGAGATAACACCTGAGTCAGCTGCTGATCGAGCTATTATTGTGCGAGTCGAAGGCTGGACTGTGCCCGTCGATGTTCGCATCGTCGTACAGGTCAATCCTGAGAATGCGCCTCTGGTTGTTGCCTCAGTTGGTGACCTGCAAAAGGTTGAAGATAAAATCATTACACCCGCAATTCGAAATATTTTCCGAACCATCGGTGGACATCCTGATCGTAAAGTACTGGACTTTATAGAGAAGCGTGAAGAAATTAATCAGCTAGTGCTTGACGAAATTTCCAAAATCGCCGCCAAGGCTGGTGTCTCGGTGCAAGAAGTGCATATGGGTGAACCCGCGATTCCGCCTGAGTTGTTAGTCGCAACCCTGCGTGAACAGCTCGCGTCGCAATTAAAAGAAACCTACATCCGTGAACAGGAAGCGCAGAAACAACGTATCTCTGTAGAGAGAGAACGCGCAACCGCTGACCAACAGGCACAACTGGTAAGGGCCGAGATCGCCAAGAAAGCGGCCGCATTTAAAAAGCAGCAACTAAAACTCGAAGGTGAAGGTGAAAAACTCAAACTGATCGAGATAGCCAAAGGTCAGCAGGCACAAGCCAACGTGCTAGGTAAAGACCGCGCCATGCAACTGCAGGCACTTGAGATGTCACTCGCCGCCGCAGTGAAAAATCCAGGAATCGTTAAGATCCCAACCGTACTCGTCACCGGAACCGGTAGTGGATTCGAAGGCGCCGCCGCGGTACTCGGTGCATCTAATCTCATAGAAAGTATGAAAGGGATGCAGACTAAACAAAAATAGACTTAAAGCCCCCGAAAGGGGGCTTTTTTTTGCTTTTTATATTTTTATTTCGCTTCGCTTCGCTTACGCTTATCGTCATTCCGGCCAACGAGCCGGAATCCAGGGTTATGATTTTACTTTTATTTCGCTTCGCTGAAGCGAGATGCTTTTCTTTGCTTGTCCAAAGAAAAGTATCCAAAAGAAACGACACCCCCGTTGCGGGTGTAATCTGTGAGTTTTATTGTCTTTTGCCTTGTCCGGTTTTGATTCGCCTCCCTGCTCAACAAAACCGGGCTCGCCTTCCCTGGCTCGCGCTATTTTTTTTCACAAAAGCCACAAAAACACACGCACCCGCACATGGGGGAGCTTTGCTCACACCTAGAGCAGAGATAAAGATGTGTATTATTTCAATATAATAGCTAACTGGATAATCCCCTTGCGCGCCATGAGAGGCGTTTGGCTAAGCGGAAGTGAAACCCGAATGGGGCGAGGCAGGGAAGCCGAGCCTTTGTGATGAGCCAAGGAAGGCGAATCACAAAGTTTCACTGAGTAAGCCAATAAGACTCGAATGGATGGCAAGCGCAGGGGAAGAGCTTCTTTGCCTACTTTCTTGTCGATACAAGAAAGTAGGTCGCTCTCGGCGAGAGCGAAAAAACACTCATGACAAGCAAAGAAAAGTACCTCGCCACAGCCACGCAGTGGCGGGCGAAAGCTTTTAAGTCTAAATCCCCCCCTCTACAGGGTGGATCACAAATCAAACTTGTGGAAAAACCACCCACCCCTGATAATATCGCCCCTTTAACAAACCCGGTTAAATCACTAAAAGCACCCCATGAAAGAGATCATCGCAGACGCACTTCAACAGGCTATTTCGGCTTGCCAGCAAGCAGGTTCATTGCCTGATGACATCGAACCGAAAATCCAGGTCGATCATGCTCGTGATAAGTCGCATGGTGATTTTGCTTCGAACCTGGCGATGACGCTGGCTAAGCCGGCGAAGATGAAGCCTCGTGATATTGCTGAGACGATCGTTGCCAATTTACCTGTTACTGACGTGATCGATAAGGTTGAGATCGCTGGGCCGGGTTTTATTAATTTTTATCTCAAGGCCGATGCACAGTTTTCTGTGATATCCGATGTGCTTAGCGCAGGTGAAAATTTTGGGCGTTGTCAGATTGGTAAGGACAAGTCTATCCAGATTGAATTTGTTTCGGCAAACCCTACCGGGCCTTTGCATGTCGGGCATGGTCGGGGCGCAGCTTATGGTGCGGCTGTGGCGAATTTACTCAAGGCCATAGGCTATAAAGTGCATTGTGAATACTATGTGAATGATGCTGGCCGGCAGATGAACATTCTCGCCGCCAGTGTCTGGTTACGTTATCTGGAGCTGGGTGGTGAAGCGTTTCCATTCCCAACCAATGGCTACAAGGGTGATTACGTACAGGATATTGCTGCAACCTTACGCCGTGAGAATGACGATAAGATGCATCATCCCTGGTCTGAGGTAAGTAAGGACTTACCCGCCGACGCCCCAGAGGGTGACAAAGAACAATATATAGATGCCGTCATCAATAAAATGAAATCGCTGCTCCATCCAGATCAATATCGGTTGGTGTTTGACCTGGGCCTCAATTACATTCTCGACGACATCCGTGATGACCTGGAAAACTTTGGTGTGGTCTATGACGATTGGTT
>CAMYMU010000036.1 GCA_947259575.1 uncultured Ectothiorhodospiraceae bacterium | reverse complement strand
GCGGCCATCACGCTGCGGGGGCTTAACAGACCTGCGCCTACCGCTACTGCGACCGCGCCTCCTGCTAAACTGCCCTGTAAAAATGTTCTACGTTGCATAATTGATCCTCCAATTGAAGTTCATAAACTTTCAGTATCTCTATGGCAAGATACAGGCCAAGTTTTCTCGTATATAAAACAATAAGTTAGAGACTAATCCCTGTATCCTGTCGTGCAAATTGCACGATCCAAATTGCATTTTAGCTAACCGTGAGATTCTTCAGATTGTTGTTAACTGAAGTTTGCCCGAGTACTCGATCAGCTTTCCCAAAATAGGTAAATCGATCCGAACCGCAAAGACATAATCATGATCCACTTCTTTTTCATATGCACTGAGGCGAGGAGCAAAGATTCGTGGAATGGTGATGCCCCATAGACTGGCTTTACTCAAATGGTATTCCAGGACACCCTGTTCAACTCCTAACTTCATCCATAATTTCACTGGCCCCATATTTTCAACCAGGTACTCTCCTTTTAAACGGAAGCAACTCTGCATCCGATGACCATCGAATTCTCGCTCCCAGCGCATTTGATCTACTTCATGGTAACCATTAACAACCAGACGTAGTGACTCACCCTCCGGCGGCAACTTTAATACCCGTGCAAACAATTTTGCCAGCGCATTACCATGACGAACGTATACATCTCCCTCCAAACGAATATGGCCAGTGTGTGCCTGTTTAACTAGCTCAGCAAGATCACTGTACTTTTGTCCAAGGTGTTTAACAAAGGCATTCATTATGGGCAAACAAAACTCAAGGGGCGCTGAGAATAAAAGAGAAGAGAAAGGGTGAGCAATCCCACCCTAATAAATAATTTCATAATTTATTTTAAATAATTGTTCAGATCTTTACCAGGATATTGTTTGTTATAAGCAGTTATATATTTTTCTGCAATGTCATCTTTATCCGCCTTACGTAGATCGGTGACCTTATTAACCCACTGCTTTCTTGTCCAGGTCCGAAGCTCGGTTTCAGGCTCAATTTTGACTTCTCTCGTGACACGCACCGTACGGTATTTCATACCAGGCCAACGTACACGTGTCACCTGTGTATCACTGTTTTCTGCTTTTGATTTTTTTTCGGGAGACGATGTCTTTGTCGTGCTTTTTGCAACGACTTTTTTAGCGGGCCTACTCTTTTGAGTTGACTCAGTCTTAGTGGTTGTTGATTTTGAAGATGGTTTGCTGGACGACGCGGTAACAACTGTTTGTTTTTCTGTTTTCTTTTTGGTTACTTTCGTTTCGGTCGCTTTTGCTAATTCGGCTTGCTTCGATTTTTCCTGACTACCCGATAGGTCTTTATCTTTATTCGCATCAGTTGACAGAATGGCAACGACTACCGAAATGACCGCAACAAAAACGACAGCAGATACAAGATTAATCCTTTTCATTTGTCGATTCCTCCAGGTTATACTGGCAGATTATTCTGGTTCTTATTTGTGTTTATTGAAGACGCATTATTATTGTGTTCACGACTACGGACGGAATTATACAATATTTAAGTAGCTTGCCTATCCTCTATTAAGTTTATTTTCTATAACAGTTAGTGCTGTGAGAAGTTTTAACGTCATAAAAGATAGTGTTATGCCGCGAACTAGTAGTCGAAGGCCACAACTATCGCTTGATAAATTAGAAATGAGCCACTAAACAAGGCACCAAGAATAGGCACCCATATAGGAATTTTAAAACCCGGGCTGGGCTCACCACGTAGTTTTATTTTTACCAGTGCAATATTAATCAAAGTAAAAATTGTTAAAGTGATAAAACTGGTGATCTTCGCTAAGCTCAATAAAGGCAGTAATAACGCCAACAGCAATATTGAAATACTAACCACCAGGATGGCTGGAATAGGCGTGCGTGTAGTTGGGTTAACGTGAGAAAAAATTCCAGGCAACCAGCTGCGGCGACTCATACCATAAAGAATCCGTGAGGCCATGACTAACTGTACAAGCGCACCATTAAAAATCGAAATAACACTGATAACAGAAATGAAGAAAGGTGGGTTACCGGTCTTTATCTGGTAAATCAATGCCAATGGTTTGCTACTTTCTGCCAGTTTTTGTGGCGCTACAGATATCACGCTTACCAGGGCAACAAGAATATAAAATAGAGTTGTTACCACCAGTGCGATTATTATGCCTCTTGGTAAAGTAACAGCAGGTTGTTTTACCTCCTCTGCAATATTCACCATATCTTCAAAACCAATAAAAGCGTAAAATGCCACAAAAGCGCCTAACAACACTCCACTCCAGATAACCGCCTCATTTAACTTTAAGACTTCTGGTGCTTTTTCCACGACTTGCGGAAAACTATCACGCGCAACCCAGATGATAATGAGCAAACCAATGATCTCAACCACTGTCATAATGCTGGCTATGAGTACAGACTCGCCTATACCCCAGCATACTACCCCAGCCATGATCAGAACGCATGCAGCAATAACTATCCAGCGTGGCAGGATGAAAAACTCACTAAGATAACCAATCAAACCATTCAGTAGAGTCGCGGTTGAAGTTATGCCCACTGCAACAATCAAGAGTCCAACAAAGATAGAAAGCCCGGACCAGCGGAATCCCTCCTGAATATAAATTGCTTCGCCAGCGCTTTTGGGAAAACGCACTGCCAGTTCTGCATAAGCAAAGGCGGTTAAACCTGCAAGCAAAGCTGCCAGTAAAAAGGCAATGGGTGTTTGCATGCCAGCATAACCGGCTACTTTACCAATAAGCACATAAATACCTGCACCCAGGATGGTACCAATGCCATAAAAGCTAAGGAGAGGGAGATTTACACGGCGACGAAGGCTGACTTGTGGCTGCTTATCCATATTAATGTCCAGTTGAAACTACTGACATGGTGCAAGTATACCCTGGAATAACAATATTAAGGTGCCCTTTGTTATCAACCTGATTCCGTTTGGCGATAACTTTGTAATTTTCGCCACAGTGTAGATTTATTGATATCTAACGTTTCAGCGGTCTTTTCTCGATTATCATTAAACAATTCTAACAGTTTTAAAATGTAACGGCGTTCTAGCTCGGAAAGGGTGGGTAGATCTGCATCAATGCCTTCTCCTGAAATCGACGCGGGCTTCAACTCGCTCAATTCACCTAAGGTCATGATATCACCATCGGCCAGGGCAATATGTCGCTCAACTAAATTTTGCAATTCACGAATATTTCCAGGCCATGAGTGATCCATTAATTTCTTCATCGAGGCGGCATCAAAGCCGGTTACATTTCGATGATACTGCTCATTAAATCGATCAATAAAATACTGGACTAAAAGAGGGATATCATCACGTCGTTCACGCAAAGCTGGCATGCGGAACTTTACAACATTTAAACGATGATAAAGATCGTGTCGGAATGTACCTTCAGCAGAACGTGCTTCCAGATCCTGATTGGTAGCAACAATAAAACGCACATCGATCTTTTTTGGCTTAATTCCGCCGACCCGAGTTACTTGCTGCTCTTGCACTACGCGTAACAACTTAACCTGCATAGCATCCGAAATATTCCCGATCTCATCTAAAAATACGGTACCGCCTGTAGCTGTTTCTAACAAACCAGGTTTTGATGACACCGCACCCGTAAACGCACCTTTCTCATGGCCAAATAGCTCACTTTCCAATAAGGTATCGGTAAGAGCACCACAATCAATCACGATAAAAGGTTTATCCGCATACTGGCCTTGTGTATGTACAGCACGTGCAGCCAGCTCCTTGCCGGTGCCAGACTCACCTTCAATGATGACATTGCAACGAACATCAGCGATTTTATCAATAATCGCATACACATCCTGAATGGCCTTTGAGTGGCCAACCATGCCGAAGCGACTCCGTTCATCACTTAACTGACGTTTCAGTAAACGATTTTCACGGACCAGGGCATCATGCTGCAGAGTCTTGTCAATTTGCAGACACATCTCATCCATGTCGAAAGGCTTCTTAACAAAATCACTGGCGCCAAGGCGCATCGCTTCAATTGCGCTTTCAACATCAGCGTAACCGGTGACGATAATGAACGGCACCTGTTTGTCGATTAAACGTATTTCACGTAATAGCTCAATACCGGTTAGCTTAGGCATTCTTAAATCACTAATGACGAGATCAGCACCATTATCTTTAAAATAGGCCAGTGCCAGCTCAGAATCCTGAAAATTCTCACAATCAAAACTAGCACCTTCACTAAAGCGCAGCATCAGCTCCCCGGCTTTGGGGTCATCATCAACAAAGATTATGGTTGGCTTCTTACTCATCAGTATTTTGTTTTGACTGCTTAATTGGCAATGCTATGGTTGCCGTTACTCCACCGTCAGGATTATTTTTCAACATAAGTTTTCCATGATGACGCTCTATGATACCAAGACTTATTGATAATCCCAGGCCACTACCTTCACCTTCAGGTTTAGTGGTAAAAAACGGATCAAAGATCAAATCAAGACTCTCTTGTTCAATTCCATCACCATGGTCGATGACACTGATAATAGCATCCTCATCAGTGAAGTTAACTACGATCTTTACTTCGGAGTCGGGCTTACTCACTTGTATCGCATTAATCAAAAGATTAATTAAGGCCTGTTGTAACTGGCCACGATCGCCTTCGATAATCATGTCCTCGTTACATTCGTATGCAAGCTGTATACCTGCCGTTTTAGCGCTCTGACGAACCAAATTGACTGTATCTTGCAACCATTGCTGAATGTGAAAGGGTGCATATTGCGGTGGTACCTGTCTGGCAAAGTTTAAAATACCACGGATGATATCGCTGGCCCTGACGGCCTCTTCTTTTAATGATGTTAGATCCTGTTTTGCCCTGTCGTCATTTTCATCCAGATTGCGCTCCAGCAATTTGGCATAGGACAAGATATTATTCAGTGGATTATTTATCTCATGGCCAATTCCTGCAGCCATTTGACCAATGCTCGCAAGCTTGGCACTTTGCAGCATCATGTGTTGCGCCTTGTCACGTTCTTCACTTGTTTTATCTAACGAATCTGCCATGGTATTAAATGCAGCTTCGAGATCGCGAATTTCGTCTATCGACGCATTGATTTTAACCCGCTCAGGGTGTTCGCCTCGTGCGTATGAAAGCAGATTACTGGCAAGTTCACGTACTGGACGTGCAATCATCCTCACGCCAATGTCACCCAGAAATAAACTAATTAGCAACGAAATAAATACAATTGACCAGATCACCTGTCGTATTTGATGAAAGGGCTCAATCACTTTTTCATTTGAAACTCTTAAGCCAATGATCCAGCTAGTCAAACGAGTGGGGTAGGGAAAAATTTCCTGGTAATAAATTGTTTCGTTGTTCTCAACGAGCTGCACACTACCAAAAGGCTCGTCAAGCATCTTGTTAAATACATCTTCACCATAACTCATGCTTAGATATTTATATTCAGTTCTGATTTGTGCTAAATGAGTCTCTTGTTGGTCATCAAATAATACCATGCCATGGCGATCCTTATTGTCCGGATTATTCTCTGTTACAAATAATTTTGCATCAAACAAGCGGGGAGCATGATTAAACAGCGTATCAATTCGATCACCAAAGCGGGTCAAGCTTATCGCGCCGACCAATTCCTCTTCGTGGTAAAGAGGTATGATGTAATCCAGCAATGGCAAGATCTCGGTGAGTGACGATTGCTGTGCATTGTGAGGTAAAGTAATCATGCTCACTTCATTGGCGGGCAACCATTCAAGTGCCGCATTAAATGCCAGACCATCGACCTCCTGCTCAACATAGAACATGCCGCTGATCCCTTCATAGGCAGGTAGGCTACGTTTACTTTGACTAACTTTTATATAGGAATTTCCAAACTTATCCATTAACCTTAAAACGTATTGGCCTTGCAATATGGTTTGAAAACCTTCGAAGTAATGATTAAGTCGACTGCGGCTGGCATTAAACTTTGCTGGTACCCGACCTGTGTCAGCCTGTGCGAGCAAGGGGACAAATTCCTGAACGGCATTTGATTTTGACAGGCCGCTGACTAACTGTACCTGTAGTTCTAAACGTCTCTTTAACGCAGCGCCCAGAGTATCAAGATTAGTAGCGACGGTCTCTTCGATATTTTTTTGATAATCATATTCGATATAATAGGTAGCACCTAAGGCTAGCGCCGTTAGTGGCACTATCGTCGCCAGAAAAACCCAACTGAATATTTTAGTACGTATTTGCAACGAACAACTTCCTGCTAAAACCTATTTCCATGTCTCGATAGTTTGTCGAGCAATTTCGTTAGAGGGCCTGATAATTAAACCCGAATGTGAAACTGTTACTTTAAATTGTGCCCGATTTGCCATGGGCATATAAGCAGCGCTGCCATAAACAGCATCTACCACTTCTCCAATGAGAGGAATACTTTGTTGGTGCTCACGTGACCATGTCCATAAATCGAGCCCTTTTGTTTCCGCCAGACTATGCACAGAACGCACTCCCTCTCGCTCCTGCTCAACACTTCGATAGCGACCACTCAAGCGTTCCAGGCGATAGACAGTTTGCATGCCAAGCATATTTGCGACACCGTGCCATTTTAGTAAACGCGCATCCAGCTGCCATTCATCACCGCGCATCTCAAATAAACGGGCCGGTTCGCCGGCAGGGCTGAAATAGATACGATAATATTGTGGTCCAATTGACTCAAAACGCACATCGGCAACCAGCTCTTCCTTGTTAAATACTGAGTAGGTGTAGAGATTCATGGCAATTGAAATCGCAAGCACTGCCAGACTGATAAACAGCAGCCCTGCCAGTCCTTGTAAACTGCCGCGAACAAATCTTCTTCGCCACAATCTGTGCACGCCTTTGATGGTAAGCACGCCACCAAGCACTAGAAAAACTCCGATACCTATATATATAGTCGTCATGACCCGCCTTTCTCGATAAAACCGACCTCTCGCTAAGCTTAGCTCATTCTACCTAATATCGGCCCGGTAGCAGTGCTGAATCTGGCTCTGTAGTAATTCCTGGTTTGCCTCAAACTTCGAGCTATCATCCCCTGCTTGGATTTGCGTATAATATGCTCGTACACGACTCTAAGTCGGCAAAACCCGAGGCGCAAAATAAGCCATGCATGCGATCAAAAAAATACTAACGACAAGCCACTTTTCGACCTTAGCGTTAGCTTTTTTACTCAGCAGCTCTTTGCTGTTGGGTTTGTCTGGCTGTGGTAAAAAAGGGCCTTTATATCATGCTCCTGCTGAAACTACTGTAGAAGAGCAACCCCAAAAGCAACCCGAAGAACAAAAACCAGACTAGATTTTACCATCATGGATTACTTTCAATACCGCAACAATGAACTGTTTGCAGAAGATGTGCCTGTGCAGGAGATTGCACAGCAGTTTGGTACGCCCTGCTATATTTACTCCCGCGCTACACTGGAGCGACACTGGCAGGCCTTCGATGCAGCGCTGGCAAATACACCACACCTGATTTGCTATGCAGTCAAGGCAAATTCAAATCTGGCGGTACTAAATGTCCTCGCCAAACTTGGCTCCGGCTTTGATATTGTTTCAGTGGGTGAACTTGAACGTGTGCTTGCTGCAGGTGGTGACCCCAGCAAGATCGTATTTTCTGGTGTTGCCAAACGTGCTGATGAAATACAACGCGCACTAGAAGTCGGCATCCATTGTTTCAATGTCGAATCCGAATCTGAATTGCACCGTATAAATAACGTCGCTGGCGAGCTTAGGCTGTCTGCACCTGTTTCACTGCGTGTAAATCCCGACGTCGATGCAAAGACTCATCCCTATATCTCAACGGGTTTAAAAGAGAACAAGTTTGGCATCGCGATTGATGATGCACAGCGCATATATCAGGTTGCCTCCGCACTTCCTCATCTCGATGTGCGCGGTATTGATTGCCATATCGGATCACAGCTAACAACCATAACGCCTTTCGTTGATGCGTTGAATCGCGTTCTTGCTTTACTGGAAAAGCTAAAGGCAGATGGCATAACTATTCAGCATATTGATATCGGCGGTGGACTTGGTATTCGGTATCAGGATGAAACCCCGCCTCTACCTGATGAGTATGCAAGGGCGTTAAACGAAACACTTACTGGTCATGATTACACGATTATTATGGAGCCAGGGCGCGCCATCGCCGGTAACGCCGGTATTCTGATAACCAGGATTGAACATCTCAAGCATAACAGTGATCGCCACTTTGCAATTGTCGATGCTGCAATGAATGATTTAATGCGCCCTGCCTTATATAACGCGTGGCAGGAAATTATTGCAGTACAACCGCGCGAAGATGGAGAGTCATATCAATACGATATTGTTGGACCGGTCTGTGAAACAGGTGACTTTCTGGGCAAAGAACGCCAGCTCAATCTAAAAGAAGGTGACTTGCTTGCAGTTCGCTCGGCAGGTGCATATGGCTTCACTATGAGCTCAAACTATAATACTCGAGGTCGTGCGGCGGAAGTTATGGTTGATGGTGCGACACCGTTTATAATCAGAGAACGGGAAACCGTTAGTTCACTCTTTGAAAAAGAGCATCTGTTACCGTAGTTTTACTACTCTATACCTCTTAGATAGGAGATAGATTCATCGTCGATAAGATCATCCGCATGTTGTCTATTTTTCAAATATCCCAGATCCTGCGTATAGTCGATCAGACGCTGTATAAATTTCATGTCTTTTTGATCAAGCACACACTCCCAACCTAAGCGACTCCGCGCTTCAACTACAACTTCTTCCGCAATAATTTTCTTCTGAGAATATTTAACGGCTGTATCCAGCTTGAAGGTATCAATAATAATCGACATGCCTGCATTGGTGTCGGTTCGCAAATAGCTTACTGCTCGCTGGTGCGCACTCAAGACCTTGTTCACTGTATCTCGACTCTCTTCCAGGGTAGAGGTCCTGGCAACAATGACATACCAGGGATGTTTTGGAATGGCCTGATTAGTATCTAAAAGCACACGCGCATCATCAGATAATACTGCCAATGAAACAAACGGCTCCCAGGTGAAGGCGGCATCGACCACACCTTTATTGACTGAGGCATCCATCATCTTAGTTGGCATATGCAGGATAGTTACATCCTTATCCGAATCAAGCCCGGCACGCTCACCCAATACATAACCTCGCAACAGGACATCCATACCACTACCTTTACGGACGCCGGCAATTTTCCTGCCTCTTAAGTCACTCAGGTTACGGATCGAGCTATTATTTTTAGTAATTAAGGCGGCATTACCATAACTAACCTTGGAAACAATTTTCAGATCGATTCCTTCGGCGACAGCACGTGACATTGCAGGTATACCGATATAAGCCAGATCCAGATCACCGGCTTTCATCGCACGTTTGATCAGGGGGCCAGAGTCAAATTGTACGATCTCAACATCCACCCCCGCTTGTTTAAAAAATCCATTATATTTCGCGACAAGCAAGGGCGTATTACCCATCGCATAGACCCAGCCAATCCTCAGCTTTTCAGCTGAATAGGCGCTAGGAAGCCATGCAAACAAGCTGCATAGGATTAAAGCGAGCGATGTGAAACGAACCATCATGAGATAATTAAAACTAGCGTTGTCCCCCATTGCTAAGTAGCAAAACATTATCCCTTGCTATTAACTCTAACTATATGTAATTTCAAGGATAAATGATCTATCGGCAGCTCTGAAAGAAAGTTTATGGCTATTAATTTCACCAAAATGGAAGGTCTGGGCAATGATTTTGTGGTGATCGATGGGATCAACCAGCAAATTTCGCTCGATCGTGCACAAATTAAGCACATTGCCGACCGACATTTCGGTATTGGCTGTGATCAACTGCTCTTAGTCGAGTCCGCTCAGGACGATTCCGCGCTATTTACCTATCGTATTTTTAATGCCGACGGTGGCGAGGTCGAACAGTGCGGAAACGGTGCCCGCTGCTTTGCCCGCTTCGTCCTGGACAAAGGTCTCACTAAGGAACGCCGGATTCCGGTGCAAACCAAAGCTGGCAAGCTCATTTTAGAGGTACAAGATGATGACCAGGTCACGGTTAACATGGGTATCCCCGAATTTAGCCCGGCTGCAATCCCGTTTGATGCGCCACAAGTTGAACAGCATTACTCACTGGAGCTAGATCAAGAGACTGTTGAGATCGGTGCAGTTGCATTAGGTAACCCCCATGCCGTTTTACAGGTTGCTGATGTTAATGAATGTGGATTAGAAACCCTGGGGCCACAAATTGAAGCTCACCCGCGTTTTCCTCAACACGTTAATGCCGGCTTTATGCAGCTTGTTGATCAAAAGATGATCAAATTACGTGTGTTTGAACGTGGTGTTGGTGAAACCCTTGCCTGTGGTTCTGGTGCGTGTGCCGCAGTAGTAGTGGGCAGAAGGTGGCAGTTACTGTCTGAAATTGTTCAAGTTCAGCTCACAGGTGGTACACTTAGAGTAAGCTGGCAAGGTGAAGGACAACCGGTCATGATGACAGGACCCGCCACCACCGTTTTCGAGGGGAGCATAGCACTATGAGCACACAACATAATACTAACAAGCCGCTCATTGATGACACGGAAAAATCCGTGGTCAAATACTTGAGAGACAACCCGGACTTTTTCGAGCGTCACAAAGATTTACTAGCAGGCATGATTTTACCTCATGAGCATCAGGGCGCAGTCTCCCTGGTCGAACGTCAGGTTCAGATCCTACGCGAACAAAAAGAGTCACACAAAAAGCGACTCACAACCTTGATCGCCAATGCACAAGCAAATGAAAAACTGAACGCTCAAATTAACCAGTTAATCCTTTCCTTGCTCGATGCCACGGACTTAGATCATGTCCTCGATATCGTGCAAACACGCTTGAGTAAAGACTTTAATGCCGATACCGTTGTTGTACGGCTGTTTAATACCGGCCACCCAACTCTGGCAGCGCGTCCCGAGGTAATAGACTGGAGTGAACC
>CAMYMU010000035.1 GCA_947259575.1 uncultured Ectothiorhodospiraceae bacterium | reverse complement strand
GTTGTGCGGGAAGGCGGTAAGCGTGCCTTAGGCATGCGCCACTTTGATGTGCAGTTGATCGGTGGCATGGTGCTGAATGATGGAAATATTGCCGAGATGCGAACCGGTGAAGGTAAAACGCTGGTAGCGACCTTGGCCGCTTACTTGAATGCATTACCCGGCAAAGGTGTGCATGTTGTCACGGTTAACGATTATTTAGCCAAGCGTGACTCCGACTGGATGGGTAAGTTGTACAACTTCCTGGGTTTGAGTGTGGGCGTGATTGTCTCAAACATGTCACACGAGGATAAGAAGGCTGCTTACGAGGCAGATATCACCTACGGTACAAACAATGAATACGGTTTTGATTATCTGCGCGACAATATGGCATTCAGCGCAGAAGAAAAATACCAACGCGACCATGCTTTTGCGATCGTCGATGAAGTTGACTCGATCCTTATCGATGAGGCACGTACACCCCTGATCATTTCTGGTCCAGCCGAAGAGAGCTCACAACATTACTACGTCATCAATGAACTGGTACCCAAGTTAACCAGGCAGGAAAAAGAAGAAGGCCAGGAAGACGAAGATGCGCCTGGTGACTACAGTGTCGAAGAAAAAAATAAGCAAATATTTTTGACTGAACAGGGTCATCAGCATGTCGAAGAATTGCTTGTTGCGGCAGGTGTCCTGGGTGAAGGTGAAAGTCTGTACGACAGCGCAAATATTGGTTTGATGCACCACATCAATTCCGCACTAAAGGCACATGTACTGTTCCAGAAAGACGTCGATTACATCGTGCAAAATAATGAGATTGTCATCGTTGATGAGTTTACTGGCCGCACCATGCCTGGGCGACGTTGGTCGGATGGCCTGCACCAGGCCGTTGAGGCAAAAGAAGGTGTGCCAATTCAACAGGAAAATCAGACCCTCGCATCGATTACCTTCCAGAACTTTTTTCGTCTCTACGACAAACTATCGGGTATGACCGGTACGGCCGATACCGAAGCCTTTGAATTCCAGTCTATCTATGGTTTGGAGGTTGTTATTGTGCCAACTCATCGCCCGATGGTACGTAAGGATATGGGCGATCTGGTTTTTCTAACGCAACAGGAAAAATTTCAGGCCATTATTGAAGACATTAAAGACTGCCAGAAACGTCATCAACCGGTATTGGTGGGAACGGCTTCGATCGAAGTGTCAGAATTGCTAGATAAAGTCTTATCCAAGGAAAAGTTTAAACACGAAGTACTGAACGCAAAAAACCACGCACGTGAAGCTGAAATTGTTGCTCAAGCGGGTAAACCTGATGCCGTCACAATTGCAACCAACATGGCGGGTCGTGGTACCGATATTGTGTTAGGTGGCAATCCAGATGCCGAAATTGCAGCATTGAAAGACCCGACAGAGGACAAGATTGCTGAAGTGCGCAAGGAGTGGGAACAACGTCATGCAGCCGTGCTCGAATCAGGTGGTTTGCATATCATAGGTACAGAACGACACGAGTCACGCCGTATCGATAATCAGTTGCGTGGCCGTTCAGGTCGTCAGGGTGATGCCGGATCTTCACGTTTTTATCTGTCGTTAGAAGATAATCTGATGCGTATATTTGCATCAGAACGTGTCGCGGGTCTGATGAAAAGATTGGGCATGCAAGAGGGTGAAGCCATCGAGCATGGTCTGGTGACACGTGCGATTGAAAATGCGCAGCGCAAGGTCGAAGGTCATAACTTCGATATGCGTAAGAACTTGCTTGAATATGATGATGTTGCCAATGACCAACGCAAAGAGATCTACAGTATCCGTGATGAGCTTATGTTAACGGATGACATCTCTGACACGATCAAGGCAATACGTGAAGATGTGTTAAGTGCAGTTATTGATACCTACATACCGCCACAAAGTATTGAAGAGCAGTGGGATGTACATGCATTAGAAGAGGCCCTTGATAGTGAGTTTGGTTTAAAGCTCGAAATACGTCGCTGGCTTGAAGAAGATGAGAGTATGCATGAAGAGACATTGCGCGATCGTATTCATGAAGAGATGGTCGCAGCCTATCAGGCCAAGGAAGAGTCTGTTGGGTCGGAAGTATTACGGCATGTCGAAAAAGAAGTCGCCTTAACCGTACTGGATACACAGTGGAAAGATCACCTTGCAACCATGGATCAACTACGCCAGGGTATTCATTTACGTGGGTATGCCCAAAAGAATCCTAAGCAGGAGTACAAGCGTGAGTCATTTGAACTGTTTGGTGAAATGTTACAGCGCTTCAAGAATGAAGTGGTGAGCATATTAAGTAAGATTCAGATTCGCAGTGAAGAAGAAGTCGCTGCGATGGAAGAGCAACGTCGTCGTAGTAGCGGTGGTGATATGCAATTCCAACATGAGGATGCTGCCGCGATAGCTGCAGAAGAGTCAGGCGAAGAAGCCAAACCTTTCGTAAGAGAAGGGCGCAAGGTAGGGCGTAATGAGCCCTGTCCTTGTGGTTCGGGTAAAAAATATAAACAGTGTCACGGTAAGCTCTCTTAAGCCACTGAAGCTGTGCTGACTTCGTTAAAATAATGTTCGTATTTCGTCATTTAGTTTTTCTGAAGTCGCTCTCGGCCATCCATGGCCTTCGCGAACCTGGCACATCCATGTGCCTGATTCCTCGGTTCTCGCATCTTTTTGCCTTATAATCATCAGGTTGATTGGATTAAGAGTAAGATAGATCCCTATGTCGAAGCAATATTCAGCAAACATCGTTCTACCCG
This sequence comes from uncultured Ectothiorhodospiraceae bacterium, assembly GCA_947259575.1. Lineage (GTDB taxonomy): Bacteria > Pseudomonadota > Gammaproteobacteria > UBA6429 > Thiohalophilaceae > SZUA-24. Next base: position 8,477 of record CAMYMU010000035.1, on the reverse strand, counting down.
TTAATGGCATTCGCCTAAGCGCGACAAATGCGGGTGTCAGTAAGAAAGACAAGGATGATGTTGTGCTGATCGAGTTGGCAGTGGGGACACAGTCCGCTTCTGTTTTTACCCAGAATGCTTTTTGTGCGGCACCGGTGCAGATAGCCAAAAAGCACATCTCTGAGACACCTCCCCGTTATTTATTGATCAATAGTGGTAATGCCAACGCGGGAACAGGTAAAGCAGGTTATGCAGCGGCGATGAAGAGTTGTAGCGCAGTTGCCGAAATAACCGGTTGTCATGCCAATCAAGTGCTACCTTTTTCCACCGGTGTTATCGGTGAACTTCTACCAGTTGAAAAAATTGTTGCGTCTCTCCCGACCTTAAATGATGCATTACACGAAGAGTTATGGCACCCCGCCTCAGAGGCTATCTTAACAACAGACACACGAGCCAAATTATTTTCTTACCAACTCGAGTTAGATGGCCAAAAGATAAATATCACCGGCATGACGAAAGGCTCGGGTATGATTCGGCCCAATATGGCGACCATGCTAGCGTATATCGCGACCGATGCGAAAATAGAATCGGCGCAGTTACAGACGTGTCTGCAGCAAGCCGTTGATCTTTCTTTTAACCGCATTACTGTCGATGGTGATACCTCAACCAACGACTCGGTTGTGTTGATGGCAACAGGAACGTCCGGGGTAGAAATAAACGATTCAAATCTACAAACCTTTCAAACAGCCTTAAATGACTTGTTTGTTGAATTAGCAAGATCCATTGTGCGTGATGGTGAAGGTGCGACCAAGTTAATTAATATTATCGTCGAGCAAGGTGAGTCGGAACAGGAATGTGCCAAAGTAGCTTATGCGATAGCACATTCGCCATTGGTAAAAACGGCATTCTTCGCAAGCGATCCAAACTGGGGTAGAATCCTGGCAGCGGTAGGTTATGCTGGCGTAAGTGATTTTGATATTGATAAAGTCAACATCTATCTTGATGAGGTCTGTCTGGTTCAAGATGGTGGGGTCGCAGCAAGTTATACCGAAGAACAGGGACAGGCTGTGATGAAGAAGAGTGAGATAACCGTTCGAGTCAATCTGCAGCGTGGAGCACATACGACGACGGTTTGGACGTGTGATTTCTCATATGACTATGTCCGCATTAATGCCGAGTACCGCACTTAAAGCCCTTAAAACGGTTTTGGCTGCGTTAAAAATGAGCCAATGCCCTCGTTATTTACCATCTGTAAACTCCTCGGTCATTGCTCATTTTTGCCTTGCCAATTCCCGTTTTAAGTACTCTAGAGATTAAGCTAAATCATATTTGCTATTTTTAAAGAGAGTTGTTGGCACCACTATGATTGATAAAGCTGTTCATGTCGCTGTTGGTGTGATTAAAAATGCCGATGGTGAGATTCTAATTGCGAAACGTCCTGATCATTTGCATCAGGGGGGGCTGTGGGAGTTCCCTGGTGGTAAAGTGGATGAAGGTGAATCTGTCCACGATGCCTTGGTTCGGGAGTTAGCTGAAGAGCTTGGTATCGGGGTAGGGCAAACGTCAGCTTTGATAACGATCCGGCATGCTTATGAAGATAAGCAGGTTTATCTGGATGTTCATCTGGTCTCAGATTTTTCAGGCCGGCCTGTTGGGAATGAAGGACAGGAAGTCTTATGGGTAGAGCAAAAGGATCTTGTTAACTATAATTTCCCCGAGGCAAATGAACCAATTCTTATGGCACTTAATTTACCAGACCAATACCTGATTACAGGAAAGTTTGACAGCTTCGCTGATTGTGAGTCGAAGGCTAAGGCTGCGCTTACGCGCGGTATTCGTTTGATCCAGCTACGTGAAAAAGAAATGTTATCTGATGAATTTATACAACTTGCCAATCGACTACATACGTTAACTTCAAAAAATAATGCGCTGTTACTATTAAATACATCTGTAGATGTTTTCAGGAAAACAAATGCCGATGGAATTCATTTTACAGGTCAACGCTTGCGCGAATGCCAGCAACGTCCAGTCAGTGAAGAAAAGTTTTTCTCGGCATCCACACATACGCTTGAAGAGCTAAAGCATGCAGTGAATATTGGTGCAGATTTTGCGATGCTATCACCGGTGTTGCCAACTAATTCCCATCCTGGCGAACCTGCGATAGGCTGGGAAGAATTCGAAAAGATTGTTAGCCAAATAAGTATACCTGTTTATGCTTTAGGTGGGATGGAGCCAGGTATGGTAGAAGTAGCACGCACTCATGGTGCACAGGGTATAGCCGCAATAACTGCACTATGGGAATCTTAAGCCCCTGAAACGATGCTGACTGTGTTAAAAGCATGAATCAAACCTCGTCACTTAGTAGATCTAAGCTCCTCAGTTTTCACATCCTTTTGACTTGTCATCATCCGTTTGATGGGCTTAACAAAATAATTTTTAGTTTAGGTCGCTTATGTTGTTATCCAGCGCTTCTTCACTGACCGGTTCGTTGCTTGGTATGCGGTGTGTTTCGTTCGCCCAGTCGCCGAGATCGATCAGGCGACAACGTTCTGAGCAGAAGGGACGGAAGGGATTTTTTTTGTCCCACTCAATTTCTTTCTGACAGGTTGGGCATTTTACTTTTTTCATAATGTGCAACAGGTTAAGTCAAACTCGACGGCTTCCTGTGCCTGCAAGGGACGCCGTCCTGCTTGCGGTTCCAGAAAACGAATGGTCAGACGATGTTTACCCACGCTGATTTCAGCAAAGTAAGGCAGTGAACTATCAAGCCCAACCCGTATTAACTGAACGGGAATATTACTGTCCAGGCTTTGCTGATAAAATCCCTCGGGTGCCAACATAGCAACCGGGTTTGATGCCTCGCGAATCATGCCGAGCAGTAAGGCGATCGGTTTGCGTACAATAGACAGCGTATTGTTCCATTTTTCAAGTTGCTCTATGCGTTGTTCCGGTGATTGTTGTAGCCACAGGTGCAAGGTGGGCAGATCGATAGGGCAATCACCACCGGGTATAGAGGCTCGTTGGCGCAGGCTGGTAATAAGTTCATGATCGCGGACAGATTGACCGATCAGTCCATTGAGTTGGTGGAGTGCTTGTTCAGATTCTTTGAGTTCATCGAGCACTCTTTCTAGTTGCTGATTATCCACGCCAGGTACATTTTGTAACGCTGCGAGTTTCCCTGATTGTTTATCGAGTTCTTGCAGCAGTTCTGACTTAAAGTCTGAGCGATTGAGGATCTCAAGGGTCGCAATCAGGGACAATAAAGTGCTGCGGCTATCCCACACGGAAAAACCACGCAGGGTGTAGTCGGTTTGGCAAAACAGGTGTTCAAGCCGCAAAAATGTGCGGACTCTTTCACTAAGTGGTTGCTCATATTCAACACGATCATTCATGACGGCATTGTACACAATTCCGCTTCAAGGGGTAATAACAGCGATTATGACTGACTGAGTTTAAGGTATTTGCTGTGCAAGTCAGCGACCTGCTCTTGCAGATCAGAGAGAGGCCCATTGTTATCAATAATGTCATCGGCTGCGGCACGTCGTTCTTCACGACTGGCCTGTGCGGACATTATTTTTTGAATGAGCGCGGCGCTATTGTTGTCTCTTTGTGCAGCCCTGTCGATTTGCACTTGCTCATCAGCGTCAACCAATAGCACCCGATCGAAGGGATAGTCTTGTACTGATTCGACGAGGAGTGGAATCACGATAATACAGTAATTTGCTTGTAGTGATTCTAGATCACTTAAAACTTGTTGGTGGATCCTGGGGTGTAATATGTCCTGCAGGGCCTTTCGTTTTTGCTCGTCATTGAAAATTATTTTTCGCAGCTGTGCGCGATCCAGGTTTTTTTTCTCGTCCAGTATGATTTCCCCAAAGGCCTTGGTCATGGCTTGGAGAATAGAGGGGTCATTATCAACTAACTTCCGTGCGATAATATCAGTGTCAATGACCGGAACGTTATACTTCCTGAACATGTCAACCGCAGTACTTTTGCCTGCGCCTATTCCACCTGTAACCGCAATAATCAGCATTGGCATTTCATCTTTGGGGAAAAGTTATTTATAACACAGATTAAATACTAGGAACTATATGCGTGTCGGCATGCGTAGTCAGGGATTTACTTATTTGAACATGAGGGAAGATCAGGCCATCAGGTTGAGATAAAAGGAATTAATTTCCTGGCCCCAGATAAAGACGATCCAACCAGCACCAGCAAGATAAGGACCGAAGGGAATCGGTTTTCCTTTTTCGTGATACTTGGTAATGATCATCAGGATTCCAGCGATAGATCCGATTACCGAAGAAATGATAATGACCGCTGGTAATACCTGCCAGCCACACCAGGCACCGATCATGGCGAGCAGTTTAAAGTCACCAAAGCCCATGCCTTCTTTCTTGGTGACCAGTTTAAACACCTGGTAAACCGTCCATAACACCATATAGCCGGCCACCGCACCTATGATCGAGCTTTGTGTGTCTACATACATGTTGTCCAGGCTTAACAGGATGCCGAGCCATAAAATGGGCAGAGTGAGTTGATCGGGTAAATATTGCGTGTCGATGTCAATGAAAGTCAGCGAGATCAGCGTCCAGGTAAAGAGGGCACCGAATAGCATTTCATAGCTGACGCCAAACTTCATCGCTACCACTAACACCAAAATCGCACTAAGCGCTTCTACGAAAGGATAGCGGATAGATATCGGTGTGCCGCATTCACGACATTTGCCACGTAGAAATAAATAACTGATGATCGGAATATTTTCCAGTGCGGTAATCATATGACCGCATTTTGGGCAGGCCGAGCGGGGTACAATTAAATTGTATTTTTCTGTTTCGTCAGTACTGGTGCCAGCTTTGTTTAAAGACTCGGGATAGTGCTCTGATAAAAATTCGGCGCAATCGTTTTTTGCATCGCGCTTGAGCATGATGGGTGTGCGGTGAATCACGACATTAAGGAAACTGCCAATTAGCAGGCTGAAAATGACAACCGTGCTATAAAATAGCACGGGTTCATTTTGTAGAATGGAAATTATTTCCAAGAATTAGATTCTTTGCTTAACCAACAACCTTACCCATCTGGAAGATAGGCATGTACATGGCAACCACCAGGCCACCCACCAGGGTACCAAGAATGACCATGATGAACGGTTCAAGCAAGCTACTTAATGAATCTACTGCGTTGTCTACCTCTTCTTCATAAAAGTCAGCCACTTTACCAAGCATCGAATCAACGGAACCTGCTTCTTCACCAATGGCGGTCATCTGGATCACCATATTAGGGAACAGGTTCGATTTATTCATTGAGACGTTAAGCTGGGTACCGGTTGCGACTTCATCGCGCATTTTGATCGTGGCTTCTCCATAGACCACATTACCGACTGCACCTGATACAGAAGTCATCGCTTCAACCAGTGGCACACCCGCCGCGAACATGGTTGCCAGGGTGCGGGAGAAACGGGCGATGGCGGCTTTATTGAGGATTGTTCCAATAATGGGCACTTTTAACAGGACGCGATCGAGAAAGTGATTAAACTTCTTGGATCGTTTCTTGGCCTGCATGACTGCCACTACAGCACCAATGATGCCGCCAAAAATAGCCAACCAGTAATTCTGGAAAATATCCGACAGGTTTACTACAAACTTGGTGATCGCTGGGAGATCGGCGCCAAAGCCTGAGAACATTTTTGCAAACTCCGGTACTACAAAGATCATCAGAATTGCGGTGATCATGAAGGCAACGACTAATACCGCGGTTGGGTAAAACAATGCCTTTTTGATCTTGCCCTTGATGGACTCTGTCTTTTCTTTATAAGTCGCGATCTTATCTAAAACGTCATCAAGAATACCTGCGTGCTCACCAGCCTGCACCAGGTTCACAAATAACTCATCAAAGTGATAGGGATGTTTACCAAGAGCATCAGACAGGTTACTACCACCTTCCACATCGGTCTTGATCGCAACCAGCAGGTCCTGCATGCCTTTGTTTTCGTGACCACGACCAATAATGTCGAAGGCCTGTACCAGGGGTACACCCGAACTCATCATGGTGGCCAGCATGCGTGAGAAAATGGCAATATCTTTCGCCTTGATACGGCGTTTGCCACCGAATAGAGGTTTGGCTTTTTTGCGGACCTTAGTAGGATTGATACCCTGACGTCTCAAACTGGCTTTAACGATTGAGATGTTTTGGCCACCGACTTCACCTTTTACTTTCTGGCCTTTCTTGTCCCGGCCTTCCCAAGTAAAGATGTCCTGTTTTTTTGCTGCTGCCGTTGCTGCCATGTTCAGTCCTTCTCTATATCTTTGGCTTTATATTTTCATCTTTGGCTTTATGTTTTCACTATAACCAATGAATTCTATTCTTTTGTTACGCGGTTAACTTCATCCAGGCTGGTTAGCCCATCCATGACCTTTTTTAGGCCCGACTCACGCAGGTCCGGTACGCCTTCTTTGGATGATTGTTCAGCGAGTTGCATGGCGTTACCGCCTTCCATAATGATTCTGCCCATTTCCTCGGACATCGGCATAACCTGATAAATACCCACCCGGCCTTTGTAGCCATCATTACATTGGTCACAGCCTTCAGGTCCATGCACCTTAATGCCTTTGGCGATATCTTCTTTTTTGAAACCCTCTTTTAGCAGGGCTTCTTTAGGAATATCCATTGGTTTTTTACAGTGAGGACACAGACGGCGTGCGAGCCGCTGGGCAATAATCAGGTTAACCGAGGAGGCAATGTTATAAGGCGGTACACCCATATTTGCCAAACGGGTCAAGGTTTGCGGGGCATCATTGGTGTGTAAGGTAGAAAGCACCAGGTGACCAGTCTGAGAGGCCTTGATCGCAATCTCAGCCGTCTCCAGGTCACGAATCTCACCCACGAGGACGATATCAGGATCCTGACGTAAAAAGGCGCGTAGCGCGCTGGCAAACGTCAATCCAACCTTGGTATTCACGTTGACCTGGTTGACGCCGGGCATGTTAATTTCCGATGGGTCCTCAGCAGTACAGATGTTGACGCCAGGCTCGTTGAGTACGTTCACACCCGTGTATAAAGAAACAGTCTTACCACTACCGGTTGGGCCGGTGACCAGAATCATGCCATAGGGCTTCATCAGGTTGTCCATGTACAGGTCTTTCTGGAACGGTTCGAAGCCTAGCGCATCGATACCCATTTGTGCCGAGGTTGGATCCAGGATACGTAGCACGATCTTTTCGCCAAACAGGGTGGGGCAGGTGTTGACACGAAAATCGATGGCGCGGTTCTTGGAAAGGTTCAGTTTAATCCGACCATCCTGGGGCACCCGTCGTTCTGAGATATCCAGCCGCGACATGACCTTGATACGCGCAGATAGTTTGGGCGCCATGCCAACCGGGGGCGAGGCGACTTCGCGTAACATGCCATCGATACGTAAACGCACACGATAGCTTTTTTCGTAGGGTTCAAAGTGAATATCCGATGCGCCTTTGTTGATCGCATCCAGTAATACCTTATTGACGAAGCGCACAACCGGGGTGTCATCGACTTCGCTTTCGGATACATCAGGTCCACCGCCCGCCATGGCATCATCATCGCTGAACTCGACGTCATCTAAATCAGAATCGCCTGTCAGGTCAGATAGCGCGGTATCGGATGCCTCCAGGGCCTTATCTATTGTTTTTAACAGTTTGTTGTCTTCCACCAGGATGGGTTCGGTCCCCATGCCAGCCTGGAACTTGATCTCATCCAGTCCCTGCAAATTGGTCGGATCCGAGACCGCGACAAACAGGCGTGCGCCGCGTTTGAATATGGGCAGTGTATTGTGCTTTCGAATCAGCTTTTCACTGACTAACTTGACGACCTCTGGGTCAATATCAAGGGTGTCGACATCAAGCACCGGCACACCAAATTCCTCCGAGGCCGAGGAGGCGACCTTACGACCATCAACCAGCTTGTTACTGACGACATAGTTTACGAAGGGGATTTTTTGCTGGACCGATTTATTCTGGGCCTCGACTGCCTTTGCTTCCGGCAAATGCCCATCGAGCACCAATTTGCGGGCAAGCCCGCCGAGCTGTATTTGAGGATTTGGAGTGGCCATATTTTTCTAATCTACACGTATCCGTATATATATAATTATCTTAGCAGCCTAATGCAAGGTATTGTTTCACTATCGGATGCAATAAGGATGAAGTATGTATCGGTTTTAATTGGAAATATTTGAGTTTTGAGTAAAATATTAGTACTCAGTAATATTCCGGATTTAAAATCATTTGCTCTGCCATACTTATCCCGGATTTTTCCTCCTCGCTTAATCACATAAAAGCTCAGTTACTCACGTTTATATCCGCTGTCTATTTGACGACCACAATATTGGGGATGCCCACCAACTCGTTTTGGCCCACAGCGGTGATGGTATAGCCAGGCCCAGCGTTTGATACAATAGTGTATGCACATTTGGCGGCGAGTATGTTGGCTGCTGTTACCCCTGCATTGCCTTGTACGGTATAGCCCGA
>CAMYMU010000034.1:946-53556 GCA_947259575.1 uncultured Ectothiorhodospiraceae bacterium | reverse complement strand
CAGGGAGCTGATTTTTTATTTTTTAGATTTTATTTCTTTTTCGCTTCTCTGAAGCGAGATACTTTTCTTTGCTTGGTATTTTATTTTTATTTCTATTTCGTCCCACTGGGCCGAGTCCCTTTCTTTTTGCTTGTCCAAAAATGAATGTGTCTTTTCGCTCTCGCCGAGAGCGACCTACTTTCTTGTATCGACAAGAAAGTAGGCAAAGAAGCTCTTCCCCTGCGCTTGCTAACCATTCGAGTCTTATTGGCTTGCTCAGTGAAACTTTGTGATTCGCCTTCCGTGGCTCATCACAAAGGCTCGGCTTCCTTGCCTCGCCCCGTTCGGGTTTCACTTGCGCTTAGCCAAACGACTCTCATAGCTGCGCAAGGGGATTGTCCACTGAGCGAGCACAGTGTGAGTTACCAAGAATCCATCTCTACTATAGTTGTGAGCAGAAAGCCCCCATGTGTGGGTGTGTGAGTTTTAATGTTTTTTGGGAAACTAAAATAGAGCGAGCCATGGACGGCGAGCCCGGTTTTGTTGAGCAGGGATGCGAATCAAAACCGGACAGGGCAAAAAACAGGAAAACTCACGGGTTACGCCCGCATCGGGGGTGTCGTTTCTTTTGGATACTTTTCTTTGGACAAGCAAAGAGAAGTATCTCGCTTCAGCGAAGCGAAATAAAAAAAATCGAAAATGCAGATTCCTCTCTCGAGTGGAATGACAAAAACACTGGATGAGCGAAAAACAAAACTAGACTAAAAACACCGCTGCTAATCCAAGAAACACAAAAAAACCAATTACATCAGTAATGGTCGTTAAGACAACACTTCCAGAAAGTGCCGGATCAATATTCATTCGTCTGAGTAGTAGCGGGATGGTGGCGCCGGCTATGGCAGCGACGATCAGGTTGACGATGATCGCTGAGCCGATGACTAAACTCAAGCTGAGGTTCTGATACCAGATTTCTGCGATGCCGGCGACGACGATGGCCCATATCAGTCCATTCCAGATACCGACGCCCATTTCTTTGAACAGAAGTCGTCGTGCGTTTGCTTTGCTAATTTGACCGAGGGCCATTGCGCGGATGACCAAAGTGAGGGTCTGGCTACCAGCAATGCCGCCCATGCTGGCGACGATGGGCATGAGTACGGCGAGTGCAACCAGCTTATCAATAGTGCCATCAAATTGTCTGATCACGGCAGAAGCGAGAATGGCGGTGATTAGATTTACACCTAACCAAATCAGTCTACGTTGGGTACTTTTAATGACAGGTGCGAACAGATCTTCTTCTTCAGTCAGACCAGCCATACCCATGAATGAGTGATCGGCTTTGTCGCGGATTACGTCAACCACATCATCAATGGTAATACGCCCGAGCAGTCTGTTGTCTTCGTCGACCACCGGCGCGGTCACCAGGTCACGGCGCTCGAACAGGTTTGCAACATCCTGTGCGGGCATATCAGCCGGGATACCTTCTACATCACCGTGCATGATTTCTGCAACGGTTGTATCGGTCTCATGGGTAAGTAAATCGTTAAAGGGAAGTAGTCCCAGAAAGACACCATCACGGTCGACGACGAACAGACTATCTGTAGTAGCCGGTATTTCACCTCGTCTTCTTAGGAAACGAAACACCACATCCAGGCTGATATCTGCACGCACCATTACCGTGTCGAGGTCCATAAGTCCACCGGCAGAATCATCCGGATAGGCAAGCACTGAGCGAAGACGTTCGCGGTCCTGGTACTCCATGGTGAGCAACAGTTCCTGGATAACATTTTGTGGCATCTCCGGCAGAATGTCGGCAAGGTCATCGGTATCCAGTGTCTCGGTGGCGGCAACCAGCGATTCGGGATCCATTTTCTTCATGATGACGCTACGTGCTTCATCATTTAGGTGTAATAAAACTTCACCTTCATGCTCGGGTTGAATTAGTGGCCAGATCAGCTCACGCTTCTCACCAGGTTGGGCTTCCAGGTAGTGGGCTATTTCTGCGGGGTGCAGGTCTTCGAGAAGCGACTCGACCAGAGTCGTATCATTATCCGCAAGCGCTTCATTTAATTGAGCGAGGATGTTTACGTCTTGTTCTTTTTCATTGTTGACTTCGTTATTCATTACAACCACTCCTCACACTGACGCAAGTGTAGCAGGGCGGGCTGATAAAATCGACATCAAGTGATCGGCATTCAGCTATAGAGCTACTGAAATTATAAAGTGAAACTCGCTAAGGGAAACGAATAGCAACTGGTTGCGGAATAGAACCTAAAGGAATATCTACCTGATTAAATGAGTCTGAAACGCGCGGATACTCATTCATCTTCTTCGAAGCGATTATTGATTAGTTGACTGAGTGAATCTACGGCCTGCTGTTCATCTTCGCCTTCGATAATTAATTCAATGATGCTACCTTTTGCAGCAGCTAACATCATGACACCCATGATACTCTTTCCATTAACTTGTTGATCAGATCGTGCCAGTTTTATATCTGATTTGAATGTCTGGGCTAGGGTAACAAATTTTGCTGCAGCTCTGGCATGCATCCCCAGTTTGTTAATTATTTCAATTTGTTTACGAAGCATTGGCTCTCTTTTGAATTTGGCAACATAAAATTCCTTCCTGGCCACCAGTTATTGCTTTTTCAGCTAACTCCCACAAGCTTAAATTTGGATAATTCATTACCCTGATTAACATTGGCAGATTTAGACCGGATATAATCTTTACGTTATTGGTTTCGTTCAGACAGGCAATGTTACTTGGAGTCGCGCCATACATATCGGTTAGAATGATCACACCCATACCGGTGTCTAGTTCGCTAATTGTCTTATTGACCTCTTTTTCTTTAGTTTCGCGATCATCGTTTGCATGGAGTGAAATAATTAGAGTCCTGATTGGACAGCTATCCATAATATGTGCGGCCGCATCATATAATGATTGTCCGATATTGCCGTGGGTCACTATGAGTAAACCAACGCTCACGACAACTCACGATGCCTGATGACGACGTTGTTATATTTTTGCTGTAATGCCTTGCCGATTTTTTCAGAAAGATATACAGACCGATGGTAACCGCCAGTACAACCTATAGCGATGGTCATATAACTTCGGTTTTCTTCTTCAAAGGTTGGAATCCATTTATTGATAAAGCTAGATATATCATTGTACATTCTGCCAACATCTTCATGAGATTCCAGGTAAGCAATGACATCTGCTTCTTTCCCAGTTTTGCTGCGTAACTCAGGTACCCAGTGTGGGTTGGTAATGCAGCGAACATCAAAAATAAAATTGGCGTCATTAGGGATCCCGTGTTTAAAACCAAATGACTCAACCAGGATCGACATGCCTTCCTGATTGTCTGTTTCAACACACTGCCTGATCAACTCACGTAGCTGATGGACATTGGTGCGGCTGGTATCAATGGTTAGATCGGCGCTGGATGATACAGGGGCAAGATAATTACTTTCATGTGCGATTGCCTCGTTTAAAGAGGTCTCACCTGTGCTAAGTGGGTGCTTGCGACGTGTTTCACTAAAGCGTTTTATTAGCGTTTGCTCGTCCGCGGTTAAATAAATTACCTTGGTGCTGAGGTTCATTGCATGCAAGGTTTCCAGTAATTCAGGAAACTGCTCAAGGTCATGAGCCAGGTTTCGAGCATCGATACCGACCGCGAAATGCTCAGAGATGGGATCGGCAGCATGGGTGATTTGGACGGCCAGTGCATTCAGTAGCGCCATCGGTAAATTATCTATGCAATTGAAACCCACATCCTCAAGTGCTTGTAATGCAATCGATTTTCCAGAGCCGGATAAGCCACTTACGATTATTAACTTCATGATGTCTGATTATATATAAATTGTTGTTGTTGTTTTTCCAAGAGTGTACCCGCATCTTGACCACGTTTGTAGAGTATATGATTTTTTACTGCGGTTTCTGTGACGATCGCAAGATTTCGCTTGGGATGCGCGTGGAGTAGCTGAACTGGAATTTTATGGTTTAAAATTGTGAGATGAGACTGTATACCGGTTAGGGTTGATCTTATTCCATGTTCACTGTCAACGAGCTTAATCACCAGATCGAGAGGGTATTGTATTAGACAGCTAGCGGCTGAAAATAGTTGTGAAATATTTATGACACCCAAGTCGCGGACAGCGAGTAAGTCTTTTAGAAGCTGCGGACTTTTACCCATGAGTCGAGTATTATCAACACTAAGCTGGACAACATCATCACAAATAAACTGATGACCGCGTTCTATTAATTCCAATGCCAGAGTACTTTTTCCCATTCCGGCATCGCCCTTAATCAGCAGTCCAACACCAAAAACTGACAGAAATACGCCATGTTCACAATGTTCGGCTAGACCCATAAGTTTGCACCTTGAGGTTTGTTTTTATATGTATTTATTGTTTCGTTAGGAATTAGCTTAGTGGATGAAAAAACTAATACCAGTGAAACCTGATGCTAAAGAACTTAAATATTGAATAGGATAATACTAGTAATGAATACTTGGTAAAATCAAGTTAGCAGGGGTGGAAAAATCGCTATTGACTAAACTGTTTCGTTCCAGTCACTTAGTAGCTGATGGATTGCATGGCTAGTCTCTGCATTACGTAATTTTTGCCTGAAATCTTCATTACTAAACATCTTAGCGAGTTGTGCAAGTATTTGTAGATGTTCGTCTGTTGATTCTTTTGGTACGAGTAGCGCAAACAGTAGATCAACGGGTTGATGATCGGCTGCGTCATAATCGACACCTTTTTGTAGTTTAATAAAGGCGCCAAGTGTATGGCTATTATCCTTTAAGCGGCCATGAGGTATGGCAACACCATGTCCGACGCCCGTGCCGCCGAGACGCTCGCGCGCCAGGAGGCTCTCAAAGACATCATTTGATGAAATGGTATCTTCTGTACGGGAAATAATTTCGCTTAAATGCTCGAGTGCGCGTTTTTTACTTTGTGCATCGACATCACAAGCGATTCGTTCGGGTGTAATTAAATCAGTCAATAACATTTTGCTTACTTTCTTTCTTTCTCATTAGTTCGTTATTCTTCAGTGTGCTTTTGGGCTCGCCCTTCACTACGATGATGATCTTGCATTTTTTCCTTATGCTTTTTAACCTGCCGATCAAGCTTGTCAATTAATGCATCAATGGAAGCATACATATCATTATTAACGGCATCTGCAAACACGTCAGCACCACTGAGATGAATGGTTGCCTCGGCTTTTTGACGTTGTTTCTCTACGGTTAATATTACATGGACATTGGTTACGTTATCAAAGTGCCGCTCTAATCGTTCAAGCTTGCTTTCTACATAGTTTTGTAATGATTCTGTGATGTCTACATGATGTCCAGTGATATTCAGTTGCATAGTATGCTCCTTTCATATGATCAGGCTAAGCGCTTTCGTTCATTCGAAGGTGGAATAGCCATTGCTTCACGATATTTCGCTACAGTTCGTCTTGCAACGTTAATACCTTGTTCGGATAAAAAATTTGCTATCTTACTGTCGCTTAAAGGTTTACCTGGTGCTTCTGCTGCGATAAGTTTTTTGATTAAGGCTCTAATTGCGGTGGCAGAACACTCTCCACCATCAGCTGTGGAAACGTGACTAGAAAAAAAGTATTTCAGCTCAAAGATGCCGCGCGGTGTATGCATATACTTTTTAGTTGTGACTCGAGAGATAGTTGACTCATGCATATCAACTGCCTCAGCAATATCATGCAATACCAGAGCCTTCATGGCTTCTTCACCATATTCTAAAAAAGCACGCTGCCTTTCTACGATGCAGGTAGCGACTTTCAGCAGGGTTTCATTGCGACTAGCAAGACTCTTAATAAACCAACGTGCCTCTTGTAAATGATTTTTCATATAAGTTGAATCTGCAGAGCTTTGTGCCTGTTTGACCATCCCCGCGTAGGTCGCATTAATACGAATACGAGGCGCAGCATCCGGATTCAATTCAACTTTCCATTTGCCCTTAATTTTTCGAACAAAAACATCGGGCACAATGTATTCAGCCTTGCTTGCCGTTATCTGGCTACCGGGTCTGGGGTTTAGTGATTGAATGATTGTGATCAAGGCTTTGAGTTCTTCCTCGTCAATTCCCAGTTTGCGCATCAACTGGTTAAAGTCACGATTGGCAAGCAAGTCAAAATATTCAGATACAAGTTTAAAGGCAACATGATTCTCATCAGATTCATTTAGTATCTGCTTGAGCTGGAGTATCAGACTTTCCTGAACTGATCTGGCGCCGACACCGGGTGGGTCAAAATTTTGCACACGATGTAACACGGCTTCCACTTCGTCCAGTTCTATCTCCATATAGTCGGGGAGAATCTGGTGTAGTTCTTCTATGCTAGTGCGTAGAAAGCCATCATCGTCGATCGCATCAATGATGGCGTCGGCGATTAACAAATCATTATCTGAGAATGGTGTTAGCTGCATTTGCCAACGTAGATGTTCTTGCAAGGTTTCACTATTCGTGTCACCCACTTCCTGTTCGCGATCTGATTCCTGGTAACTTGGTGAGGCTGATGAGGTTTGGATATTATCATAAATATCATCCCAGGCGCTGTCGACGGGTAGGTCTTCCGGGATGGTCTCAGACTCCATACTATCCTGCTCAGGTTTTTCCTGATCGGGTGTCTCTTGCGCATTTGAATTCGCTTGTTCGGATTGTGTGGGTTGGTCTGATTGTTCTGAATCATTTTCAGGTTTATTGGCAGTCTCAGTATCACCGTCTTCTGCCACTTCAAGCATCAAGTTTGAATCGAGGGCTTCCTGGATTTCTTGTTGGAGTTCTAACGTCGACAGTTGCAACAGTTTGATTGCCTGTTGCAATTGAGGAGTCATGGTTAGGTGTTGACCAAGACGGAGTTGTAATGCTTGTTTCATATTTTATGTTTTTGAGGACCTGCTTGATGTTGTCACAGGTCGTAGTTTAATTTTAGCCTAGATTTGTCCTTACACCCAGCAATGATTTTAGAGCTTAAATTGCTCCCCGAGGTAGACTTTTCTAACCTGCTTATCGGCCAATAACGTTTCAGGCTCACCTTGAGCGATTACATCGCCCTCATTGATTATGTAGCCACGATCGCAGATATTTAGGGTTTCCCTTACATTATGGTCAGTTATTAACACACCAATATCGCGCTCGCGTAAGTGATGAATAATTGACTGAATATCGAGCACTGATATTGGGTCGACACCGGCAAATGGCTCATCTAACAGGATAAACCTGGGCATAGTCGCTAAGGCTCTGGCTATCTCAACTCTGCGTCGTTCACCACCTGAGAGGCTCATGCCGATATTGTTACGTATATGAGTGATATGGAGCTCTTCAAGCAGTTCTTCAAGTGCATTCTCCTGCTGGGCAGGCTCCAAATCCTCACGGGTTTGCAGAATCGCCATGATATTGTCCGTAACGGAAAGCTTTCTAAATACAGAGGCTTCCTGTGGTAAATAACCAATGCCCATTCGGGCCCGATCATGCATCGGCATGTTGGTTAAATCATGATCATCCAGGTAAACATTGCCTTTTTCGGCATCGACCAGGCCAACGACCATATAGAAGGAAGTGGTTTTTCCTGCGCCATTGGGCCCTAGTAGACCGACGACTTCACCGCTATTAATATGAAACGAGACATCCTTGACGACACTGCGACGTTTATATTTTTTAGCCAGACTTTGTGCTGCGAGAGTACTCATTGTTGTGGGGTAGGTGTTTGTGGCGCTTCTTCATCGGTGTCAGCTTTAGGTTGAATGATAGCATGGACACGCGAGCCACTGTCTTCATCTTTATTGGCTTTCACGGTGCTATTGAGGGTGTCATATTCAATATAATCGCCGCTGAAGTGGTTAGCACCCTGTACAACCTGGGCATTGGTTTTTAGTACCAGGTGCTCTTTACTCGCAAAGTACTCCATGTAGCGGGCACTCGATTTAACAATATCCTGTTTGTCTTCGGGCTGTTGCTTGAACGTGGCGGGATTACCGCGGATCGCAATCTTGGTTAATCTGCCTTCGCTCAAGTAAACCGTGATTTTATCAGCTTTGATATCGAGCGTGCCTTGCTTAAGATGAACATTACCCACGTACTGACTGACTTCTTCTTTTTCGTTTACTTCCACTCGATCGGCACGGATATCGATCGGTTGATCGCGGTCACTGTGCAATGCCCAACCAGGCTTTGCTCCTGCGAAAACCAAGATGGCCATGGCCAGGATAGCGGTCAACAAAGATAAATGTCGCGGTTTACTTTGGAACATATCGTCCTCGTGCCTGGGACTTAAGGGTCAAGATCCCAGTGTCTAAATTTACATCCATACCTTTTGAAGTGATAGTACTGTTTTTTCCGATGATCTTCACCCTGGTATCGGTACTGGCCTGTTTTTTCGCGAATGTAATGGTTAACTTATCGGTCTCCAGGACCAGATTTTTATCCGGATCAGGGTTGTTGCTTACTATTTTGACGTTCCCGGACAATTTCAGGATTTCCGTATTTTCGTAGCCAATCCCATAGTCGGATGTTGCCAACCAAACCTGGCGAGTTGGATCGATATATTCTACACGAGGATCTTGCACTTCAATGGTGTCGGTATCGGGAAAATGTTCCAAATGCTTTGCAGCCAGGCGATAGCGGGCAACTCCGCTCTGGTCATACATGGTGGCCTTAAATTCGCTGATGAAGTAATCTGGGTCATGTCGCAGGCTGGGATCAGTTAAGTCAGCTGTTTCATCGACAGAGGTTGATAACTGGTAGGTGAGGGTGGCAATCGCAAGTACCACGATTAGGACGATAATGTAATGCAGCTTACCCATTTACATGAAGGCGTTCAATTGATCATCTAGTGTGCCCTGAGCTTCCATGATCAATTCGCATATATCTCGTGCGGCACCACGACCACCATTGTGCTCGGTGATCCAGTGTGCGTGTTTTTTTACGAAAGGGTGTGCATCTTGAACAGCTATCGCGAGCCCAACTTTTTTCATGACAGGTAAGTCAACGACATCATCACCTGCGTAGGCTGTTTGCTCAGGGCTGACATTTAATTTAGCAATCATTTCTTCGAACGCTGATATTTTGTCGAGCCGTCCCTGATAAAGGTGTTCAATTCCGAGGTTCTCCATGCGGTGATTAACCAGTTGAGAATCCCGTGCAGTGATAATCCCAACTTCAACCCCTGTGCGTTGTAAAAGTTTGATACCAAGACCATCACGTGAGTAAAAGGCTTTGTATTCCTGCCCATCATCACCAAAAAACAAACTACCATCAGTGAGTACGCCATCAACATCGAAAATAACTAATTTGATTTTTTTTGCCAGATTTAATATATCTTGCATGTGAATACCTTCTATATTTATACAACGCCCGCGCGTAACAGGTTGTGCATATTAAGAGCGCCGATGACCTTGTTGTTTTCATCAACGACAGGAAAAGCGTTAATACTTTTTGCTTCCATAAGTTGAAGCGCTTCTGCTGCAAGTTGAGATTTATGAATACTCATGCAGTTTGTACTCATGACATCATCAATTTTGAGATCACTTATTTTAATCTCACCATGATCGAGTAATCTACGTACATCACCATCAGTAAAGACACCGAGTAAGGCGCCGTTGTTATCAACGATGGTTGTCATGCCCAATCCTTTTTTACTCATTTCTTCCAGTGCCGCCGTCATGTTTGCACCAGCCTGAATTCTGGGGACATCATCACCTGAGTGCATAATATCTTCAACGTGCAATAGCAAGCGTTTACCAAGTCGTCCACCTGGATGAGAGCGAGCAAAATCATCCTGGGTAAAGCCACGTGATTCCAGTAGTGCAACGGCGAGGGCATCGCCCATGACTAATGTAACGGTGGTGCTTGATGTCGGCGCTAAACCCAAAGGACAAGCCTCTTTTTCAACACTGACATCCAAATGGAAGCTTGATTCTTTCGCTAGACGTGATTGTGGATTACCGGTCATGGCAATCAACGGCACATTAAGGCGTTTAATCAATGGCAGGATAGTCAGAATCTCGTCGGTTTCTCCGGAGTTGGATAGGGCTAGCACTACGTCTTGGGATGTGATCATTCCCAGGTCACCATGACTGGCTTCACCGGGGTGAACGAAAAAAGCAGGGGTGCCGGTGCTGGCAAGTGTTGCAGCAACCTTGTTGCCGATGTGTCCTGACTTACCCATGCCAAGCACAACAACACGCCCCTTACAGTGCAACATCGCATCGATCGCACTGATAAAGGTATCATTAATTCTGTCGAGCAATTTCTCAGCTGCGCGCGTCTCGGTCTCGATAACAGCTTTAGCCAGCTGGGCAACCTTGGTTTTGTCCATAGCGGTATTGTTTATTTAAATGTACTGTTAAGAATATAGCTCGACGAGGCACAGAATGCCCGGCTTTTTTATACTATGGCTGGATGGCGCTAAAATAAAGGTAAGTCATGTAGGCAAAATAACTGGAAAGCAAAATGCCACCTTCAAACCGGTTAATTCGTCCCTGCGCTTTAAAACCATAAGCAAAAATAAATAATAAGACACTCAGCCCAAGCATGGTCGCGTAGTCTCGCGTCAGCACATGGGCTTCCAGGGAAATGGGTGCAATCACGGCCGGGATACCGAGCACGGCGAGTAAGTTAAACATGTTTGAGCCAATGATGTTGCCAATGGCTATATCGGGTTCTTTTTTTACGGCACTCATGATTGACGTTGCTAACTCAGGCAGACTGGTGCCGATAGCAATGATAGTAAGACCAATGACCAGGTCACTCAGTCCAAAATATTTAGCGACACCGACTGCTCCATAGATTAGAACCTGTGAGCTTATCAATAATAAGACGAGTCCAAGGAATGTCCAACCAAGTGCAGTATTTAAAGGAATCCGCGGAATTTCACTGTCGTATTCATGGCTTAAAGGTTCATAGCCGTGTTTGGTTTTAGCCGTGCGGATTAGCCAGAAGGTAAAGGCAACTATGCCGGATAACAAAATAACACCATCGTAGCGGCTGAGTTCGTAATCAAGAATCAGAAAAAGAGCTACGCCCATCATCACAAGCATGATCGGAAACTCACGTTTTAGTGTATCTGAACCGACGACCAAGGGAAAAAACAATGCGGTTGCACCCAAGACCAGGCCAACATTTGCAATGTTGGAACCAATTGCATTTCCGACCGCGATCCCCGGATTGCCATTGATAGTCGCAGTGACCGAGACGAGAATCTCTGGAGCTGATGTGCCAAAACCAACAATAGTCAAACCAATGATGAGTGAAGAGACGCCCAGGTTACGCGCGGTGCCGGCTGCACCATGTACAAAACGATCGGCGCCCCAAACTAATACGGCGAAGCCGCCGACAATGGCTAGTGAATATATCAGTAATTGCATGGGTTTAAGTCTATTCCGGTTTATTTAAGTGAATCAAGTAACAGTTCTTTTTCAAGCTCGTCTTCCAGCTTGAGGTCTTCTTCTGTTGGCGCCTTGATGTCATCTTTAATAGGTGGGTTACCATCATAAATCTGATTTTCACGGATTTGATAGTAGGTATTACGTAACGCGACGTAAGGATCGATGCCCGATTGTTCCAGGATACGGCTGGCTTCCAGTAAATTAGCACGTTTATCAACTGCGCGTAAGGCTATCAATGACCATCGTGCTTCATCATCTTCAATATAGGTTACCGGGTCAAGGAAACTGAAGTCGACGACCAGCCCCGTTGCATCACGCACAGAGCTTGGACCAAGAAACGGTAGCACTAAGTAGGCGCCATCACCCACACCCCAGGTTGCAAGCGTCTGACCAAAGTCTTCGTCATGCTTGGGTAAATCCATATGTGTAGCGACATCAATAAAGCCAAGCAGTCCAAAGGTAGTATTCATTATTAAGCGTGAGAAGTCTGAACCAGCCTGTTCAAACTTGAATTGTAATAGGTCGTTTACAATAACAATGACATCACCCAGATTACTGAAAAAGTTGGAGATACCCGTCTCGATAAAATCAGGTAGAACGGCCTGGTATGCAGTGGCAACCGGTACAGCAATTGCTTTATCAAATGCATCATTGAATGAACCAATAGAACGGTTGAAGGATTCCCAGGGATCACGATCATCGGGTGCCGAGACCGTTGCGCATGAACTGGCAAACAGGCATAAGATTAGAACTAGGTTTTTAGAAAGACGCGTCAGTTTCATGTATGAGTTTTTATTCTTCAGTTGTCTTGATTTTACCGCAACGCTTGCATTTATAAACTGTTAGTAGCTTCCCTTGCTTCACAGAGAACGGTTTGCTTTTATCGATTTCCCACTTATGGAAGCCACTACGGCAAAGGGTTTTGCCTTTGTGTTTTTCCTTCAATTTAGGCTTTTTGAAGCGTACTACATCACCCATTGTTTATGAACCCTTATTTTTGTTGCTCGTTCAGTTACGATTCAGCCACGATCAATATGCTGGGCATTGTGGCAAACACCAGTATAATCAATCCAATTGAATCATCTACAAGGTTTTTGACATTGAGCGAACATGTGGTCTTGATTGGGGCTCGCGGCTGGATACATGAAGGCTGGTCCGGGGAATTTTATCCCGAGGATTTACCCGATGAATGGCAGGTGGGTTACTACGGAAATGAATTTCAAGTAGTGATGGTACCGGCCAGCTACTGGTCAACGCAGGCAGATAAATTTGACGAATGGCTTGAAGAGAGTGATGAGTCACTGAAAATGATTTGTGAGTGGCCAGCACAAGGGGCAACAGCAGCCCAAATAAGTGAGGCCGAGCGAGGAATCGAGGCGCTAGCGGAGAGGGTCCTGGCCGTGCTGATTAAGGTCGAGACCGAGGTGAGTGAGTTTGATCTTGCTATATATATGGAGTTAGCAGACAAGTATCCCCTTTGCTTTGAGATTAAGGATGATTTGGCTACAGATAAACGGCGCCAGTTGCAGGCATGGTTAACAGAAGAATTTGCTGGTAAAGACTATGGAATAGTCTGGACAGGAGAACCAGCATTACAGTCGAACCTTGCTTTAGGCTCGGTTAGCGTGACCAAACTATCAGGTGAAGTCGACCCAAAACAATTGCGCACATTATTTGAATGCATATTGGCTGCGGGGACTGAAAACCGTAACCAGGTCTTAATTGTTGATGGTGAGCCACCATCAATGCAACTTTTAACGAATGCAGGTATTATCCTCGACTTACTCTGATTGAGATGAGTGAGGGAAGATTACAAAATTAAATATGGCAGATGATTCAGACATTTTGGTAAAGGTGCGCGACCTGCATTTTGAACGTGGTGATCGCATGATCTTTGATGGTGTTGATCTTGATATCCCACGCGGCAAGATTACGGCCATTATGGGTCCCAGTGGTACCGGTAAGACCACTATGTTGCGTCTGATTGGTGGCCAATTAAGGCCTAGTTCTGGAACGGTGCATGTAGAGGGGCAGCATATCGCCGGCCTCGGGCACGGTGCCTTATACCAAATACGCAAACGCATGGGCATGTTATTTCAAAATGGTGCCTTGCTGACGGACATGAATGTCTTCGAAAACGTTGCTTTCCCTTTGCGTGAACACACTGAACTTTCCAATGATATGATTCGTGACCTGGTGCTGATGAAGTTACATGCGGTTGGCTTACGTGGTGCCCGCGAACTCATGCCCAGTGAATTATCCGGCGGTATGGCCCGAAGAGTTGCCCTGGCCCGTGCTATTGCACTGGATCCCATGATCATGATGTATGACGAACCGTTTACTGGTCAGGATCCGATTTCTATGGGCGTGCTGGTTAAACTGATCCGAGAGCTCAACGATGCCCTGGGACTGACCAGTATTATCGTTTCACATGATATTGCTGAGACATGCAGTATTGCCGATTACATTTATCTGCTTTCCAATGGCAAGGTTGTCGGTCATGGCACCGCCGAAGAGCTGGGTAACTCATCTTCTGAGTGGGCTCAGCAATTCCTGAATGGATACTCAGATGGACCGGTACCATTTCATTATCAGGCCAAGGACTATCTCGCCGATCTTATGGACGGTGCCGATCAAAGAGCTCAAAGTAATGGTAGTAGTGGAGTGGCAAGCTAATGAGCCTGAATTCTATTCGTACTCTAGGTCATAAAGGACTGAGCTTCTTCCAACGATTGGGGCGCGGCAGCATTCTGCTAGTCAACATCGTATTGGGTATTCCAGCGTTGTTACCGCGGGTACGGTTGTTGATTCAGCAAACTTATTCTGTAGGTGTGCTTTCCTTATTGATTATATTCGTTTCAGGATTATTCGTTGGCATGGTACTGGGACTACAAGGTTATAACACATTAGTAAAATTCGGCGCCGAAGAATCGCTTGGTGTTGTCGTCGCGTTATCACTCGTACGCGAGCTAGGCCCTGTTGTATCGGGTTTATTATTTGCCGGCCGAGCAGGTTCTGCCTTGACGGCAGAAATTGGTTTAATGAAAGCGACCGAGCAACTATCAGCGATGGAAATGATGGCGATTGACCCGGTCCGGCGTGTGTTGGCACCACGTTTTCTTGCTGGTTTAATTTCGATGCCCTTGTTGGCTGCTATTTTCAGCGCAGTCGGTGTACTGGGTGGTTACTTTGTCGGTGTCGGTTTACTCGGTGTTGATGAAGGTGCCTATTGGTCTCAGATTCAGGCCAACGTTGATTATCATGATGACATCCTTAACGGTGTTATCAAAAGTATTGTGTTTGGTACCGTTATTACCTGGATTGCAGTTTTTGAAGGTTATGATGCGATACCAACTTCTGAAGGAGTGAGTCGGGCAACGACGAGAACCGTTGTGCACTCATCATTAGCTGTCCTGGGACTGGACTTTATTCTGACCGCATTAATGTTTGGAGAGTCATGATTATGATGACATCACGTACAGTTGAAATATGGGTAGGTTTATTTGTAGTGGCAGGTATGGCCGCCTTATTTATGCTAGCCATGCAAGTAAGCAATTTGGGTACTTACTCAAATAGTGAAGGCTACGAAATTCAGGCAAACTTTGAAGACGCCAGTGGCTTAAAGGTACGTTCTCCTGTGACCATGGCTGGTGTTACCCTGGGACGTGTCACCAATATCAGTTTTGATGGCAAGTCTTTCCAGGCCGTTGTCACGATGCGAATTGAAGAACAATATAATCAATTGCCAGCAGGCACCTCTGCAAATATTTACACGGCTGGTCTGCTAGGTGAAAAGTATGTCGGCTTATTGCCTGGTTCGGCAGCGGACCCCTGCGAAGATGAAAAATTGCAGGCAGAACTGGAGGGTCGCGAGCCTGACTTGAAAGGTCTGGACTGTAAACCACAACACCTGGCACAGGGTTCCAAGATCGAGTTAACCCAGGGATCACTTGTGTTAGAAAAATTAATCGCGCAATTTGTTTCCAGCTTTATGGATAGCAAAGACAAAGAACAAGCAGAAAAAGAATAAGATGAGTCAGCCTGTTCTGGAAAAGATAAATGATCAGCAATATGCCCTGAGTGGTGAGCTGACCATGCAAAATGTGTCGCAGGTATCCCGGGACACAAAACCGCTTATGGTCGCAATGAGTGGTGAAGTGACGATAAATTTGTCCAGGATAGCCCGTGCCGACAGTGCCGGTCTCGCACTGCTGATCGACTGGTTGCGTATAGCCCGACAGCAAAATGTCACCCTGCGTTTTGAACAGATACCTGACCAGTTATTACAGATTGCCAGGGTTTGTGAGTTACATTCCGTACTGCCAATCAATCACTAGCTCTAAATCATCCCAAATTAACCCATTCTCGTGCCCAGCCAGGCTTTTGCCCGTCGCTTTGTTCGTCATTGCGCGTTAAAATGGCGCATTATTTTCACTGCTGCATGACAATACAGGTACAGATATGGAACCAGATCAGGTAAAGCAATTAATTGAGGCCGGTTTACCCGGCTGTGAGGTAACCGTAACGGGCGACGGTAGTCACTTTGATGCAACGGTCGTCGGTGAAGTCTTTGCCGACAAATCCCTGGTCAAGAAACAGCAGCTGGTTTATGCCACTGTCAACGACAGGATCACCAGCGGTGAGCTGCATGCCCTGACTATCAAGACTTACACCCCGGAAGAGTGGGAGAAGGCGAGCAAGTTACGCGTCTCGTAATGCTGTTCAGCTAACTATTTCATAAGGTAAACCGAAAACAATGGACCGATTAATCATAACCGGTGGAAAACAGCTACATGGGCAGATCCGGATATCGGGGGCAAAAAATGCCGCCTTGCCTATTATCGTTTCGACCTTGCTGGCAAAAGACCCGGTTACTATTCGTAATATTCCTCACTTGCACGATATCACTACCACTATGGAGTTGTTGGGACGGATGGGTGTGTCGATCACTATGGGCGAGAAGCTCGAAGTAGAAGTGGATAGCTCGACCATCAATAATTTTTCCGCACCTTATGAGTTAGTTAAAACTATGCGTGCCTCGATTTTAGTATTGGGTCCACTATTGGCTCGTTTCGGTGAAGCAGAGGTATCGTTGCCAGGTGGTTGTGCGATCGGTTCACGTCCGGTCAACTTGCACATTCATGGTTTGGAATTAATGGGCGCGGACATTTCTGTGGAACAGGGTTATATCCGCGCCAAGGCAAAACGCCTCAAGGGTGCCAAGATTGTGATGGACCTGGTTACGGTGACCGGTACTGAAAATCTGATGATGGCAGCAACCCTCGCCGATGGTGTAACGATTATCGAAAACGCCGCACGTGAACCCGAAGTTGTGGATCTTGCAAACTGCTTGATCGCAATGGGTGCAAAAATCGAAGGGGCCGGTACAGACAGCATTACCATCACTGGTGTTGAAGAATTACACGGTGCCGAATACAGCGTGTTACCGGATCGTATTGAAGCGGGGACTTATCTGGTTGCTGCTGCGATAACCGGTGGTAGTGTTAAGCTCAAGGATACTTATCCACCACACTGTGATGCGATTATTGCCAAGCTTGAAGAAGCTGGTGCAAAAATCGAAGTGGGGGATGACTGGATCGATCTCGATATGCACGGCAAGAAGCCAAAGGCTGTTGACTTAAGAACCTCACCATATCCGGCTTTCCCTACAGATATGCAAGCACAGTTTTGTGCATTGAATACGATTGCCGAAGGTACGGGCACAGTGATTGAGACAGTGTTTGAAAATCGTTTTATGCACATCCAGGAATTACAACGTATGGGTGCAGATCTAGCGTTAAGTGGCAACACGGTAGTATGTAATGGTGTGGATAAGCTAACCTCTGCACCAGTGATGGCTACTGACTTACGTGCTTCTGCCAGCTTAGTATTAGCCGGGCTGGTTGCCGAAGGTGATACCATTGTAGAACGTATCTATCATATTGATCGCGGATATGAATGTATTGAAGAGAAACTGCAACAACTTGGCGCTACCATTCGCCGAGTACCGTCGTAATAAGGTACCGTCGTAAAAAAGCACCGTCATAAATTGAGTACCGTCGTAAACAAAGTATAATATTATGAGTGACAAACTAACTATCGCCCTGTCAAAAGGACGCATTTATAAAGAAACCTTACCGCTTCTGAAGCAAGCCGGTATTGAACCTGTTGATGACCCAGAGACAAGTCGTAAACTTATCCTGGATACCAATCAGGATAATGTGAAGCTTGTGATCATTCGCGCGACTGATGTACCGACTTATGTGCAATACGGTGCAGCGGATGTAGGTGTTGCGGGTAAGGATGTGTTGATGGAGCATGGTGGTGAAGGTTTGTATGAACCAGTTGATTTGAAGATCGCCAAATGTAAATTGATGACTGCCGGTATTAAGGGGCAACCTGCGCCGAACGGGCGCTTAAGAATCGCTACCAAGTTCGTGAATAGTGCGCGTGCCTTTTATGCGAAACAGGGAAAGCAGGTCGAGATCATTAAACTCTATGGCTCAATGGAGCTTGCGCCGATTGTTAAGCTGGCAGATTATATTGTTGATCTAGTGGATACTGGAAATACCTTAAAGGCAAATGGTCTTGAGCCTCTCGAACATATTTGTGATGTTAGTTCACGCCTGGTCATAAACAAGGCCGCAATGAAAATGAAACACAAGAGTATTCAAGCACTGATTGATAGTTTTGCAGCAGCCGTAAAATGAAAATGTCTAATCTGGATATACAACAACTTTCAACAAGTGACGAGAATTTCTGGACGGAGCTCGACGAGCTTCTTGCCTGGGAAAGTGTTTCTGATGACAAAGTAAATACGTTGGTTCGTGACATCATTGCCCGTGTGCGTAGTGAAGGCGATAAAGCTGTCATCGATTACACCAACCAGTTTGATCGCATGAGTGTTCAATCAATGGACGAACTGACTATCAAGCAAGCCGATCTGGATGCAGCGGCCAACAAGATTGATAAACAAGCGTATCAGGCTTTACAAAAAGCCGCTGATCGTGTGCGTTTGTATCACGAAAAACAAAAATCAGAGAGTTGGTCGTATCAGGAAAATGATGGCACCGTACTGGGTCAACAAGTGACACCACTTGATCGAGTTGGACTCTATGTTCCCGGTGGCAAAGCGGCGTATCCTTCCTCAGTGTTAATGAATGCTATACCCGCCAAAGTAGCTGGCGTTGAAGAAGTGATCATGGTGGTGCCAACGCCTGATGGTGTGGTCAACGATCTGGTACTGGCCGCGGCAAAAATTGCCGAGGTTGATGCCGTTTACGCAGTAGGTGGTGCACAAGCGGTTGCTGCTCTTGCCTACGGAACCGAAACGATTCCCTGGGTTGATAAAATTGTTGGACCTGGAAATATATTTGTGGCCACGGCCAAGTCAATGGTATTTGGTAAAGTCGGCATTGATATGATCGCCGGACCCTCAGAGATTGCGGTTGTCTGTGATGGTAAGACCGATCCTGACTGGATTGCTATGGATTTGTTTTCGCAAGCGGAACACGATGAAGATGCACAATCAATATTGATTTCACAGGATGGTGATTTTCTTGAAAAAGTGCAGCAGAGCATGGTCAAGTTAATGGCAACGATGCCCCGCGCTGAAATTATTGAGGCTTCGCTTAATGCTCGTGGTGCATTCATTAAAGTAAAAGACCTCGATGAGGCGATCGATGTGGTTAACCATATTGCACCTGAGCACTTAGAGTTGTCGATGGATGATCCACAAGACTGGGCGAAAAAAGTTAAGCACGCAGGTGCAATCTTCATGGGACGTTTCACTGCTGAAGCCATTGGCGATTACTGTGCTGGTCCCAATCACGTTTTACCAACCTCGCGTACGGCACGCTTTAGTTCTCCGTTGGGAGTCTACGATTTTCAAAAACGCTCGAGTTTGATCATGTGTTCTGCTGATGGTGCATCTGAACTGGGTAAAACGGCCTCGGCGTTAGCGCACGGAGAAGGACTGACTGCTCACGCACGTTCCGCGGAATATCGAATCAAGTCATAAGTTCTTATATTGAAAAATCAGCTATGAAAAACTGGATTCGTCCTGAGATACAAGCCTTATCGGCTTACCATGTTCCGGACTCATCGGGTTATATCAAACTCGATGCGATGGAGAATCCCTATCGTTGGTCCGACGAGTTAACCAGTAAATGGTTGGAATTACTTAAGCAATCAGAGTTAAACCGTTACCCTGATCCTTCTGCGCAGTTACTCAAGTCAAAAATCTATTCATCATTAAATATTCCTGACAGTGCTGACATCATTCTAGGTAATGGCTCAGACGAATTAATCCAGATGATCATGATGGCAGTTAGTGGATCTGATCGAACGGTAATGTCAGTCGAACCGAGCTTTGTCATGTACAAGATGATCGCTACCTTTCTTGATATGCCTTATGTGGGGGTGTCATTGGCTGATGATTTCAGTCTTGATGCTGGCGCAACATTGACTACCATCGAGCAATATCAACCAGCCGTCATATTTCTTGCCTATCCGAATAATCCAACAGGTAATTTGTTTGATGAGGCGCTGATCGACAAGATCATTTTATCAACTGATGCCCTGGTTGTGATTGATGAGGCTTACTATGCTTTTGCCGACAAATCCTATGCGGATAAGTTAGAACAGTATGAAAACCTTCTGGTTATGCGTACGGTTTCGAAGATGGGCTTGGCAGGACTTCGACTTGGTTATATGGCAGGCTCAGCAAAACTAATCAATGAAATCGATAAAGTGCGTTTACCCTATAACATCAATGTCCTGACCCAACTCAGTGCAGAGTTTGCCCTGGATAATGTTGATGTGCTAAATCAGCAAACGGAGCAGATTAAAAAAGATCGTGAAAGCCTGGTTACAAGTATGGACGCGCTGGAAGGGATAGATGTCTATCCCACCCAGGCAAATTTTGTCCTGTTTCGTTGCAAGAGCAAATCGGCAGATGAGGTATTTGATTCACTTAAACAACAAAAGGTGCTTATCAAAAATCTTTCCAAGTCATCAGCGAGTTTAAACAATTGTTTACGGGTGACAGTCGGTTTACCTTCTGAAAATGAAGCCTTCCTGTCGGCGCTAACAACTGCGTTAGCAAACTAAGCTTAGCTACTGGGTCGTTCACTAACCATTGCCGTCTTCTCCATTTTCTTACCATCACGAATAATCGATAGCGTAATTTTATCACCCGGTTTGTGCATGCTGATTTGATTCAGTGTTTCACGGAAATCGCGCACCTTATTACCATCAACATGAGTGATAATGTCACCACGATCCAGTTCTGCTTTGTCAGCCGGACCATTTACAACAATATTACTAATCACTACGCCATCGGTTGAGTCCAGCTCGAAGGCCTTGGCCAGTTGCGGCGAGATGTCCTGGATCTTTATTCCTAACCAACCGCGTATCACTCGCCCGTGTTCTATCAATTGGGTTAAGACATCTTTAGCGAGGTTCACGGGAATCGCAAAACCAATACCGTGAGAGCCGCCACTTTGACTGAAGATTGCTGTATTGATACCAACTAATTCGCCGTTGGCGTTGATCAGGGCGCCACCTGAGTTGCCGGGGTTAATTGCTGCATCCGTTTGAATGAAGTTCTCAAAAGTATTAATGCCCAACTCTGTTCGTCCCAGACCGCTGACAATACCTGAGGTAACAGTCTGACCGACACCAAAGGGGTTGCCGATCGCAAGGACAACATCACCGACCTCCAGATTGTCGGAACGTCCCAGGGTAACAACGGGAAGGTCTTTTAGCTCGATTTTTAAAACGGCCAGATCTGATTCGGGGTCGGCACCAAACAGCTTGGCAGAGGTAGTACGTCCATCATTTAAGGCAACAGCGATCTCTGCTGCATCCGAGATGACATGGTTATTGGTAAGAATATATCCCTCGCTACTAAGAATTACGCCGGAACCTAGACTGGGTTCTTTACGCTGACGGGTTGCACTTTCCTCATCGCCAAAGAAGTGGCGGAACAGGGGGTCATCAAAAAAAGGTGTACGTTTTTGAGTAACCAGTTTAGTTGCGTAGATATTTACAATAGCGGGTGCAGCTTTTTTCACGGCAGCCGCATAGGAGACGACCCCTTTACTTGGTTCGAGACGTTTAATTTCACCTTCACCTTGTTGAAGCAGAACTTCCTGCGGTTGGTTACCGAGCAGGTTCGGGTATAAATAAATGATGACAAAGGCGAGGGCAAGACCGATGGTCGTGAACTGGAATATAAAAGCGATATTTTTTCTGAGTTGCATGTTTTTACTTGAGTTAGAATAGAGGTTAGCTATAAGCATAACCGATGGAGATGGCGAGTGCATGGTGAAATTAAACGACTTGGTTAGTCACTGCGATGACCTTCTGGAGGTCGATCGTTTTCGCGACTATTGTCCTAATGGTCTGCAGGTGCAGGGCAAAGACCAGATTGAAACAATTGTCAGTGGCGTCACTGCCTGCCAGGGGCTGATCGATGCTGCCATCGAGAAAAAGGCGGATGCAATTCTGGTCCACCATGGCTATTTCTGGAAGGGTGAAGATGCGCGGATTGTGGGACTGAAACGTCGCCGTCTGCAGGCCTTACTCAAAGCGGATATTAGCCTGCTCGCCTATCATCTGCCGCTCGATGCCCATCCGGTGCTTGGTAATAATGCCCAGCTTGCGCAAAAGCTGGGGCTTGGTATTGAGGGTCAGTTTGGCCGTGAACAGCCTGCTATTGGGCTTTATGGCAGCCTGGAATCTGCGCTATCTGTCGAGCAATTTCTCGCTGTGGTGCAGGAGCAGTTGGAGCGCGAGCCACTCCATATTGCGGGAGATCTCAAACAGATTCAAAGAGTTGCCTGGTGCACAGGCAGTGCACAGTCATATATTGATCAGGCCGTTGAGCTGGGTGTGGACCTGTTTTTAAGTGGCGAAATCTCCGAGCAGACCACTCACATAGCTCGGGAGACCGGGATTCATTACGT
The DNA here is from genome assembly GCA_947259575.1 of uncultured Ectothiorhodospiraceae bacterium. Taxonomy (GTDB): domain Bacteria; phylum Pseudomonadota; class Gammaproteobacteria; order UBA6429; family Thiohalophilaceae; genus SZUA-24. Next base: position 31,203 of record CAMYMU010000034.1, on the reverse strand, counting down.
GGCGGCCGGACACCATGCCACTGAGCGCTATGGAGTACAGGCTCTCGGGGCGCGTCTGGCAGAAGATTTTGATATAAATCATTTCTATGTAGATATTGATAACCCAGTATAACCCTTTGATATTTAGTTATTTTTTCAAGTACTGCTTGACCGATTAGGGTCATTCCTGCAAACTATGCCACCGTTTTCGTCAGGCTATTCAATAATATTCTGACATTCTTACTTAAAATTCGAACGAGTTAAATCATGGCCTGGTCATGGTTAAAACGACGCGGAGAGACATCGCATGAGCGAAGAAGTAGATCAAAGTAAACGCCGGTTTTTAGTTGGCATGACTGCTGCAACTGGTGCCGTAGGAGCAGCAGCGATCGCTGTCCCCTTTGTTAAATCCATGCTTCCAAGTGCCAGGGCTCAGGCAGCGGGTGCATCAGTTGAATATGACATCAGCAAGCTTCAACCGGGTGAGCTGATTACGGTCAAGTGGCGTAAAAAGCCGGTTTGGATCTTAAAACGTACCGATCAAAACCTTGCCGATCTAGCCTCGCTCGAAGCGAAATTAACTGACTCAACTTCTGATGGCTCAAAGCAGCCAGACTACGCAAAGAACGAGCACCGCTCACGTGCAGAGAATAAGAATTTGCTTGTCATGGTCGGTATTTGTACTCACCTGGGTTGTTCTCCCAAGCACTTCCCTGATCTGGCTCCAGCCGGTTTTGAAGAAGGCTGGGTTGGTGGCTTTTACTGCCCTTGTCATGGTTCTACTTTTGATCTGGCTGGCCGCGTTTATAAAGGTGCACCCGCTCCTTCGAATCTTGAGATTCCCAAGTTTAAGTTTTTAAATGAAACCACGATTTTGGTGGGTGATGATTCAGAGGGGACTGCCTAATGAATATGATGATGGCATTATTAGGCTGGGTTGATGATCGTTTTCCGCTGACCAAACTGTGGAAAGAGCACTTATCTGAATATTACGCGCCTAAAAACTTTAACTTCTGGTACTACTTTGGTTCTTTGGCTCTGTTAGTACTGGTTATCCAGATCGTCAGCGGTATTTTCCTGACTATTCACTACAAACCAGATGCATCGCTAGATGCCAGCGGTATCCCTGAGGCATTCAAATCTGTTGAATACATCATGCGTGATGTGGAGTGGGGCTGGTTTATCCGTTACATGCATTCAACCGGTGCTTCTGCGTTCTTTATCGTGGTTTATCTGCACATGTTCCGTGGTCTGATCTACGGTTCTTATCGTAAGCCGCGTGAACTCATCTGGATCTTCGGTGTATTTATTTATCTGGCTCTGATGGCTGAAGGCTTTTTTGGTTACTTGTTACCTTGGGGACAGATGTCTTATTGGGGTGCCCAGGTAATTGTTAACCTGTTTGCTGCCGTACCTTTCGGTATTGGTGAGCCTCTGTCTGAATGGATTCGTGGTGACTTCGTTATCTCTGATGCCACCTTGAACCGTTTCTTTGCCTTCCACGTGATTGCCGTGCCGTTGGTACTGATCATGTTGATTGCTGCGCACATCATGGCGCTGCATGAAGTCGGCTCGGGTAACCCTGATGGTATCGAGATCAAGAAGAACAAGGGTCCAGATGGTATTCCACTTGATGGTATTCCGTTCCACCCTTACTACACCGTGAAAGATATTCTGGGTGTAGTGGTGTTCCTGATTGGTTTCTTTGCGGTGGTGTTCTTTGCGCCGACTATGTTTGGTTACTTTATCGAAGTACCTAACTTTGAACCGGCCAACCCATTAAAGACGCCTGATCATATTGCGCCGGTTTGGTATTACACACCGTTCTATGCCATGTTGCGTGCGGTACCACCAATGTTTGGTTCGCAATTCCCGGGTGTAATTGTTATGGGCGCGGCGATTGTGGTGTTGTTCTTCCTGCCTTGGATAGACCGCTCACCGGTTAAGTCGATTCGTTATAAGGACCTACGTACTAAGCTGGCATTAGCTGGGTTTGTTGTCAGCTTCATCTGGTTAGGTTACTTAGGCGTGGTATCCGCAAGCCCAGTCAAGACGATGATTGCGCAGTGTGCGACCCTGGTGTACTTCGGCTATTTTCTTTATATGCCTTATTACAGTCGTACTGAGATTACGTCGAGTATGTTCCGTGCTCCATTGGTTGCGCTGTATAGCATAGTGACGCTCGGTATTATTTGGTACTGGTGGGCTGGTGAAGTTAGTGCAGAAATTACTGCCGTGATATCCCTGTTCACATTAGCATATACCACGTACTTCCTGATTCTGCCTGCTTATGTCGTACCAGCAGTTGTTAAACCTGTTCCAGAAAGGGTGACAAAATGAAGAAGAAACTGATTACCTGTTTGTTGTTGTGTCTACCATTGTTTGCGCATGCCGCTGGTGATGTGCATCTAGAGAAGGCAGATATCAACCTGGAGAACAAGAGTTCACTGCGTCATGGTGCCAAGCTCTTTGTTAACTATTGTCTAAGCTGTCACTCTGCCAGCATGATGCGTTATAGCCGTGTTGGGCAGGGCCTGGGCCTGACGGATGATCAAGTTCTGGATAACTTGATGTTCGTTGCCAATTTCGACTTCGATAAGCTGGAAGAAGGTGAAGCGAAGAAGATTGGTGAGCTGATGACCGTGGCCTTGCGTAAGGAAGATGGTGAAAAGTACTTTGGTACACCGGTACCTGACTTGACACTGACTGCTCGTGCCAAAGGTGCTGACTGGTTATACACTTATCTAACGACTTTCTATGTCGATTCAAAACGTCCCTTCGGTGTTAACAATACTACCTTCAGTAATGTTGGTATGCCGCATGTATTGTGGGAGCTTGATGGTTTGAAAGATCGTGTACCCAAGAAAGACGCCGATGGCAAAGTCATGAAAGACAAAGACGGTCACGAGATCATGGAATTAGTCCGCATAACTGAAGGCACCATGTCGGATGCTGAATACAAGCGTGCCGTTACTGACCTGGTTAATTTCATGGTCTATATGGCTGAGCCTATCCAGCTCGAACGCCAACGTACCGGCATCTTTGTAATGTTCTTCTTAATAATTTTATTCCTGCTTGCTTATATGTTGAAGAAGGAATACTGGAAAGACGTACACTAGAAATAGTTACATTAGAGTTCGTCTATAATCATTTTGCATGAGGGGACTATGTCCCCTTATTGCACTACACGCTAGCAAGATAAATCGAGGTACTTCGAGTATGGCGCAAGTCACTAATCGCCGTCTGGCAATGACATTATTTTCATCCGATGTCTGCCCACGTTGTCATACAGTACGTATTGTATTGGCAGAAAAAGGTATTAATTTTGAGATGCAGGTTGTTACCGAAGATAACAAACCTGAAGATCTGCTCGACTTAAATCCATATGGTGGCGTACCGACGCTTGTGGATCGCGATCTTGCGCTTTATCAACATCAAGTAATTGTTGAATATCTGGATGAACGTTTTCCCCATCCGCCATTGATGCCGGTTGATCCCGTTTCACGAGGGCGTAACCGTCTTATGCTTTATCGCATTGAGCGTGACTGGTATAGCCTGGCAGATAAAATCAGTGCTGGTGGTTCTGATGCTGACGCTGCGCGTACTGATTTGCGTGATGGTTTATTAAGTGCGGTTCCGATTTTCGAATCTAAGCCATACTTTATGAGCGATGAGTTTAGTCTTATCGACTGCGCAATTGCACCACTGCTATGGCGTTTGCCCGAATATGGTATTCAATTACCTGGTGCGGCTAAACCACTAATGAATTATGCGGATAGAATTTTTGAACGTAATGCATTTTTAGAAAGCCTGACTGAGGCTGAAAAAGAAATGCGCATTTAGTACTGTAACTTCCCGCAAGGGTTTTTGCTAAAGTTTGTGAGAAAAAGATCATGGATTTAAGCCCAAGCCAACCCTATTTACTCAGAGCGATATACGAGTGGATAGTCGATAACGAACTCACACCATATTTACTGGTGGATGCTAGTAACGATGATGTCCACGTCCCGAGGCAATACGTTGAGAATGGCAAGATTGTTCTCAATATTGCACCAAGAGCCGTTAATAATCTGGAATTGAGAAATGAGAGTGTGAATTTTAATGCACGCTTTTCCGGAAAACCTATGGATGTTATTTTTCCTATCGATGCCGTACTGGCAATCTATGCAAAGGAGAATGGGCAAGGTATGGTTTTCAGTGAAGGCGATGATGAGCCCAGCCCTCCAAAACCAGATAAACCTAATCTCCGCATCGTTAAGTAACCCCTCTTACTCATGATCGAAATTGTTCATGCTGACATCGCCACACTCAAGGTTGATGCCATCGTGAATGCTGCAAACCAGAGTTTGTTAGGTGGGGGTGGCGTCGATGGTGCTATTCATCGTGCTGCCGGACCAGAGTTACTTGAAGCATGCAAACTATTGAATGGCTGCAAAACTGGTCAGGCGAAAATAACCCCAGGGTTTAATTTACCAGCCAAATACGTTATTCACACAGTTGGTCCGGTCTGGCAGGGTGGCCAGGCAAATGAGCCCGAGTTATTAGCGAGTTGCTATCAGCAGTGTTTTGCGCTTGCCAAACAATATGAATTGCAATCAATCGCCTTTCCTGGGATCAGCACAGGTGTCTATGGTTTCCCGAAGAGTGATGCTTGTAATATCGCATTAGAAAACATGATTGAGCATTCTGCGGAGTTTGAAAAGATTATTGCCTGTTGTTTTAGTGAAGCAGATCAACAACTCTATGAGTTGGTTTACATGCAGAAGCAAGCGATAGACTAAGCGTAAGTATCTATCCCAGCGTTGTCATTCATGTCTTCATAATCACGACGACTATTCAATCTGCGAGCATAAGAACTTCGAAGGTCGATTATGATGGGATGTTGTTGCTGGCGACGATCACGTCCACAGCGGCGATCGATCTGGCGACGCACGGGTCTTTTATTTTGCCCATTTGCTTGTGCTGTAGAAACTAATTGTTTAACCACACGTTTAACCGCAATAGGTTTTACATAGGTTGAAACAATCTTCCCGGTAATTCGGCGAATTGTTGCCATGACGCCCTTCCCATTTTGTTAATCTTTATTTTTTTTAGTGGGACCAATTATTAGGCAAAGAGCATATTAAAACTGTGATTATTTACACATTTTCACAATTTCTGCTGCCTAAATGGTGGCTTCACTCATCAAGATTGAACAGGCGGTTATCAATCCTGGCGCACAGAATGTGAATCAGAAGCAAATGGACTTCCTGGATACGCGCGGTTGTCTCAGACGGGACACGTAATTCAATGTCCTGGTCCTGGATCAGGCTGGCCATTTTTCCACCATCACGGCCGGTAAAGGCAATCGTATGCATATTTCGCTTACTTGCTTCTTGCATGGCACGCACAACATTGCCTGAGTTACCACTGGTGGATATCGCGAGTAATATATCGCCGGGTTGCCCGAGGGATGATATTTGACGAGAGAATATTTCATCGTATGAATAATCGTTGGCAATCGAGGTGATGGTCGAGCTATCTGTCGTTAGTGCAACGGCGGGTATGCTATCTCGATCCTGATGAAAGCGATTGATGAACTCCGAGGAAAAATGCTGGGCATCTGCCGCAGAGCCACCATTGCCGCAGCTTAGCACCTTGTTACCATTTTTTACTGCGGCTTCGAGCAATTCAACCGCTTTGGCAATATCTTCCGCCATGGTCTCGGCTGCCGTTTGTTTTGTACTAATACTGGCTGAAAAGAGCGCCTTTATCTGGTCTTGTTCATTCATGGTTACGCTAGCCTTCTATCGCGTTTTGTATCCAATTAATTGTGGGGTCAGAATTGGCTGACTGGGTGATACCAACAACATCAAACCGCGCGGGTATGGAGTGATGAATGTTGTTGCGTTGTAAATAATTTTCGGCACTTCGGTATAGTTTCTGCTGTTTACGAGCATCAATACTTGTGATGCTATCTACCTGACTATTTGCCTTTCGGAAACGAACTTCTACAAATACAATGGTCGCGTCTTGTTTCATTATGAGGTCAATCTCACCGTACCGACAATGATAGTTTTTATTTACCAAGGACAGTCCTTGTTGCTTCAGATAGTTGCAAGCAAGTTCTTCAGCGTATTGTCCTTTTTCCTGGGTGTATCCCAACAGTGTTTATCCTTTAACTTTCAGCTCAATGTAATTTTGCGTAATTCTAGTGTAATTATAGATTACCTTGATCCAGGGAGACGGGACGCCCACTTCTAAATTTCACCCAGGTCAATTGTCTTCTAACTCTTAGCTTTTCGTCGAGGCTAAGACTGCCAGTTTCACCATCAAAACGTTCATACGGATAGTTTCTTAAGGTATTCAGGGCACCGATTATATTAAAGGCGTCGATACCAAGTGCATAGAGACGTTGCAGGGCATTGCCCGAATCTGATATTTGACTATCAATTTCGGAGCGAATGCCACGGTGTGCGGTGCTCTCTGATAATACCCACGGCATGTCACCAAACAGCAGTCCATCCATATCCCGGTCACGTTCCTGATTGAGAATACCTGTGTAAACATGCGAGGTCGCATAAACGGGTACATCACTGGCATGATAAAATTTGAGCTGTGGTCTGATTTGTCTGGCCTGTCTTGGGTAGGCTGCAACAAAGACAAAATCAATATCCTGACGACGACGTGAGGTGAATTTAATATCTCGTTTCAGGGTGGTTGCCATGCGACGATAGCGTCGTTGGCTGTCATCGATGTTGAGTAACATGCGAATCGGAATAGAGAAGTCAGTTTTGGTTGGCTCGTAAGTCTGTCGTTCAACAATCTTGCCACCCATCAATTCCCAACGCTCCTTAAAGGCTTGATAAATTCGTTCCCCCCAGGGGCCAATGGGTGCAAGTACAGCTGCATTAACATGACCATCAAGCCAGGTACGTTCGGCAACCTGACGTGCCTCCTCTTCAGGGGAGAGGCCAAACTGGTAAAAATTACCGCGTGCGGATTCATCGTCGAGTGAATAGTTTAGGGCCAGGATGGGAACAGGAAGTTCATCCATTTCACTGATATGACCGACCGCCGCTTTTGTTAATGGTCCGACAATAAATTGGGCACCTTCGTCGACGGCTTGTTCGTAAACGCTTGAGACATCTTCTGTGCCACCTACGTCATAAATGCGTATCGACTGACTGCTATTTGGGCGCAAGGTAAAATAGGCGGCCATGAAACCATCGCGTAATGCTTCACCTGCTTTAGCAAATTTACCACTTAACGGTAACATTATCGCCAGTCGATCCGGGTAAGCGACGTCCTCTTGTTTGCGTTCGGAAAGCGCTTGCAGGATATCTTCAGAGACAGGATGGTTGGGGTATTTTTCCTGCCACAGAAAAATTTGTTCTTTTAAGCGTGCAGGGCTGAGTTGATGCACTTTAGCCGTTTTTACCAGTTCCATCCAACCACTCAACGTGTCGGGTGGAGGTGCTGAGCGCAATTGGTGTAATGCACGTTCGGACATGGTTGCTAAAGCTGACCAGATGTCTTGCTGGTTAGCCAGGATTCCCTGTGGGTCGCTCAAATATTTTTCACGTTCGACTAACTGACGTGCTGTTTCCAAACGGTTGCCCGAGAGGGTATAAGCCTCGGCACGTAAATTATAAAACTCTGCGATATATAAAGCGGACGTAGATGGATCGATGGGATCGGCCAGTAGATCCTGAACATCGCCTGGATGTCTTTCCGCTATTGCTATATGAGCCAGGCTTAGGTTGTATATGGTGTTGGTAAAACTATCTAGAGAGTCAGTATATGTCTGCGCCAGCCACTGTTTAGCTTCGCCAATCTTTCCTGCGCGTGCTAGTGCGGCACTTGCACGTAAGCTATAGAAAGTTTGCTGGGTAGCTGTGGTCTCTTTAGCGAGAGCGATGAATCCATTTGCGGCATTTTCAAATTGACCTGCCTGAAACAACAGTTCAGGATCTTCACTGGAAATTTCATCTGGAGTCTCGACATCCTCCGTTATGGTGGTACAGCCAGTGAAAATGAATAAGAAAACGAATAAGATGGTAAAACGTCTTGTCATTATAAATAGCTTCCTTCGTTCGCAATAAAAGGATTATAACGTGTTTGATGCAACTGGTGCGCTTTACATTGTCGCAACCCCGATCGGTAATCTGGGTGACATGACCCATCGCGCGCTGGAAGTGCTTGAATCTGTCGACCTGATTGCAGCTGAAGATACACGAAATAGCCAAAAACTGCTTAATCATTTTGGTATCAAAGCCCCTATGATGGCATTACACGAACACAACGAACGTGAACAGGCCGACGAAATCATAGCAAAGTTACACTCGGGCAAGTCGATTGCCCTGATCAGCGATGCGGGCACTCCCCTGATTAGTGATCCAGGTTATACCCTGGTAAGCCGTCTGCATGATCAGGGGTTGAAAGTAATTCCCATCCCAGGGCCAAGCGCATTGATTTCTGCCTTATCTGTCGCGGGCCTTCCAACTGACCACTTTTGTTTCGAAGGTTTTTTACCCGCAAAGACAGGTGCGCGGGAGAAGGCATTACGGGCACTCAAAGATGAGACGAGAACGTTGGTGTTCTATGAAGCACCACATCGTATTGTTGCCACACTCACATCATTATCTGATGTGTTTGGTGAACAGCGTGTGGTATGTCTGGTGCGTGAATTGACCAAGCTATATGAGACTATTAAGCGGGATCAGGTCGCTGAGCTATTAGAGTGGGTAACGGCAAATCCTGAGCAGAAAAAGGGTGAGTGTGTACTGGTGGTCGAGGGAGCCAGGACTATTCGTGATCCGAAAATAGCCGAAATTGAAGTCAGCTCACTCTTGTCCGGCTTGCTTACCAAAATGAGCCTTAAAGATGCGGCGCAACTGGCTGCGGATCTCACAGGCCAAAAGAAGAACGCCTTATATGAACAAGCACTGGATTTACAAAATTCACAAGGAACGCATCGCGAATAACTATATAGATAGAAGCGGGCACGATAAGTTAAAATGTAGGTGAAAGTCGGCCAGACAACCGCTCGAAATTCGATTTCTAGAGGAAAGTCCGGGCTCCATAGGGCAGAGTGCCAGGTAACGCCTGGGCGGCGAGAGCCGATGGAAAGTGCCACAGAAAATATACCGCCACCGTCATATTCGTATGGCGGTTGGTAAGGGTGAAATGGTGCGGTAAGAGCGCACCGCGCTGATGGCAACATCAGTGGCAGGGTAAACCCCACTCGGAGCAAGGCCAAATAGGAGTGCAGTGATGCGGCCCGTATCGCACTCGGGTAGGCTGCTTGAGCCATTTGGCGACGAATGGCCTAGATGAATGGTTGTCCACGACAGAACCCGGCTTATCGGCCGACTTTCACCTCTCTTACTAAAATTGATCACTATTCGATCAAAATTTCCTAATTTTCTACTTTAACTAGATCTCATAACTCTCTGTTTTTGATGAATATTTATTCATCGTCTGCGCTGTAATTCCTGTACATATTTTGTCCACTGTGCTGCTAAGTTACTGACAGATAAGCAAGAATTCTTGCTTTTTGTGGGCTAATTCACTTGTTCGGTGGGTGGTTTAGTACTATAGTGTTACGTAGTGGGAAAAAGTGGATCCAAATGGATCATTTCGTCTAAAGGGGACAAATTTTGTTTAGAGGTGTCACGATTCTTAATCTCGACGCCAAGGGTCGCATGGCGGTACCAACCAAGTACCGTGATCGCTTGCAGTCAACCGCGGATGGTCAGTTAGTGGTCACTCTCGATATGAGTGATCCCTGCCTATTGATCTATCCCGTGACTGAATGGGAAGACATCGAGCGCAAGCTGGTTCGTCTGCCCAGTCTGAATAAGCAGGCTGCCCGTCTAAAACGCCTCCTTTTAGGTCATGCCTCTGAAGTCGAACTCGATTCCCACGGACGTATTTTGTTGCCACCCGCCTTGCGTGAACTGGTGCAGTTAGAAAAACGCATCATTTTGCTCGGCCAGGGCAACAAGTTTGAGGTCTGGAATGAACAGACCTGGAATGATCGCCGTGACCAATGGCTTGAGGAGACTGACGCGGATGAAGGTCTCTCTGACGAGCTGGAGTCATTGTCGTTGTAGATGCCGGTGCAAGAACACCAACACGAAACGGTATTACTCAACGAGGCGATTGAAGCATTGAAAATCAAACCCGAGGGGGTTTATGTCGATGGGACATATGGACGGGGAGGTCATAGTCAGATGATTCTGGATCAATTATCAGATTCGGGACACCTGCTGGTCATGGATAAAGACCCTGCAGCAATTGCGGTTGCTCAGCAGCGTTTTGCCGACGACCCACGTACCTATATATATAGTGGCAGTTTCACCGAGATTGCTGATGCCCTGGCCGAGACCAACTGGGGGCAGGCGGCAAATGGTGTGTTGCTGGATCTTGGTGTCTCCTCTCCGCAGCTTGACGATGCCGAACGTGGTTTTAGTTTCCGACGTGATGGCCCTCTCGACATGCGTATGGATCCCGAACAGGGCATGTCTGCAGCAGAGTGGTTGGCACAAGTAAAAGAAGACGAACTAGTGAAGGTCCTGTTTGAATATGGCGAAGAGCGGTATGCACGCCGTATTGCTCGCGCCATTTTACGTGAACGTGAAAACCTTGCCATTACCCGCACCCAACAGTTGGCCAGCATTGTTGCTCAAGCGGTACCTACTCGCGAAAAAAGCAAAGACCCAGCAACTCGCACTTTCCAGGCCATCCGTATTCAGATTAATCATGAGTTAGATGATCTTAAGGCATGCCTTGCCGCGTCGGTGGATGCCTTAGAAAAAGGCGGGCGCCTGGTTGTGATTAGTTTTCATTCTTTAGAAGACCGCATTGTGAAACGTTTTATGCGTGAGCAAAGTAAGGGCGAACAATTTCCACATGATTTACCAATACGCCATGTCGAGATGAATGCGCCACTGAAATTGGTCGGTAAAGCGATAAAAGCAAGCAAGGAAGAAGTTGCAGTGAATCCAAGAGCACGTAGTGCCATCATGCGTGTCGCGGAGAAATCATTATGATGCTGCGACTGCTCAATGTCTGTTTGGTGTTAGTCATCGTAGCGAGCTCGATAGGTGTGATTTATTCCAAGCATCATAACCGCATGTTGTATGTCGAGTTGCGCCAGTTAGAGACGAATCGTGACAACTTAAATGTTGACTGGGGTCGTTTACAACTAGAGCAAAGCACCTGGGCGACCCATGGTCGTGTCGAAAGTGCAGCCCGTAAACGCTTAAAGATGCGTAATGTTGATTATGCAGAGGTAGTGATCATAAAACCATGACAGAGCAAGTTCACAAGCCATCTAGCCGATTTCGCATAGGCATTGTTCTTGTGCTGGTACTCACTGTGCCTCTGGCTCTGATCGTGCGTGCTTTTGATCTGCACGTAACCAATAAAACATTTTTACAAGAACAAGGTGATGCGCGGGCGCTACGTTCGATTCCAGTTGCGGCACATCGGGGCATGATTGTTGATCGGCATGGTGAACCTTTGGCAGTTAGCACGCCGGTGGATTCTATTTGGGCTCAACCCCAACAGTATAAAGCTACGACCAGGCAACTATACAACCTTGCCAAACTACTTGACTTGAAGCCGCAGCAAATAAAGAAGTTGATTGCAAGCAAGAAACAAGAAGGCAAAGAATTTGTTTATCTTAAGCGCAGGATCAATCCATCGCTTGCGCAAAAAGTTATCGAGTTGGAAATACCTGGTTTATCCATTCAACGTGAATACCGTCGTTATTATCCAACGGGTGAAGTAGCAGCACATGTGGTTGGCTTTACTAATGTAGATGATGTTGGTCAGGAAGGTATCGAACTCGCATATGATCAATGGTTAAAAGGCACCGATGGTAGTCAACTAGTAATGAAGGATCGCCTGGGGCGCGTGGTTAAGCCTGTTGACCTGATTAAGTCACCACACGCGGGTAAGGATCTCGTACTAAGCATTGATCGCAGATTACAGTACTTAACCTATCGTGAGTTAAAACGTGCTGTGTTTGAGCATAAGGCGAAATCAGGCTCTGCAGTAATCCTCGATGTGAAAACGGGTGAAATCCTCGCAATGGTCAATCAGCCTGCTTTCAATCCAAATAATCGTGCTGACCTACAAAGCTATCGCTATCGGAATCGCGTTGTGACCGATACCTTTGAGCCAGGGTCAACCGTTAAACCCTTTACGGTTGCAGCGGCATTAGAGTCGGGCAAGTTTAAACTCTCAACTGTTATCGATACTTCACCAGGTTATATGAGAGTTGGTAAAAGCGTAATTCGTGATATTAAAAACTATGGTCGGATGACGTTGGCATCAGTTATTGAAAAGTCCAGTAATGTTGGTGCAAGTAAAATCGCATTAACCATTGATCCTAATAACCTGGTGAAAGTACACCAACGCATTGGTTTTGGTGATGTAACTCAAAGTGGGTTACCTGGTGAAGTGATGGGTTCGTTACATCAACCACGGATATGGCGTGATATTGAACGCGCTACTTTATCTTATGGTTATGGTTTGTCCGTTACAACTTTACAGCTAGCACGTTCATACCTGGTGCTTGCAAGTGATGGCATGCTCAAGCCACTTAGTATAGAACTTCAGACCGGTCATGTTGAAGGTGAGAGTGTGATCTCAGCAAAACATACAAAGCAGATTAGAGAGATGTTAAAGGGTGTTGTTGCTCAAGGTGGCACAGGTACGAAAGCTGCGGTCCCCGGATTTCATGTTGCAGGTAAAACCGGAACCGTGAAGAAAGTAGGTAAACATGGTTATTCAGATGATAAATACGTTTCTACTTTTGTCGGTATGGTCCCTGCAGATAACCCGCGATTAGTGATGGCGATAACAATTCATGAACCGCGTGGTGAACACTATTACGGTGGTGCTGTTGCTGCCCCAGTCTTTAGTAGTGTTATGGTTGGTGCCTTACGCTTGCTCGATATCTCGCCGGATAAGCTACCCAAGAAACCGGCAACTTTTGCAATGTTGGGGGGAGCGCAATGATGGCATCTCACAACAAAGTGATTTCAATGACATTGGATATTTTGCTGGAAGGTTTGGTGGAAGTATCTACGTTAGCAAATACATCAATAGAAAGGCTCAGTCTGGATAGTCGAATGGTCAAACAAGGTGATCTGTTTGTAGCGCTACCGGGTTTGACCGTAGATGGTAGAAAATATATTAATCAAGCGATTGAAGCTGGGGCGAGTGCCGTCATCTGGGAATCAGAGCAGGGGACGGTTCCAATACCGATCGCATGGCGAACTTCAAGTTCGGGAAAAAAAGTACCAGTAATCGCGATTGATGGATTGTCAAACAAGGTCGGCAGAATAGCCGACCGTTTCTATCACGAGCCATCAAAACAGATGTTTATGGTCGGTATAACCGGTACAAATGGTAAAACTTCATGCAGTCATTTCATTGCACAGGCACTTTCTATTGATTCACCGTGCGCTGTTATTGGAACAGTTGGTTGGGGTTTTCTTGATAAGCTACAGCCTTCATCACACACCACACCTGACGTAATCACTTGCCACTCATGGTTAGCAGATTTAGTTGAAGCGGGTTCACAGGCCGTTGCAATGGAAGTCTCATCGCATGCGCTTGACCAGGGTCGAGTAGACAGTATTCATTTTGACTGTGCGGTCTATACCAATCTTTCTCACGAGCACCTTGATTACCATGGTTCGTTGGAAAATTACGCTGCAGCTAAAACCAAACTGTTCACTGTTGATACGATCAATTCAGCAGTCATAAATATTGATGATGAATTCGGTCGAAAATTGATCAAGCAATTGCCTGGATCAGTTAACACGCTAAGTTATGGTATCGCAAGCAATGACAGCCAATGCGATATAAGCGCAAGCGACATAAGGCAGTCCGCATCCGGTTTAGCATTTAGCTTGCAAACACCATCAGGTACAGCAGTGGTGAGCAATCATATCTATGGTTTGTTTAATGTTTATAACTTACTTGCCACCGCAGGTGTTTTATTTAGCAAAGGTTTCAGCCTTGAAGAAATCGCCAGTCGTTTATCTAATTTAAAGCCGATTACAGGTCGTCTAAGTATTGTCAGTATACCAAATCAGCCAACGGTGGTTGTTGACTATGCACATACGCCTGATGCACTTGAACAAGTCCTGCATTCACTACAAGAACATTTTAGTAATGATGTCTGGTGTGTATTTGGTTGCGGTGGAAATCGTGACCGAGAAAAACGTCCATTAATGGGGAATGTCGCAGAACGTCTTGCTAATCACGTTGTTGTTACCAGCGATAATCCGCGTCATGAAACTCCAGCAAATATCATCAGTGAGATTGTTGCGGGCATGGACGCCAGTAAATTAACGATTAAAGAAGATCGCCGTGAGGCAATCGAATATGCATTGAATAATGCAGCACAGGACGACATCGTGCTAATTGCTGGTAAAGGTCATGAAACCTACCAGCAGATTGGTGATGAAAAAATTGATTTTGATGATGCCTTGGTAGCAAGGCAAGTACTGGAAAGTAAAAATAAATGAGTAATTCATCTATTGACTGGAACCTGGTAAAGATTGCTAATGCTGTGCAAGGTGAACTAGTGGGTGAAGATAAAACCATTTGTGGGTTAAACACTGACACTCGTAGTTGTGTCGAAGGCGAATTATTTGTCGCATTACAGGGACCTAACTTCGATGGACATAATTATGCGGAACAGGCGGAAAAAAATGGTGCGATAGCAATATTGGTCTCGAAAAAAATATCTACTTCGTTACCACAGATTATTGTTAACGATACAAGAATTGCATTAGGCAAGTTAGCAAATGCATGGCGTATGCAGTTTGATATTCCTCTGATCGCAATTACCGGAAGTAATGGCAAGACCACAGTCAAAGAAATTACCACAGCCATACTTTCACAGGAACATAATGTGCTGGCGACTAAAGGTAACTTAAATAACGATATCGGTGTGCCCTTAACCTTATTCGGTTTGAACTTAGGGCATAGTGCGGCAGTAATCGAAATGGGCGCAAATCATCCTAAAGAAATTGAGTATCTAACTCACATTGCAAAACCAACCGTTGCTGTCATTACAAATGCGGGGCCTGCACACCTTGAGGGTTTTGGCGATTTAGATGGCGTTGCCAGAGCGAAGGGAGAAATTTATTCAGGACTAGGCAAGAATGGTACCGCCATTATTAATAAAGATGATCAGTATAGCGAATACTGGTTATCGATATGTAAGGGTGTAAAGACTAGTACATTTGGTTTAGTCGCTGAAGCTGATTATTCGGTTCGCAAAGAGAATGACCATGTACTACTCACCACACCTGGTGGAACCGTAAGCGTAGATTATAACTTACCCGGAGAACACAACCTGTTGAATGCTGCGGCTGCTGCTGCAGCATGCGGTTCTGCTGGGGTGTATATCGAGTCTATTAAAAATGGCCTGGAGTCCATGCAGGCAGTCAGTGGACGTTTACAGTTGAAAAAAGGCATTTCAGGTAGCCGAATTATTGATGACACGTATAACGCTAATCCTGGTTCTCTTAAAGCCGCTTTACAGGTTTTGAATGAATACCCTGGCACACACTTGCTGGCATTAGGAGACATGGGTGAACTAGGAAGCGCAGCGGAACATTCACATACAGATGCCGGTAAGCAGGCACGTATCTCTGGAGTGAATAAGCTTTATGCGATTGGCCAGTTTGCGCAATTTAGTGCGCAAGGCTTTGGCGAAGACAGCTATGTATTTGAAGATCAGCCAAGCATGATTTCAGAAATCAAAAATAATCTGGCAGATGATGTGACTTTGTTGGTGAAAGGATCGCGAGTAATGAAAATGGAAAACATAGTTAACGCTCTGGCGGCTAACGGGGAGAGTTAAATTGCTTTTTCAGCTTACAGAATACTTACAACAATTCTATAGCGGCTTTAATGTCTTTAATTATTTGACTCTGCGCGCAATTCTGGGTGTGCTTACGGCATTGTTGATCTCTTTTTTGATTGGTCCTTATATGATCAAAAAGCTGAGTATTTTAAAAATCGGTCAGACTGTACGTAATGATGGACCAGAAACTCATTTTTCAAAAGCAGGTACACCCACAATGGGCGGTACGCTTATTTTGATTGCAGTCACAGTTGCAACGTTATTATGGGCGGACTTAAGTAATCGTTATATTTGGGTAGTAATAGGTGTATTAGTTAGCTTTGGTGTCATTGGCTGGATTGATGATTATAAGAAACTGATTAAGCAGGATCCTGAAGGTCTCAAGTCACGATATAAATACTTTTGGCAATCATTATTTGCAATCGTAGTTTCGATTTATTTATTCAAAACAGCATCTCCGGTAGAAAAAGAATTGATTGTGCCATTTTTCAAGTCTATTGCCATTCCATTGGGTGCAATAAGTTTTGTAATACTCTCGTACTTTGTGATTGTAGGTTCCAGTAATGCAGTGAATTTAACTGATGGACTCGATGGCCTGGCTATCTTACCAACAGTGATGGTTGGCGGTGCATTAGGCATATTTGCGTATGCCACTGGTCATGCAAACTTCTCAGAATATTTATCTATCCCGTACATAAAAGGAGTAGGTGAGTTAGTTATTTTCTGCGGTGCATTGGTAGGAGCAGGGCTCGGATTCTTATGGTTTAACACTTATCCGGCACAGGTATTCATGGGTGATGTTGGTGCGCTTGCTCTCGGTGCTGCACTTGGTGTTATCGCCATTATGGTTAGACAGGAATTTGTATTATTTATTATGGGTGGTGTGTTTGTTATCGAGACAGTGTCGGTGATTTTGCAAGTTGCTTCTTTCAAGCTAACGGGTAAGCGCATTTTCAGGATGGCACCTTTACATCATCACTTTGAATTAAAAGGTTGGCCGGAACCTCGTGTGATAGTTCGTTTTTGGATTATCACCGTTATTCTGGTGTTGATCGGTTTGGCTACATTGAAGGTTCGCTAAGAGAGGCTGGATGTGCAAGTAATGCAAAAAGCAGAAAGACAATTAGTTTGCGCTGACATATTTAAAGATCAGCGTGTGCTTGTTGTTGGCCTGGGGAAGACAGGTTTATCTTGCGTTAAATTTCTTGCCGATAGGAAAGTTGAGTTTGCTGTTATGGATAGTCGTGACCAACCTCCTGGTATGTATCAAATGAGAAGCGAGTATTCTGATATCGAAGTACGCACCGGTGCTCTCGATAAGGAGTTTGTAACCGAGTTTGACGTGTTAATCGTGAGTCCGGGAATTGCCTTAAAAGAACCAGTCTTACAGTTTGCATTGAAATCAGGTAAGTCACTGATTGGTGATGTCGAAATTTGCGCGTTGTGCACAACAAAACCTGTAATTGCAATAACGGGTTCAAATGGCAAAAGTACAGTAACGACACTGTTGGGTGAGATGGCGCGCAAAGCAAAACGAGAGACGGTTGTTGCTGGAAATATTGGAGTGCCTGTTTTAGAGCAGATCAACGATGATGTAACTACAGATTTATATGTACTCGAGCTATCCAGTTTTCAATTAGAAACAACCAATAGTCTACAAGCTACAGCAAGTACCATATTAAATATTAGCGAAGATCACATGGACCGCTATGCCTCGCTTGCTGATTATGCAGCGGCCAAGCGCAAAATAATATCAGGCCAGGGAAAAATTATCGTTAACCTTGATGATGAGCTTGTGCTTTCATTGCTAGGTGATGAATTAACATCACGCGAGACGCTTGGCTTCACTCTGAAGCAACCAACGGCAAATAATCAATTCGGCTTGTTGACTAAGAATGATGAACTATGGCTGTGCCAGGGCGAACAAGCATTAATTCCAGTTAGCGCATTGAAATTAAAAGGACAGCACAATATTGCCAATGTGCTGGCGACACTTGCACTCGGCACTGCAATTGATTTGCCTATGCCTGCAATGCTTGAGGCGGCAAAAAACTTTTCCGGCTTAGCTCACCGGACTCAATGGGTCGCTGAGCATAATGGAGTGCAGTGGTTTAATGATTCTAAGGCAACCAATGTTGGTGCAGCAGTAGCCGCTATACAAGGTATGGATAGCTCAAACTTGATTCTTATTATGGGCGGCCAGAGCAAGGGACAAGATTTTTCTGATTTACATACGATTCTGGAAAAATATACAAAACATGTTTTTCTGCTGGGTGAAGATGCACAGTTAATTGCCGAGGCACTGGGTACGGGAGTGAATACCACAATAGTCGATAGTCTGGAATCAGCGGTTGTTGAAGCAGATCAAGAGGCAAAATCTGGAGACATTGTATTGTTATCTCCGGCTTGTGCAAGTTTCGATATGTTTGATGGTTATGAGCATCGAGGCAATGAATTTATGCGGTTAGTAAAAGAGGTGACGTCATGAGCGAAACCTTAACTTCATATATGCATGCTGCATTCAATCAGAAGATTCAAAAACAAAAAATTATTTGGACCTCTGACTATTGGTTGCTCGGCACAGTCTTGGCGTTGTTAATTCTTGGTTTGATCATGGTGGGTTCGGCATCAGTTTCGATTGCAGAAAAAAATATTGGTGAGCCATTTTATTATTTATGGCGTCAAATGATGTTTGCTGGAATTGGGCTATTTGCAGCTTTCATATTAGTCAAGGTACCGATGCGTGTCTGGCAAGATCTTGGTCCAGCACTTGTTATTGTTAGCCTGCTGGGTTTATTGCTGGTCTTTATTCCTGGGCTTGGTAAAAACGTAAATGGTAGTACGCGCTGGATAGCAGTTGGTAGTTTTGGCTTACAAGTTTCAGAGTTTGTAAAGCTATTCATGATTTTATATTTAGCAGGTTATCTGGTAAGGCATATTGATGCGGTTCGTACTACTGCAGCAGGCTTTTGGCGACCTCTTGGCTTGTTAATGATCGTGATGGTGTTGTTATTGTTAGAACCGGATTTTGGTGCCGCAGCAGTCCTTATTAGTACAGCAGTCGCAATGATGTGGTTAGGCGGGGTACGTGTTGGCCAGTTTATGATTTTAATTACTTCTGTTTCAGGTGCTTTAGCGCTGTTGGTGTATACCTCTACGTATCGTATGCAGCGTTTAACTGGTTTTATGGACCCATGGGATGATCCTTTTAATAGTGGTTTTCAGCTAACACAGGCATTGATCGCATTTGGCCGGGGTGAATGGTTTGGCGTTGGTTTAGGTGCAAGTGTTCAAAAATTATTTTACTTGCCAGAAGCGCATACAGATTTTCTGTTCGCGGTGCTGGCTGAAGAATTGGGTTTGTTCGGAGTAATAGCGGTTATTGGCTTGTTTTCATTTTTAGTGTTCCGCATCTTGTTGATTGGTAGAAGAGCTGAAAATCGTGAACGACCATTTGCAGGTTATGTTGCTTACGGAATTGGAATTTGGATTGGTTTACAGGCATTCATCAACATCGGCGTCAATATGGGAGTGTTACCTACAAAAGGATTAACGCTGCCATTTATGAGTTACGGCGGAAGTAGCATTCTTGTTATGTGCATAGCAGTAGCCTTACTCGTGCGTATAGATTATGAAACACGAAAAGAAGATCGAATTATTCAGAAGGGTAGAAAAGTCTATGAGTAAGCAGGAAAAAATTGCACTCATAATGGCCGGTGGCACTGGTGGGCACGTATTTCCCGCATTAGCTGTTGCCGAGGCACTTCGTGATAATGGGATCAAAGTGCACTGGTTAGGTACGCGTAATGGTATTGAGTCAAGAGTTGTACCTGAATCAGGTTTTAGTATCTCGTATATCAATATAAAGGGACTGCGTGGCAATGGCATCCTACGCTGGATCCAGGCACCATTTAAGATCATGTTTGCAACGTTTCATGCAATCAAAATATGTCTGAACATCAAACCAAGTTTTGTTCTTGGGATGGGTGGTTTTGTTACCTGGCCCGGCGGTGTTGCATCACGTTTGCTAGCTCGCCCATTAGTGATCCATGAACAGAATGCCATCCCTGGTTTAACCAACAGATTATTAGGGAAAATTGCGAATCGTGTTTTAGAAGCCTTTCCTGATGCATTTAAACAAAATAAAAAAGTTTATTTCACCGGCAATCCAGTGCGTAAATCAATATTGGCAGTTGAAACTGCAGAACAGAGATATTCTAAGCGCCAGTCAGCGATTCGAATACTTGTTGTTGGTGGTAGTTTAGGTGCGCAAGCATTGAATGAAGTTGTACCGAGTGCTGTTGCGATGTTGGGGACAGAACATAAAGTAGAAATCTGGCATCAAGCTGGCAAACAAAAGTCAGCGTCGACAATTGACAAATACAAGCACGAGAGTGTTGACGCGCGTGTTGTCGAGTTTATTGAGGATATGGATGAGGCTTATCAATGGGCAGATGTTGTCATTTGTCGTGCCGGTGCCATGACCGTAGCTGAAATCAGTAATGTTGGTGTTGCTTCTTTGCTAGTGCCTTATCCCTATGCGGTTGATGACCATCAAACTGCAAATGCAAAATATTTGAGTGAGGCGAATGCTGCACTATTAATTCAGCAGAATGAGCTATCACCCAAGCGATTAGCTGATGAGCTACAAAACCTGATCAATCTAGGTCGTGAACATTTATTAGCAATGGCCAAGCGCGCATTACAGTTGGGACGCCCTGATGCGACAAGTAAGGTTGTCCAACATTGCATGGAGGTATCGTTATGATCCTGCACGCACGCCGTAGTACCGATGTTAAAACCGGCCGGGGTGAACCTGGTATGGGTCGTATTCAGCGTGTCCATTTTGTGGGCATCGGTGGTGCGGGCATGAGCGGTATTGCAGAAGTGGTACTTAATCTTGGATATGAGGTAAGCGGTTCTGATATTCAGAATAATGCAGTGACTGAACGATTAGAAAATATGGGTGCGACGGTTACCATCGGACATAGCGAAGAAAATATTGTCGGTTGCGATGTGGTTGTAACCTCAACTGCAGTTAAACAAGACAACCCGGAAGTAGTCGCTGCGCATGAAAGTCGAATTCCGGTTGTACCACGTGCTGAGATGTTGGCTGAACTGATGCGCTTTAGATATGGCATCGCGGTTGCTGGTACCCACGGCAAGACAACAACAACCAGTTTTGTTGCCAGCGTTCTCGCTGAAGATGGCTTGGATCCTACATTTGTCATCGGTGGCAAATTAAATAGTGCAGATACTAATGCACGACTCGGTTCTGGAAGATACCTGGTCGCAGAGGCAGATGAGAGCGATGCATCCTTTATGCACTTACAGCCAATGCTAGCGGTAGTTACAAATATTGATGCTGACCATATGGAGACATACGGTGGTGATTTTGAAGTACTCAAAAACACCTTTGTCGAATTTCTACATCACCTGCCATTTTATGGCTTGGCAGTTCTTTGTATTGACGATCCAGTGGTGCGTGAAATTATTCCACAAATTACCCGGCCAATTATTACCTACGGTATGAGCGAAGATGCGGATGTGCGCGTATCTGATATTACTAGTGATGGATTCCAGACACACTTCAGAGTCAATCTACCAGATCGTGAAGATAGCTTGTCTCTTTCGTTAAATATGCCTGGGCATTACAACATCCTGAACGCGCTTGCCGCGGTCGCGGTTGCCCATGAGATAGGTGTTGAAGACAAATCAATTATCGATGCTTTTCGTAGTTTTCAAGGCATCGGACGACGTTTCCAGAAATACGGAGATATTCGTATTGCAACTGGCTCGGTCATGCATATTGATGACTACGGTCACCATCCTCGTGAAGTTGCAGCAGTTGTACAGGCGATTCGTAGTGGCTGGCCAGAGCGTCGCCTGGTTTTGGTTTTTCAACCACATCGTTATACACGGACACGTGATTTGTTTGAAGACTTTAGCATGGTCCTGTCGGAAGTTGATTGTTTGGTACTGCTCGATGTGTATCCAGCAGGTGAGGCACCGATTGCTGGTGCTGACGGTCGTGCGCTTTCCAGGGCAATACGTACACGTGGCAAAGTCGACCCTGTGTTTGTTGAGTCTATTGATCAATTACCAGAAGCACTACACGGCATATTGGCAGACGGAGATATTTTGTTGACACAAGGTGCCGGTAACGTAGGTGCAATTGCAAGCAAGATAAAAATTTTATTAGAGGATCAACTTGATGCTTGATCTAAGTAAAAGTGAAGAAGCAGGTTTTAACGAGTGACATGGTAGCCAACGGCATGACAACAGAGACAAGTAAACAGTTGCGCGGTGTCTTAAAAGAGCACGAAGTGTTGTCGCGCCATACGTCATGGCGTGTTGGCGGTGCGGTAAAACGTTTTTACCAACCGGCTGATATTGAAGACCTGAGTTTATTTTTATCAACAATACCTGCTAATGAAAAATTATATTGGTTAGGACTGGGTAGTAACTTGTTAGTAAGGGATGCAGGCTTTGATGGCACTGTGATTTGTACGAGTGGTGTCTTAAATAGTGTTGAAGTCCTTGATGAGCAACGTCTTTATGTTGAGGCAGGTGTTGCTTGTCCGAAGGCGGCGAAGGTTTCCGCCAGGAATGCTTTAACCGGTGCAGAATTTTTATGCGGTATTCCAGGGACGATGGGTGGCGCATTGGCGATGAATGCGGGTGCTTTTGGTGGTGAAACCTGGGATATCGTTGAGTCAGTACAGACAATAAATCGTCAAGGTGAACTCACTACACGCTCACCGAATGAATATGAAGTGGGCTACCGACATGTGAGTGGCACTTTTGAAGAAGGTGAAAAAGGCGAAGAATGGTTTGTTTCCTGTGTGTTGAAACTGGCACCAGGTGATGCGGATGAAAGTCAGAGCAAGATAAAGGCGTTGTTGAACAAAAGAGGAGCGAGTCAACCGACACAACAACCCAATGCCGGTTCAGTATTTCGTAATCCTGAAAATGATTACGCGGCACGACTGATTGAATCTTGTGGTTTAAAAGGGACTTGCCTTGGTGGCGCATGTGTTTCAGATAAACATGCCAATTTTATTGTCAATACAGGTACTGCAAGTGCAGCAGATATTGAAGACCTTATCACTAAGGTTCAACAGACAGTTAAAGAACAAATGGGCGTTGAATTGCAACGTGAAGTAAAAATCGTAGGTGAACAGTAAAAGGTATGGGTACGGTAGTGACATTGCATGCTGACAAATTACCAACACCAGAAACACTGGGCAAGATTGCCGTGTTAATGGGGGGCTGGTCATCGGAACGTGAAGTTTCACTGAATAGTGGGCAAGCCGTTTTAGCAGCACTGCAAAAAAGAGGCGTCGATGCAGTTGGTATTGATGTGGATCGTGCAACCATCCTTGCTGAGTTGCAGGAAGGAAACTTTGATCGTGCCTTCATTGTTTTACACGGACCAGGAGGCGAAGACGGTGTGATCCAGGGTGCGCTTGAAGTGCTGAACATTCCTTACACCGGTAGCGGCGTGATGGCATCCGCGATAGCGATGGATAAGTTACGTACCAAGCAACTATTGGGTGGTGCAAATTTACCAACACCAAAATATATGCAACTCGATGATGATGTTGATTTGAATTATGTCGTTGCCGAACTTGGTTTACCTCTAATGGTAAAACCAGCCCTGGAAGGATCAAGTATTGGCATGAGTAAAGTTGATGAGGAGAAACAAATATTTTCTGCTTATCAACTTGCTGCGAAATACGATGGCCTGGTGTTCGCTGAACAATGGGTCACCGGTAGCGAATATACCGTTGCAGTGTTAGCCGGGCAGGCCTTGCCCGTTATTCGTCTCGAGACGGCACGTGCATTTTATGACTACGAAGCAAAATACGTTTCGGATGACACTCAATATCATTGTCCATGTGGTTTAAGTGCCGATGAAGAAGCACGTTTGCAACGACTCGCATTATCAACATTTCAGACCATTGGTGCGGAAGGTTGGGGAAGGGTAGACATCATCTGTGATCAGGATAGTAAACCTTACATTATCGAACTAAATACGGTGCCAGGTATGACAGATCATAGCTTGGTACCCATGGCAGCAAAAGCTGCAGGAATAGAATTTGATGAGCTTGTTTATCGAATCGTGGTAAGCACGATAACGGAGCAAGGTAACGGTAAAAATGCAGAGGAAACCAATGTCAACTCGCGCTAGTCAACAAGCGGTTTATCTCCAAACCAAGCCTTGGATGCCCTTCAATAATGGCATCTTGCGACGAGTGGTTGTTGTGTTAGCCGTAGTCGCATTTTTAGTCTGGGCAGTGAACGAACTGCGTCAACCCGATACCTTGCCGATTAAAAAGATTCATGCATTAGGCAGCTTTGTCAAAGTCGATGAAGCAATGTTACGGACAGTAATAGCAGAAACAATCGAAGGTGGTTACTTCGCGGTAAACGTCTCTGATGTACAGCGAGCCGTAGAATCATTGCCCTGGATTACATCTGCGAGTGTTAGTCGAATTTGGCCAGATACAATTTCAATCAGTGTTGTAGAAGAAAAAGCAACCGCCATATGGGCAAAAGGAGGACTCGTGAATCATCAGGGTGCAATTATTTTACCGTTTGAAGAAAGTTATCCCGTCGGTCTACCAGTTTTTGATGGGCCTGTTGGCATGGAACGAAACATGACGGAATTTTATAAAACCGCTAAACAGGTAATTGCTCCATTAGGGATTGAGATCGCTAGTGTGAATCTTGACTCACGGGGTGCTTACACTCTTGAACTAAGTAACGAGATTAATGTGTTGCTTGGGCGTGAAAAGATTGAGAGCAGGTTAGAACGTTTCGCGAGAGTTTATAAAAAAGTATTAGTAAAGCGAGCAGCAGAGATTGCAAGAATCGACATGCGCTATAGCAATGGTCTTGCAGTTGGCTGGCGTAAGTTAAACAAGGGATAAGGACGAGGGAAAAGACAGTGTCTAAAAAGGGTGAGAAAAACTTGATCGTCGGATTGGATATCGGTACATCCAAGGTCGTCGCGATCGTGGGAGAAGTCACGCCTGAGAACGAAATAGAAGTGATTGGAATTGGTTCGCATCCATCACGGGGTTTAAAGAAGGGCGTTGTCGTCAATATTGAATCCACCGTGCAGTCGATACAACGTGCAGTAGAAGAAGCAGAATTAATGGCAGGTTGTCAGATTCACTCTGTCTATGCTGGTATCGCCGGTAGTCATATAAGAAGTCTCAACTCACATGGCATTGTTGCTATTCGTGATAAAGAGGTCACTACAGCAGATGTTGAACGTGTAATTGATGCAGCGCGTGCGGTTGCTATTCCCGCCGATCAACGCATCCTGCATATTCTTCCGCAAGAATTCATTATTGATAACCAGGAAGGGATACGTGAGCCGATTGGTATGTCCGGTGTTCGACTGGAAGCCAAAGTTCACATGGTCACCGGTGCAGTGAGTGCGGCACAAAATATCATTAAGTGTGTAAGACGTTGTGGACTTGAAGTCGATGACATCATTCTTGAGCAACTTGCTTCCAGTTATGCCGTATTGACTGAAGATGAAAAAGAATTAGGTGTCTGCCTGGTTGATATTGGTGGCGGCACAACTGATATGGCGGTATTCACTGAAGGCGCTATTCGTCACACAGCCGTGATACCAATTGCTGGTGATCAAGTGACAAATGACATTGCCGTTGCGCTTCGTACACCCACGCAACACGCAGAAGAGATCAAAATAAAGTATGCCTGTGCACTGACACAACTGGCCAGTCCTGATGAGTCCATTGAAGTGCCAAGCGTGGGTGAGAGACCCGCAAGACGCTTAGCGCGACAAACCTTAGCGGAAGTGGTTGAGCCTCGTTATGAAGAGCTGTTCACACTGGTCCAGGCAGAATTGCGTCGCAGTGGCTTTGAAGATTTGTGCGCAGCAGGTGTGGTGTTGACCGGCGGAAGCGCAAAGATGGAAGGTGTTGTTGAACTTTCAGAAGAGATCTTCCATATGCCTGTGCGTCTTGGCTTACCTCAGTTTATTACCGGTCTGGTTGATGTGGTTAAAAATCCCATTTTCTCAACCGGTGTGGGTTTGTTGTTATTTGGTTTTCACAATCGTGCCATGCGAGAAGCGGAAGTGCGGATGAGTGGAAGTTTACGTTCTGTAGTTAAGAGAATGAAGAGTTGGTTTCAAGGTAATTTTTAGGAAATTACGTTTACGCGTAATTTCGATGTTCAGGAGACTGGATGAAATGGATTCAAACAGTTTCTTGTTGTTTAACTAGTAGTTGGAGGGCAGAGGTATGAGTATGTTTGAACTAATGGATAATTACTCGCAAGAAGCAGTAATTAAAGTTGTGGGTGTCGGCGGTGGTGGTGGAAATGCCGTTGAACACATGTTGCAGCAAAATATTGAAGGCGTGGAGTTTATCGTTGCCAACACAGATGCACAGGCAATGAAAAACAGCGCAGCCAAAACTTTGTTGCAGTTGGGTAGCACGATCACAAAGGGTTTGGGTGCTGGTGCAGATCCAAACATTGGTCGTCAGGCTGCGATGGAAGATCGTGAACGCATTCAGGAAGTACTCGAAGGTGCGGACATGGTATTCATTACTGCAGGCATGGGCGGTGGTACTGGTACCGGTGGTGCTCCGATTGTTGCACAAGTTGCCAAAGAGATGGGTATCCTGACAGTTGCGGTTGTCACGAAACCCTTTCCATTTGAAGGCAAGAAGCGAATGGAAATTGCACTGGACGGTACCACAGAGCTGAAAACCTTTGTTGATTCGTTAATCACGATTCCAAATGAAAAGCTCCTGAGTGTTCTGGGTAAGAACATCACACTATTGGATGCCTTTAAAGCAGCTAATGATGTATTACTCGGCGCGGTTCAAGGTATTGCCGAGCTGATCACTCGTCCGGGTCTTATCAATGTCGACTTTGCCGATGTACGCACTGTCATGTCAGAAATGGGCATGGCGATGATGGGTTCAGGTCGTGCATCAGGTGAGAGTCGCGCACAGGAAGCAGCAGAAGCGGCGATTGCCAGTCCACTGTTGGAAGATGTAAACCTTGCCGGTGCCCGTGGCATCCTGGTGAACGTCACCGCTGGAATGGACCTTGCTATTGGTGAGTTCGAGGAAGTCGGTAACACTATCAAGTCATTTGCCTCAGAAAATGCAACAGTGGTCGTCGGAACTGTGATCGACCCTGAACTGAGTGGCGAATTACGCGTCACTGTAGTGGCGACTGGATTGGGTGGTGGAATTGAACGGAACGAAACGCCCAAGCTCGTCGTGGATCGTACTAATAGTGGGGAAGTTGATTATGAAAAACTAGATCGACCCACAGTAATCCGCAAAAAGGCATCTGGCGATAAATATGATGCAGAGGTCTCCGGTAATATGGACTACCTGGACATCCCTGCATTTTTGAGACGCCAGGCTGATTAAAATGGTGGGTTATTATGCAAAATAGGCTAAATTGAGAATTGTGTGGTGAATTAAAGATATACGGAGGGCAGACGCTATGATTTTAGCTATTGCCCTACCGGCTATGGTTGATTTATCATCACCTGTTTGCCGAATGGCTATTAGTATTACCTAATGAAGTGCTGGCAGGCAATTTGCATAATATTCGAGTTATAACAAATAGCTAGAGGATAAAGGCTTTGATCAAACAACGTACTTTAAAAAATGTTATCCGCGCAACCGGTGTTGGATTACACACAGGGGAAAAGGTTTATCTGACGCTTCGGCCCGCAATGCCGGATGCAGGGATTATTTTTCGCCGCGTTGATTTGAGCGAACCTGTTGAAATTCCTGCAATTCCTGAGAATGTTGGCGATACCACACTCTCAACCACCCTCATTAAAGATGGGGTACGTATATCAACTGTTGAGCACCTGCTCTCTGCCCTCGCAGGACTTGGTATTGATAATGCGTACATCGATCTGAATGCGGCAGAAGTGCCGATTATGGATGGTAGTGCAGGTCCTTTTGTCTTTTTGATCCAATCTGCAGGCATCGAAGAGCAGAATGCACCAAAACGGTTCATTCGTATCAAGAAACCTGTGATGGTTGAAGATGGCGATAAATGGGTCAAATTTGAGCCTTTTGACGGCTTTAAGGTCGGTTTTTCCATTGATTTTGACCATCCTGCCTTTAAGGAAGGTCACCAGAAGGCCGAAGTCGACTTTTCTACCACATCATTTGTAAAAGAAATCTCTCGTGCGCGTACTTTCGGCTTCATGAACCAGATTGAGACCTTACGCGCCAATAATTTGGCCCTTGGCGGCAGCCTGGACAACGCAGTTGTTTTGGATGATTACCGTGTACTAAACGAAGATGGATTGCGCTACATGGACGAATTTGTGAAGCATAAGATCCTGGATTCTATCGGTGACCTCTATTTACTAGGACGAAGCCTGATTGGCGCCTTTAGCGGCCATAAATCAGGACATGCCTTGAATAATAAACTGCTGCGCACCCTGATTGCGAACGAGAATGCCTGGGAATTAGTGACCTTCGAAGACGAAAAAAAGGCGCCGATTTCATTTATGCAGCCTGTGCAGGCCAGTTAACTTAGGCAGCTAACTTATTGATTTTACTGATTATCGTAGTTTTCTACGATAATCAGCCCTTACTCGCTATAATCCCTACAAGTAAGCTTTAGTTTTCCTGTTTTGCCCGTTGTGCAAGCCGTGTCAGCGCCTCTTCCAAAGCATCATCATCAACACTATCTGCAAGTGTTTTCAGCCCAGCTGCGTTTTCCTGGTTGAGTTCAGGCCGTTTGTAGGGGACCGGTGCGGGTTCATAGCGGGGGCTCAATATTTTTGTCTGAATGTGTTTAATTTTACTAAAAGAGGGGTGTAATGCGTTCAGACTAGGGATGATACTCTGGCTGTAGAAGCGGAATTTACTTGCCCATGCCGCAGAATCGACCATAACCGTCATATGATCATCAACAATATTGCCTATATAACAGTGAGGGGCCAAAGCAGGTTCTAATAGCGAGCGAAATCGCTTAGTCAACCCACTTAATTGCCTTGTTCTTGTGACTAGGATCCCAAGATCGGAATCTGCTTCTTGAAGAACCTTGTCTAGTGACCGACTTAATTTCATAATCTTTGGGTAAATATAACTTGCTATTTACGTAGGGCTTAGTTAAATTTTGTTAACTAATACTCCAGGATTGTGTGGGAAATCAATCCTTAAGTAAATAAAAATAAAGTTATACATTACCTAACCGATAACTATTTGAGAAGTCAGACATTTTGTCTTCATCCAGTGGCGTGTAAAAAATGAATATCGTTGTATTAAGACGTAAAAAAGGGTGCTCAGGTCTCGTTACGCTCTGCCAGAAAAAGTTGGCAGCGCTTGTAGTCGGGTTTTTCGTCGTTGTACCTGCTGTTTTGGTGTTTGCAGGATACCAACTTGGTGTGGCCCATATGCAGGCCAACCCTGATGACCTCACGGTCGCTGTCCAAGCCGAACTTGATTCTCAACGTCTCGCCCTCTCAGAAGTCACTCACAAAGCAGAAGATAACCTCAACGCCCTCGCGCTACGCCTAGGTAAGTTGCAGGCGCATGTGATTCGTCTAGATGCACTAGGCACACGTCTGACTCATATGGCTAATCTGGATAAAGGCGAATTCGATTTTGAAAGCCCACCTGCCCAAGGTGGTCCTGAAGTAACTCAGGGTAGTCAGATACAGGTACCTGATTTTGTGTCTGCACTGAACGGACTGTCAGCACAACTTGATGACCGTAGTAAGCAGCTAGATGTACTTGAAACCATGCTTATGACTCGTAACCTGGAGGCCGAAGTTATGCCGACAGGACGCCCTGTATCACGCGGCTGGTTATCATCTTACT
This sequence comes from uncultured Ectothiorhodospiraceae bacterium, assembly GCA_947259575.1. Classification (GTDB taxonomy): domain Bacteria; phylum Pseudomonadota; class Gammaproteobacteria; order UBA6429; family Thiohalophilaceae; genus SZUA-24. The sequence continues at coordinate 1,482 of CAMYMU010000034.1, read as the reverse complement.
TTGGTCTTCGTACCGACCCATTCTCTGGCCGCCGCGTACACCATGCGGGTGTCGACTTTGCGGGCAAACTTGGCTCTGATGTTGTCGCCGTTGCGGCGGGCGTGGTTCAGTTTTCAGGTCGCAAGTCTGGCTATGGAAATCTTGTTGAGATCAACCATGGTAAGGGTTATGTAACACGCTATGGTCACAATCTGAAAAACCTTGTCGAAGTCGGGCAGACGGTTAAAAAAGGCGAAGTTATTTCTAAAATGGGTACGACTGGACGTTCAACAGGTCCTCACGTGCACTTCGAAGTACTGGTTAATGGCCGTAAAGTTAACCCAAAGAAATATATTCACGCATCAGCTAAGCACTGATTTGGGTTTTTACAGCCCTCCCTGTAAGTATTTGTCATAAGGAAACTGGACATGCCTTGCAGGGGACGTCAATCAGAACTCTCTTTCCCAATATTCAATCTAATACCCAAGTTAGGTCTAATCCTGGGCTCATTGGTCTTATTGTCATGCGCGAGCATCTCTGAGCCTGCGCTTGATCCA
>CAMYMU010000034.1:0-887 GCA_947259575.1 uncultured Ectothiorhodospiraceae bacterium | reverse complement strand
GCTAAGTTATGTCGCAATCCCAAACGATGTTATGTCTTTCGCTCGCCACCGAGTTATGTCGAAAATTTACAGGCAGCTGGTTTTGATGTGATGAGCCTGGCCAATAACCATACCCGTGATTTTGGTGACGAAGGTCGCTTGTCCAGCATGACGGTACTCACTCAAGCCGGGATCCATAACTCAGGTCTTGAGGGTCACTTTGCCAGCTGGCAAGTCAAAGGCAAACAGATTGGCATGATTGCCTTCGCCCCGTTTCGAGGTGCGAATAACCCATTAGATATCAAGACAGCTCAGGAGACCGTCAGGGCCTTTAAGGCCGAACATGATGTGGTGTTAGTCTCGATGCACATGGGGGCCGAAGGGGAGCAGGCAACCCGTGTCACCTTTGCTGAAGAGTACTTTCATGGTGAAAATCGTGGTGATGTCGTGTTGTTTTCTCGTTCCATGGTTGAGGCTGGCGCCGATTTGATTCTGGGACATGGTCCACATGTCCCCCGTGCACTAGAGCTCTACCAGGGCAGGTTGATTGCCTATAGTCTGGGAAATTTTTGTACTTACTATGGGATTAATGTTCGGGGTAAAAACGGGCTTGCGCCAATTCTGAACGTCACACTCTATGATGACGGCGAGTTTAAGTCGGGTCAGATTATCTCGGCAAGGCAGATGCGCCCCAATGGGCCGATTCTGGACCCTAGCCACGCAGCGGCCAGGCTCATGGCTGACCTCACACGCATGGATTTCCCTGAGACTCCCCTTGAAATTTCCACTACCGGCCTAATCTCAGTAAAAGCAAGTGCGGCACAAGAATAAGCGGGTCTGAACTATATACGAATTGGGACAAATAGCAGTTGGACCTGTAGAATACGGGGTTTTAGCGAGGCGGCCTC
>CAMYMU010000033.1 GCA_947259575.1 uncultured Ectothiorhodospiraceae bacterium | reverse complement strand
AGATCAATATCGGTTGGTGTTTGACCTGGGCCTCAATTACATTCTCGACGACATCCGTGATGACCTGGAAAACTTTGGTGTGGTCTATGACGATTGGTTTTCCGAGCGCTCACTAACCGAGAATGGTGCTGTCAACCTGGCGATTGAGCGCCTGCAAAAGAGCGGCCACACTTACGAAAAAGAAGGGGCCATCTGGTTCAAATCTTCTGACTATGGCGATGAGAAGGATCGCGTACTGGTCCGCGATAATGGTCAAACCACCTACTTCGCCTCTGATATTGCCTATCACATGACTAAACTGGAACGCGGGTATGATCGCGTTATCGATGTCTGGGGTGCCGACCATCACGGTTATGTGCCACGCGTGAAAGCCGCACTGGAAGCACTAGGTGATGACCCGAGCAAGCTCGATGTATTACTGGTTCAGTTTGCGGTGCTCTATCGGGGCGGTGAGAAAATGCAAATGTCGACTCGCTCTGGTGAGTTTGTGACGCTGCGGCAACTTCGCAAAGATGTCGGCTCTGATGCTGCACGTTTCTTTTATGTGATGCGCAAGTGTGAGCAACACCTGGATTTTGATCTGGACCTGGCAAAATCACAGTCCAACGAAAACCCGATGTATTACATTCAATACGCCCATGCGAGAGTCTGCAGTGTTGTACGCCAGCTGAGTGAAAAGGGTTTTAGTTTTAACCAGGCCAATGGTCTGGCTAACCTCAACGTACTAACCGAAAGCCACGAGTCTGATTTGATAACACGCCTGAGCCGTTACCCGGAATTGATTGCCAGTGCTGGCCAGCAACATGAGCCCCATCAGCTGGTGCATTATCTGCGTGACCTGGCAAATGCCTTTCATACTTACTACAACGCCCATCAGTTTATCGTGGAAGATGCCGCGGTGCGTGATGCACGCCTGTGCCTGATACATGCAGTCAAACAGGTCATCGCTAATGGCCTGACTCTGTTAGGTGTATCAGCACCAGAAAGCATGTAAAAACAATATGTTACGCGCTATAATTCGAGTGGTTTATTCATTCTGATTCGGTTACTCTATAGCGATGCCCAGAGACTACGCTAAAAATTCCAGCCGTGAAAAAAAACGTGGCCAACTCCCCGGTTGGGTCTGGATGCTGGGTGGCCTGGCGATCGGTTTGTTTGTTGCCTTTATTGTTTACCTGAATAACGCTACACGCGATGGCCAACAAGACAGTATTGCTACTGTGATTTCCGATACCTTTAGCGATCTGCAGGAAAATGCTCAAAGACGCGAGCAACAACAGCCGAAACCCGCACAAACCAACAAGACTGAGAGCAAAAAAGAAGACAAAAAGCCTCAAACCAGTTTTGATTTTTACTATATTCTGCCCGAACTTGAAGTGGCTGTTCCTGAACGTGAGTTGGCAACTAAAACCCAACAGGCAAAGGCATCACCCCAACAGGCATCCATCGATTATATTATTCAGGCTGGCGCCTTCCGCCAGCACCAACAAGCCGACAACCTCAAAGCCAAGCTCGCCCTGCATGGCATCATCGCTTACATCCAGACTGTTGATAATAAAAATGATACCTGGCACCGGGTCCGCATCGGGCCAATCACCAATATGGCCCAACTAAACCAGATGCGTAAAAGATTGAAAGACAATGGCATCGCCAACATCGTGGTTAAACCTAAAACATAAGTGTCAAACAGACACTGCTTGTTCGTAGAAAATATCTATGCACATCATAATTATACTCATCATCCTGATTGCCATTATTTACGCTCCATCCTGGTGGGCAAAGACAACCTTTAAGCGCTATAGCAAACCGCGTGAAGATATCCCAGGCAATGGTGCACAATTGGCACGTCACCTGTTAGAAAAACTGAATATGTCACATGTAAAAGTCGAGAAGACTGAGAAAAATGGTGACCATTATGACCCAACAGATAAAGTGGTTCGACTTAGTCCCGAAAACTACAGCGATCGATCGCTAACCGCAATTACTGTTGCCGCTCATGAAGTCGGGCATGCGATTCAGGATCACCAGAATGATCCTATGCACACCACCCGAATCAAACTGATCGGTGTTACGCATATTATTCAACAAATCGGCGGTTGGGTATTGGTCATGTTGCCCATCCTCGCGATCATTTCACGCAACCCAATCATCGGTTTGTTAACCGTGTTAGCAGGTATTGCTGTGATGGGAGTCTCGGTGATCGTACACTTGGTGACCCTACCCGTTGAATTTGATGCTAGCTTTAACAAGGCATTGCCTATTTTATTTGAAGGTAACTATATAGAAGAGAAAGATCGACCCGCAGCGCGACGAATTTTAAAAGCAGCTGCGCTAACCTATGTCGCCGCCTCGCTTGCCAGTTTATTAAACTTCTGGCGTTGGTTCACTCTGTTTAGACGTTAGCGGTATGAGACATATGTACTTGAGATGACCGGTAAAAGCAGATAACGGATTATCAAACATGCAAAGTTTGAATTCATTCCGTTTGCCGCCGTTGATACCCAACTTGGTAAGAAAGTTTACAACGGTATCATTCACTGGCTGAAGATACTGGCAGGCTAAATTCACTCGCTTCACCCTGGAAACAAACCCTTTCTACTAAACCAACAGAATTTTAAAGTGGTCGCTGCGCGGGCAGTTCCGTATACTTCCTGGAATAGAAAAATATAATATTGACAAAAAATGGAGAGGACGATGAGTGAAGATACAAATGTAAACCCTTATGAAGCACCCCAATCTGAGGTAGAGAAGGCATCTAATACAAGCGCAATTAATATTTTTCCACGCTTTAGCGCCTGGGGGGTATTTGGTTTATCACTGATTACATTGGGTATTTATGCATTTTACTGGATGGTCTCGCGAGCAGGTATTCTAAACAAAAATACCGATGACAAAATTTCGCAGGGTTTTATAACGACGGCCATCATCCTCTATATCGCCGCCTTCTTTGGATCCTTTGTTGATGTAATTGACCCTAATGCCGCCGGTTTAATTATGGCAATGAGTATAGTTTCATTAGTCTCTGCAATCTGGAATATTGTCTTAATATTCAAGATTAGAAACCGTATTAATGCTATGACTAATAGTGAACCTGGCAGTGCGACCTGGATGGGTGGCATTCTAACTTTCCTGTTCGCAGCAATTTACGTTCAGTACAAGATCAATGAAATGATTGATATGCAAGAGAGCTAATTCAATCTTTCAGTAGATACACGAAAAGGGCCTGATTATCAGGCCCTTTTTTTCACTAAGTAAATATTACATGCTGGGAATAAGAATAAAGTCCCAAAAAATATTCAACCAAAATTATAGTGCTTTTTGACATCCTGCCTTATTTCCCAGGTACATGACATCCCTTTTGGAAAGGTCACTAAATCCCCCTTACCCATTTCAACCGGCGTACCTCCTTTTGGAGTTACTATCACTTCGCCCTCAAGAAACAGGCACGTTTCTTTGTCATCATAGGCCCAGGGAAATGTGGAAGCCTCTTTTGTCCAGATCGGCCAGCTATATACACCCAGCGTTTTTAGCTGTTCTTGCGTAGGGTTCGATATGACTTCTATTTCATTCATTATTCATCCTCTAAATATGTGTAACCTACGAGACCTCTTTCTAATTCAAGCAAATAAGATTTTCTTTCCTGAATATCATCGATGGCATTGTCTAGCCTGGTTTTATATAGCCGTAACAACTCTTGTGCATCAATGTGTACATAGCGTAAAACTGATTCAACAGTATCACCTGCCCTGGCCTGTGCTAACTGGTAACTACCATCTGCATTGATTGAGACATCAACCGAATCGGTATCACCAAACAGGTTGTGCATGTCCCCGAGTATTTCCTGATAGGCCCCGACCAGGAACATACCGAGTAAGTAAGGTTCATCTTCATGTTTTTCGTGTAGAGGTAGGCTCGACTCAATACCTTCGTTATCAACATAGTAATCAATACGCCCATCTGAGTCGCAGGTGATATCTTCAATAACACCTCTACGCGTTGGTTTCTCATTGAGACGGTGAATCGGCATAATTGGAAACACCTGTTCAATCGCCCATACATCTGGCACCGACTGGAAGACAGAAAAGTTACAAAAATATTTGTCCGCTAATTTGTCATGCAATTCATCCAGAATTTCTCGATGCTGTTTAGCCGAGGGATCAAGTTTCTCCTGGATCAATAGACAGCAACTAAAATAGATTTCTTCAATATATGCCCGCTGCTGCAGATCCAATTCGCCATCTATATATAGTGACTGTGCCTCTGATAGATCCTGCTGCACGTCATGATAAAGCTCGGTTAAACTCGTCCTGGAGACTTCAGTTTTTAGGGTTTGCAATTTATTTAATATGTCGCTCACGAGCCTGGATGGGTACTTGTCAGCTTCAGTCTCATCTGTAAGAACTTTGCTAGTCGTCACTCGAGTTGTTTCAACAACATTGGTAACCAGCACGGCATGGTGCGCGGTTAGTGCACGACCCGATTCACTTATTATATCCGGATGGGGAAACCCTTTCTGTTTGCATATTTTTTTAAATACTTTTACAACAGCGCTGGCATATTTTTCAACGCTATAATTCGTCGAGCAAAAACTTCGTGAGTTGGTGCCTTCGTAATCAACACCCAGACCACCGCCGACATCAACACAGCTAATCTTTGCACCCAGTTGATGGAGCTCAGCAAAGTAGCGAGCACATTCTTGCAGGCCCTTTTTTATGTCATGGATATTTGGCAATTGCGAACCAAGATGAAAATGTACCATTTGCAGACTATCTAACTGGTTTGCATCGCGCAGCTGCTCTACACAAGTCAATAGTTGCGCAGCACTCAGCCCAAACTTGGCTTTCTCTCCACCACTGTTCTGCCACTTACCACTTCCAATTGATGCCAAGCGCACTCGTACACCCAACAGTGGTTTTATGTTTAGCTTTTGGCTCTCTTCGAGAACCAGTTTTAACTCAGAGAGCTTTTCCAGAACGATATAGACCCGAAGACCGAGCCGTTGTCCGATTAAGGCAAGGCGAATATATTCACGATCTTTATAACCATTACAAACAACAATGCCCTGCTGCTGATTATGCAGTGCCATCACCGCCAATAGCTCTGGCTTACTACCAGCTTCGAGACCAACACAACCCTGGTTGTCCTCCAAAATGTGTTCTATCACCGAACGCTGCTGATTAACTTTGATCGGGTAAACAGCCGTGTACCCGCCCTGGTATTCATTTTGCTGCATGGCTTGAGAGAACGCCTGGCAAAGCACCGCAACTCGGTCATGTAAGATATCTGAAAAACGTAGAAGAAATGGCAGAGTAAGCTGGCTCGAGACATCTTTCACCAGTTGAAAAAGGTCCAGCTGTGCTGCGTTCTCCTCAGATGATGAGTTAACAATAAGATGGCCGCCATCACTAATATCAAAATATCCGGCACTCCACTGCCGAATATTATAAGTCTTGCGTGCATCATCTGGTGTCCAGCTAGCCATGAAACTATACTTGCATCCGTCATCATTAAGGATGGACAATATAATGAAATCCAATTGGTAGGTATAGCCTTTTTCTACGTTACGGCCGCCTAATGACTGTATGGAGTTGAAATGAGCCTGGACATTACTAATGACACAAACTGGTTTACCGAGGCCTGTGACGAGTGCGGCAGCGCCTTCTCGTTAAAAATTAAAGGCAAACTGCATGAAGAGACGAGTGATTTTCAAAAAATTGAAGTCTTTGAAACCACACACTACGGTAAGCTAATGGTAATCGATGGTTTCACCATGCTCAGTACTGAGGATAATTTTCTCTATCATGAAATGATGACTCATCCTGCCCTGTATAGTCACCCTCAGCCAAAAAATGTATTAGTGATTGGGGGTGGTGACTGCGGCACCCTCAAGGAAGTATTAAAACATCCGGAAGTTAACAAGGCCCACCAGGTTGAAATTGACGAACGTGTTACTCGTTTATCTGAAAAATATTTTCCTGAGCTTTGTAGCTCGAATGCAGATCCTCGTGCTGAATTACACTTCGCTGATGGTATTCAGTGGGTGAAAGATGCAAAGCCAGGGGATTACGATATCATCATAGTCGATAGCACTGATCCGATTGGCCCGGCTGAAGGATTATTTAACGAAACATTTTATCGAAGCTGCAAAAATATTTTAGGTGACAAGGGTATCCTGGTCCAACAAAGTGAATCACCGATAGCGCATGTCAATCTTATCCGTGAAATGCACAAGGCCATGGCAGCCGCCGGATTTGAATTTACCCATACAATGGACTTCCCGCAACCACTCTACCCATCAGGCTGGTGGTCAGCAACTATGGCAAGTAATACTCAGTTCGGTGAAGGACGTATTGAAGATGTTAAATCTAAAGACTTTGAGACTTTATACTATAGCGAATTAAAACACAGAGCCGCGATGGAAACACCTACTTACCTTTCAATAAAGCTAAAATAATTTTTACTCTGCTACCTGCTATGGTTCAGGCAGCACAGCAGTATTAGGCTAGAGATTGGTACAATTTTCTTTAACGTATTGGCGCCTACTTCTAAGCTCTGCCATTATCCGTTCGTGTTTTTTATCCAAAGTAAATGTTCCCTCAGATCTATTGCCAGGAAATTTCTTTTTAGTTTGTCTACTAGTATAGCGATCAATTCGAGACTGTAGATAAGCGATACGCTGCTGTGCATTTTCACAGCCTGCTCTTAAATTTCTTAGATCTTCTTTTTCTTTTTCTCGTACACCTTCACGTTTTTCACGTGCAGTCCGTAACTCTTCTGCAAGGGCCTCCATTTCCTGAACTCGCTTTTCCCTTGCCTCCTCCTCGCTTAACACATCATCACCATCGTTTTTAGCATCATCAGGCACATCCTTACCATTTTCTGATTGAATATCCGCGGACTTTCCCGGTGCGTCTTCTAAGCCTTCTTTTTTTTGCTGCTGTTCGATCACGTCATAATTACCGCTTAGCGGTTTATCACCAAAATGAACTTGTCCCTTTTCATCAACCCAACGATAAATCTCGGCCGTGCTCACCGCAGCTAGAACAGTACATATAAATAAAATGCTAAACCTTAGGTAATTCACCGCTTCCTATTCCATGGGTTAATTTTAGGTTTTTATTGATCTGTGTAGGTCTTAATTCTTTCTAAACGCAACCTTTGCCGGTCATCGAATAAGCGTCGTGAGCCTAGCCAGCTCGTCATCACTGCGGCAAACCCTGTGCCCGCAGTAATCATAAACATAATCAATATCTGGTATTTTGCCGCATCCATTGGGCTACTACCTGCCAATACCTGGCCCGTCATCATTCCGGGAATACTAATAATACCAGCGGCCGCCATCGCATTTACTATAGGGATCAAGCCGGTCCGTAAGCTTTGACGACTGATATCTCTAATCGCTGAGCGCCAGTCCTCACCTAACATTAAGCGCTGTTCAATCACTGCGCGTTGCTGCCAGGCACTTTGGGTCAGGTGATCGAGCGTCAAGGCGACTCCGGTCATGGTGTTACCTAGCATCATGCCCAATAGCGGGATTGAATACTGTGGTAAATACCAGGGATCCGGCCCAACAATAAAATTCAGAGCAAATAGTGTGATCGTAAATGAGGATATAAACATCGACAGGGTGCCCAGACCGTAGCCCCAGACACCTTTAAAGGGTCGGCGTTGACGGGCCATTACCTCACGTCCCGCAACTAATAACATCACCAGCCCAATCAAGCCGATTAATAGTGGGTGACGCGTGTCGAACAGGTACTTCAACACTAAGCCAAGTAGGAGAAGTTGCACCACGGTTCGAACACCAGCAATCAACACCCGTTGGCTCATACCGAGGCGCAGTTGCCAGGTCAGTAAGGCAAGCAGTACTACTAGTCCTGCCGCTATCGCAAGGTCAACTCTATCTAGTGGTATAACTGTTTCCGTCATTGTTGAAACAAACCTCCATCACGCACTACAAAGTGTCGATCAGCAATACGTTTAATTTGCTCTTCAGAATGACTCACCCAGATCACCGCCAGCTTGTCCTGTTTAGTAATCTGTTTAACTAAAGACTCAACTCGTTTGGTATTTTCCGGATCAAGACTGCCTGTGGGCTCATCTAGCAATAAGCATTTTGGTCTGTTTGCAAGTACCCGTAAAATCGCCAGGCGCTGTTTTTCTCCGGTAGAACACCGCGAAACCTGCCACTCTATTGCAGATGCATCCAGGCCAAGTTGTTGAAAATTAACTTTATCTGGCTCACTAAAGTGTGCGGCGACGAGATCCTGCCACCACTGACTCTCGGCTGGCAACAAGGCAACCTGCTTTCGCCATTGTGGTGCCATGTAATTTAATGATGAACGATCATCCAAAAAAACCAGACCTTCGTGTGGAATAATATCGGCAATTGCACGTAGCAATAGGGATTTTCCAGCACCCGACTCGCCGGATACACAAACAATTTCACCAGCCTTAACCGCAAGATCTACTGGGCCAAGGTGAACCACCTTTAGCTTTTCCAGCCTAAGTTCAGACATTAAGCAATCCCGCCCAACGTAAATTTGGTAATAAATTGTTTGTCATCTAGACTCAAGTGTAACATCGATATTGATTGTTTAAGTCTAGTAACTATTCAAAAGGAGAGAATTCAATGTCAGAACCAGCCTGCCCTCAAAAAGCACCTTACCCTGTTGACCTCGAGCCTGGTGACTACTACTGGTGTTCTTGTGGTCAATCTAAAAATCAGCCCTTTTGTGATGGCTCTCATCAGGGTACCGATTTCACCCCAGAGAAACTTACCGTAACAGAAAAAGGTACATTTTATCTTTGTGGGTGCAAACGGACATCCGACAAACCAATGTGTGATGGTACACATAGTAAAATTTAAACTTCGTAGGTAAAAAAAAGGGTGTCTCATTAGAGACACCCAAAAAGTTTACTACCTAATTTAAAGGAGATGTTGCTATTAAATACCAGAACCCTTGGTACCGGTAAATTCTGGATAGGCTTCAACACCGCACTCGCCGATATCGACACCTTCATATTCTTCTTCTTCGCTGACGCGGATACCCATGATCATCTTGATCACGAACCAAACAATCAGACTTGTAATGAACACCCAGAAGAAGATCGTAGCAGCACCGATCAACTGACCACCGAAAGTTGCTTCTGCGTCAGTAACAGGTACTACCATTACACCGAACAAACCAACTACACCGTGGACAGAAATGGCACCAACTGGATCATCAATCTTCAACTTATCTAAGAATACGATTGAGAAGACAACAATCACACCGCCAACTGCACCAATGATAGTCGCCGCTAAGGGTGTTGGATCAGCAGGTTCTGCAGTAATGGCTACCAGACCCGCCAATGCACCGTTTAATGCCATGGTTAGGTCAGCCTTACCAAACATGATACGAGCAACGATAAGTGCAGCAATCAATCCACCTGCCGCGGCAGCATTCGTATTCAGGAACACGTTAGCTACTTCATTAGCAACGGAGATACCACCGAGTTTCAGCGTTGAACCACCGTTGAAGCCAAACCAGCCCATCCATAAGATGAATGTACCCAGCGTGGCTAACGGCAAGTTGGCACCAGGAATTGGGTTGACTTTACCATCGGCAGAGTATTTACCCTTACGAGCACCAAGTAATAGAACACCAGCTAAGGCAGCAGCTGCACCAGCCATGTGTACAATACCGGAACCTGCATAGTCACTGTAGCTCAGTTCAAAAAGACCAAAGACGGCATCACCGTTCCAAGTCCAGCTACCTTCCATCGGATAGATTACACCGGTCATGAAAACCGCGAACACTAGAAATGCCCAAAGTTTCATGCGCTCAGCAACCGCACCAGACACGATTGACATTGCAGTTGCAACGAACACAACCTGGAAGAAAAAGTCAGACGCACCGGAATAAACCGCATCGCCACCAAATCCAGCTTCTACAGATTCCTTAAGGACACCTGCAACAGCAGCATCATCCATACCACCTACAGTTGTGATTCCAGACAGGAAGAGACCACCGTCATACATTAATTCATAGCCCACGATCATGTACATGGTGCAAGAAATAGCAAACAGCGCAACATTCTTGGTCAGAATTTCAGCTGTGTTTTTAGAACGAACCAGACCGGCTTCTAACATAGAGAAACCTGCGGCCATCCACATAACCAACGCGCCACACACCAGGAAGTAGAAGGTGTCAATGGCGTACTGGAGTTCAAAAATATTATTTTCCATGATGCCTCCCGTTAAAGTGCTTCAGCACCGGTTTCACCGGTACGAATACGCACTGCTTGTTCAACAGCTGTTATAAATATTTTGCCGTCACCTATCTTGCCGGTGTTTGCTGCCTTGCTAATTGCCTCGATAACCTGATCAGTAAGACCATCATCGACAACGGCTTCCACTTTAACTTTTGGTAAAAAGTCGACTACATATTCAGCACCACGATATAACTCGGTGTGACCTTTTTGCCGACCAAATCCTTTCACTTCTGTGACGGTAATGCCCTGTACGCCAATTTCCGATAAGGCTTCACGTACATCGTCCAGTTTGAAAGGCTTGATGATTGCCATAACCATTTTCATGGCTTAACCCTCCTGTTCTAATTAAAAAATCCCCACCAGATTCACACCCAGTGAGCTCAAAGCTCTATAAAAGAAAGCGCTTTTGTTACTTCAAAATCTCTCCACTTTTGCCACTGGAACAAATTGCGAAGTAAAAATCCTGCTTTATGCCCACTCATAATGCATTTGATGTGCCATGTTTTTTATATATTAAAAACAACAAGTTACACAACTTAACGGGAGCGAACGCACCCTAATAGTGCATATATTGAGGGATCAAACACGGTGCATGCACTGATTGTGTGCAGAGTTTAAGTACTAAAAAGAGGGTGTAGCGGCACTAGAATATAGCGCCAGTGTGAGCTGACTTATACCGTTAAGTAACGCTGAACCAGCTCATCGTTGAGTTCCGGCATCTGTCCATCTGCAACCTTTCTACCACGGTCGAGAATAATGAACTGCTCGCCGACACGTCTTGCGAAGGGAAGCTTCTGTTCAACCAGCAGAACAGTGATGTTCTCTTCCTTATTCAGTTTAATAATGATGTCACCAATTTCCTGAACAATATTGGGTTGAATGCCTTCAGTGGGCTCATCCAGAATAAGAATAGAAGGGTCCAGGGCCAGAGCCCGGCCGATAGCAAGTTGTTGTTGTTGGCCGCCAGACAGGTCACCACCGCGGCGCCCTAACATTTCTTTCAGTACGGGAAATAAATCGTATATACGTTCAGGAATCTTTTTTGATTTATCTGCCCTGGCTGTAAGTCCGATTCTCAGGTTTTCTTCTACGGTCAATTGACCAAAGATCTCTCTGCCTTGAGGCACATAACCGATGCCAAGTCGCGAACGTGACTCTGCGGGCTTGCCACTAATCGTTTCGCCTTTGTAGTTTATGTTTCCACTTTCCAGCGGTAGTAAACCCATGATGGCTTTTAGAACAGTTGTTTTACCGACGCCATTGCGCCCCATTAAACAGACACAGCTACCCTGTTCAATATCAAATGTCATATCCCAAAGGGTATGACTACCACCGTAATATTGATTAACCTTATCTAGACTAAGCATGCGTTATTCTCACCACTTATTCGCCCCTTTACTCACCAAGATAAACTTCAATAACACGGGGATCATTTTGAACCTCGTCCATTGAACCTTCGGCGAGAACTGAGCCTTCGTGCAGCACTGTGACGGTTTCAGCGATTGAGCGTACAAAGTCCATGTCGTGCTCGACGACCACTACCGAGTGATCACCCGCCAGGCGTTTTAACAACTCTGCTGTTTTATCCATTTCCTGATGAGTCATGCCTGCTACGGGTTCATCAACTAATAGCAAACGTGGGTTTTGCATCAGTAACATACCAATCTCTAACCACTGTTTTTGACCATGTGATAACTGAGCGGCCTCTTTAGAGCGTAAATCCTTGAGGCCGATAATTTCGAGCACATCATTAATACGTTCTCGTTGCTCACCTGTTATCGATGCGATCAGGGTTGGCCATACCCGCTTGTCAGCCGCCATGGCTAACTCTAGATTTTGAAAAATTGTATGAAAGGGAAAGATGGTCGGTTTCTGAAACTTACGCCCAATCCCGGCATGTGCAATCTCGTATTCACTCATGCGGGTCAGATCCATTGTTTGACCAAAATAGGCCACGCCCGAATCTGGACGAGTTTTACCAGTAATCACATCCATCATGGTGGTTTTACCCGCACCGTTCGGACCAATGATGCAGCGCAGCTCACCATCGTTAATATATAAGGTCAGATCATTAAGCGCCTTGAAACCATCAAAGCTAACAGTGATGTCTTCAACATACAGAATCGTTCCATGGGAGATATCCAGCTCACCAGGAACAATCGTGTGTCGTCCTGTTGCAAACGGCATCCGTTTCTCGGCAACAAAGTCAAAGACTCTGTCCCTGCGCATGACCTCCCGTAGCCGATCCAGTTCTTTCATCTACTGGCTTCCTTCCGACTGGGGTGAATCAGATGTGTCTTCACCCGAATCGGCCTTCTTCATTTCCGATCTCTTTTTTCGGAGTTGTTCCCTAAGCCCGATAATACCTTTAGGCATGAAGACCGTAACGATAATGAACAATGCACCAAGGGCAAATAACCACAACTCAGGTAACACGGCGGTAAAATAAGTCTTGCCATAGTTGACGGCTACGGCACCGAGTGCAGCACCATAAAGTGTCGCACGCCCACCAACCGCTACCCAAACGACCAGCTCGATAGAATTTAGTGGTGAAAACTCACCGGGATTAATAATGCCGACCTGGGGTACATATAGCGCACCGGCTATCCCCGCTAAAATAGCTGAGACGACAAAAACCCATAATTTAAAGCTCTCTACTTTGTAGCCAATAAATCGGGCGCGATCTTCTGCATCGCGAATAGCAACCACAACTCGACCAAGTTTTGATGTCACAATATAACGACACAGCAAATAACCTAAAGCAAGCGCGAGTGCGGATGCTATAAACAATACCGCCCGTGTTGAACCCGCCTGTAAGTCATAACCGAGTATATCTTTAAAATCTGTCAGGCCGTTATTTCCACCAAAGCCCATTTCATTTCTGAAAAATGCGAGAAGCAATGCATAAGTGAGTGCCTGGGTCATAATCGAGAGGTAAACACCCGTTACACGTGATCGGAAGGCCAGCCAGCCAAACACAAAGGCGAGTAAACCAGGCACAACAATAACCATCAGCATGGCAAACCAAAACATATCAAAGCCTTGCCAAAACCATGGCAGCTCCTGCCAGTTGAGGAATACCATAAAGTCCGGTAACTCAGGATTACCGTATACACCACGATCGCCGATCTGCCGCATCAGGTACATGCCCATGCCATAGCCGCCTAATGCGAAAAAAGCACCATGTCCCAGGCTCAGTATTCCGCAATAGCCCCAAACAAGATCAAGCGCCACCGCTAGCAGTGCATAACAAAGGTATTTACCCAGTAATGTCAGTGTGTAAGTTGAAACATGGAAAACGGAATCTGTTGAGGTAAATAGATTTAAACTCGGAACAAAAATAATCAGCGCAAGAAGGACCAGTAGAAGTACCTTACCACCCTTGTCATTTTTCATCATCTCTAGTGTAAATGATCGGTAGGCCATGTTAATTCTCCGCCGCCCGACCTTTTTGTGGGAATAGTCCACGTGGCCGCTTTTGTATAAACAAGATTATGAAAACAAGTACCAGGATCTTTGCCAACACGGCGCCTGCCCAGGGCTCCATAAATTTACTAATCACACCCAGAGACATGGCTGCAACGAAAGTACCCCAAAGATTTCCTACACCCCCAAAGACCACGACCATGAATGAATCAATGATATAGGCCTGGCCGAGGTTAGGTCCCACATTAGTTAACTGACTCAATGCAACACCGGCGATACCAGCAATACCTGCACCTAAACCAAAGGTAAGCGCATCAACCCACTCGGAACGTACTCCCATGGCCTTGGCAATCTGTCGGTTTTGTGAAACTGCACGTACCTGTAAACCTAGTCGTGTCCTTTTTAATATATAAATAAGTGCTAACAGCACTGCGATACTAAAAATGAATATATATAGCCGATTATAAGTAATCGCAAAGATGGGATTAAATTCGAGCGAGCCGCTCATAAAGGGTGGCGTTTCAACCGCCTGATTGGTTGGGCCAAAGATGACTCTTACCATTTGTTGCAATATTAGACTGATACCAAATGTTGCCAATAGAGTTTCTAGTGGTCGCCCGTACATATAACGGATCACAAATCGCTCGATCGCAATACCAAACATAGCTGAAACTAGAAACGCTAGCGGAATAGCAACAAAGACCGACAAGCCAATATGTGATGGCAAAACTTGCTGAACAACAAAGGCTGTATAAGCGCCGATCATCATTAGCTCACCATGCGCCATATTTATTACGCCCATGACACCAAAGGTTATCGCTAAACCAATGGCAATGAGTAACAATACAGATCCAAGGCTTAAACCGAAAACAACATTGTCCAGGAAACTAAAAAAGCCTATTCGCTCATCAATTTTACCTACTGCTCTTGCGGCGGCAGTACGGATTCTTTTATCAGTCTCGACGTATTCACCAGATTCCGTTTTCTTGTTAAATGCGGCCAGTTTGACCCTGACATCGGGAATCAGACTTTCGGACAAAGTTTCTATCGCTTCAAGTCGTGTTTGTTGGATGTCTGAGTCAACTTCCCACATAGCAACACCAACTTGAATTAGTTCAAGTATATCTGCTTCAGGTTCTGTTTTTACCAACTTACTCAGAGTGAGATAAGCATCTTCGTCTACATTCTTGATAACATCATAGACAGCCTTTTTCCGGATACTAACATTTTTGCTTTTCAAGCCAAGCACAGCCAGATACTCACCGGCCAGGCGGCGTAAACTATTTTTTGATTTAACTTTCTTTAAGCTACTTTTTGAGGTTATGTCCAGCACTTCACCAGCTAGTACTGACGTTACTTTATAGCTGTCACCAACATTAACCGCGCTAACCAGCTCTTTAGTCTCTTTTACATAAAATAAAGTGTTTTTTGAAAACGAATACAGAATATTGTAGACCCGCTCATCTTCGTAACCAGAAAGACGTATAAGGTTTTCTTCCTGTTGCTTGAAATTCACTTTTTCAGCCAGGAGCGCAACTGCCTGTTCAAAGCTCAGAGTATCAGTGTCATCACTGAACTGGGTATTATCTGACAACTGTGACTGTTCAACTGCCGGCGCTGTAAAGGCCGCCATGCTCAAAACAGCTATCAGAAGAAATCGTATGAATGATCTATGTTGCATTGTTTTATATTTTCTATTTTACACAGCATCATGGGCAAGGTTAATTAGTAGTGAATTTTATCGAACTCATCATAACAGAATATCGATTACCATATAGCAAATTGTACTAATAAAAAAACCCCAGCCAGTAATATACTGACTGGGGTTATTATCATGGACTTAGAAATTTTGTCCTGAACATTTCTTAGTTTTAGTATTGTAGTTACCACACTTGAGTTTCACCCAGTCAGAAACCACATCTTTACTGCCTGGTAAGAAGTCAGACCATGCATCACCAGGGACAGTACCATCAGTTTGCCATACAGTCTCAAACTGACCATCTTCCTGGATTTCACCAATCAGAACAGGCTTGGTCAAGTGATGATTTGGAAGCATCTCAGCAATACCACCGGTCATGTTAGGAACTTTAATTCCGATCATAGCTTGCTCAACTTTATCAGTATCCGTTGACTTCGCTTTAGTAACCGCCTTCACCCACATTTTGAAACCAATTGCGGTGGCTTCCATAGGATCATTTGTTACGCGTTTTTTGTCTTTGATAAATTTGTGCCATGACTTAATGAAGGCTTCATTTTCTTTACCTTCAGCAGACATAAAGTAGTTCCATGCGGCAAGGTGACCAACAAGAGGCTTGGTATCGATACCAGATAGCTCTTCTTCACCAACAGAGAAAGCGACTACTGGAATATCTTCAGCAGAGATGCCCTGGTTACCTAGTTCTTTATAGAAAGGTACATTGGCATCACCATTAATAGTAGAAACTACCGCTGTTTTCTTACCAGCTGAACCGAACTTCTTGATATCAGATACAATACTTTGCCAGTCAGCATGACCAAACGGTGTGTAGTTGATCATGATGTCTTCAGCCTTCACACCTTTTGCTTTTAAGTATGCTTCAAGGATCTTATTGGTTGTACGTGGATATACATAATCAGTACCCGCAAGCACCCAACGCTTAACACCTACTTCTTTCATCAAATAATCAACCGCAGGAATTGCTTGTTGATTTGGTGCTGCGCCTGTGTAGAAAACGTTCTTTGAAGATTCTTCACCTTCGTATTGAACAGGATAAAACAACAGACCGTTTAATTCTTCGATAACAGGTAAAACAGATTTACGTGATACTGATGTCCAACAACCAAATATAACATCTACTTTTTTCTGTGAAATAAGTTCACGAGTCTTTTCAGCGAATAGTGGCCAATTCGAGGCAGGGTCAACAACAACCGCTTCTAGTTTCTTACCTAATACCCCACCTTTTTTATTTTGTTCATCGATCATCATTAAGACTGTGTCTTTCAATGTCGTTTCACTGATTGCCATAGTGCCTGATAGTGAATGAAGCACACCGACCTTAATCGTGTCTGCAGCTTGTGCAGAAACAGTAACACCGAAAAGTACTACACCGGCTACTGTCGCTTGCGTGAATTTTTTAATCCAGCTACGCATTTGATACCTCCGTGATTATTTTTTAGAAGAAGGAAGAAGGCGGCTGCAAAACAGCCGCCTTTCCTATAATTTTACAAGTTTCTTAGAAACCGTAAGTAACACCAACAACCATAGAATCGTTGTATTCAGTTCCTGTACGATCTTCACCTGCAAAGGTGTATTGAACATAAGCTTCTGCACCAGTTTTAGCGATAGGTGTAGACGCTGTTACATTCAGGTGACGGAAACCAGAGGTGCTTGTTGTCGCAGAACCTAACTCACTGTTATCTGAATCATCATAAGTGTAGTAACCATAATCAAGACCCAGAGTTACATCACCACCAACACTACCAGACCAACCAGCTTTCCAGTAGATATCACCTGAGTTACCCCACCAGCCATCAGACAGTAGGTATTGAGCGCCTACATAGAAATCACCGAAGGTTAAAGTACCTGTTGCCTCCAGTAAGTCAGAATCGTCAACATTGACATAGATGTACTGAATCAAACCAACATCATAACCAATTGTATCGGTGATATTGCCGGAATAACCTCCATAGAAGTCATTCTCAAAACCCTGCTCGTTGGTTTTAGTGTCGGCAGGCGCTTCATAGGTGTAGCTCAAATTAGAGAACCACCATCCTGCATACCATCCTGATTTATCACTCCAGTCAACGCCACCCTGGATAGCTGTACCTGTATTCTCTTCAAAAATACCACGCAAAAGGTACTTAGAGTGAATGCCTACGTTGTAAGCAACTTCAGCCTGAGCTGTTTTAGGTGTTGCAAAGCTAGCACCCATTGCAACAGAGACAGCTAAAGCAGCTGCGGTTAGGTTAAGTTTTGTTGATTTCATTTTTCTACTCCCGAGTAGTTAATGTGTTGAGTATTAAATTTAAAAATTTTCAGTCTGTATTCCAGGGGTTGCCTCTAGCTAGCCCCCCTCCATTCATCCAGTGAACGAAAATACACAACGTCTGCACCCACTAGAGCAAACGCTGTGCCAACCTGAAATACATATAAAAAACAGATAGTTAGGGTGGAAGTAAGAAAAATGAAATAGTTGAAATGTTCGATGATAGTGCGACTGCACTATTACGGTGCTGCATGTTGGTGCAATTTTTTTGAAAATCTGTGGTGTTAAAACAAAGGATCTGATTTAAATACAACAGTCAATTGGTAAGCATGCCTTTGTTGACAATAAATGTCTCAACGTCTTTTAGGCCTTCACCGGTCTTTAGGTTCGAAAAGACAAAGGGACGATCGCAACGCATTTTTTTTGCATCGCGGTCCATAACTTCCAAAGATGCGCCTACATGTGGGGCTAGATCGATTTTATTAATAACTAACAAATCTGATTTAGTTATGCCTGGTCCACCCTTGCGAGGAATTTTATCGCCTGCAGAAACATCGATCACATAAATTGTTAAATCTGATAATTCAGGACTGAAGGTGGCACTGAGGTTATCACCACCACTCTCAACCAATACCATATCTAGATTAGTAAAACGCTGATTCAGCTCAGCGACAGCGGCCAGATTCATCGATGCATCTTCACGAATCGCAGTATGTGGACAACCCCCTGTCTCAACACCAATGATTCGATCTTCTGACAAGGCAGAACGCTTAATTAAAAATTGTGCATCTTCTTTGGTATAAATGTCATTAGTTACCACTGCAATATTAAAACGTTCACGCATAGAGTTACACAAGGCCTCGACTAAAGCTGTTTTACCTGATCCTACAGGACCACCTACACCAACACGTAATACCTGGTCTGACTCTTTAAACTCTGACATCTTTACTCCAAATTTAAACTATGATCTAAACAGTCTTGAATACTGTGTTTCATGTAAAGCGCTGGCAATTCCAACTGCTGGTGCCAGCATACCAATCTCTTCATCATCCAGCTTTAAGCCATTTTGTACTGCTTCAGGAATAACGCCTGCCACTGAGATTAATATTTTCTGTCCATCTGTTTGCCCCAACGGTACCAGCTTTATAGCGGCGGCTACTTGATTCTCACACCAGGACCATAAGTAACCTTGGCATAACATGCATTATCTGAAAATTTGTATTGCTCTGCACTCGGAACCTCTAGTTCATGTAATAAGGTAGCTAATGCACGACCAAGGTGCAGGTCCTCCGCTACTAACTCACTAGACTCTCGAGCAGCAATTAAAAACTCACTCCATTCCCTTACTTGCTCATTATCTTTTGCTTGCCAGGCACTATACATTCGCTTTAGCACTGGTATATCCATGTGCGACAAACTATGTTTGACTTGTCCTTTTACCCATTGCTCAACCTCTTCTTTGTTATTGACCCACTGGTTATCGATAGCATATTCAAGCCCTTGAGAATAAGCATAGGCGCCGACCGGTAAGGCTGGACTAATGAGCTGCCATAAACGCAACACTGATATAGATGGCGTGTGATTATTCTTCATTATTCAGTGACTATGGTGAGAGTGAGCGGAATGACCACCATAGGCACCAGACTCAGGTTCAAACGTAGCTTGTTCACAACGTGTTTCAATACCTAAACCATCTAACATTTCATCAAGTACATGATCATGCAGGTATCGAAGCCAGTTCTCTCCAATTTGTAGTGGAACATGACGATTGCCAAGATGGTAACAGGCCCGAGCAAATAAACGCGGGTCTTCAATCGTGGCAGTCGAAACCGTTTCTTCAGCCGCTTTAATTTGAATAATTGAGCCATCCTCTGCTTTTAATAAATCGCCGCCGCGTAAAACCGTCCCTCTTGGTAACATGAGTCCTATCTCATCACCATTATCCAACATTGCCTTTAAACGACTCTTTTGTCGTAATTCAAAGGGCAGGGTTAAACTTAACTCTGCATTCGCAGGCTCTGTAAACACTTCAGTTGCTTTAAGCATATATCAACTCATTCAGTTTCTAGAATAAAAAGTATTTCTGTGCCAGCGGTAAAACATCAGCAGGCTCACAGGTTAACAGCTGACCATCGGCACGCACTTCATAGGTTTGCGAGTCCACTTCTATATTTGGCTGGTAATCATTTAGTTTCATATCTGCTTTTCGAATCTTACGTGTGCCACTCACCGCTGCTACTGTTTTGCTTATTCCAAGCTGATCCGCAACACCTGCCTTTATGCCCGCTTGCGACATAAAGGTTAAACAGGTATGCGCTCTTGCTCCACCCAGGGCGCCAAACATGGGGCGGTAGTGGACGGGTTGTGGTGTAGGAATCGATGCATTGGGATCGCCCATAGGTGCAGCAGCAATAAAACCACCCTTTAGAATCAAAGAAGGTTTCGCCCCAAAGAAAGCGGGTTTCCATAAAACCAGATCGGCAAGCTTACCCACTTCGATCGATCCCACCTGATCGGCTATACCATGGGTAATTGCTGGGTTGATCGTATACTTGGCCATATAGCGTTTAGCACGGTGGTTGTCATGGCGGGCGTTGTCCTGCTCGAGGCTACCGCGTTGTACTTTCATTTTGTGCGCCGTCTGCCAGGTTCGAGTGATAACTTCGCCGACTCGTCCCATGGCCTGCGAATCTGAGGCAATCATTGAGAACGCGCCTAAATCATGCAAGATATCTTCAGCCGCTATCGTTTCACGGCGTATTCGTGACTCGGCAAATGCCACATCTTCGGCAATATTTGGATCGAGATGATGACACACCATTAGCATATCTAAATGCTCATCAATCGTGTTCACTGTGTATGGTCTTGTTGGATTGGTACTTGAGGGTAAAACATTTGCTTCACCACAGGCCTTGATGATATCCGGCGCATGACCGCCCCCTGCTCCTTCCGTATGATAAGTATGAATCACTCTATCTTTAAACGCGGCCAGTGTATCTTCTACAAACCCTGACTCGTTTAATGTATCGGTATGAATCGCTACTTGCACATCGGTCTTTTCTGCCACACTTAAGCAATTATCAATCGCAGCTGGGGTTGTGCCCCAGTCTTCATGTAACTTGAGGCCCATCGCGCCGGCCTGAATTTGTTCTTCAAGTGCCTCAGGGGTACTCGCATTACCTTTACCAAGAAAGCCTAAATTCATGGGCAGCTCATCGGCAGCTTGCAACATACGGTGGATATTCCAGGGGCCCGGAGTACAAGTTGTTGCATTCGTACCTGTCGCAGGTCCTGTTCCACCACCCAACATCGTAGTCACGCCAGACATCAAGGCCTCATCAATCTGTTGTGGACAAATAAAGTGAATGTGCGCATCAATCCCACCCGCGGTTAAGATTTGGCCTTCGCCTGCAATCGCCTCAGTACCCGGACCGATCACAATATCTACACCAGGTTGTACATCGGGATTACCTGCTTTACCTATACCTGCAATCCGACCATCTTTAATTCCCACATCGGCTTTTATAATTCCCCAGTAATCAAGGATGAGTGCATTGGTAATAACGGTGTCCACCACATCTTTACTAGTGCGTTGACTTTGTCCCATACCATCACGGATGACCTTGCCACCACCAAATTTAACTTCATCACCATAAATAGTTTTATCGTCTTCTACTTCGATAATAATCTCGGTATCTCCGAGGCGAACCCGATCACCTTTAGTCGGACCGTACATTTCGGCATAGGCTTGTTTGCTAATTTTTCCCATGGTTCTTTCCTCTAAAGAGTTCCCATAACTTTCCCAGTGAAGCCATAAACTTTTCGATCGCCAGCATAGGCAACTAGCTCCACTTCCCGAGATTGGCCGGGCTCAAAACGCACCGCGGTGCCCGCTGCAATATTTAAACGAAACCCTTTGCTCTGTTCACGATCAAAGTCGAGCGCCGAATTCGTTTCGTAAAAATGATAATGCGAACCGACCTGGATAGGCCTATCACCTGTGTTCGCTACGGAAATCTTAAGCGTCTCCAGCCCCTGATTTAATTCAATCTCTCCGTCTTCTATAAAATACTCACCTGGCTTCATCGCAGCTCTCCAATTATTTTTTTCAGGTTGTTAGTCTCAAACAATCGGACTATGCACTGTTACCAACTTGGTGCCATCCGGGAAGGTTGCTTCGACCTGTACATCATGAATCATATCGGCGACACCTTCCATAACATCATCCACGCTTAACAAAGTCGTTCCGTAACTCATCAACTCTGCCACCGTCTTGCCTTCTCGCGCACCTTCCATAATGGCAGCCGATATGAAAGCTACTGATTCGGGATAATTCAGCTTGAGCCCTTTTTCTTTTCTTCTTTCTGCCAGTAATGCTGCTGTAAACAATAATAATTTATCTTTTTCTCTTGGTGATAACTCCATAGTCTTAACCCCATACTCTAAATTTCATTTACGTATTCCAAATACGCGGTTGTATCGCTTCTCGATCAATCCAGTTAGGTCTGATTGCCTCCCAGATTCGGGTAAAATACTCTCTTACCTCTATGCCCTGCTCTCCAAGACATCGACATACTAATAAATCGTTGATCAAACTTGCACTACCTATACCCTGTTTAATTGAGATAGCCGCTCTTGCTAATTCAAGTATTTCTTGACTGGCATCATTCACTACCATGACACCCATCACTGTAGAGCCCTGCATACCCCACTTAGCATCTAGCAGTTCACTACCACCTTCAAGACGAGCTCGCTCCACTAAAATCTTTTTACCATTGCGTGTTATCTCAAATCCTTGATGGCAATAACCCTCACTATAGAGCTCATCACTGGCAGGACGGCCAAGACAGACAATCTCCCAACCTACAAATTTTGACTGCTCGCCAATCTCTATATTAGTCCTGGTTCTGACTTTGGCCTGGTTAAATAAAATAGTTTCTTGTGGCAGCCACTCAAGAATTCCTCCATCTTCAACCTTGAGATTCTGAAACTGACTCGCCTGCCGATCATCACAGCGATAAAATTTTCCTGAGGCAGGAGTGGTAATTAAGGCATGAGCACCGGAGGCAACATTTACATTTACCGTTAGCTGGTCTCCACCAACAATACCCCCTGGCGGATGTAAGATATAAGTGTGGCAAACCTCACCCTCAGGATAAAAGGGCTTCTGAACTACCAGTGGACCTTTATGCTCTCGATTGGATAATACTGTTTTGTTCCGGCTCTTTTTATAGCCCAGTGAAAGTTCTGCATGCCAGGACCTGCTCGGCAACGTTTCTGCCATGTTGGCATTCATTGCACTACTCCTTGTATCAAAAGGCCACCTACGGCTATGGCACTTAGGCCTAAAACGCCCCTAACCCATCTAAACAATAACTCACTCATATCCAGTATTTTTTTGGTAAATAAGCCCAGCACGCCACCAAAGATTAACATTGAAGTCATCACACCGAGACTGAAAATCAACAAATATAAAAAGCCATATAAAGGCTGCTCACTGGTAGCGATGGGTATCAGTGCTAGTAACGGTGCTGAACCCGCTAAGCCATGCAAGATGCCAACAAAGACCGCTGTGTGCGAGTGGTGATGTGATTTTTGTTTATGATGAGAATGCCAATGTGCATGTGCAGGTAATCCACTATGCTCATGGAAGTGAATGTGGGCACGCTTTCGCAGCAACTCAACTAAAACCAAAACACCAATAATTATTAAAACTATTCCAACCGCGATCTCGGCATAATGGCTGATTGAAGCAGGAAGCGAAAGGCCGAAAGCAAAAAACAGGGTACCTACCGTTAGTAACGTCAAGCCATGCCCTAATGCCCAGCGAATACAAAACTGGGTAGTCGCTTTTCTATTTGGGCGTGACGAGGCCAGATTTGAGACAGCCATAATGTGATCCGCATCTAGCGAATGAAGCAGGCCCAGACCAAATGCGAGCATGAGTATAATAGGAACCTGGCTATAATCCATTTACAGTCCTGTCGACAACAGTTTTTCAAGATACAAAACTTGTCATATTTTCACTGCTTTTTCCATATTTGTTTATTTAACAGTGATAAGTTTTGCGCACTAAATAAGTGCGGCTTTTCTTCTAGGATGAAAAAAGCCCGCAAAAGCGGGCTTTTTATCAGCAACTTGCTAACTGACTTACATCAGGTTGAATGCCTTGCTCACGGTCACAAAGATTTCGTCATCTTCGATTGCAGCAGTGTCGTGGTCAGTAGTGGTCAAGGTCACACCAACATCAAAACCTTCAATCTCCTTGCTCACACCTATGGCAACATCTTCATAATCTCCACCAGCTGCATCAGCATCAAAGTTACCGTAGTGCAAATGCAGATTAAAGTCGCTGGGCAGAGCCATTGAGTACTTCAAATCAATATATGAATAGTCGCTATCACCTGCCGCATCCGTATCACCACTATAGTAGGTAATCGAAACATCTTTAAATGATGCGCCAAAGTAGATCTCATCCGCATCATCTATATTTGTACTTGAATATTGATAAGTTATATAACCTACATCAAAAACGACGTTTTCGTTTAGCTCAAAGTTATAACCGACATAAAGATCTGTCTCAAAACCTTTGTCGCCTGTACCGCTTTCTACATTCGATGCCCAGGCACCGGCATATAAACCATTTTCATGGATGTAATCAATACCACCCTGAACAGCAGCACCATCATCTGTTTGAGTAATACCACGGAAAACATAGTTGCTGGTTACACCAACGTTAGCGGTCAGTTCGGCCGCCTGTGTTGTGCCTGCCAGTCCGATTAAACCCACACCCAGTAAACAAGATCTTTTTAGTTGATGTAGCATGCAAAGACTCCTTCAATTCATGCGTTAGTAAGTAACTGGCCAAAAACATCAATAAGCGAACTAAATACTTATTGAGGTTAACCAAATTTTCGGCAATGATAACAGCCTGATCACAAAATTTCTGCATAGAATGCACAGAATTGGGGCACAAAATGGCAATAAACCCTATTGATAATCTAGTTAATGAAATCCTGGCTAAATTACCTCAAGGCGCTGATGCGCTGCGAGATGATGTCAATAATACGCTAAAAGCCAGCCTCAGCGCGGCATTGAAAAAGATGGATCTGGTCACCCGCGATGAGTTCGATGTCCAGCGTGCGGTACTGGAAAAAACCCGTGAGCAGCTCAAGCAGCTGGAAGCAAAATTAGCTGAACTAGAGCGCTAGTCCCCTCCCTTTTTCAAGCTTGTAGGAATATCTTTATCCCAGCATCAGGGTCTTCCTACAGCGGCATACAGCATTCTTCTTTAGACTAAATAAGTCTTAATCCATCACACACGGATGATGTGATGCTTACCGGAAAGGAGTCCTGTCATGTCATTGGCAAATATTTTCACGCGTGCCCAATCGGGAATTAATGCTCTCCCCGTTAATGTTGAAGTTCACTTGTCTGGTGGTCTACCCAAGGTCAACATCGTTGGCCTGGCCGAGACGGAAGTAAAGGAAAGTAAAGAGCGGGTTAGAGCAGCGATTATTAATTCACAACTGGAATTTCCTGCACGGCGTATTACCATCAACCTGGCACCTGCCGATCTACCCAAGGGTGGCGGTCGCTTTGATCTAGCCATTGCTATCGGCATTCTCGCTGCCTCAGGCCAGCTGCCGGCCGAGACACTCAACCAGTATGAATTTCTCGGAGAGCTGGCACTCAGTGGCGAGCTAAGATCGATAAAGGGTGTAATTCCCGCAGCCATGCAAATGCGCAATGAAGATCGTATTCTCGTCATCCCGCGTGCAAATTTATCAGAGGCAAAACTGGTCAGTGGGATTCGCATCCTCGCGATTGATCACCTGCTACAAATTGTTGGCCATTTAAGTGGTCAAGAAATACTAGACTTTGAAACTTTTCGTAGCGAGTGTCGCGCCATCATGAGAAATGGCCTGGACCTAAAAGATGTGCATGAACAGCGCCATGCAAAACGTGCCTTAGAAATTGCTGCGGCAGGCAACCACAGTTTATTGTTTATTGGTCCCCCGGGTACGGGCAAGACCATGTTAGCGTCACGCTTGACCAGCATTCTGCCAGGTATGAGTGAACAAGAAGCGCTCGAGACCGCGGCCGTTTATTCGATTAGTAATCATGGCTTTGATTACCAACAATGGATGCAACGACCTTTTCGCGCCCCCCATCACACAGCCTCTGGCGTTGCCCTGGTGGGAGGAGGCTCTCACCCTCGTCCTGGAGAAATTAGCCTGGCCCATCACGGCGTGTTGTTTCTGGATGAACTACCTGAGTTTGATCGGCGTGTGCTGGAAGTCCTGCGAGAACCGATCGAATCGGGGCATATCACGATCTCACGCGCTGCTAGACAGGCTGAATTCCCGGCCCGATTCCAGCTCATCGCTGCCATGAACCCCTGCCCGTGCGGCTACCACGGTCACCCCAATAGCCGCTGCCAATGCACATCTGAACAGGTCGAGCGTTATAAAGCACGTATCTCAGGCCCACTGCTGGATCGCATTGATATGCATGTCGATGTGCCCAGTATCCCGTTTAGCCAACTACAGACATCAAACCAGAATCAGGAAACGAGTGAACATGTCGCCCAGCGCGTGCAAGCTG
The DNA here is from genome assembly GCA_947259575.1 of uncultured Ectothiorhodospiraceae bacterium. Lineage (GTDB taxonomy): Bacteria > Pseudomonadota > Gammaproteobacteria > UBA6429 > Thiohalophilaceae > SZUA-24. Next base: position 46,894 of record CAMYMU010000033.1, on the reverse strand, counting down.
CCCGTCAAGTACAGATGGATCGCCACCAAAAACCAAATGCGATGTTAAGCAACCAGGAGCTACAGGGTGTTTGTGAGCTAGACAAGCAGTGCCAACAACTGCTCGAGCAGGCCAGTCAACGACTAGGATTATCGGCACGTGCCTACCACCGGATCCTACGCCTGGCACGCACTATCGCTGATCTAGAACAACAGCCTTCAATTACGCCTCAGTTTTTAACTGAGGCCATCAGTTACCGGCGGCTGGATCGTCAAGCAGGCATGCTTAGCGAAATTACACCCCGGCCATTTAATAAAACTGTCATGCCTGTTTAACCATTTTGTCATTGCTTGTCTCTAAATTTCGATCAAGACATAATTGGAGACAAAATAATGGCTATGCCAATCAGTGCTTTTGCACAACTGCCTGAAAAGAAATTCAGCCAAAAATTCAGCGTCATTCTGGTCGATGATGAAAAAACCTTAAACCGCTGTCTTAAATTACGCTATGACGTCTTTGCCACCGAGTTAGGTGCAGACCTGCAAAATGACAACACAGAAATAGATATCGATATATTCGATCCTCACTGTCACCATATCGCTGTATTCGATAATCGTACCAATGAAATTGTTGCAACAACGCGTCTGTTGGATAACGCCGGGAGCGAAAAAACCTCTGGCTTCTACTCTGAATCTGAGTTTGATCTGAGCCACATACTAAGAGATGGCCAACGCTATCTCGAAGTTGGCCGGACCTGTATACATCCGGAATATCGACGTGGTTCAGCATTACCTATGTTATGGCAAGGTATCGCACGCTTTGTGGTCGAAAATAAAATTGATTCTCTATTTGGTTGCTGCAGCATTCCACTGTCGCATGGTGACAACTATATTTCTCACGTTATGCACTACTTGCGTGAAAGACATTTTTCACCGGAGAGCCTGCGTGTCAAACCACGCATCCCTTTGCGTCTGAATCCAATTAGTTCCAAAGCAAATAATGTTTTACTATCAACCCTGTTGAAAGCCTACTTGCGTCAGGGTGCCTATATCTGCGGTGAACCCCACTGGGATGCTGCGTTTGGTGTTGCTGATGTGTTTGTTTTGCTAGACTCTAGTAAAATATCACATCGATACACTAAACACTTTATTGAGCGCATCTAACCAACAAACTCGAGCAATTGATATTCTACGCGCCGCCCTACGTGGCGTGTATTTGCTCGTGCAGCTTTTGCTCTGCATCGTCCTGATCATTTCACTGCGGATTACTCTGGGCAAAGATTGGTATCTCACGTCAACAGGACTCAATGTAACCCACTGGTGGATGCGACACTTTTGTCGGTTCCTCGGCCTGCGTATCTACCAACATGGTTCACCACCCGCTCAAACCGCATTCTATGTCGGTAACCATATCTCGTTTCTGGATATTCTTGCCGTTCTCTCTATCACGCAACTGAATTTCCTGTCTAAAGATACAGTTCGCTATTGGCCGGTGGTAGGCTACATAGCATCTGCTATCGGCACGATTTTTATCAAACGGGGTAAACGCAGCCTCGTCGCACGTGCTATTGATGCTGTGTGCGAAGCACTCAAGCAAGGTCGCTCGGTCATGGTTTTCCCGGAAGGTACAACTGCACATGAAAAGGAACCGCGAAAATTTCATGCAGGGCTTTTTCAGGCAGCTATCAATAGCAAAACACCGATCCAGCCTGTCGCCATTCGTTATATGCGTGAAGGCGAACCAGACCGGGATGCCGCTTACATTGATAACGATAATCTGCTAATAACGTTATACCGCGTGATCAAACGTCCATACACAGAGGTCCATGTCAGCTTTTGCCCGCTGCTCTCGCCAGAAGGCCATGACCGGACAGCACTGGCAAACATGGCACGACGACAGATCATCGATGCTTTCTCACAACAGCTAGTGTCGAACTAAAAATATCAACAGAGCCACTCCAATGAATTGTGTACAGTTCAGATTACAGATAAGCGCTGAAGACTACCTGCAATATTACTCCGGACAGGCTACGTCAGTCTCAGCAGTCTGTATTGATGGGCAACGGATTGAATTTCCAGCAGAACACTTGCGACAATTCGTCGTCGCAGATGGTATTAGCGGTTATTTTGAATTATGTTTTGATGAGAACCATCGGTTCAAGCAGCTAAAGAAACTTAAATAAAAGCAAGCTATTGAAAGATTTTCAGGTGGATGCCAGACCAGGCAGAAACTATCGACAAAGCGAAGTTTTGCACATGGATGTGCTTAGTTCGCGTAGGCCATGGATGGCCGAGAGCGACTTAGTTATTAGTAAATGAGCATTTCGGTGTGCCCCTTGGGTATGAGATAGTTTCTAACGCCGTATGGTGCCGACTGAGGATTTTTCAAAAGCTTGATTAGAACTGGCTGCCGATGCGGAGATAGACCTTGTCCTCACCAATCACATCATCCAGACCGCTGGCAAAACCTAGCACAGCATGCAGCCTGAAATTATAAAGTAAGTCTAGCTCCGTATTTAGTTCAAAACCGACACTATCATAATAGGTATCGGGCTTTGATTCAGTATTAGCCCAGACGCCACCTGTATCGTAAAAAACGGTACCGTGAATTTGATTAAAACCAAATGGCGGTGACATCCAACCATGCTCAATGCGCCAAACTGGGAAACGATATTCGGCAGAGAAGAGTCGCATATTTCTACCAATCAGTTGCGAGCGACCTTCGTCATAACCTCGGAGTGAATATTCTCGTTCATCGAAAAGTGGTGCAATACCACCTGTACCGAAAGCAAAGGGATTATCAGACTGGTTGCCCCCTAGACGAAATGGAGATGAATTATCTTCACCGCGTCCTTCGACCAAACGAAGTGCAAGCACATGCTCACGACCAAGATGCAAAAACTCTCGCCACTCGCCAACCAGAATCTGTCCCTTGTTATCACTATTGCCGATTGCATCAGTGTCTTCGTAGACGAGACGCAGTTCACGTCCTTCACTACGACTTACCGATAACGGGTATCTGTTAGCCGATATATAACGTAGGCCGATCCCAACAAAATCATCTCTCGCATCTGGCGTACCTGCGGTGGTCGGTGCATTCCAAACGTCTTTGTTACGCTCGGTTGATACAGCAGTATGAACATACAATACATTATCAACTGAGGTGAAAGGGATAATCGCTTCTAATAAAGCCTGTTTTTCAGCACGAATCTTAGTGGGTTCATCATTTCCATCGACAAACAGATCGGTTTCTCTTGATAAACCGAAATGCAGAATTGGCCAAAAGCCATCATAGAAATAATCCAGACTACCGGTAAACCATTCATTCTCAAAATCATAGGCCAGGAAAACAGAATATGAATGACGATTCAAAGCGTCGTTACCAAACGTCTGCGCACCTAACTCAGTACGTTGATCATCCACCAAAAAGTAAGGTAGCCACCATGAAGGAGTCACACTTTTCCAGGGCGAATACTCTTTTGCGACTAATGATGGCTCTGAGTAATCCTTTGTTTCTGTTTCTGGTTTTGCCTTAAACGCAACCGGCATTAATTCACCCATCGAGGACGATTCCTGTGTGGGTTCGGCAGATTTAGCGGATGTCGCGAGGACCTTGGGCTCTGTAATATGAAATAAATCATAACCTTGTGGTTGATAACCCAGATAGTAAAGACCATTACTGGTATAAGCTGGATAGAAAGCACCGCCTAACAAGTTGGTTAACTTTGATCGCGTGTTATCTGTAATTTGTCGTTGGTATACATTATAGATTCCATCGTAGTCTGCGCTGTAAATGACCGACTGACCATCCGCAGAAAAAACAGGATAACTCTGAATAAATTTATCGTTTGTCACTGCAGTCCACACACGTGTGGCAAGGTCAAACAGCTCAAGATTCCATCCCTGATTTTTCCGCCAGACACTGGCTATGATTTTATCTTCTGTAGGCGAATAACTCATTTGGCCAATTTGTTGACCATCATCACCTGACCAAATTTTTTCTATGAGCTTGGCATTCTCATCCAGAATATCCAGGCTATTGATACCAAGCTCATTGTGTACCGCAATGATCCGATCACCCTTACTAGACCAGACCGCTTGTCGGTAACGAGCACAATCGGTCAGGCGGCTATAATCATCGCCGTCCGTATCGACACGATAAATATCATAGTAAATACGTGCATTCCGACATACCTCGGGCTGCGTGATAAGGATACCCTTGTCCTTGTGTACATCCAGTCTTGCCCCGAAGTTGATGTCTCTTATCTTCTCCGCCGGCTGACCTTTTACGGAACGCATTAATGCAGAATGACTACGTCCATTAAACGAAACATAAAAGACCTGATCACCTAAAGTGCGTAGTGACTCAGCTTTATAACCATCATCACTAAGTGCCGTTCCGGCAACCAGACCATCGGCCTTGATTCTTTCAATTACCGGATCATGGCGCTCATGTAGATAACTATTAAACTCCGCCCACATCCCATCGAGATCTTTGCCAAACGTATTTCTGGTATTTGAATCAATTCTAAAAGGCACAATGTTATCGGATAGACCTTCGACCATGTTACGGATCTGTTTATCTCCATACTTATCCCGAATGAAGTAATGGTAGTTAACACCATAAAGATAACGAATCATACCGCCAGGCCAGGAGCCAATCGGTTGATTGATACGCCTTAACTCTTTGACACCACCCATGACTTCACCACGCATGAGCATCTCGTAGTAAGAGCTTTGTCCGCGACCTATACCTTGTTTACGGCTGGTTTCACCGTAAGTAGCCATTCCTTCTATGAACCACCCAGGTTGATAGGCATTAGGAAAAACCGTTGGAATAAATAAGCCTTCTCGACCAAATACTTTACGAAGAGTGAGTGGTGCACCGCGCGCCTTATCGAGATGGACTATGTGAATGTACTCGTGAAGGAATACCATCTCCAACCAACCATTGTGATCCTCAAGGCTATTTACTTCATCAGGTGCTGATATAAAGATATGAGTGTTAGTGTTAGGAAAGACTGTGGCCCAGCCATTGGAGATATCGAATTCATCGGTAAAAACCACATCCACTTTATCCCGGGGGACCCAGCTTAAGTAGTTAGTCACTTCATCGTGAATTTTATTGGCGATGGGAATGAAATCGCGGACGATCTGCTCTTCGCCATCATGGAAGTGGATAAGAAAATGCTTGGTTTCAATAGTCTGCCAGTCCAGATTACTATCATGGTAGACATTTGCGTTGGCGGGGGATGATATAGTCCATACGAATAGTATGGTAAAAAGCCACTTTCCCATGGTCTTATGCTTTCTTATCCTTATGATTTCATTGCATCATATAACAAAAATCAGGTTATTGTCTTGTTTTGCGACAGCGCTGACACATTGTAAATGTTGGTATCTACATCTTGGATTAGCCTGATTAGAATAGCTTGATACGCTTACTATCCTGCCTATTCTTCGATTAGTATTGGCTTATGGCGTTACACCGTATTTTGAATTCTTTCGCAGCCTCTCTATTGTACCTGACATTCACGTCTCAGCTGGAAGCTAGCCCTGCCGTTGATCATGAACAAGCCCAGTCCGTTATGAATGCGGTGGGTCAGATTTATTTACGTGAACAAATGACCTACACCCTGCTGCTGGATTGTGCGGATGAGTTTAAACACTTGGGAGAATCAGCTGAGCATGCCAAACAGACCTGGCAAACACCCAATAACCCTATTGTTGAAAAATCCAAACGTATCCAGGACATCGTTGCTAAATCGATCCAGGAACAACATACCGATTTCGGCGCAGTTAAATTTACACTAGATATCGAAACACTGATCCACAATAGTGTGACCAGCTTCCGGTCAGAGCTATCAAGTAAGACACGTAAACAGCGGCATTATGTCTGCAATCGCCTAATTTTATCGATCACCGCAGGTGAATGGGATCTAAGCCAGAAAGTTCCAGATGCGGTCGCGGTCATCTCAGACTTTAAATTAGAGTCATCGGAATAAGTCTAAAGTCAAGATCGACATTAATTTAATATCGCTTACAATAACGACTTCATGTCGAATCAATTAAATGCAGAACAGAACCGGGCAGTACAACATGTCACGTCCCCTTTACTCGTCCTGGCCGGTGCCGGAAGTGGTAAAACCCGTGTCTTGACCCAAAAAATTGCACACCTGATTAATCAACAGCTCTATGACCCAAGCACCATCATCGCAGTAACGTTTACCAACAAAGCTGCGCGTGAAATGCAATCGAGGGTTGCCGAGCTGCTTGACGAGGTTACCGCTAAGTCAGTTCATATCTCTACTTTCCATACACTGGGTCTGAAACTGATTCGAGCCAATACAAAACTGTATGAGCGTAAAAGAAATTTCAGTATCTATGATGCTGGTGATAGCCTGTCATTGATCAAAGATATCATGCGTCGCGATTATGGTGACCCTGGCAATCTCTCTGAAAAAGTTCAATGGAAGATCAGTGACTGGAAGCAGGACATGCTCACAGTCGATGATGTAATTCGCCTGCAGCATAATGATCCAATTTCAACCACGGCGGCAAACGTCTATAGCAAATATGAAGAGGCTTTAACCACATTTAATGCCTTTGACTTTGACGATCTTATTTTTAAACCCGTTGTAAAACTTAAAACGGATGCTGGTTACCGCCATGATCAGCAAGTAATGATTCGTCATCTGCTGGTTGATGAATATCAGGACACTAATATGTGTCAGTTTGAATTTATCAAGTTACTAAATGGACCACACAGTAATTTCACGGTGGTCGGTGACGATGATCAATCTATTTACGCCTGGCGTGGTGCCAGACCTGAAAATCTTGTGCAATTACAAAAAGATTATCCTGACCTTGAAGTCGTCAAACTGGAGCAAAACTATCGTTCTACCGGTAATATCCTCACTGCCGCAAACCGATTAATAGCCAATAATCCGCATGTTTTTGAGAAAAATCTCTGGAGCCAATTGGGTCCAGGTGATCCTATTACTCTGATTAGTAGCCAGGATGACGAGCGTGAGGCCGAGCAAGTTGTTGCTGACTTACAGCACCACATGTTTCAAAATCGCAGCCAGTTCAGTGACTACGCTATATTGTATCGCAGTAATCACCAATCACGCATGTTTGAACAGCAGCTGCGTGAAAAAAATATTCCTTATTACTTAAGTGGCGGCTTGTCATTTTTTGCTTATAGCGAAATCAAAGATGTCATGGCCTATCTGCGTATTGTCACCAACCCAGATGACGATACTGCACTATTAAGAATTATAAACACACCACGGCGCGAGTTAGGTACAAACAGTGTGCAAAAACTGGTTCAGTTTGCATCAGAACAACGCCTACGCCTAATCGAGGCATTAGAGCATGACGATCTCGAAAAGGCTGTCCCACCTCGTGCCTACAAACGCTTAATAGAGCTGCGTGTCTGGCTGTCAAATATGAATATGCTAGTTGAGTCAGATAGTCCAGATACTTTATTTATGAAAATAATTTCTGATCTTGATTATGAAGGCTGGCTACACGATACACAGCCTGATGAAGAATCAGCAATGCGTAAGATAAATAATGTCAATGACTTGCTCGCCATGATAAAACGTATTTCGGCGAATAATATCACTAATACTTTATCGGAAATAGTCAGTAAACTTACACTGATCGATTTACTTGATCGTGACGATGAAAACAATTCAAACTGTGTTAGTTTGATGACTTTGCATGCGGCAAAAGGTCTGGAGTTCCCTGTCGTTTACCTGGTCGGTATGGAAGAGAATATTCTCCCACACAAGAACAGTATTGAAGATGAGAGTATCGAGGAAGAACGTCGCCTTGCTTATGTAGGCCTCACCCGTGCTCAACGAAAACTTAATTTATCCTATGCGTTACAACGTAAACGCTTTGGTAATGCAGAAACCTGTGAACCGAGTCGTTTTATCGAAGAACTACCCGAAGAATGTATTCAGCGACGCGGTGTTAATAGTGACCTGGAAGGAGAGGAACGTATCGAACATGGCAACCAGCAACTTGCCCAGCTTCGCTCCATGCTGTTTAGCAACTCATAAAAAAAGGCCACCTTCGGGTGGCCTTTTCATTCAACCTTAAAGCAATTTACTTACTCTTGTTAACCATATAGTCAACAATTGCCTTCACGTCATCATCACTCAGACTAGCGTGGCCACCCTTGGCTGGCATACTGCCTTTACCATTAATTGCGTTGTTATAGAGCGAGCTGTTGCCTGCAGCAATTCGATCTTTCCATGCTGCTTTGTCACCCACTTTTGGAGCACCCAAAACACCCGAACCGTGGCAACTTGCACACTTACCGTTGTAGGCTGATTCATCATCAAAGGCACCACCGGCAGGCGTAACACTCGCAGCCGCAGCAGCTGGGTCTGTGTTAACCTCACCAACCTGGGCAATCAGCGCATTTGTTTTCGCTTCAATACGTGGATCCGTTGGCGCACTAGCCGTATCATCGTTGCTCGTGATCATCACTGCAGCAATGATGATTATCACGAAAAAGACACCCAAAGCGGCCAAAACCAGGGTCAGCGTTCTATAAAAATCAGAATCTTTAGTGCTCACAATTCACCTCAAATCTTAACTTATTGATTTTATGGAAACTTTCTAGAATCCACCTAAAATTTTGCGTAGTATACCTGTTTAATCTACCCGGTAAAATGCCACATACTATATATATAGACGGGTACCCGGTGTAACGGTAAGCTACCCGCCTTACAAAATGCGCCCGTAGCTCAGTTGGATAGAGTGCCGCCCTCCGAAGGCGGAGGTCACAGGTTCGACTCCTGTCGGGCGCGCCAATTTCCTTAAACTTATAATCATTTCTTCATGTTTCGCGCAAATGGTCAGGCATGGCCTGTCGGCACTGCCTCGGAATCCTACGGATTCCACGCAGCATTTCCTACGCTTCGCTACGGTCGCGCGCCAATTACCTTAAACTTATGATCATCTCTTCAAATTTCGAGCAAATAGTTAGGCATGGCCTGTCGACACTGCCTCGGAATCCTCTGGATTCCACGCAGCATTTCCTACGCTTCGATACAAATCGCGAGTTCAGAAGTTCAGATCGCTTTCATGCTTAACGACTAGTCCAAGGCAATTTCAGCTTCCGGCTTACCGAGGTGGTAACCTTGAGCATAATCAACACCGATAATCTTAATCTGATCAAGAATTTCCTTAGACTCTACAAACTCAGCAACCGTTTTCTTACCTAGTGAATGGCTTATTTGATTAATCGATCGCACCATTGCCTGATCAACAGGGTCCTTAAGGATATCCCGAACAAAAGTGCCATCGATCTTTACATAATCGACAGGTAAATATTTAAGGTATGCAAAAGAACTAAAACCCGTACCAAAATCATCAAGTGAAAACTTACATCCTTTGGAGCGAAGGTGCTGCATAAATTCTGTTGTTTGTTCTAACGTAGCAACCGAAACTGCCGCTGTTTCAGTTACCTCAAATATCAAGCTACCCCCTGCCAGCTCGTGTTGGGACATACTTGATTTAATGCAATCTTGCAGCGCCTGATCACCCAAAGATGTGCCAGACAGATTGATCGAGAATACGACGTCACGTCCTGCTGCTTGCAATTCTGCTAACACACTGATTGCTTCAGTCACAACCCACATATCAATCTTAGCCATGAGATTAAATCGTTCTGCCGTTGGGATAAAAATTGCAGGACTAATTAGTGCTCCATTGTCACCCTTAAGCCGTAATAAAACTTCAAAATGACTAGTTGGCTCTTCTAGCTGAATGGCTTTAATAGGTTGGTAATGCAAGATAAACCTTCTTTCCGATAATGCCTGCTTTATATCAGTCGCAAGCTTTAACTCACCCATTGCAGATATTTCCTGGGTATCATCGCCTGCATAAACGTGATAACGGTTTCTACCAGCTCGTTTTGCGATATAACAGGCAATGTCAGCTAAACGTAAAACCTCTGCTGAAGAGCTTGTTTCATTATTAATTGTTGCAATGCCGATGCTGGTACTAATTTCATAACGAACACCTTGACTTTCAAAAGTGTATTCCTGCATCTCAGCGACTAATGCCGCTGCTACTTCTTTAGCGGTATCAGAATCGGCATCACTTAGTAAGACACCAAACTCATCTCCGCCTAATCTAGCTAGAACATCACTCTTTCTCACTCTTTTAGAAAATATTTCTGCTACTTCTCTTAGTAATTCATCACCAACACTATGACCTGCAGTATCATTGATAACTTTGAACTGATCCAAATCAAGATAAAGCAAAGCAAAATTGATATTGCCTCTACGTGCCAACTGGACTGCTTTTTCCAGCTCCTGTTCAAAATAGTGCCGGTTATTCAGTGTCGTTAATGTATCGTGCTGAGCAAGATATCTTAGCTGCCGTTGGGTAAGGCGTTCCTCAGTTACATCACGAAACACCATGACTGCCCCAATTACTTTGCCACGACGATCACGTATTGGTGCAGCAGAGTCCTCAATGATATATTCTATTCCGGTGCGATTAATCAGTGCAGTATGATTAGCTAATTCAACGATTCTATCTTCAGTCAAACATAATGTTACAGGATCCTCTGCAGGTTCACGTGTTACTTCATTTATAATGTTTAAAACTTCTAATAACCCCTTACCTACTGATTCAGAGTTTTTCCATCCAGTTAGCATCTCTGCAATTGGGTTAAGGTATTCTATAGTGCCATTTTCATCTGTTGTAATAACATCATCACCAATACTCTCAAGAGTGACTTGCGCTCTTTCATGCTCAGCAGAAAGTTGATCACGGCTAGTTTGTAACTTACGCAAGGTCTCTTTTTGTTTATTATATTCACGATTTAAATCAAGGAAATCTTTAGAGGGTTTTTTACCTGCGATACACCGTATGATCGCATAACCTGTTCCACTCACAGCCGCAGGTTCTAATAAAAATCCGTGACATGACCAACCACCAAGACCTGCTGCGGTCGCACTCCATTTAAGCGTTGCGGGAATGGGTTTACGAGAGCGCAGCCACATTTTAGACTGCGCTAAAAGGTTTTCTTCTTCATTCGAAGTTAGTTCAGGAAGTCTTTTCCCCAATACATCATCAGCACGACAACCAAAAACTTCTAACGCTGCCTTATTAACCGATACAATCTCAAGCTGGTCTGTAACAAGAATTAGTGCTTCCGGTAGTGCGTCTGAAACTTTCTGAAACTGATCAACAACCATATTGATTTTACTTATTTTTGTTAAGTTGCAAAATATTCATTCCCCGGATCTTCGCGTGCTTCTTCATTATCCTCTAGATGCACAACGATCTTACAACCCTTATCGCCTTTAGCTATAGTCTCGTGCAAACATACTTTTGCATAACCGAGATTTTCAGCTGAGATTGTGCCAAATACATTTGAAGTCATCATGCACAATGAATTTCGGCCCACAACTTTATCTTCAAATGGACAACAGTTATTGCCAAGAACAATCTTATCCTTCTCAACTGACTCAAGATAAAAATCACCCTTAATACGTCGCTTCAAATCAATCAATACTTCGATTACCTGCTCCTGACTAAGATTATCTTGCTGCATTGCACTCTGATATTCCTCATTAATCCAGTCGCCAATTTGCTGTCCAACGATACTAATAAATCCCGCTGCCTCATCAAAACCAACGACCTCTTCCAGGGTTCCAGACAACTGACGCAGCAGGTTGCGTAGGAAAATATCTCTTTCCAATCCTACATCCAGCTCAGATATTATTGTTGACATTATTTATCCTATTAATATTGTGGATATGATATTTCTATTTCTAAGTGTGTATGAGTATAGTCAAAAAATTACTGATTCGGGCTTGAAAAATAGTGGATAACTCGATGATTGCCATATATTTTTAGTCACTATCTAGTTATGTGCGTATTATTAGTGTGCCCTAAATTAAAATAGACTTATGGTTGTTCTGACCTTACGAATGTTCTTATGTGCAAATTATTTAGTCAGTTTGAGATAATAGCAGTCAAACCTTTATATTTCTGGATTGATATGAATAATATATTCTGAAAACTAAAAAGAGGGGAGTAGATATGCAAACACCAGATTTTTATACCTTCACCATCACCTATACAAACAATACCCAACAAGTCTATAAGGTGCCCAGACAAGGTGACATTAGCACCCTATCAAAGCGAATGGATGAATTTCGTCAGTATAATGAAATGGCTATTCAGACCAGTGATAATAAACTTATATTAATACCGTTTAACAATGTTCTGCGACTAGAGATCGAACCTTTCCCTGAGGTCTATGCAAAGAATATGATTCATGGTGCAAGCCAGATTGGATAAAGACTGAAATGGATTAATCTTGTCTAACGATTAACGTGTTGTTGCCACGGTAGGCAATCGCTGACTCATCCACAGAATCAGTTTCTGGCATAATTTTGTAGACAACCTCTTTATCTGGTCTTTGCTCGTGCGCCAGGTATTGCTCATAGATATCAACATAGTCAGTCAGAGCAATGCCGGCATTTTCAATTTTATCGGTCGTATTTGTAATATATTCTTTCGCATCAATTTTTATATAAACATCTTTTCCAGCATGCGCCTTAAGATTTGTGCGAATGAGTTCCAGTTTTTGAAACGAGGTAACCAAAAAGTTACCATTATTTATCTCGGCACTCTGATGAATATAAAACACCGTTAGCACATAAAAATTTGCCAAAATAATAACAGGCATCAACTTTTTGATTATGGCTTTAAATTTATTGCTAGTTGCTTCCTGCAGATACCACGCTGGCAATAGAAACAACAGTGGCAAAATAAGAATAGTATAACGCGAACTATAATTCTGGCCCGTCAAGGTAAACAACAACAAAGGTAAAACGAGCATGATTACAACAAATATAACTTTTGGATGTTGTTTAAATGTATCCTTTAAGTGAAACAGGCGTGTTTGTTTAACAAAGCGCTTTAGAATCCAGAATATAAATGTTGCCGCCATGATCATGGAAACCAGATTAATGATTATTAACAGATAGTAAGATCCAAACCATTTATCACCAAAAGCGATAAATTCATGCAACTCATCGCCCGGCCAACGACCAGGATGATTGGATAATACAGTTATTGGTGCAGTTATAATTTTCACAGTACTGAATGACCACTCCTTGGAAGCGCCCAACACCAGCCGGGTATTTTCCCAATCATGCTGTAACTCTCCGATGAGATACGGCAAATAAACCGCACAGCCAGCCACAATACCTGCGATAAATACACCGCGATTAATGCGTGTGGAACTCAAATATAAAACCAGTATAATCGCGGGCACATAAAAAATACCAATCATATGAAAATGCGGAATGACGGCAGCAACCACACATACCCAAAATATCGCACGACTATTTTCAACCTGCGTTACACGCCAAAGCGCTAAGAAAAGTAGTACTCCTAAAAATGCAATCGGCATGGGATTCCATAATCCTACAGCGTAGTACACAGGCCAGGGTGAAGTGGCAAACAGGAAAGTTGCCAACAGCGCATACGATGGCTGTAAAAACTGACGTGCAAGGCGATAAACAAAATAGATCAGTACCGTGTTGAGAATTGCGACTACAAATAAAGCATAATCAACGCTATCAAGCCCTAGTTTGTAGGCCGCCACCCAGAATAGTGACCACGCAGGCCCAGGCGCATGGCCCTCGGAAAAGTTAGGCTGGGCCAAATACAAGGCACGCTCCTCACCTGCCAGAAAACTCATGGCTACACGAAAGGCTGAGACCTCATCGTTTATTGAAAAGAAATGATAACCTTCCCCGATAAAATAGGCATAAAAGCGCAGGATAAAACCGATTCCAATAATGACAAGCAGGGCAATTAAATGCTGCCTGGATGCGGTATTATTCATTTGGGCGACTAGTTCATTAATTTTTTGTTTCATATCAAACCGACATTTCTTTACCTGAAAAAGTCCAATATTTGTTAACCGCAAAACTCCAAAGCAAAACGAGCAATGTTGCAATAATTTGTGCAAGCATATAATGCAGAGCAACATATTCGGTGCCGAGATACATGATCAAACTATTTATTCCGGCACCAACCGTAGCAACAATTAAAAATTTCAACAGGGCTTCACCGTGTGATTTCTTGCTACGAAAGGTTAAGTAATAATTAAGGATATAATTGATGAGTGCTCCAACGATAAATCCAAACGTAGTTGCTATTACGGGAGCTTGATCAAAGATCTCAACCAGAGTGATCAAAACTGCATAATGACCTACTGTTCCAACAGCGCCAATGACTGAATAGAGAAATAGTTGCTTATATGTATTATTCATATGATATGAGGTACCGACGAGCAAACACGACTAGAATTCAGTTCTTATCGCTAATCTCGCCCTGTTCGGCACGCCGAGGACGGTAGTCATTTAAAAAATATAGTGGTCTTTGTTTGGTTTCGTTAAAAATACGGCCAATGTATTCACCGAGCACACCGATAAAAATGAGCTGGATGCCACCCAAGAAAAGTATAATGACAATCAGCGATGGGTAACCAGGCACGGGGTTGCCATATAATAGCGTATTAACTAGCATGTAAATGCCATAGATAAATGCACCAAATGCAATTGACACACCAATATAACCTGCGAATTTTATTGGTGCACTGGAAAATGAAGTAATACCATCAATCGCAAAGTTCCATAGTTTCCAGTAGTTCCATTTAGTATTTCCAGCCAGGCGTGGATCACGTTCATACAACACTGCCTTTTGCTTATAACCAATCCAGGTAAATAAACCTTTCATGAAACGATGGTGTTCAACCAGGGTATTTAGTGCATCGACTGCACGTCGGCTCAATAGCCGGTAATCGCCCGTATCTTCTGGAATTTTTACACGTGAGAAACGACGCATCAAACGATAGAAAAGATGAGCAGTAAACTTTTTAAGTGATGTTTCACCATCACGACGTGACCGCTTCGCGTAAACAACATCATAACCGTTTTGCCACTCAGTGATGAGCTTGGGAATCAATTCAGGAGGGTCCTGTAGGTCGGCATCGATCACAATGACAGCATCACCCTTTGCCTTGTGTAAACCTGCTGTAAGCGCAATCTCCTTGCCGAAGTTACGACTCAGATCAACTACAGAGACACGGTCATCACTCTTATACAACTCGTCCAGGACTTCAAGGGTATTGTCCGTACTACCATCATTAACATAGACAATCTCAACATCGACTGGCAACTGAGAACAAACAGCCGTGGTCCGCTCATGAAACTTCGGTAAAACCTCTTGTTCCGAATAGGCGGGGACTACTATTGAGATCAAGGCCTCTGCGTTAGTATTCAAAGGTATCTAGCTCCTGGTCAGAACCTGATGGTTTTATAAAGTAACATAGCTGCCATTAAAGCTTTTATATACTGAATGTTAATTCTCATCTTCAGTGACATCATCCATATCGGCCTGGCCAGACATTCTACGTCGTATATGTGACCAGGACATTCCCGTGGTGAGGATAATGCTAATAACGAAAAGTGCTATGTAGCTGATCACCCGGCTGCTATCTTTGGTGATCCAGCCCCAATCAACAAATAGCCAGATAAATGATGCACAAAGGCTGGTAACCAGAATCATACCGATAATACCCAGTGAGCGTATGGTTGCGCGGATATAGATGACCCAACCTATTATAAGTACTATTCCTGCAATCACCTTGAGTGGCTCAAAGCTAAAATTCTCGATTGCCCAATGGTAAAAGGACAATTTTTCAGGATTATAGGTCGCAAATACGATCAAAATTGCAAATAAAAACCGTAACCCAACACCGCTCCACCCAAACTGCGTCATCGCTCCACTCTCTTTGTTTTTATAGTGTCCAAATTATAACAATATATATTACACCGGTAACCATCTTGAGCCTGGTTAATTCAACGCTAATTTGCCGAAACCCTCTGAAACGGCCTGGGCTAGAGGCTTGATGTATTGAGTATTCCCAGCCTGGCTGATACATTTTGGCATAAGCTACCCAGAACGAAAAACCTGATTAATTGTCAAATAAAACATGGATGCAACTGGACCCCGAATGCGTTTTTTTCTGTACCTTTGTTATTTTCTAGTATTATCGCTCGGTATATCTACGACCGTGCATGCATCCGATCCCGCTTTAGAAAGTGTTACCGCTAAGGGTAATCGCTATGAAAACAAGTTATTTCGGATCAGGTACATCACCCGTAGTCCCAATCAAATCGCTGCTTTTTATGAAGCTCGAGGTTTCCCGGTATACGCCATCAATGAGGTACGAAAATTTTGTTTTGTAACTTTTGGTGTGGGTAATAAAAGTGACCAAAAACTCTATCATGACTTAAACCAATGGCAGTTTACGAATGCAGATGGCCCCGTCAAGCGTGTACTGCGCCCCGACTGGAAGGCACGCTGGAACGAACTGGGCCTGGAAAAACGTTTTCAATCAACCTTTCGCTGGACGCTCATGCCAGAGAAACTGGATTTTTATCCACAGGAAGGTGAAGGCGGCAATCTTATTTTTCCACGCACAGGCAAGCCCCTGACAATCACCGCACACATCCGTATTGGCGAGGGTGACAAGATAAGCCTGTATCAGGTCACATTTAAGAATGTTCAATGTGCCATTGATACTGAACAGGAAAAAACTCCCAAATGAAAACCATCTACAGCTTTATTATTTTATTCGTGTTTAGTCTGACAAACACCAGCCACGGCGAATCATTACCAATCAAGATTATCCCGCTAGACAAAAGTGTTGCCGCTAACTTCAAGATTGAAGATTATGATGGCAATAGCTATGAATTAGAAACAAGTCGAGGAAAGTGGGTGTTCCTGCATTTCTGGGCCAGTTGGTGTGGTCCCTGTCGCCGTGAGATGCCACTGTTATATAAACTACAAAAACAGCTCAAAGATAGGAATATTGATTTTGTTTTAGTTAACACCGCAGAGGATGAAGACACGATCTTTGAGTTTCTCGGCAGTGTCGCCCCCGATTTGCATAGCTATATGGACGTAGAGGGCGAGCTTACCGAGATATGGCAACCCCGTGGCTTGCCAACAACCTTCTTCATCGACCCCAAAGGCCGGAAACGTTACCTCGCTCTGGGTGGTCGCCCGTGGGACAAACCTGAGTACCAGGCATTGCTTGAAGGCATGCTTGCAGAGAAAGATTAATCCAATTTGAGTTTACGCATCTGATACTTGTCACGGCTCTGATCAAACTCACTATTTAGTGCATGATTCTTTATACGCTTGCGCCATTCATTAGCCGTCGATGGTTTTTTTAAAAATACGCCGATCTGGTTTTCATAGAGTGGTGTCATCAGTCGGTAAGCAGAGTTAAACTTCTTTTTTACTCCGTCGTTATTGAACACCGCGCAGCTTCTTAGATCCTTTGATTCGGTAAAGTTCATCACTAACATACCATGCGGTGTTAGCAGCCTCGCTAAATGATTCATCCAGGCTGGTGTCGCCTCGATTACCCGGTTAGGTTCACCATCAATTTCGCCAAATAAGTCATCGATGACAATATCAAACGGCATACCACGATAACGTTTCACCCATTCAATCGCATCATCGTGAACCAGTGAAATATGCTTGCCAGATAGGCCAAAAAAGCGCTTTGCTACACTGATGTGTGTCTTGTCTAATTCAATGCCAGTGATATCTACGCCTGGAAACCAGCTTGATAACTGCCTTATTACCGCACCACCACCGACACCCAGCACCAGAATACGACGAATATTATCCGGCTCAAGAAAAAAACTTGGCAGACTGATTAGGTCCCAGACATTGGAGGTGAGTGTCTTATTAGGGTTATATTGGGTATGAAAGACCCCATCCGTATAGAGACGCCTTGAATGGCCTGCGGAACGAACTTCATAATTTTTTCCGTTAACCGTCTTCTGCCATACTATTCCCACGATTTCTTATCTTCGCCAATAATTTGAATATTAACTGTGCGTTCACGGGGACCATCTAGATCAATTAACATCACGGACTGGTATTCACCAAGCGCAAGCTTACGATTCGTTATAGGTACCGTTTCACTACTCCCCAGTAATAGTACCATCAAGTGTGAATGTGCATTCTCGGGTTCATCGGGAGGACAATCACGTTGCTCAATATCGTTATGAAGATACTTACCGTCTTCAGGCGCAAGTTTCTTTAGCCAATCTTTTAAATCTTCTAGCAGGCGCTCTTCAAATTCATTAATGCACACCGCAGTGGTGGTGTGACGGGAACTAATAATAGCAAACCCTTCTGTAATACGGCTGTGCTCTATTGCATTATTGATATCATCATTGAGATTAACAATACTGATCCCTTCGCCGGTTGTAATAGTTTCAATATGATGATAATTCTTCATGCCTCTAACCAATTAACTAAATAATAAATATATTGTCCTTCCGAAGACTTCGAGGGACCAATCACCTTTGCGGCATAACTTTTTTCTTTTTGTGCTGCTTGCTCAATCGCAGTTTTCGCATCTGCAACAACTTCGACACAGCCTGCAGGAAATCGTTTGCGTGTTGGTCTCTGACTATAAATCACCGCATAGTGCTCTTGCGAGACATCCGTCTGAGGATCTAAGGGAACATAACCATGCATTAATTTAACTCCATTTCTATTAGCTCATATCCTTGTTCAACATACTCCTGGATCTGTAAAGGTCCTGAGTCAGAAACATCTACCGTTTTGATAAAATCTTTTGTATCAATGTCACTCATATCTGCAAAGGCACCGCATACATGTAACGGTATATTTTCATCTTTCACTATACGTTCTACACGTTTATGCAGATCAGGATTATCCTCCTGGTTGTGTTCCAGCAAACTGAATTGCTCAAGGCCATGGGTAACAATGGCGTATTTCGTTTCAGGAAATACTTTCCGCAACTTTTTTACGTAAGCCTGAGTACGCCTTAAAGCAATATTAAGTGATTCACCATCACCACCGACCATTTCAAACACCACGCCAACAGGTGCTGTGTCACGTGTTAATAATTTCGTGACCTCTTCAAGCTCACCCGCGTATATCGAACCTGATAAAAATAAAAAGAAAAATACTAAACCTATACGTCTCGTCATGCGGAGCCATCCTGCCTGTGCTTTCTATATATATAGAGTAAGTATATATAACCGCAGCCCCCCTGAAAGTAGCAATTTTCAAAATATTTCTTATTGGAAGTTCTAGATCGCCTATAACTCGTTGTTTTTACTGTATTTATCTATTCAGCATCGGTTAAGCCATGGTTCGCTATTGTAGCCTCAACATAGCGAGAAGGAGAGATGACATGAAAAAGACAATTATAGCTAGCATCATAGGAATTATGGCCATCAGCGCCAGTAACGCTTACGCAGGACACGCGAAGCACAAGTACCGCGGTGACAACTTCTATGACCGCGCAAAAGTAACCCATGTTGAGCCGCTCTACCAAACCGTGCGGGTCTCAGTCCCTCACCAGCAGTGCTACCAACAGGAAGTACGTACGCACCGACGCCATCATGACGACAAAGTCGCCAAGACCCTGATCGGTGGCCTCATTGGTGGTGCGATCGGACACAAACACGGCAACCACAAGCCTGGTTCAACCATCGCTGGTGCATTAATCGGTGCCGCCATTGGAAATGAGATTGGTGATAACCGTCGCTACAGACACGAACGTGTCAGTTATGAGGACGTATGTGAGACCACATACAGCTTTCAGGAAGAACAACGGCTTGATGGTTATAACGTAACCTACCGCTATAAAGGGGAATACTTCACGACCCGCATGGATCAACACCCAGGAAAGCGGATCCGCGTAAGAGTTCATGTCTCTCCTGTTGTCGACTGATGCAACAGGCCTTTGATGGGGGCCAGCGCCTCGGCCCCCTTTTTTTACTAAGCTTCTTTTTCTTTTAGGCGCGCTTCCATACGCTCCATCATTTCATCGATAACTGAATCAGGGATTTTTCCTGACGTTAAATCCTCCCAACGTGCATTATTACGTTGGAAAAAATCAATCCATATACCGGAATATCCTACCTTAGGTACCGGTTTGATAAATGGGGTCACAATCGCGATGGTTTTTTTCGGATGGCGTTACACTTTTCCTAAAACACGCTGTTCGATAAAGTGGTTTACTTCATCCAGTTCAGGATTTTGTTTTACTTCGGCCTGCCATTCATAATATGGATCAGAAAAACCCTTACTACGCTCCAGCGTTTCCCAGTCTTTCCAGTACCCAAGTGGGGCAGATGTTTCTCCATACTTACTCAAGTCGGCTACATCAGGTAAGGGTTGTGACTTATCCATATACTGGACCAGAAACGACCAATAGCCCAACAGGCCATACACATCTAGAATAGAGGCATCTAAAAACCAGCCCTTGCTGGAGGGAATATGCATGAGTAAAAGTTCATGACGTGCTGCACCCACCGAGCTGGAGGTCAAAATGATGCGGCCCGTAAACTCACTCCAGGGTGCATAAAGGCGTGGGCCGGGTAAAAATACACGGGGAATAGTGACCATGCCTTTTTCGCGGTCAAAGACGGTGAATTTTTTTGGCTTTATTCTTTTAGATAATAGTTTAAGTGAAACGGCTAATAAAATGCTAAAAATCAATGAATAAAAATATACTGACTCCTGAAAATCAGTTGCTAACAAAAAAACAATTGACCCAAAAGCTAAAACACCAGGAATGACTATTAAAACAGCTAACAGCTCCTTTTTATCGTGCCCTGCAACCAATACGTATTGCTTGTCATCAAATTTGACATTCTCATAATAACTAAAAGGTCTGAGGATCCGTTTTGGTAACGGGATACCTGGCATTTTGCTAAGAACTTTCATGTTGTTTGTATGTATTCAATCTCTGGTGTTACTTCAAGTGGTTTAACCGGCATAATATATGGCTGCATCGTCGTCCCACCAGGGCCTGAGACTGCATCTAATTGGGTTGATATTAATTGCGGTTCGCCTCGGGGTAGCTTCACATTTCCATCCCCGTAGAGATCCAGCCAAATTCGGGCCTTCACTCTTTTACTCGTGCTCATATATCGTCTCACCTGCACGGTACGAGGGCCACTGCCCTCGCCAGTCACCAGATCAAACCCGCCGAGTACACGCTCCCATTTGGAGAATTCCTTTTGCCACACTTCAATGAATAACAAAGTACGATTTTCCAAATTGGGGTCAGACACTGACCGATCCCCACAAAATTACACATAACCGCAAGCCTCTTTGTGGTGTAACCGAAGCTGTTTTGTGGCTCTGGTAAATTCCTGTTTAAAGAAGTTATCCGCACCGCGTTTAATGACTTCAAGCCCCAGAAAAAACGTCGATGATACCTTTTCAGTTTTGACTGTATTGGCCTGATAATGGCGATACCATTGCTTTATCTCGGCAATCTTGCCGATCATCCACACGGCAAAGGTCGCCAGGTGGGCCACCAGTAACAGATTTTCATAACGGATGTTTGGGGTCAGAGTAAAAATTCAGTCAAGCCTTCGACACATGTGGCACAAAATTAAATGAGCTAACATAATGCTTTCTCAAAGAATGTATCAGCGAGATTTAATATATTTGAGTGGCTTATTTGGAAGGTGCTAGCTCGGGGTTATTTTCCAATTCCATCTTCCACTCGAAATATGGATCAACAAACCCAGGCTGCTTAGTTTTTAATTTCCACTCTTCCCATGATCCAATACCATCTGTAATGTTTTTTTGATCGGCAAGATCAGGAACATTGGGGTACGGCCCCTCTTTATCCATGAATTGGACAATAAAAGCCCATAGCCCCAGCAAAGCATCGACTCCTGCTGAGGATGAATCTAGTAGAACAGCTCTACCACTGGGTATATGGGTTAGCCATAGTCTATGCAGAGTTGCTCCTGCATAAGTTCCACCTAATTGAATACTGGCTTCCCATTCATCCCAAGGGGCAATAAAACCATTTTTCGAAAATTGTCTTGGTACAGTTACTAAACCTTTTTCACGATTAAAAATATTGAATTTTTTATAATTCAATAATTTATTTGTTAATAGTAAAATACATCCTATTAAGAATAGAAAGACTGTCAGTTTTATATCAGATTCATTTGAGAAATCGTCAACTATTACGAGAACAAAAATAATACCTGATATGGTGAACGATACCATTGAAAATATGCCAAGCAATATTTTCTTATCTCCACCACTTATTTCAATATATTTTTCTGAATCCACTTCTCCAACGTACAGAAATGGGCGAAATAATTTCTTAGAAATGTAAGTACCAATCATTAGTTTGCGATAAATGGGGTCAGAGTAAAAACTCACAAACAACGTGTGGTATATAGATTGATATGCATATAGTGTTTTTACTCTGACCCCAAACACTTCTCCTGTTGTCGACTGATGCAACAAGCCTTTGATGGGGGCCAGCGCCTCGCCCCCCTTTTTTATTCTTTTATCTTAGATTTTTTTTCGAAAAATTATTAAATAGATAATAAAACCCCACACTACTGCCATTAGTATTGAAAAAAGTAAATTCACGTCGCTAAAAATGACATCTAGAGTTTGGGCATCATATTCACCAGATTGAATAAGATAGGGCATATAGAAATTGAACAGAACAATTGACCCACTTAAAACGAAAGTAATGCTAACTATTTACGTTGCTATACTAATTTTTCTTTCTTTTTTTTCATAGCGTTGTATTGATGGCCACTGCATTGTTTTAAATGAAACTTTTTTTGGGGTAACGGACATATTAAATTCACGTAATTTATTTTCCGATCGAACATGCATTTCCATTACCTCTAATAGTTCGAAATCACGCCAATAACGTTCAGGTCGCCCGGATTTTATATCGTATTCTGCTGTAGTTGGATCGAGATGTCGAAATGGCTCATAGAGCGGGACATCTGGTAACGGTTGTTTACTATCCATAAACTGTACTAGTAAAGCCCAGTCAACCAAAGGACTGGCCTCTTCTTTCCTCCCATCTAGATTTTTAGCACCAATCTCTTCTTCACGGTGCGCTAAATACATATGGTAATTCACTCCCATTAAAACTGTATGGTAAAAACTATAAGGCACAAACTCGGCAAACGGGCGAATAAAAGGTGCCTTACCTTTTCTGGGGATCGTTACCATTCCTGTCCGTCGGTTAAACTTTATTAAATTCGAAGCTTTTGAGTACTTTTCTAGTGCCGCAAAAATAAAAATAGCTATAAATGGGACAAAAAAAACCAATAATGACTCTGGTTCTTGCTTTACACCTTCATAGTCATTAAATAGACTAAATAACACAGCAATAAATGCAGCAACACTAAAAAACACTAACACAATTTTTAAATTTCTCCACAGCGATTTTTTATTCCGTGATGTATCCCAATACAATTCTTCCCACACATTAAAATCACCGATTTTCTTTTCAAAGCTACCATCATTAAAGTTGAATAAACGTACTACATCCATACTTTCTTTTGATAAGAGCTCATTACACGCTATATAATCTGGTAGCCGTGTAACTCTAAGATCTTGTTCAGAACTCGAAAATTCAGAGGTTGCCCGTTCTTTGGGCTGCTTATACCTATCTTTTTCCTTATAGGCAGTATCTGAAAAATAATCGTTTGTGGCAGTCATATATCACTTATAACTTATTGGTTTAGAATTATATTATCTTGTTCTCTGTCTTCTACGTTGTCGCCGCTTACTTGGCGTGGTAGGTGTGTATTCAAGCTTAGCAAAAACCCAGCCTTCAGCATCATCATCTACAAGCATAGATTCATCTAAGTCATCCAAATCTGGGTTTGGAGGGATTGGTGGAATCCGGAGATTATCCGCAGTTATTAACATAGCCTTTGCCCTAAATGTTGCGTCCTGGCCACCACCACTCAATGGTTGTGGCTCATAAAAGTATCGAACCTTAGTAACTACCCCACTAGCAGCATCCCTGACTTGCTGAATTTTTAGGGGCTTTATAGAATACTGCTTACTAATTCCCATCCATTGATCAAGCCCCCAACCGTCATATTGTCTGGTTACTCTTAAATCTAGACTCGTACGGCCTACTTCAAATAAAGGTATGTCTACTTCAGCAACCACACCTTGTGCTTTGTCTCCATCACCAACATTATATACTTCACCGCCTTTATACAATGTGATTCTAGGCCCCATCAGCATGGCAGTTAGTCCAGCATAGGCCTTTTTCTCGTCAAATCCAACATAGTCACCATCTTCATCAGGTTGACCATTATTGCCCTTGCCTAAGTACCCATGTTTTGCCCATTTTTCTAGCTCAGAATCAGAAAAGAATGTAACTATTAGTACCCCAATCGTAATAACAGCTAAAGCAACCCAACCCCAAGGCCCTGCTAGAGTTAAACCACGGCTAGCATGTAAAGTGACTAACGCTAATCCAGTAAATCCAGCTGCCATAATTGCATATCCTACAGCCGCACCTAGATCTCCTCGACGTAAACTATAAATCATATCCCACAACGCCAAAACTGCACTTAATCCTGCGAATGCAGCACCAAATACATTAAGTAATCGTGTTCCACCCCTATATGCGATCTCCTTCTGGAATAAGGCAAAGGAAGCTCGGGCCGCGTATTGCTTTAATTTCTCTGGTAGAATTCTTGAAGCGGCTTTTTCAAATATAATTCCAGCTTTATCCCTTCCTACCATAAGCTCCATTGCTTCTGGTACTGAATGCATTAAACCAAAGATAGCATCTGCAAACTCTAAATTTTTCTTTACCATACTTCTATTAGACTTATAGCCCATTGCTGCATGATATAAGTTTAGGACTTCAAAACCTATAACCAATGGTGGTACAATTTTTTTAATGTACTTAAGTTCTTTTGCACCACTTAAAGATTCTTCCGATTGTTTAGTGTTTGGATTATGATAGAGATCTGCCAAAGGATGAATATCAGGAAACACAAAATAACGTGCTTTCGTTATATAGTGATTATCTCCTTTATGTTCATGGAATACTAAAAACCACCGCTTATCAGTCCACGGATTGTTAATACCTTTATAGTTACCTAGGTCCTCAGTTGCTATACGTCCCATTTTTTTTTCATCAAGTGCGAAGTCATCTCCATTTTTATGTATTTCATAAACTGAAACATGATCACGTGATGTTGTACTACGCATACCACTTGTCTTATTAATCTCTGTCCTTTCGATAGAAGCTACAACTCTAGCCTTTCCTTCTGGTATTATTTTACCTTTTGTACTTTTACCTTTATCTAAAATGTGTATATTTTTTAGGTAAGGTTCTCCAGATGCCTTCGCTATTCTGGCAATCATTTCTTCAAGATATTTTCTATTTTCAGGTGATCTTAATTGCCAGTGATTCATTAATATTGAAAAGTAATCTGAAAGTAGCTGTTTACCGGTTTGGATAGCCCTTCTTGTTCCTTGGAAATAATCAACGATCTCCTGATCAGTCTCATAAATATGCGCAAACGCTGCATTACGAAAATCCCCAGTCCCATCATTGACCTCATCAACTAATACGTATTCAGGTGAGTCTTCACTATAGGGATCAAAATCATCTTTTTTAGGAAAGATTTTTGCGTGCAACGGATGTTTTGGGTGCATTAACTCTTGCATATAGAGAAATCCAGGATCCTCATCTCTTCTAGGCTTATCTGGATCACCAGCAGGTAAATCCATATCTTTATCATGATCGCTTGGATCACCTTGAATAAAAGATAAAACACCAGTTAGTGCAGAAAAGCCTTCGGCATAACGTCCATTTTCTTTCGAAAAGAAATCACACATAGCAGTGTTATAATCAACAAACCACTCCATTCCTGATATTGATTCTTTTACAGGAAGATATTTTCCATTTATTTCCACATTTCCACGCAACCACTCAATGTGCTTGCGTTTTAGCTTTCGCAATTCTTTACGAATTTTTCTTCTATCTTTTACGTAGAGTATTTTTTCTATTAAGTCTTTATCTAATTCATCTCTTGGGTCTGTAACATTACTATTTTCCACATAGCCATATTTACTTTTCCGACTATTCCGCCCTGTTTTTTTAACTCTCTTTTTGGCATTCTTAGGATCAAAGAAAAAATGATAAGCTAAAACAGATTGCTTATATAATTTTTGTTCTTTTGATTTTTCTTCATCATCAACACCTTCACCTGATGCATGTTTTATAATCCATTGTAATTCCGTCATGCGAGCTAAATAATTTTCGGCATTGCTGTAAACAACCCCCAGTGGATCATGAATCATTAAAAAGGGGATATTGTGCTGTGCATATAGTCTAGAAAATGCTGTATCAAAATTATCGGAAGGATAAATAGGTGTATTCTTCATATTGAAGTTTTGTTTGTATCCAGATAAATCAAAATCTGGCCCCATTCTTTCATTTCTTAGTTTACTAGCAGCTGACTTTTGATTTGATGTTGGTAATAGTGATTTATCTTCTAACCTTGGATCTTGTGGATCCATTCCTCCTAGCGCATTAATTCTTGCCCATGACCATTGTACCTGCGAATAACAAACTTGTATTTTTGCTTTAACACCCTCTATTTTATGTGGCAAGATCAAATGTGCATCTTTCTCACCTGTCGCAGGCCTCCCATCAAAACCTTGATACATTGTAAGGTTCACATCTCGCACTCGCCCCTTTTCGAGTACTTCCAACTCTCGCCACAGATATCCATTTTTATACACGTATAACCAACCCTTTTCTAAGGGTCTGGCTGACTTTTTCATTATGTTCAGATCTTGATCATAGATGGTATATCGTTGTGGTCGCACGGGTACCAAAACATTTTCCCAGTTAGCTCGCTCAGCCTCCTCTGGAATAGTTTTTATTTCACCTAATGGGATTTTATACTGTGTATGTTGTTCATCCTGTAAACATAGCCAAGCATATTTATTACCATCTGGGACATTATGGAAAACTAAATTACGATACTTTCCATTATCGTCCTCCGCATTATTTGCGGTCATATCCCAATGTTTTAAATTCTCACTCATTTTTTAATCTCTTCAATCTGAATAAGTGACTTCAGCATATCTGGCTCTGTCCCGAAACACTCAAATGTAGCTTTAAAGTTCTCCGATGTTTCCAAACTCCCCGCCCCTTTCGGACTCAACGACGGTGGCTGCGCCGCACCTGGTTGTTTGACTGGTGCAGGAGGGGTGTTGCGGTTGTTGGAAACCATTAAATCATTCTGGCGTGTTGCGTTTTTGCCTTCAAAAAAGACATTGGGTGACCAGGTGATGAATTCGGCTTTTTGTTTAATCGTGCCTGACTTCACACCGCCGCAAGAGCCAGGCTCGTCGCCGGTGCTGACTGCAAAGATCGAGTCTTTGTTGCAGGCCGTGTTTCCGTTGACGATGACGGTACTCGCCGTTTTCGCTGAGTTTGATGAGACGGCGATGTTGGTATACGTCCGTGGGCGGCATTTACCGGGTGTTTTACACACGTCTGATGTTTTTAGTACTCCACCTGATCCCGCGTGGACGGAGGTTCTGCCGTTAATAACTACGTTACCCATTTTTCACTTCCTTATGCTGCGTCTTCTAATAACTGTTCTAATTGTTTGCCATTTGTTGGGTGCTTGACATAGATAGCACCTCGAAAGGGGGTTTCACCTGATTCAAGTACTAACGCGCGTTTACACACAGGATGGTTAAATTCAAACCTTGCTGCGGATAAAATAATTGCCACGGGGACGCTGGCAATGCCGATGTCACCCAGGGTTAGATTCAGGTCAAGTTTCTCCGGTATATTGGGTGGCGCTGGATCGACCATGTCGACCTCCCCCAGGCGTAGTGCTGTCATTTCCTGTTCACTTGCCTGATAAGGCCATAACACATTCTCAGTTTGGTGCCATTCGATCATGTCTGTTTGTTCAGTCCCAAGCGCAAGCACCAGACTACTTAAGCGTTCTTTAGTAATACCACAAGCTGCAAGCACTGAGTTCATTGCCTGGCTAAGTCCACTTAAGCGTTGTAAATCTGGATTTCCATGATTGGGCTCTTCCTCTACACATAATCCCTTTAACCAGGAGATCGGAATATCGTCGACGCTGCGTACCGCTTCCAGTTGCTCTAAAACAATAAACCCAGCGGCTTCACCCGGGATGACGCCATCCGCCGTTTCGGCTGTCTGGATCCGCTGCTGTTTACCTAGCTCCATGCAAGTGAGCTCATCAACAAGTGAGTCGACGGCTCCGAATATCACAGTGTCCCAATGGCGTTGTTGTAAGCCGTCGGCAACAAACATTAAGTGCTCGGTCACGCTTTGTGTGCAGCCCTTAATTCTTATTTCGACATCACCAAGTTCGTCTAGCTCCTCATGCAAAAAGCTATGCCACTCGTCCATTAACAGACATTCACCGCGTGCTGTTTCCTGCGAGGGAACCACTAAATAGAATAAAATATTTTTACGGGGTGCTTCGATGAGCTTTGCTGTATCAAAGGCATCCATCATCGCGGGAATCATGCAGGACAGCATACGATCATTGGGATCTTCCTCATCATAATCTGCCATAGCGCAGGTCATGATACTCTCCACTCCCTCACCCTCTAGTGATGGTGCTTCAAGCACGGGGTCCGGCTGACTGAAGCCCTGGCTTGTGCCAACCGCCCCAAAAAGTGCAATGGGCTCTGAGCCTGTAACACAATTTAGCCCCATGCCTGTAATCGCAATATTATTTAGTGCCATGGCTTTGGGGTTTGTCGTCTGTCCTGCTGGCTTATCTGGTGTCTGGTTTTGCTGTTCCATTTATAGTTAGTCCCTGTTTTAGATAGACCCAGTCTTTAGTCCGTTATATTTACATTCACTAAAACTTCTTAACAACACGCTACCGCCATCTTTGATCATGGTAGCATTGATCAAAGAAACGATATGGGCTAACACAATCCGATTGTGTTAACCCTTTAATTAGATGCCATCCTTGGCGCGTCCCTGCCTTCCTTGTCGTAGGGGAGCTCTTCAACTTCCTGATCCTTGAGCACAACCCAGCCTTTTCGTCTATCGGTCAATCGCCATGGGATACCTGCGCGATAGACCATTGACACCGTTCGTTCATCTGTATTGATAACCACCGTGTCACAAACCGGTGACAGTAATTCTGCTTCATTATTAATAATCGTATAGAGCTGAGGTTTCAGTTCAGGTAATACGATTTGAATTGCTTTCTGATGACTTACACCAGCAACCAGGGCGCGTAAATGAATGACTTCACCGCCTTTAAAGGTTTTTTTAAATCGTTGATCATAGGGAGCAACATTGTGCACACAGCGTTTTGTTGATTTCGAGTAAGGACATCCACCCTGAGTAGTAGGGTCTTCAACCGGCTCACCGGTGTCACTCACTCTTGGCTCCCAGAACACGGGAAGTGGACCGAACCCTGCGGGTGTCGGCTTTTGCATGGGCGATGTCATGAAGCCGGGGCTTGACTCGATACGCGGTAATTCGTCAGTTAATAAGTTTCGTTGATCACTATTGTAGCCGATACCACATGGATTCGCCGCATAGGCATCTTCATCGTCTTGCTGATTAGTGCCACCAAATGCATATTCATATGACAAGGGAATTTCTTCGACTGGTTGTGGGTTGTCATCATGGATATAATTCACCATGGTCTTTTTCCAGTTACGCTTACCAAAGACTCGCAGTACTTTTTTCCACTTTGTCTGGTCCGTAAATAAAATACCCACACCGACTTCCATTGCAATTAAACCTTCTCGCTCGGGGTAGGCGGTGCCATACAAATAAAACTCACTACCTTCTTTGAATGGCATAATTTCGTTGACGGCTTTCAGACTCGAGGTTAAGGCATCGCCCTGGTGTTCATCTGCCTCTACCAATGGTGGTGCACCTTCTATTGGCGAAAGTTGTCCGGTCTCATCAAACTGATAACTAGCCTTAAACACAGCGGTTAACTGATGCTGCTGCTGGTAATCCCAATCCGGATATAACGCACCGACCCAGTTTGATTGATTCGAAAACTCAAGCACTCTGCACCTCTTGGTTCACGACGACCAATGTGGTTGATGCAGGTGCTTTCAACTGTGCTATTTTTCTGAGTCGGGTGTCATGCCAGGTGTAGTTACCGAGCTGCACGGGTGTCTTGGTCATCAACGCATGCAAATCAAATAGATCATTACTAATTAAACCAGTTTGTTCCTGTAATATAGTCTGTAGTGTAGCGACGGTGAATGGTTTGCCTTGCAGCCAGCGCATACTCTGATCATGTGTCTGCTTACTCCACCAGCGCTCTGCTTGGTGAGCATCGGGCACATAGCCGACTTCTTCTTCCAGTTCGGTATCTTCGCTATCGTCACCGACAACGGACAAGCGCGGCTTTTTAGGGAGTGTTTGACCACTTATCCACCACCACGCCGTCTCAGCAAAATTGGCTGTTCGCGGATGGGTAAGCCCTTCTAATATAATCTCAACACTACAGGTTTGGCCATGCAGGGCTAAAAAATGAAATCCGACTTCTGGCGCTTTTTCAACTACTTGTTGCAAAATAGGAAAATATTCCTGCTTACCTGTTAATGCGGCAAAGCGTAAAAAATCAAGTCGTTGGACTTCATCACTTTCTTTTTCGATAGCGCGCTGCAGAGCAATACTGGCATCCTGATCATTTCTCAATAGACCACCCCATATAGCCGCAACCAGTGTTCCATGCTCGACTTCACCGGTTTCCAGATTTGTTACCAGTGGATCATAATAATTTTTAAACATGGCGATATCACTGTTCACATCATTTGCCGCGTAATACAGTGTTTGTGCCTGCAGGAATGGATCTTGATTCTGTAACTCAGCTTGATGAGTTAAGCCTTTCGGTAAACGTGCACCCTGTTGACTGAGTATATATATAAGTACAGGCCGTAAGCTTTCTACGTCCGTATATGTTTTCTGCATTAATTCATAGACTGTAGGTGAAGGGAAAAGAAGCAGAGCATCGCGACTACCAAGCGCCCTGGGGCCATCATCGAGTAGCCACTCGCAGGCTTGTTCCGCTGCTTTCCTTACAATCTCTACATCACGCCTGGAAAATCTCGCCGCAAGATAAATAAAGGTATCAGCAGCCTGCTCAGGTTCAGGATCATTTTCATCTACACAGCGCGATAAAACATGCAGGTGAACACGCAACCGATATTCAAGATCAAGCATACTCTGCATGTCTATGCAGTCTGTTTGCAACCAACCCATACGTTGACGGTATAACGCCGCTGCTGAATTTAAATGTGTTCCTGCATAATCAATCGACATGGCATTAGTTCAACTCAATGGTTGCTCCCTGCAGTCGATGCTTGCCTTCGGCGATCGCATAGATCTCTTTACCATCGATAAAGACACGACCATCTTTCCGAATTTCAAATCGAGAGTCATTTGATTTTATAACGATACCATCCGCGCTCTTTACTTCCAGGCTACCGTCTTCTTTTATTGAAAAACCTTGTTGCGGTGCCTCACCTTTGGATCGCAATTTATGTGTAACAATGTAATGTGATTGAATATTTTGGACGAGGACAGAATCACCGACTTCTAGCAAAGCAACACTTGTCGAATGTGCATAGACATTGACTTCACGATTTAATTCTGGAAGAAATATATTGGTCGCTTCGCCTGCTTCTGCTTCAACGACTTCTGCTAACCAGGTTTTAGTGCCTTCCGGATAGGTGCGGCGATCAAGTCTGACGATTTTGTTTTCCATAACAACCCCCTGGTGGTTCTAATCAGGTGGGGATGAAAGTCGGCTATCGCCGAATCCTGTCCTATCCTCACCCTTTATTTATACTTTGTTTTGTGAATCTATTTTATCGAAAAAACCAAATCCATTTTGTTAAAAATGATTACAATTTTTTTGACGATTAGGCTTTAAATACAGTGTATTTTGTCACTAATTGTTACCTACACTATTACCGCGTACGTTAATCGTGGGCGCACTCACCGTGATGGTTTTTCCATCTACGGTAAGGTCACCCCCGGTAGATACTTCGATTAATCCACCTGATTGCCCCACATGAATCATACCGCCGCCATCACCTTTAAAAGTAATCGCCTTAGCTGCCTGTATGCTGGTATTACCATTGGTTACCTGGCACTCAAAATTATTTTCATGTACTTCGATTGATGTATTGCCCTTCACATCAACGATCATGTCTTTGGCGACTTCCATTTTGAAATCTTCTTTTTCTGCCTGCATTAAAATGTGCTGGCCAGCTTCAAGCATTGTGTCTGTCGCTGAGTGACTCTCAATATGTTCATTCTTTGTCATCAGTTGCTGACTATTTTTAATTAACTCTTCGCGATCATTACCACACTCAACTGTTTGGGAGTCACCCGACTCGAGATGCATAGTCTTCTTGGCATACTGTTCCATCTCACCTTCTTCGGTGGCCAGACGGACAACATGACCTTCCTGATTCGCATCAAGGGTTAAAATATTTTTACGGTCACGGGTAAACAATTCAGTCTTTTCAAACCCACGGCGATCTTCCATCAATAATTCATTCCCACCCCAGGTGCGCAAAATGTTTTGACTATGGTTAGGAGCGGAAACCGTGTTTGGCGTTTCTGGGTTGGACACTGCACCCAGGATAACCGGACGATCGAGATCACCATTGGTACAAACAACAGCGACTTCAGTCCCTGCATGTAAGGGAAAGTGCATACCGTACTTATTGCCGGTATAGGGTTGTGCCAAACGCACAGGGTGGCTTGCCTCACCCTCCTGCACATCCGATAGATCAAATGGCATTCGGAGGTGATAACGGCCCTGATCATCTAAATAGGCATAATCTCCGCCAGTAGTCTCAATCTTGGCAGTGAAAATACCGTGTGCAAGCGGTGCTGCTAAAACATCCATCCTGTAAGGGATGCCTGCTCGAATCAGTAACGCACGATTACTATAGGTTTTGCCTTTATTCGTCTCACCATAACCCTGCCCAGCACGCTGATCGCCATGCTGCTCCACCTCAATCACCAGGTAATCACCATTCAGCTCTGAAACAGGATGTCCTACTAAGGTAAACTTGATACCTGGTACCAGGCCGCGACAATCAGTATCCGCAACAAATGTCTCACGTTGCCAGTCGATCGACTGCTGCCTGATGGTCGCGAGTCGATCGCCCTCATCAAGGGTTTTATAGTTTTCACCGTGTCGGTAATTAATACCTTTACCTTTTATATCTGTATTAGAGGTTGATTCAGCTTTGAGCGCAGCTTCAGGTGTGCGGTAGTTATAGTCCTTAAGGCGAATGTAGTCTGTTTTTAAAACACCATGTTGGCGTAGGGCTAGCACTGACTCGATGGGGCGTGCATTACCAGTACCCGGCTGGAACAATAACTCGCCACCACCTGGCAACATTGGCATTTCTGCGACACTATCGTAAATCTGCATAATTGCCTGTGTGTCGGTCTGTTCAAAGCTGTAAAACAGCCCATGATGCGAAAGTATACGCTGAATAAAATCAAAATCACTTTCATTATACTGGACGACAAATTCACGCTTTGGGCAACTCTCTTGAGTCTTGAATTTAAAATCTGATGATTTCAGACCTGCTCCCAACAGAACTTCTTCAACAATGATTTTCACATCTTTATTTAAAAAGACTCGGCTTTGAATGTTAAAACGTAAAGGGTGTAACGGTGAAGATATCGTAAAATTAACCTCTTCTGTGTCAACCTTTTTCCCCAGGTGAGCAACACTCGAAATTATCCCATTGATATAGACATAATCTGCATCCCAGGCCATACGAAGCTGTGCCGGCGTACCAACAAAATCTTTCATCACCGGCGCATGCTGAACGGATACGTTTACAGTGAAATGATAGTCCTGGGAAAAACCATGATCCATGCCATCAAAACCTAGAACCTGAACTGTCTGTCCTTCCAGGCCTTTAACCTTGAGGTTAAAGTGATCCTGGTCGGCTCGAACCATGTCGAGACTTGGCATGCTATTAAAAGTATTGTCAGTCATTTTGTGCTTCTTCTAATTGTATCTGCCAGTTCGACTACAACATCAACTTGCTGCTCTATTTCTTTATTTATATCTGATTTCATCCAACTAGTATTAAAATCATCCAGATCTTTGCCGACCCCGCTTACTACACCTGCCATGTGAATAACTTCACTATCATCACCAGCTGAAAGCTCTTTTTCAACTCGAATCAACTCATCTTGATTTCTTGTCAAATTTGGAATTACTTTATTTTGCCATGGTTTGTGGGTTCTCCAATTCGGAGTAGACTCATCGAATTTATTATCTTTAATCGATTTGTTGACGGCCAATACTATTTGGTCTAATAATTTTTGATGTTCAGTCAGCAATAACTTAAATTGTTCATTATTAACTTGCATATCCACTAACCCTTCCAATTTGTAGCATTTGCTGCACCTGGACTAACAGTATTTGCTGGCATCCAAATCTGTTCAGCCCCACCAGGCAGGTGGGAATTAATCCCTTCAAGATTTTGCCCTGCCGTAGTACCACTCCAAACTTTTAACTCTTCGCCCTCAGCTACTTCATACTCAACGTACTTACCGTTGTCGTTCCACTCTTCTTTAACAGCATATTCTGCGCGCCACTCCGCTTTAGATTCTGGCAAGCTATACGACCAATAACCACCAGCTGGATTGGCATCATCATCGATGATTCTATATATTTTTGTGCCCGGCTCAAGAGTAACTGGTTCAGCATTTTCAAAATTAACGGCTTGCCTTGCAGGTAAATCAGGCCAACCAGGTTGAGTGATCTTTTTAGCTGGTAAGCCTGGTCTTGCGTCACCGGGAACCGCACCTAAATGTTCTACCGTCAAATCCTCTTTAACAATATCTTCTTTAGCTGTCGGTGAATTGAACGTTGCGGCAAGATCTTGCGCCTGGCGGGCAACATGATTAAAGACATCCAGTGCGGCAAGATTGAGTTTGGATATATCAGTACCTGATTCACGTCCGCTGGCACCACCGCCACTGCCACCACCACCTTCCTTGGCAGTTGCGCCTTTAAGATAGACGCTATTGCCATCGATATTCACGGTGTTGCCTTTGATCTGGATCGCACCACCTGTGTCGATCACAACTGACCCACCTGCCTGGCTAACAGTGATATTGCCACCGCCCTGACCTTTGACAGTAATTGCCTTGGCGGCTTTGATTTCAAAGTTACCGTTCTTGCAAACGATATTTAAGTCTTTATTTCGCACTTCAAGTGACATGTTGTTGTTGACATCGACCACCATGTCCTTACCAACCTGCATTTCGATGTTCTCGGTCTCGGAATGCATAAAGATATTGTTACCCGCTTTTTTACGAATATCAGTCTTGGCCTTAAACTCGATTTGTTTCTTTTCAGTATGCAGGCTGTGCGAATTCTCTATTGTTAATATATGGTCATTTCCGCTCTGTACCGTTTGACTATCGCCGGATTCAATCAGCATAGTCTTAGCGGCATACTGCTCCATCTCACCCTCTTCGGTGCCAAGGTATACCTTGTGGCCTGAACTCTTTGCATCTAACCTCAGCGAATTTTTGCGCTCACGAGTAAATAGATCGATACGCTCTTCACCTTTACGATCTTCCATTAATAATTCATTGTCTCCCCAGGAACGCAGTAAGTTATGACTATGATTACTGGAGGTTACGAGATTTGGAAGTTCCGGGTTATGTAGCGCGCCAAGCATGACAGGACGATCCAGATCGCCATTAACACAGGTGAGAATAACTTCTGTTCCAGCCTGTAGTGGAAAGTGCATGCCGTATTCCATGCCTGAATAGGCTTGTGCCTGCCGAACTGTGTGGCTAGCTTCACCCTCTGGCATCATGGATAGATCAAATGGCATACGTACACGATAGCGACCTTGCTCATCGAGATAGGCATAGTCACCGCCTGTGGTCTCAACTTTTGCAGTAAAGACGCCATGCTTATAGCGATGTTCAATCAAATCTTTTCTGAACGGGATCCCGGCTTTTACCAGGGTCAGGGTACTTTTATAGATCATGCCATCGACCAGGCTACCATGCGGTAAAGCACCTGACTGATCGCCCTGGTGGTCGATACTTACTATATAATAGTCACCATTCAAACTCGCATTTGGATGGTTGCTCATGGTAAATTTTTGCCCTGGTATCAAGGCGCGGCAATCTGTCTCTGCGATATAGGTCTCACGCTGCCAATCCAGCGCCTGTTGACGCAAACGTGCAATCCTGTCGCCATCGTCAAGGGTCTTATAGTTTTCACCATAACGATATTCTGTGCCTTGCCCTGACACAGAACTTGATCGTGTTGCCGCTGCCTCTAGTGATGCTTCGGGTGTTCGGTAGTTATAGTCCTTAAACTTCACATTATCAGTCAACATTTGAGAATGGCGATTTAGTGTATATATCGTCTGCTGCGAACGGCTAGTCCCAGTCTGCGTTTCATACATGATCTCACCGAGCTCAAATGCAGGTACATCACTGATATTGTCATATATCACTAATTTTGCACCGTCATCCTTCTGTTCAAAGGTATAGAACATGCCTTCATAAGCGAGTATGCGTGCAATGAAATCAAAATCACTTTCATCATACTGGACGGTAAATTCTCGGACCGGGTAATCGTTCTGGGTCTTAAACTCAAACTCGGCATTATTAAATTGGGCCGCCTCCAGCACGTCTTTTACAATTTGCCTGGCATCTTTATTTAAAAACACCTTATTTTGAAGATTGTGCTTGAGAGGGTACAACATGGAGTTGATGCTAATAAAATATGTTTCACCATCAACCCGGGAACCGAGGTAAGTCGCTTCTGTCACAAGGCCGTGAATATAAACGGGCCCAGCATTGTCACTCACTTCAAAATAGGCCGCAGCACCAATTACTTTGCTCAGATCAAGCGTCGTGCTCAACTCAAGCGTAAAGTTGAATCGATAGTCCTGGGATAGACTATGACTTTCACTATTGAAGTTCAGAAAAGTCACGTCATCGGTATTCACACCGGCGATCGCGAGCTTCAACTGCCCCTGATTGGCAGCTGCGACATCCAGTCCCAGTTTACCTTCTGTTGATATTGCGTCCATGTGTTACTGCAAGTCCTTTTAAATTTCTTTACGCTATCGCCTCTGCTTCTATGCTGGCTGATTTTTGTGTTGGTTCAGGTTGCTTATCTGCAAAGACTAGCGACATCTCACCATTTTCATCCAGCTCCAGAGTCAAAATGTCTGGCATATCGTCTTCCATCATGTATGCCAGAATACTCCTTGCGACCTCTGGTAGAAGTTGTTGTTCAATAATCGAATTAATATAACGCGCCCCTGTTTCAGTTTGAGTGCAACGTTCTGCAAGATAGTCCAGAATCTCAGGCGTACAACGGAATTCCATATCATGACTGTCTTTAAGACGTTGCGCCACACCATCGAGTTTTAACGCCACAATGTTTTTTAAGGCCTCTTGATCCAGCGCGATAAATGGCACGACTTGCATACGGCCAAGTAACGCTGGCTGGAAGTGACGTAGCAAAATAGGTTGAATACTTTCACGGATGGTTCCGATACTTGGCATGGACCACTCATCCACAACCTCATCTGTTGTCAGTTCTGCTTCCGAGCTTGCTCCATTCTCAGATTGTGTTATTTCCCCAAGTTCCTGAACATCAACTTCAGTAATGGGCTCTTGAATAGGTTCAGAGGTCATATCCGTGATTTCCGAACTGGCCATATTAGACGTCATCAAAATAATGGTGTTCTTGAAATCAATTTCACGACCTTCACCATCGCGCATAAAGCCACGGTCAAAGACCTGAAAGAAGAGATTCATCACATCAGGATGGGCCTTTTCAACTTCATCAAGTAGCACAACCGAGTAAGGCCGTTGCCGTACGGCTTCCGTCAATACGCCACCTTCACCATAACCAACATAACCAGGAGGTGAGCCCTTTAATTGGGAAACGGTATGTGCTTCCTGGTACTCGCTCATATTGATCGTAATCAGGAAACGTTCACCACCATACAACTCTTCCGAAATGGCACGTGCGGTTTCGGTTTTACCTACGCCACTTGGGCCTGTTAACAGAAATACACCTAGCGGTGACTCAGGATTACTTAAGCCTGCGCGTGCACTACGAATCGCCCGTCCAATACTGGCGATCGCCATATCCTGGCCAACAACGCGGCAACCGATCCGATCTTCGAAGGCGATCAATGCATTGGCATCATTCTTTTGCATATTACCAACCGGGATACCGGTCCAGTCCGAGATGATCTTTGCGATGGCTGCACCATTTACCTCGGCCTGCACCAACGGCTCCTGACCTTGTATGTCCACCAGTGAAATACGGGCCTTTTTGCTATCTTTCAGCGATTTATCAATCGCCTTTTTGTTAGGTTTTTCAGCAGCGTAATGTTCCTTAAGCTCACCGCGCTTCTCGTGGATCTCACTAACCAGCTGCGTCTCTTGCTCCCAACGGGCAATTTCTTCATCACGTCGTTTAATGGTCTCTTGCATGTCTTGCTCGAGGCTACCAACTAAACGCTCGTCGACGAATAAACCATCTTTTTTCTCTTCATCGAGTTGCTTTAAGCGTTTTTCGATATAAGTGATATGGCTATCGGCTGATTCTATAGAAGCTGGTTTTGCTGCCTGACCCATTCTGATCCTGGCCGCCGCAGTGTCGAGTAGATCGATGGCTTTATCAGGTAAAAAACGACCATTGATATATCGGCTTGATAATTTAACCGCTGAATCAATCGCCTCGTCAGTGATTAAAATATTATGGTGTGCCTGATACTTATCTTTTAAACCATTCAACATCAATATTGCTTTGTCGATGGAAGGCTCTTCTACCTTGACCAACTGGAAACGACGTTCCAGAGCCGCATCACGCTCGAAATACTGCTTGTACTCAGACCAGGTGGTTGCAGCAATAGTACGTAACTCACCTCGTGCTAATGCTGGTTTAAGAAGATTCGCCGCATCACTCATGCCGGCCTGTCCACCTGCGCCAATTAAAGTATGCGCTTCATCAATGAACATAATAATCGGTGTTGTTGAGTTTTTAACTTCATCGATAACTGCTTTTAGACGTTTTTCAAACTCACCTTTAACACCCGCGCCTGCCTGTAGCAGACCAAGGTCTAAGGTGTGCACGCGGATCTTTTTAAGATTATCGGGAACCGTGTCTTCTGCAATACGTAGTGCCAGGCCTTCTACTAATGCCGTTTTACCCACACCCGGCTCACCTACCAGAATTGGATTGTTCTTTCGACGACGGCTTAAGATATCAATCATCAAGCGGATTTCATCATCGCGGCCTAATACAGGATCGATACGCCCTTCTGCCGCTTTTGCGGTTACATCTTCAGTAAATCGTGCCAATGCGGGATCACCTTGCTGGGCTGCGGGTGAAGGTGCGGCAGCACCGACCTTTGTCGTTTTGCCTTTTGCCGTCTTTGTAGTTGTTTTATTTTCAGTACCTGGCATCTGCAAAACGGGCGGCACATATGACTCTGCCTCAACCGAGCCATCAATAATTGCCTCATAATTCTTTCGCAAAATATCCAGCGGAATATTATCCAGTACCTGATAAGCAGAGCCAGGCAGTGTTGGAGATATTTCTATAAGTGCATCAAGTAACGAAATCGAGCGGATCTGTTCCATCTCATAATGAAGTGATGACGCTATGTAGGCCTTTTCCAACCACTGAAATAACACCGGCGAAAAACCCGGTTTACCCTGATTATTCGAATTGAAGGTTGCCATATGCTCAAGAATTTCTTGCCACAGTTGGTCTTGATCAATTTCAAAGTGTGTTAATGCGCGATCAAAATCACTCCCCCCCTCTTCCATCAGCTTAATAACAAAATGATCAAGCGTGACTTCATAGTGAGTGCGGGTGCTGGCAAATGAGGCCGCATTTTCCAATGCACGTGCACAGTAATCGTTTAATTTTTCCAATAATGTTTTCACATGTTTATTATTCAACGTCCTTTCCCCTTACTGTCCTTTTTGTTATGCGACCATTGCTAATTCAGCATTGGTTTTTTTAGATTCTTCTAACTCTTGTTTATGAGTAATAAATAGGCTTTCACCTGGTATTCGTAGCTCATCCATATCAGCAACCTGGTACCCAACCCATGTAGACCAACCCAACATGATATCCTCTGAACCAAGCTGCATTCCTAATACCGATGATGGTTTAATGATCAATACAAGATCAAAATCGATAGTGGGATCCAGATAGCGTTTAATCAGGTTTCCCAGCGCTAGTGAATCAGGTTTTCCTGGCAGAAGCTTTTTAATATCAGCCACATCCAGTGGCCCAATGCGAATATCAATTTTGCCACTGATATCCAGTACCTCATCACCTAGAATGGTATTATCCCCAAGCTCCATTGCCTGATGGCCTTCACCACCAACAAATGCTTCACTATCGATCTTCACCCAACGCGGTACAAACTCTTCTACTTTGGCCGGTACATTCCCCATAAATTCACTTAGCATTCCAGCCAAAGAGGTCGCATTTCTAACCCGCGATCCCATTGAACCGCTAAAACCTAATTCAACGGTGTCTGTTTGCTTTAGTGTTTGCCCCGATAAGGCAATGACATAATCAAGATATGGCGAATCTGGTTTATCCAGATCGACATGGGGACGATATTTTTTCCAGGCCAGATAAAATAATGCATATAGTCTATGTGAAAAAATATCGAGAAATGCACGCATACTCTCACTGGACTCATCATCACGAGCAATAAACTCGGTGAAATAGTATGGCACCGGCGCATCCACACCATACAACCCCATGAAATTTAACTGCAGATCGACATTACCATTATCATCAAATTCACAACGACGGACATCGGCGCCTGGAAAACTAATTTCAGGTGCGGGACGCATACGCAACCACTTATCGAGTCCACGTCCGACTTCGCCATGGCCATACCAGCCGGATTCTAACAGGCGCATTACCTGATAGAATTCATACTTGGGTGCGTTTTCGAATACGTCCTCGATTAAATCGGGGAGTTTTCGCCGACTAGTGGTTCCCACACGATCTCCTCATTTGATGGATGGCACAAAACACGAGTTTGAATAAAGCAATTCATCGCTGCATACATACTAAAAAAGTGCTGCAACACTTGCCCGAACAAATAAATGTCTGACTTAGAACGATAATGATCTTCATGCATAGTTAAGCGGATATCGAGGCCACGCATAAGAGCTCCCCGACGAATTCGATCAACTGCTTTGACTTCAATATCTTTAAGCCCTTCGATACGGCGCTTATTCTGTTCGCTGTTAGACCAGTCATATAAAGACAATAAACGTTTGAGCGTCTCAAGATCTGTAATCGAGTTATAGTTTAGTGACAAATGTGAAATCAGATTCCATTGAAAGCGAGCACTTTCTGGCGGCTCAAGCATCGCTGTTGGTCTTGTTATATTCGAAAAGGCAGCATACGAAGGAAAATCAACGGATGGAGTGCGTATGTCATTTTCTTTCAGATAACGACGTGGATAGCTACTATTACTTGCAGTGATGGTGCACGACAGCATCTCGGTCTTGAAATTTGTCTTACCGCCAACCGCCAACATCGTATCGGTGCGGCCCGTCCCTAAATTTTTTCGGTGACTATTGAAGTACCGCCCTGTCTTCTGTCGGTGCTGAAAAGTGTGCATGGGGCTGTATTCATTACGGTCGCCCGTTTCTGAATCAATTCCAACCACCTTGTCCAGGCTATATACCTGCATGCCTTCTCTCGCATGCGTATCAGCAATTACGGGATATTCACTGCGTTTATGCGATAAATGTACTGGCTCGCTAGTATGCTCAAACAGATTTACTACCGGCGAACAGTGTAATAAAAAGTTTTCTTTTTTCAGATTATGATCGGATGGACAAATGCCTTTTATTTTAAACTCTAACTGGAAATTGGATGATGTATATGGCCAATCGACATCCTCCAAGCCTTTTAGAGTAAAAAACATGTATTTTTCTCTAAAACAGAAATAATCCTGCAGTAAATGAAAACCATGAAAACTACGACCCGACATATTGATCATGGCGTCATCTGAGGTGAGATGCGCTGGCTTCACTGCATCGCGACCATTCAATTCTATCGCTTTTTTAGTGGGTTGATCTGGGAACAAAACTCTAACTTTCTCTAACTGCATACACAGCTGGTAATGTAACCAGAGCGCAATCGCTGGGTCGGCATGGATATAAAATTTCAAATCAGACAGATCTATATCATTACCAGAAATTCCACTGTCCATTTGGAAGGTTAAATTGATGGACGTGCCACCGCTTGCAGGCTCGTTCATATCCATTTTAATAATGCGCACAGGATTTAATTTAACCTCAGCGGTTGACCTAAAGCGGCAAATCACTCTCTCATCACCAACTGGTGATGTTAAAAGAACTGTGCCTTTGTCAATTTGCTGCGTCTGCTGTAACTGACCTATGCGAGGTGTGAAATTAACGATCGACGCAGACGGGTATGGACGTAGAAAATGTGGCCACAGTTGGTTTAATAGTGTTTCACTGATCTCTGGAATATCGTCGTCAATATGCTGACGAATTTGCGCAGTCAGAAATGCCATTCCTTCAAGCAATCGTTCTATATAGGGATCGCGATCTTTTACTTCACTAAGATTTAACATACCCGCCTGTTCCGGATATGCCTTAGCAAAATCCAGCGCAGAGTCATGCAATAATCTTAATTCTGCTTCGTAATAATCGCGCATCTATATGAGCTCCAACACTTGTCAGCCTTTTCTTCGGCCTGGTTTAATCTGGGCATTACCGCCACTCAAAAAATAGGTGTCATAAGAAACGAATTCACCATTTCGTAGCCTACCGAATATCTCTAGATACAAAACACAATCTGTTGTCACCATCGGTTTAAATGCGACATCAACTCTAGAGAGCCGTGGCTCATATTTCAAAATGGCCTTTCTTATAACATCGATTAACTCATTAACTGAGTAAGGCAAACCTTGATATATTTGCCCAATATCCGTTAATCCATAGTCTGGGTCATGTACCATCGAGCCCTTGCGCGCATTTAACAATCGAGTCAAATGATCCATAACACTCATCTGAATATCCCCTTCACGAGGAACATCCTCAATCGGCTGCGAATTAGAAAACTGACCCGTTAATATTTCAAATAAGGCGTGTTGCATATTTATACCTGGCAGATTAAGAGATGAGGTATGTGCAAAGCACATACCTCAAACCCCCACCTATCGGCTTTCGACCCAAGAGTCAGAAAACTCGATGTTGCCGTCGGCATAAGTCCATGTAATTTTGCCGTACTTACAACTAACGGTTTCCAGATGCGGATAACGCTCTTTATCTAGATCTTTAGTGTTATGCATCTTAGGTTTGATAGAGGTAATTTTTACATCCTCCAAAGT
This sequence comes from uncultured Ectothiorhodospiraceae bacterium, assembly GCA_947259575.1. Taxonomy (GTDB): domain Bacteria; phylum Pseudomonadota; class Gammaproteobacteria; order UBA6429; family Thiohalophilaceae; genus SZUA-24. The sequence continues at coordinate 3,524 of CAMYMU010000033.1, read as the reverse complement.
ATGACGGAAGTACTCCTTCTCCGCTCCAGTATCGTCGATTTTGTACCAAATCATTGTCAACTCTTTAAGAGTTTGACCATTGGTCACAGCCTTATATAGATAAGGTGAGGCCGAATCATATGATTTAGTAAAAACAAAAGGCTCGTGCTTACGAGTACCGGTGATAGTTCCATCATCGGCATCGATAGGCATACGCACTTCGTGATCGAACTCTACAACTTCACTAGTACCTTCACGGCCTTCTACGGTACATGAACCATCGATTTTCTTTCCTGTGTCATCGCTGACAGTCATATATGCTGGAATAGGCATAATTAGTTTCCTTTTTAAGTTTTTCAATTTCCATGACTCAAACATCAAGAATTAGACATTTGAATCCACCAATCTTAAGCATACGAAGCATTACGCCCCAATCGCACACCCAAGTTTCAACGCACGGTTCCGTTGCACGCTGCCATTTTGGCATTTACCAATACGTTCTTAGTAAACACCGCGGCGAATCCTTCCGCCGCTTGGAGATTACAGCTTAGCCTTCTGCATTAGGCATTTGTGCTACTAATGACAACTTCACATCTACACCTTCAATCTGGAAGTGAGGCATGACGTAGAGGCTCACACTATAGAAACCAGGATTTTCCGGAATCTCTTTGACTTCAACGCGACCATCACGCAGAGGGTGTGTTGCAATCAAATCAGGATCTGGATCATTCATCTTGGTTACTAAGGTTTGCACCCATTCATTTAGCTCTTGCTCGAGTACTTTGCGACTCTTGGTTGAACCAATGTTTTCACGCTGTAGCACTTTTAAGTAGTGCGCTAGACGTGATACCAGGAAGATATATGGCAAACGCGCATTGATTCGGCTATTTGCAGTTGCCTCTGGTGTATTGTATTCAGGTGCCTTTTGTGCAGAATTAGCAGAGAAGAAACACGCATAGTCACTATTTTTATAATAACTAAGCGGAATAAACCCTAACTCGGCGAATTCTAGCTCACGTGTTTCTGGAATGATGATTTCGGTAGGAATCTTTCCTTGTAAACCTTTACCTGCATCATATAAATGAATAGGTAGGCTCTCTACTTTACCGCCCGACTCAGGTCCACGAATATTCACACACCAGCCATTATCCTTGAAGCTTCGCGCCATGTTGGCCGCGAAGGCAAAACTCGAATTTCCCCATAAGTAGTTTTCACTGCCCTCTGCATTAACTTCTTCTTCATAGTTAAATGCTTTAACAGGATTGTTTTCCTGTCCATAAGGTAAACGCAGCAAGAAACGAGGAAGGGTTAAACCGAGGTAACGCGAATCTTCTGACTCACGGAATCCACGCCAGCGAATATATTCTGCACGGTCCATATAGTTCTCAAGGTCATGTACCTTAGGCAGATCATTGATATCACCCTTCTTAAAGAATGAGTGACCGACTGAACCTAAGAATGGGCAGTGTGTGACTGACGAAACTCGCGACAGTTCTGTCAACAGTGCAACATCCTGTGCACCTGCATCAAACTCATAGTTTGATACGACCGTTGAGATTGGCTCGCCTCCAGGTGTATCGTATTCCTGTACATAAATGTGCTTATACAAACCTGATTGAGTCGTATCTGGCGCATCTTCAAAGTCTTCCTGCAGATCTTCTTTTGAACAGTCAAGCAATTCAATTTTTACGTTTGCTTTAAAATCAGTTCGATCAACCAGATACTTCAGACCTTTCCATGCCGATTCAATTTTCTGGAATCGTTCATGGTGCATGATCTTGTCGAGTTGACGACTCAGGGTTTGATCGATTTTTGCGATATATTGATCAAGCAAAACTTTATCAATTTTTTCAACGTTTGATGAACTATCTTCCATAACTTCCAGGAAGACCTGTAACGCTGCAGTCAGGCGCTCATTCAATGATGTATCTGCCATCGCAGCGACATCGCTAAACGCATCATAAGCAACAGAATCTGTTACTGGTTGAATATCTACCAGTCCACATAGACGTTCGTAAACGTTTCCTTCTTGTTGCTCTTCAACAACTGCCTGATCGGCATTTGCATGTTCTTGAATAGCCATTTGTATTTCTCCCCTAGCTAGCTAGTTTACGGTTATGCTTCTTCAGACTCAGTTGACTCAGCAGCTTCTTCTGCCTTTGGTGCCAACTTATCAAGTTCAGCCTTAAGTCCTTCGAGCTCTGGTTGATTCTTAACGATACTTTCTAGTTCACGTCGGAATTTACCATTGTCCAAAAGATTCGATTTCAGATCTTTTAACAAGTTACGCATTGATAACAGGTTGTCTAACTCAGGAACCTGTTTGGCTACTTGTTCTGGACTGAAAGCCTTGAAGTTATCAAACTTCAAATCCACGCCGATTTCAGTACCATCATTCTTGATAGCATTATCGACAGTGAATTTTGCTTCAGGCGTATAGTCCTTAAGCACCTGTTCAAGATTCTGTTTGTTGATGTTAATCCGTTCACGATCAGCAACACGTCCTGTGGTTTTACCCCCACTAAAATCACCCAAAGCAAGCATCTTGAGTGGTAATTCTAGCTTCTTACGTGCGCCCCCAGTTTCCACATCGAGCGTAATGTTCACACGCGCTTTCGGAATTTCATTTTGAAAGCTATCAGCCATTTCTTACTCCTTAAAAATTACGTTACGTTAACGTTTTATTGTTGAGAACCCTGACTAAAACCAAAACACGTATGGCCTTAATCAGAGATTCTCGCTTAATACCTGGCCAAACACAGGAAACACATATTTATAAATAATGCGCTGCCTGTGCCAGGTCCCAACGACACATCTGAGCAGTGACTTCTTCAAGTCTTTGCTCATAACGTGCACGATTCTTCTCGCTTGCACTTGCAGACACGCTACGAAGTGCATTTTGTAATTGTCTAGCAGCAGACATTGCCAAACCCACATCCCATGTTGCTAGTGAAGTTCGGATGGCTTGTTCTGTTAACTCATCTAGCATCGGTAGCGCGAGCTCTGCACGGCCATGGTCTAAACAAAGTTGAGCCATCGCCAGCTTTAATTGGAAACGCTGCTTTTCCGTTTTAGGTCTAAATCCATTTAACTTGGCAAGTCCAGCATTTAAGTCTTTATCATTTGCTTCTTCACAAGCTTGATTTATTTCCTCTAGCAGCTCGGCACTATCTTCATCTGCCGTAATCAATGGCGCTTCATTTTTATTATTACCACCTAACTTGTTAAGCCATGAGAGACATTCAGGATTCGCACAAGCGCTATCGTCCTCAAAGCGTAAAGACTCAATTCCTGGAAAACGCTGTAAAAATGCTGCCGTTTCAAAGGCGATAAGATTAGCCACGTTATTTTTACCGAGAGCCTTTGCTGCCTTATGTGCATACATCTGCAAGTCGAGTAAGATATGCCCGCCCATCTCGAAGAATATCCCTTCACATTTCTTAAGTGCTTCTTCATTATCATCCGCAGCTAGTAATGCAGTTATTTGATTCACACCTGTCTGTCTCGGTGGAGCAATTCGAGTTTTATTGTTCTCATGCGGAGGC
>CAMYMU010000032.1 GCA_947259575.1 uncultured Ectothiorhodospiraceae bacterium | reverse complement strand
CCATTCGCGGGTCTCGTGAATATTTTTACCCGTGGATAAGTCCATCAAGGTGTCGCCACCCCAGCGCGCACTCCACACCATTTTCTCGACTTCTTCCTCGATGGATGAGGTTACGGCGCTGTTGCCTATATTAGTGTTGATTTTGACCCTGAAGTTACGGCCGATGATCATCGGCTCGAGTTCGGGGTGATTAATGTTAGCCGGGATGATGGCGCGGCCTTTGGCGACTTCGTCGCGGACAAATTCGGGGGTGATTTGCCAATCTGGATCCTGGGGGATATTGGCTCCAAAGTTCTCGCCCTTATGCTGGCGGAGTAATTTCTCGTATTCGGGTTTGGCCCGCATTTCCTGGAGATTGTTGTTCTCGCGGATGGCGATGTATTCCATCTCCGGGGTGATGATGCCCTGTTTGGCGTAGTGCATTTGGGACACATTCTTATTGGCTTTTGCCTTTAAGGGCGCATGAATATGCTCGAATCGGAGGTGCGCAAGTGAGGGGTCACTCTGGCGCTGGGCCCCTTTTATCCACTCCGATCGCAGTGGTGCCAGGCCTTTGAGCAGGTCGATTTTCGCCTCCGGGTCGGTATAGGGGCCAGAGGTATCATATATATAGATAGGGGGGTTCTTTTCGATAGCCGGATTTTCTGGGCTGCCCGTATGGGTATCGGCGCAGGCGACTTCGCGCATCGGCACGCGGATGTCCGGACGACTGCCCTCAACGTATATCTTCCTGGAACCGGCAAACGGCTGGGTGACTTCTTCAGATAAAGATGCCGTTTTCTTGATGAAATCTTCGGGTATTGCGCTCATGGTCTGGTCCTCAATGCTCACTCTAATGCTAGGACGACCGCAGCCCTTAAAATGCAGTCCTTGCAAACTAGTCGGGACTGGATGTGGGGGGGTAGAAATCTGCGCCTTGCCTACGCCGGTATTATCCGGATCAGGTCTCGGGTCTGTCTCAGCCTCACCATATATATAGTGGGCACCCCCGGCGGTCGAATGCTGACATTAACGGAGTTCGGGGGGTGGATGCAAGGGAATATCGAGTCTTTGCCGTCTAAACACACACTATTAGCATAAGTATTTAATTTATCTTAGATTATGAAGCTAGATTAGGCACCGATTCCCCTGGAAAGAGTAACCGGCTTTACTGATGTGCTAGTCTTTTGTGATCGGCATCTTAAAAGTAGTACTCGGTGGCGCTCACGCAATACACGCTACTTTTGTTAAATAACAGGCGTATCGGTGCAAAAAGAATCACTCATCCTGTCTTTGTTGCTGCTAGTCATCAGCATCAATCCGCTCTTCGCGGCAGATAAAACCTATCGCGTGGGCGTCTATGACAACAAGCCCATCATCTTCAAAGACCCGTCGGGAAAGTTATCAGGTCTGTCCATCGATGTGCTTGAGTCCGTCGCTAAAGAGGAAGGGGTCAAATTCGAGTATATCCATGCGCCCTGGAAGGAAGTCCTGTCCGCACTGGAAAAAGGTGAGCTGGATTTACTGGTGGGCATTGCTTATTCGCAAGAACGTGCCAAACGATTTGATTACACCCAGGAAACCGTGATCAATAACTGGGGGGTTGTTTATCGAAACCCTTCTGTGTTGATCTCATCGCTTGAGGATCTCAAGGGCAAACGCGTGGCGTTGCTGGCGCGCAGCATCCACTCGAAAGTGTTCAAACAAATCATGGCCCAATTCCAGTTTGAGTTTGAGGCTGTCGAAGTGCCGTCCTATCTTGATGGGTTACGACTTGCTGATGAAGGTAAGGTGGATGCGGTGGTGATCAATCGCGTTATCAGTCTATTAAACGCACAAGATTACGATGTACTCGAAACCGGTATTATATTTAATCCGGTTGAAGTTAGGATTGCGTCGCCTAAAGGTAAAAACAGTAACTTACTATCATTGATTGACAAACACCTGGCCGAACAAAAAAGCGATATTAATTCTACCTACCATCAATCGCTCGCAAAATGGCTGATTGCCCCGGTAGACAGATCATTTCCAAGCTGGGCGTTATATTCGCTGGGTGTTATTTTATTCGTACTCCTGATGATGGCTATTATGCTGTTGATCATACGCAGGCAGGTCAGACTCAAAACCGCGGCATTATCTGAAAGCGAATCTCGTTTCCGGCAAATAGCTGAGAATATTAATGAAATTTTCTGGATCGGTTCACCAGACTGGAAAGAAATTTTTTATATCAGTCCCGCTTATGAAAAAATCTGGGGGCAGAAAACAGAAAAATTATATCAATCCGCCTTCTCATGGCATGATTCCATTCATCCCGATGATCGGGCCATGGTTGTCGAGGATATGAAACGTAAGGCATCGGGTGATTTATCGAATCCGGCCTTTCCACAATATCGCATCATTAGAGACGATGGTGATATTCGCTGGATTTCGGCACGAGCTTATCCGCTGCGTGACCCGCAGGGCAAGATTATAAAAATTACTGGTATCGCAGAAGACATTACCAGTCGCAAAGAAGTGGAAGATCAGATCCGCTTTATGGCGATGCATGATCCTTTAACCAAGCTCTTCAACCGTTTCGCCTTTGAGCAGCATTTTGATAAAATTCTTCAGAGTAATCTTAATAACGATGAGCAGTATGCCCTGCTCTATATCGATCTTGACCAGTTCAAGATCGTCAATGATACCTGCGGTCATACCGCTGGCGATAAAATGCTGGCCATGTTGGCAGACATGCTCAGGTATACCGTTATTGGCAAGGGTTTGATCGCTCGGCTTGGTGGCGATGAGTTCGGTATCATCCTCAACAATAGCAGCACAGAGGCGGCTCAGTCTTTTGCACAGGATCTGCTGGAGGAGATCAAAGAGTTTCGCTTTGCCTGGATGGACAAACGTTTTTCTGTCGGCGCCAGTATCGGGCTGGTCATGATTGATAATGATTCCTATAGCCGGGCTGAGTTACTCAGCGCAGCAGACATGGCCTGTTATGCTGCCAAAGAAATGGGGCGTAACCGTATCCATATCTTTACCCACGATGACGAAGACTTGCTGCAACGACACGGTGAGATGCAGTTTGTTGAGCGAATTAATCTTGCCCTCGAAGAGGATCGATTTGTTTTACACCGTCAAATCATTTCTTCACTGCAGGATAAAGATACCGCCCCATCCTATGAGTATCTCGTCAGGCTTCTGGATGAAGAAGGTAAGCTGCTTTACCCTGGCACATTCATGCCCGCTGCAGAGCGTTATGAGTTAATGCCAAAACTTGACCGCTGGGTCGTCACCCATGTCTTTGAGCACTTACAATCCCAGGCGCTAAGTAACTATGTAGCTAATGGTCTGCCGGCCGCCTTTATCAACCTTTCCGGTCAGATCTTTTCTGATATTGAATTTCCTGATTTCATTATTGAACAAGCGCAACGTTGTAATCTTGATCCGCAATCTATCTGTCTGGAGATCACTGAAACATCGGCTATCAGCAACTTTAATATCGCCGGTGAGTTCATCAATAGATTGCGTCGGGCAGGTTTTAAATTTGCGCTGGATGACTTTGGTACCGGTATGAGTTCATTTTCCTATCTTCAATCTCTACAGGTCGATGTTCTAAAAATCGATGGTGTATTCTGTAAAAGTCTACACGAAAACGAGTTGAACTCTGCGATCATCGAGGCGATCACCAATATCGGTCATAAAACACAATTAAAAATTATTGCCGAGTGGATTGAGACTCAGTCGGCAAAAGATAAGCTCACTCAATATGGTGTGGATTTTGGACAGGGCTATTTCATAGGCAAACCCGAGCCATTACCGGAACTTCCAGGCCTGCAGACCGCGCAGAAACAATGACTGCGCGTCTACACTACTTCATCATTACGAAATAGAAATATTCGATGATTAGTATTGATCGGTAATAGAATCGGGCTAATGGACTTTAGCGTAAAATAGTGGCTATACTATTCTATCGATTATATTTTTGAAGCCAAGGGCTACTATGGCAGAAACAATGAAAAAAATTCTACACGTCGAAGATGACCCCGACTTTCAGCGCTATGTCGTCTCGATCCTATCTGATAGCGCCAACATTACGCAGGTCATGTCTCTCAAAGAAGCTAGAACCTCTATTGCACAGAACAACTACGATCTCGTTATCATTGACTTTACACTACCAGATGGTTCTGGCTCTGAATTAGTTGCCGAACTCGCAACTGACAATCCCAGTATTCCTGTCATTGTCTTTTCCGCTCATGAAATTACTGAAACGATGAATAATGTAAAGAAAGCCTTTGTCAAAGGTCGGTTCGTCGAAGCAGCATTGATTGATACGGTTCGCAGACTGTGTGCCTAAAATAGCTATCTCCTTGTTATATCCCTACCTCACACACGATCACTCAGTGAAATAAAAAACACTTTTGACCGTGTTTCATAATTTTTTCTAGTCTGTCTGCTACGCCTGGATATAAATACCTACAGTTTATACGAGTAAATGACCTCTGCGTATTTTGCACTTTTTTATCAATAAATTATTCGCGGATTGTGCCGATATATAAATGGTTACGGTATGTCACGATGCCTTTATGGTTTTTGCATATTAATTGTAATGCTTTATATATCAAACCGGACAGTACACAGTTTTAAGGAACATTACAGCGCATGCAGCAACCAGCCAGCCCTCAGAATGAAAAGCAACGTCTTGCCGCCCTTCGTCAACTTCAACTGCTCGATACCTCAGCCGAGGATCGTTTCGATCGGCTGACTCGTCTGGCCTGCGCGATGTTTGATGTGCCGATTGCCCTGGTAAGCCTGGTAGACACAAATCGACAGTGGTTCAAATCCAAGCAGGGGTTGGATGCCTGTGAGACATCTCGTGAGATTTCCTTCTGCGGCCATGCCATCCTGAGTCAAGATATCTTCTATATTCCCAATGCGCTTGAGGATCCACGCTTTGCGGATAATCCCCTGGTAACCGGGCCCCCAGATATCCGCATGTACGCCGGTGCACCTTTATCTGATTCTAAAGGCCTCCGAGTCGGCACGCTCTGTATCATCGATGTTACGCCAAGACACTTTTCCGCTGAAGAGTTGCGGCATCTACGCGACCTGGCGGATTGCGTAGAAGAAGAAATCAATAAGCTGAATACCAAAGAGGCGCAACAAATTATTCACGATCAAGAGGCGCGTTTACATGCCCTGGTAGAGACGGTAGTCGATGGCATTATCTCAATCGACAGGCAAGGTATTATTCAAACCGTCAATCCAGCTGCAAAAGAGATCTTCGGGTACAGCAGCGCTGAAATGGTTGGTCAAAACGTAAAAATGCTCATGCCTGAGCCCTATGCATCTGAACATGATGATTACTTAACAAATTTTTATACCACAGGTGATGCCAAGGTCATTGGCATTGGACGTGAGGTCGTTGGTCAACGCAAAGATGGTAGTACCTTCCCTCTGGAGCTAGCGGTCAGTGAAATGGAAGTCCATGGAGAGTTGATGTTCACCGGGATCGTGCGAGACATCACGCAACGCAAGCAAGCTGAACAGGCATTACATGATAGTGAAGCTGAAACCAAAAAACTGGCGATGGTAGTTGCACGGACAGATAATTCAGTTGTTATTACCGATGCGGATGGGATGATTGAATGGGTGAACAAAGGATTTGAACGAACCACCGGCTATTGTCTCGCCGAGGTGATTGGCAAAAAGCCAGGTGATGTTATGCAGGGCCCTAACACCGATCCTGAAACCATTGCCTATATGCGTGAACATATCCAACGTGGGGAAGGCTTTAACTGCGAGATCATTAATTATCGAAAAGACGGCACGCCTTACTGGCTGCAACTCGATGTAAGGCCCATCGCAGATGAAACCGGTCGACTGATTAACTTTATTGCGATTGAAAGTGATATCTCTGAACGTAAGCGTACCGAAGAGGACATTATTCGATATGCCAATGCTATGGAGCTGTTGCATATTGTTACCTCAAACATTGACATGCCATTTGATAACCGAGTACAGGCATTGCTTGAGTTAGGTCGTCAAACATTTGATTTACCTCTCGGAATTGTGAGTCAGATCAATGGCGACTGTTATACCGTAAAATACATTCTCGGACCTGATGAGGCACCACCGGTCAACACTGAATTTCAGCTAGGTGAGACATATTGTGTGCATACCATGCGCGCTGCACAGCCAACCGGTTTTCACCATGCCGGTGAAAGCGAGATTAAAACACATCCTTGTTATCTTAATTTTGGCCTGGAATCCTATATTGGCGTCCCTATTTTGGTCGCGGGGAAACCGTATGGCACCTTGAATTTTTCAGGACCTGAACCGAAAGAAACGCCCTATAGTGAGACGGACTATTCCTTGATCCAACTGTTTTCACAATGGTTGGGTAACGAAATAGAACGCCTACAAACCGAGAAAGAGATACGCGAGGGCACGGAGCGGATTCGTAGTATCGTCGATACTGTCGTCGACGGTATCATCACGATTAATGACAAAGGTATCATTGAAAGTTTCAATCCTGCTGCAGAAAAGATCTTTCAATATAAGGCAGTAGAAGTTGTCGGCAACAATGTCAAAATGCTCATGCCTGAACCCTATCGCCAGGAACATGATGGCTACATTGATAACTATCTATCAAGCAACAATGCCAAAGTCATTGGTATCGGTCGCGAAGTGACAGGGAGACGCCAGGACGGCAGTACCTTTCCCATGGACTTAGCCGTGAGCGAGATGGATATAAATGGAAAAAACATGTACACCGGCATCGTACGTGATATTACCGAACGCAAGGAAGTCGAAAGGCTAAAAAGTGAATTCATCTCGACGGTGAGTCATGAATTACGCACACCCCTGACGTCGATTCGTGGTGCTCTCGGTGTGGTATTGGGTAAGGCAGCGGATGGCTTGTCGGCAAAAGCAAAACGGATGCTGGAAAATGCGAACCGTAACAGTGAACGATTGACATTACTCATCAATGATATTTTAGACCTGGAAAAGATCGAGTCTGGCAAACTCGAATTCGAGTTTGAGGAGATTGATCTTGCCGAGTTGAGTCGTAGCGCCTTAGAAGCAAACCAAGAATATGCCCGGCAGCATGATGTGTCACTCAATATGTATATCAATCTTGATAAAGCGATAGTCTGGGGAGACAGTCATCGCCTGATGCAAGTCTATGCCAATTTTATCTCCAATGCCGTCAAATATTCGCCGGCCAATGCTGAGGTCGAAGTTGCTGTGATTCAGCATGGTAATGGTTTCCGAGTCGGGATTCGTGATTTTGGCCGTGGCATTCCCGATGAATTTCGTGACCGTATCTTCCACCGCTTTGCCCAGGCAGACAGCTCTGATACCCGGGATAAAGGTGGTACCGGACTGGGACTAAGTATTACAAAAGCCATTATCGAACGCTTAGGTGGTCAAGTGGGCTATGAAAGTCAATTGGGGGAAGGTTCGCTTTTTTATTTTGATCTGCCAGAATTACGTGAAGTTATAGAGAACACGACAAAGAACACAGCTGAATCGAATGTACTCATCTGTGAAGATAATATTGATGTTGCTGAGCTATTAGTCGAGATGGTAGAGCAGGAAGGCACCAACAGTGATATTGCAACAACCGCTGCCGGGGCCAAAAAGTTATTGGCAAATAAAAGCTATCGCTTATTACTTCTCGATTTGACCTTACCGGATATGGATGGTCTTGAATTGCTACATGAAATACGTGACGACGAGAAATTTAGTGACATGCAAATAATCGTGGTCTCCGGACGTGCTGATGAAGGTAAGCGCATCTTTAATGGTGAGGCCATAAGTGTCGTCGACTGGCTGCAAAAACCGATTGATGAAAAACGCTTTAATCGCGCTTTGCAACAAGCCTTACAGGGTGGCGACCAACCAAAGGTTTTACATGTAGAGGATGATAGAGACATCATCCAAATCACAGAGTCTTTACTCGAAGAAACAACCGACTATCACTATGTCACGACGTTAGAGCAGGCACGTAAATATATAGAAAAAGACCATGTCGATTTGGTTTTACTCGATTTGAGTTTACCCGATGGATCTGGACTAGAGTTGTTGAAAGAAATTAAAGGCCGTTTTCCGGTGGTGGTCTTTTCAGGGGCAGAACCTAGTAAAGAGTTGAATGAACAAGTGGTTGCTATGTTAACCAAATCTAAAACCACTAATGACCAATTACTGGCAACGATAAAACAGGCTTTAAATTCTTAGTCAGGAGAAATAAATTATGGAAGAAACGTTACGGGTACTCTATGTCGAAGATGAGGCAGACATTCGAGAATTTGCCGAGTTCGCATTAGAGGATGAAGGTTTTGAACTACTCATGTGTGAGTCAGGACAGGCGGCATTGGAAAAAGTCACTGAATTTAAACCCGATATTATTCTATTAGATGTGATGATGCCCGCTATGGATGGCCCGACGACATTACAGGAAATACGAAAAATAGCCGAGTTTCAAGTAACACCAATTATCTTTCTGACGGCGAAAGTTCAACCGCATGAGGTTCAATCATTCATTGCCTTAGGTGCTGTCGACGTCATCGCCAAACCGTTTGATCCAATGGAGTTACCCGATCAGATCAGAACAATCTGGAAACGGCATAGTGACCAATAAACAGACTTCAAAACAAGAACGTTATCGTCAATTTAAGGAAAACTATGCCGCTGAGCTTCCCGAAAAACTAGCACGCATTGATCAAAGTTGGCGAGATATATTTGAGCCATCTGCAGATGTAGAAAAAAGATTGTACGAATTTCGTCGCCTGATCCATAGCCTTGCTGGATCGGCGGGGTCATTCGGATTTAGTCAGCTTGGAAAACAGGCATTACGGCTAGAAAAAAGACTGGATCAATTAGTACTAGATACGCTACCCGATAGCGAAAGTAAGAAGTTAATTAATGAAAACCTGCAACAAATTCAACAACTCGCGGAGCAGGGTCCTGAATTTTCCGAAACGACTGAGCTAGATGCAATAGAACCTCATCCTGAATTGCAAGGCGAACATAAACACCTGGTGTATATCGTCGAAGATGATGAACTCTTCTGTCAACAAGTTGCAGACCAAATAGAACAATATGGCTATGAAGTAAATACTTTTACAACGATAAAAGCTGCAGAAGCTGCGATCGAAAAGAAAATACCCTCTGCCATGGTCATAGATGTGGAATTCCCCGAAGGTACACTAGCTGGTCCGAGACTAGCAAAACAATATCAGCCATTGCGGAACAGGAATATCCCCCTCATATTTATGTCCGTAGGGGATGATTGGCAATCACGTTTGGCTGCGGTCCAGGCTGGCGGGTCTGCGTATATTACTAAGCCATTCGATTTTATCATGTTGGTCGACCGCCTCGATAATTTATTAGAGATCAAACAACAACGTCCCTATCGTATTCTGATCGTTGATGACGTTACGATTCTGGCTGAACATTATGCGAATGTTCTGCAAGCAGAAGGGATGATTACCCATATTGTTACTGACCCCGCTAAACTTTTAATAGAGCTGCAAGAATTCAAACCGGAATTAATCTTGATGGACATATATATGCCCGGGGTATCAGGTATCGATGCGGCTAGAGTAATACGTCAGACTGATGCCTATCTAAATGTCCCGATCGTTTATCTATCAACCGAGAGCGGGCTTGATCAACAATTAGAAGCTCTCAGGCTCGGTGGTGATGATTTCTTACAAAAACCCATTCATGATGAACACCTCGCGGCTGCGATTAAAATACGCGTTGGCCGGTTCAGAAATCTCAGTACATTGATGATCCGCGATGGTCTAACGGGTCTACTCAATCATATCACTTTGAAATTAGAGCTCGAAGGGGCAATAGCCCAATCAATCAGAAACAAATCACCTCTATCCTTTGCAATGCTTGATATTGATCACTTTAAAGAGGTCAATGATAAATATGGGCATCCAGTGGGAGATCTTGTTATTAAGAGTCTAGCAAGACTACTCCAGCAACGCTTACGTAGCTCAGATGTTGTAGCACGCTATGGTGGTGAAGAATTTTCAATAATACTTCCTGACACTGATCCAGCAGTGGCTAAAAAGGTACTCGAGCAATTACGGCAGGATTTTGCTAACACTAAACATAGTTGTGATTTAAACGAGTTTACGGTCAGTTTTAGTGCTGGAATCGCATCTGTTCCAGAACACAATGATCTCCAGGCCTTGATTAACGCAGCAGATGAAGCCTTATATGAGGCTAAACATGCTGGACGCAACTGCATTGCTATGGACACTACTTAATAGATAGTCTGCTGACGACTTACTCTGTCAAGTCGATACACTGCTGAAATGAGATTCTTGATAAATATCTATTCCAATAAATAATGTATTGAGTTAGTCGTTTTTTCTGATTGATTCACGATATCTTCAAACTCTTCATCTGTTAAATATTCTATCCCCAACTTACGAAAGGCAGGAATTTGGTCTAGCTCTGGCAAGCCCTCTACACTATTGTTGACTAACCTGGCATTACACCAATGAGCAACATTTAGAAGATCTGAATAATCTGCATTTTCATTACCATATTGCTCATAGTTGACGCCCTCATCTATGATTTGCACTAACTCATCATCAAAACCCCACTTATGCAAAGCAAGTGTGCTTATCATCCTAACTATTTTTTCACTTATACTATTTAGTAAATCCTCATCTATATCTTTCTCGCCATGCGAAACAATATAATTAAATATCGGAATTAAACCGATCTCATGGACTAAACCGACAAGAAGCGCATATTCTGGCTCTAGTTTGGTATAGCGCTTTGCAAAAAAATAACTCAATACAGCAATCTTCATGCTGTGTTGATATAGCTCTTGGACTTTATTTGTTAACAACTTTGAGGGTTGTTTAAAAACTTCAGATACTGCATACGACATCGCTATATGTTTAACCGCTTTCAGGCCTAGACGCATCATTGCTTCAGATAGTGTTTTTGAGGCAGCAAGTCCTGCATATTGGCCACTATTAGCGTATTGGATCACTCTTGCGCATAACACGGGATCGTTTAGCATTATCTTTGAAATCTTATTTATATCTGCATCGTCTTTACTTGTTGCTTTACTAATTCGCATTGCCACATCTGGGATACTTGGGATCGTTAAGCCATCTCCACTTCCCTCTAACATCAATCCAGAGAAAACCGCTGCTTCAATATCTGACATATCAACGTCATCAACGGCAACCTGCTCCATTTCTTTATTTTTTAACATTGCCTGATACAAATTATGATCAAATCGAAGCAACAAAGCATCTTCCATGACTTTTGCCTCTCCTTTGTAACTTGGATAGAACAAGGCCTGCTGATGGGTTCCTGCTACGTTGTCAGAATCCCCCGCCTGTGGCTTAGCGTACTCTACCCGACCCTTGAGGATATAGGTTAACCAACGCTGTTCATCTTCACCATGTAATTTTGTACCGGCTTTTACTCTTTCACGTTTGGCCTTTTTTAATAGTTTTACCCGATAGCGTTGAGTCAATGCAGCGACAGGTTCCATTGCATCCATAAAACTGGTATCGATATGAAACTCCCATGCAATTCGACTTTTGTTTGAGTTCATAGATTAACCTTGTTCGGTGTGAAATTATAATTACAATTATTTTTGTTAGCGGTTCTTAAAAACGGTGTTAGGTAAAAGAGAAATCACATTTACCATCTTTTTAGGACAGCTGATAGTATTAGATCGATATTTCTTAATTATGATGTGCTTAATATTACTATTATAGCTACACGATTTCATTTAACCACTTTGAATAAGTGTTGACTATAGACTTTGTAATTATTTAAGGTACTTAAATACCTGTGACAAACAGAAACAGTTATTTAATCGATAACGTACTCGTAAAAAAAGTAAAAGTAGGAATAATTGATGAAATGAAGAGGGTATTCGTCCGTTAGCAACATACTTAAACACCAAGCCTGATTCGCAGATTGCCTAGCCATCAAGGCACTGGTTTTTATTCACCCCTTAACAACCAATCCCACCATCGGCATACTGAATATAATTCAGTGCAATCTCGGCCTGCTTATGGCCTTGCTCACTGGCTTGTTCCAATAGCTTCATCGCGCGCTCATCATCGCCCGGAGTGTATTCATTGTCGAGGTACATCAGCGCACATTGAAACATGGCTTCGGGCAGGCCTTTATTCGCAGCGTAGTTTAAATACCTAAATGCCTGTACATGTTGTTTCGCGGTTTCGGCGTGGTTCATCAGGCTCATGCCTTTTTGTAAAGCTGCTTCCGCGCTGAGCTGGGTACGTTTTTTGGGTTGATTGGTGTTCACGTGGGCCATGGCATACTGCGTTTCGGCCTGGGCAGCAACGCGCACTTCACTGGCATGGGCGGCGGTGACCAATGTGAACCCCAATGAAGACGTGGAAAGTATCCAGCCTACTTTGCTTATCAATTTATTTTTCATCGTTATACTTCTCCAAAATTTTTTTTCTTAAATCCTTTAATGACCAAAGTTATTACGTATTCTTACTCGCTTTGTAGTCAAACTCGTGCCGGGTAACCATTGTTTCGTTTCTAACGGGAAATAGTAGGCCTGTTCCTGGCGCCTTATTGGTGGCAGGTGCACCGCCAGGATGTGAGCAATGGGTGTCATCGCCTCGATGCTATGTAAATTGCTCTGACTTTCATCGAACCAACTAAATTGCTGTTGCTCCATTTTCTCAACACTATCCAGGTTAATCTGGGCAACACCATTGGCAGGATTCAGGCTGGCAATACTGGCCTGTCGAACCTGGGCGCGACCGGTTAATACAACTGATAGCCCATGGGAACCGGGGTGATCGTGTAGTGGCATAGCCTGGCCCTGATAAACGGCGACTAACGCAATGTGGCTCATGGCACTTTCATATAAAGTGCTCCACCAACCCGGCCTAGTCGGATCGCTGGATTGGGGGCAGCTCGCTATGGCTTGCAGCAATGTGGGATCGGTGAGCAAGACCGGGTACATCTCTTCTATCAGACGTGCGAGCGCCTCTTGCCGGTCATCGGCATGATCGGTGTGGTGCTCGTCAATGGCGTGTATGCCATCGACAAATTCTGCCCAGGTATCTTCGCCCCAGACATCTGTCATCAGTTGTTGTGCTGTTTCGCTCACTCTTTTAACTCACCTTTGCTTGCTTTTCATTTCTATCAAAATGGTAAATAAGGATATCCTAATATTCTGTTAATTAATCCCTTTAAGATTGTGAGATAGATCACATTTTGTCGGGTAATTTCCCTATCTTATTGAATTAATTAGATATTTATTTATGAGGAATAAAGAAAGGCTGGGGACTAAGCCAGCCTCTTGCAAGAAGGATGTAAGAAATGGAGCAGGTTAATTTTTTATTTAAAGCCTATTTAAGGAAAGGAAGGCTTTTATCTCTTTGTCGGTCTCCAGTGACTCGCTTAATGCAACCGCCAGTCCTTCAAAGCTGGCGCTTTGTTGCATGGCACGTTTAACCATGGCCGGTGCAATAGGTCCCATGTGTCGGGTATATACACGTCCAATGAGTTCAAGCAACTCATCTTAAGCGGGAGACATTTCAATGCGGTATATCGATCCAGGCGTGCATCATGGGCTTTATACACCACTCCCATTCCACCAATACCGATTCGGCTTTCGATTTTTATGTTTTTCAAACTCACTCACATTTGTTAAACATTGTCATAATCAAAGCATTAATCATTCCCTCAACAACTCTGCTTAACCACAAATGCGATAACCCCCGTTAATAATAAAACACAAAATAACAATCCTTCGGGGGATAAATCATGGAAAGAAATAATAGTGCCGGTCTCGGCAGCGCGGTTCTTTTTGCCTCAATTTTTGGTATTACGGCTTGTGGTGGTGGCGGTGGTGCCACTGATACAGAGCAAACCGGCCAATTTATTGATTCACCGGTAGAAGGTCTGCGTTATGAGACAGCAACCCACAGTGGAATCACCAATTCCAACGGTGATTTTGATTATAAAAGTGGTGAAACCGTTACCTTTTATATAGGTGACTTTGCACTAGGTAGTGCCACCGGTGCCGCTCGCATTACACCATTTGAATTAGCCGGTATCAGTATGCCAGTGAGCTCTGGTGATGTGAGTAGTGCGATCGATGCCTTTTATAATGCTTACAATAATGAGGAAGATGGGGACAACGACAACAACAATGCACCATTAAATGTTGCGATGAATATGGCTACGTTTATGCAAACGATAGACCTGGATGGTGACCCGGACAATGGTATTACCATACCCGATGCCTTCGCTGACGTAATGGTTGGTCAGACACTGGATTTCACTCAGTACTCGTGGGATTTTGAAGATGCTCTCTATGATCTAATCGCTGATGTTAATGGCATCGATGGCATCTGGAGTGAAGACCGTGATGTTGCATGGGGACCGGATGCTTTAGACCACATGTATGCAAGCCTGGGCTTAACCCCAACACAAAGTAAAGTCACACGTGAAGCGCGTGATGACGATAATGATGGCACTATCGATTACCTGGAGCTGTTTGCCTACGATGCCGCGGGCAATCGGATTATGTACGGCGAAGATCGTGATGGTGATGGTACACGTCGAGATCTGGAAATTGAATATTACGAATACGTATTGGTTCGCAATCGTTATCGTAGCCGCGATATTGCTTATGAAGAAGATAGCAATGGTGAATTACCTGGTGGCCTGACTTACTACGAACGCTGGACGTATTTTGATGACCCGGACATCTATTATCGCCAGGAGCAAACCTATGAAGAAGATAATGATGGTGATGGTCCTGAACCTGCGCAGCGCCGAATCTATGATGAGAATGGCAATAGACTTGCGAATGAGACTGTTGATAATGGCACCGTGACCTATCGCGAAAGCTTTGAATATGATGCGAATGGAAACCGTATCTTAGTCCTTGTCGATGTAGATGGGGATGGTCCGAATGGCATAAGCGAGCGTACGGTTAACACTTATGTGAATAACCAAATCACTTCGCGCGTAACGGATACTGGTTCAGACAGTCCAGATGATGATATTTCACGTGTCACATACACCTATGATGCAAACAATCGCCTAGTAAGTGAAGAAACTGATGGCGATGGTGCAGGTGTCGGTGGCATAAGTTTTCGCGTCACTTATGGCTATGATGCCAGTGGACGACGTATATTGACTGAGCGTGATGCTGATGGTGATGGCGCAGGTGTAGTATCTTATCGTGAAAGTTTGATGTATAACGCCAACAACCGCTTAATTTCACGCATCCGTGATAACGATGGTGATTTAAGTGCGGCTGTTACATCAGTCGAGACCTATGAGTGGAACGCCAGTAACCAGGAAACGCTTTATGAGCGTGACAATAACAACGACGGCATTGATTACCGTAGAACACGTACTTACAACGCCAATAATCAAATCACTCAATATGTTCAGGACACTGATGGTGATGGCACTAATCCGGCAGCGGTAAGTACGACAATTTATGAATACGATGCGAGTAACCGTTCGACACTCGTACAAACCAACAATGTGAATGGTATTACCTATCGCCGAATGTATGCTTATCACGCCAATGGTGTTCGATCGTTAAACTTCTACGAACGAGATTCAGATGGCATCCTTCCTGCTGGATCCTATGGTTATCGTTATGAATATAACGAGAGGGGTCAACAAACCCTGTACGAAAACATGAGGAACGGATTGGTAACTTCTCGCACAACGTATGAATACGATGCAAATGGCGTTCGACTTTCATACACACGTGATAACGATGGTGATGGAGCTAGACCTGCCTATCGTTATACTGGCAATACTATGTTTGAAGTTGTAGAAAATGGAACAGGTGTCGTTACTATGCGTGAGACTTACACACGTGATGCCAATAACAGACTGATCCGCTCCGATGTCGATACTGATGGTGATGGACCTTTAGACATTACAGAAGTAACAAGCTATACCTACAATGCCAGCGGTCAGAAAACACTTGAAGAAACGGTTGCTGACGGTATGACTATCTATCGTGATACACGCAGTTACCAAAACAACTATCAATTGTTAAGCCGTGTCAGGGAAGAGATAGGTGAAGAGTCTGGTGTACTTGAAGTTACCTATCGTGAAACCAATACTTATGAAAACGGTAAGCTTGTACTCAACGAAGAAGATGAAAATGGTGATGCAGATAGCGGCTTAAGTCGAACCATGTATGTCTATGATGATCTTGGCAACAGGATACGCATAGAGAAAGACTATGATGGCGTCGATGGTTATGCCGATGGTGTTATTGATCAAGTAACAACATATGCTTACACAGATGTTCCAGTTGACTGGAGTCGTGTGATAGATGATTAATCATCACTAAAAAGAAACGTAAGTTGTAAAAAAAATAAGGCCCCTTTATAGGGGCCTTATTTACTTATAACAAAGTTAGGTTAATCTCTATATGCCAACCGATAAAGAACAGGCAGCACCAGCAAGGTAAGTATCGTTGAAGAAATGATACCGCCGATAACAACAGTCGCTAGTGGTCGTTGCACTTCGGCACCAGTACCAATGTTCAACGCCATCGGCACAAAGCCTAAACTCGCCACTAGTGCTGTCATCAATACCGGACGCAGTCGTGTCAACGCGCCCTCGAATATAGCCTTTTGTAGTTCCATGCCTTTTTCGCGTAAGTCGCGAATGAAGGACAGCATTACAACACCGTTCAGCACCGCGACACCCGACAGAGCAATAAATCCCACTGCTGCCGAGATAGACAAAGGCAAGTCTCTTAATGCCAGTGCAGCGACACCACCCGTTAGAGCAAGCGGTACACCGGAAAATACAAGCGCCGCATCCTTAGCTGAATTAAATGCCATGAATAATAAACCAAAAATAATCAGTAGGGTTAACGGTACAACAATCGAAAAACGTTTCGTCGCCGAGATCAATTGTTCAAAGGTACCACCATAATCGATCCAATAACCAACAGGTATTTCGACATTATCCTTCACAGCTTGCTGCACATCAGCCACAAAACCACCCAGGTCACGACCACGCACATTTGCCGTCACAAAAACACGACGTTTCCCATTTTCACGACTGATCTGATTGGGTCCGACGGTGAACTCTACATCCGCAACTTCATATAAAGGGATGGTTTCGGCAGGTTGATGGGCTACTCCGAGTTCGTCGGCATCACCTCGGACTTCGCGATTACCCTCTTTCGGCAACCGAATTGGCAAGCGCTTTAATGCTTCGATGTCAGTTCGCAAGTCCTCGGGTAATCGCACAACTAAATCAAAACGCTGATCTCCTTCGAACACCTGACTCACGGTCTCTCCACCCATGGCAATACGTAACGCTTTTTGAACAGTCGCGATATCTAATCCGTAATAACGTAAACGCTCACGGTCAGGCATGACTGTTAACATGGGTAAACCCGTTGCCTGTTCAGTACGTACATCTGCAGCACCCGGTATGGTAGTGACTACACCTTCTATTTGTTCTGATAGCTCAACTAAAGTGTCTAAATCATCACCATAAACCTTCACGGCAAGATCAGAACGTACACCGGCAATCAATTCATTGAAACGCATTTGAATCGGTTGCGTGAACTCATAACGGTTTCCTGGAATGGCCATCGCTGCGGCTTCCATTTCTTTAACTAATTGAGCCTTGGTTTTGCGTTTATTTGGCCAGTCGTCACGTGGTTTCATAATCACAAAGGTATCAGCCACACTGGGAGGCATCGGATCAGTAGCCACTTCTGCGGTGCCGAGCTTGGTAAAGACATGGGCCACCTCTGGAAACTTACGCAGCTCTGCCTCTAGCAAGGTTTGCATTTCCACTGCCTGGGTTAAGCTCGTACCTGGTATACGAAGTGCGTGTAAGGCAATATCACCTTCATCTAAATTTGGAACAAACTCAGTACCCAGTTTAGTTGCCTGTACACCTGATAAAATAACAAGTGCAACTGCAGCCGTGACTACCGGCCAACGGTGTTGCATCACAAATGACAATGCTGGTGTGTATACCTTTTTCGCCCAGGCCATAATGCGATTTTCCTTCTCACTAATTGGGCCGCGTACAAACAAGGCTATCGCAGCAGGTACAGCAGTGAGTGAAAGAATAAGTGCGGCTAACAAAGCAGTCACTACGGTAAAGGCCATGGGGTGAAACATTTTGCCTTCAACACCGCTTAAGGCAAAGATAGGAATATACACAATCAAAATAATGATCACGCCAAAGACGCTGGGACGAATCACTTCAATCGTCGATTCTTTCACGATACGTAAACGTTCATTGAGTGTAGGCACACTACCATGCATCTTTTGATACATGCCCAGATGGCGTAATGCATTTTCAACGATAATTACCGCACCATCGACGATCAAACCAAAGTCTAAAGCACCGAGACTCATCAGATTACCAGAGACTCGTGATTCCACCATGCCGGTAATGGTCATTAGCATGGCAATTGGTATCACGGCAGAAGTTAATAATGCGGCGCGCCAGTTACCTAATAATAAAAAAAGAATAACAATAACTAACAGCGCACCTTCCACCAGATTGGTTCTCACCGTTTCGATCGTTTTATCTACCAGAGAAGTGCGATCATAAAGTGGATTGAGTTCCACGCCCTCTGGTAATGAGGACTTAATCGTTTCAAGCTTCTCAGCAGTCGCACGTGAGACTTCACGGCTGTTTTCACCGATTAACATGAAGACGGTACCAAGTACGACCTCTTTACCGTTTTGGGTTGCGGCACCACTACGTAATTCGCTACCTAATTTAATTTCAGCAATATCCATCACTGATACGGGAACACCACTTCGTTTAGCGATGGTTATCTTTTCGATATCTTCAAGTGTTGCAATCTGTCCGGGCGATCGAATTAAATACTGCGCACCAAAGCGTTCGATATAACCTGCACCGGTGTTCATATTATTTTTAGCAATCGCTGCCATCACATCTTCAAGCGTGAGGTCATAGGCAATTAATTTGTCTGGGTATGGCAGCACATGAAACTGTTTGGTGTAACCACCAATCGTATTGACTTCTACCACACCGGGGGTTTGTCTTAATTGTGGTCGCACGATCCAATCCTGGATGGTACGTAGAGACATAGGATCATGCTCTGCCCCTTCTGAACTTGAGATGGAGTACATAAAGATCTCACCAAGACCGGTGGCAATCGGTCCCATCTCAGGTTCAACATCCTCTGGTAAACTTCGCTTCACCTCAGACAAACGTTCATTCACTAGTTGGCGGGCAAGATATATATCTGTCCCATCTTTAAAGATAACGGTAACCTGTGACAGACCATAACGTGATACAGAACGGGTGTATTCAAGGCTAGGTAGACCTGCCATTGCTGTTTCGATAGCAAAAGTTATTCGCTGTTCAGATTCAAGGGGAGAATAACCGGGTGCTTCGGTATTTATCTGGACCTGTACGTTAGTAATATCCGGTACCGCATCAATCGCCAGACGATTGAAATTATAAATACCTAATCCTGCAATAGCAGCAACAACCACCAACACCACCCAGCGATGCGCCAGCGAAAAGGAAATAATTCTACTTAACATTTTTTTATCCTCATCCTGCTTTAGTGGTCATGGCTGGCGCCGGACTTTTCGATGTCGGCTTTGATTAAATAACTATTGGATGTGACATAGCTTGTGCCTGGAGTGATCCCACCCAAGACTTCTACCCACTCATTGTTTCGTCGACCCAGTTCCAGCATACGTACTTCATAGGTATCACCAAACTTGGCATAGACAACCTGGAAATCACGAAATGCCTGAATACCCGACTGGCGAACAGCTAGATCAACCTGGTGCTCAGCGATGGTCACATGTGAACGCATAAACTGCCCCGGGCGTAAAGCTCCATCTTTGTTGTCAACCTGGACACGGGCACGCACACTTTGGCTGGCATGCGCAGTCAGTGGAGAGATCCAGTCAACGGTACCAGTGCGTTGATGTTGACCATCCAGAGTTTCAATCATCACTGACTGACCTTGTTTCACTTTGTCCAGGTCGCGACTGAAAATGTCTATCTCAACCCAGACATTTGAAAGATCGGCAATGATAAACAGCGGATCATTACTGGTTGACTCTCCTACCTGGATATCACGTTTAACGATTAAACCGCTAATGGGTGCTTTGACCAGGTAGGTTTGTAGACTTTCATTGCTTTGTACTGATGCAAGGACATCACCGGCTTTAACTAGCTCGCCTAGTTCACGGCGAACAGATTTGACCACACCGGCGAAGCGAGGACGTACACGGGATAACAAGTTAGGATTGGTATGCACCTGACCGGAGAAAGTACGGGTTTCACTCAAACTAATCGGACCAACTGTTTCGGTTTCAATGCCCATTATCTTTGCCGTTTCTGCCGGGATCTCTGTGCGACCTTCATAGTTGTCATAACGCCATTGGTAAGTCTTATCTGCATGCTTCACTGTCACTTCAACCTCAAAAGAATGGGGCTCATAGATCACCATGTCACCCACCAGAAAGTCCTGTCGCTCTTTAAAATTAATATCATCGGTTACATCACCAGTGCGATGTAATTTAATATTTAAATCGACATCCTTTGGAGGTAGAGGTTTACTATCCAAGTAGGGGTAAATATGAAACTCAGGTGGTACACCGGATTCGAAGATGGTCATCTCAAGACTAAATCCATCTTGCATCAGCATCTTGCCATTATGCGGCCCTCTTGGCATTTCTTCTTCATGAGCCTCAGGGCCGCCATGCCCGTCATGTCCACCAACTGCATGATCGTGATCATCCTGTGACAAAAGAATTACGGCAGCCAACACGATGGTTACGACAATAATTAAAAATATACTTATTTGATTACGGTTCATTGTTGTACTCCTGCCGACCGACGTGCGCCTGTTAGTCGATCTATTTCAATCTTGAATTTGTGGTAGTTTGCAGCAACCATAACGCTCTCCAGTTGCGCATCAAGTAATAGCTGTTGGGCATCAGAGAGCTCCAGTAAAGAATACCTACCTGCCGCATAGCCTTTTTCGTAATCACGTAAGGCCTGTTTTGCTTCAGGAATAATTTTGTCTCGCAAAACATTCACTGCTGTGTAAGCGTGTTTTAACTCCTGATAGACCTCAAACAAGCTACTGTATAAAGCCAGCCTTTGTTTTTCATAATTAAACGGCTCTTTTTGTAATTGATAATTTTCTGCCTCAATGAAAGGTGCAGCTCGTGAATTTAATCCAAACGGAATGGTTGCAGATAGCACAAAAGCATTGTCATCCGTTACCTGATAATTTCTTATCCCGGCACTTAATACGATATTTGCACTTTGCTTAGCTTTAGCTAAATTGAGTTTTGCTTCGGCAAGCCGTTGAATAGTTGCAAAACGGACTAAATCTGGATTTAGTATCAATAGCTTTTCGAGCTCTGAAAATTCATCGACTTGCACAAGTCCAAACAAATCTGCTTTTGCAATAGAAAAATCAGCATCCGTACTTCCCCACAGGCTTGTTAGTTTGACCTTTGAACTTGCCAGTTCATGTTCAGCATGCTCTAGTTCGATCTCGGCACGGGCCAGCGCAATTGAACCACGCCTTCTTTCTGCTACCGGACTACGGCCAGCCCTTACTCGCTTATTAATGACCTTATATGTTTTGTGAGCAAGTTTTAGCTTGTCTTTTGCTATTTCCAGGCGGTGTTGATCGACAACAACATGAATAAAATGTCTTGCTGCCTCTGACAGGATATCTAAACGACGGGCATCCTGTTTATTTTTTACTAGTGCTGTATTCTGTTGTGCAACCCCACCACGAAGTTCAGCTTTATCTCCAAGCTCGAACACCTTCGACAAGCTTAGCGTCGACTCCAATGCATCCGTACCCTGACGGGTACCACTGCCACCAAAATTTTCAAATTCAAGGTTAAGATTTACTGGCGGTGTCTGTTGTGCTGCGCGTATTTTAGCGGCAGCGGCTTTGGCCTCAAAATCATTTACTTTTAGTTCAGGATTGTTTTCCAGCACCGAGATTATTACCTCATCAAGAGTTAACACCTCTTGTGCTGCCAGTGAATTTAACGATGTCAATGAAAACAACGACATTAACAGATAAATAACGTAACGCATTGGATACCTTCTTCGGGAACTTTCTCCCGATAAAATTCTACTACTTAAGAGTTAATACACTCACCATGCCATTACTGACATGAAGAATATGAATAGCTTTTATTGAAAGTATTACAGTTGTGGTGGGGCGCGCAGGAGCGGAATGAAATATCGGTGTCGAGATTTAGGATAGAGAATAGCAGGATTAGAAATCACACGACTAATCAATTTGAAGAGGCATACAATGAGTAAACTGAACATCGCAACCGCTAACATCGGCATCAAATTATCAGCCAACTGCTTTTTAAATATTCCCGCGAACTTGATTTCTATCACGGTGCTGCTCTCGTGATGATCCTGTAGCACCCCTTCATTGAATATATGCATATCTACTGAATGAGAGTGATGCGACTCATGCATGTCAATGTTATGAATATGCAAGTGTGTCTGAAAGGCAGCCAGAGTAAACACAGCAACAACAAGCAATATAATAATTGCCCGGGATGATAGAAACATGTTACGCCAGATTTGCATAAGCGGAGTCTAGCAAACAAGGAACCGATCCGCCAAGCAACACTAGCCTGCCCTCTCCTTAAACGACTTCCATACTCACGCAATTGCTACATAAAACAGCAGCTTAGTAGCTTGCGGTACCCCTAAATACCGCATAAACTTTCCGGCATGAACCGAACCCTCAGAAAACTTAAACGCGAGCTGATCGCCGGCTTGTCCAAAATTCACCTCAAACAGGTCAAATCTGACTACTTTGGAATGCCCCTGATTGTGCCCATTGTCTATGGCATAAAAAACGGCGGGTATATTGTCCCGGCTGAAGCCTGGATGGGTGATTGCCTGAAGGCCTTTGTGACAACCAAGTCGGGTACGGTATTGGATGTTGGGGTTAATGTGGGTTTGTACCTGGTTAAGCTACGCCATATTTCGGCAAATATTCCTTATATTGGTTTTGAGCCCAGCCCTTCGTGCCTGTTATACACCCAGGAGCTGATTAGGCTGAATAAATTTAAAAACGCCAAGGTGATTCCGGTTGCCCTGGCAGAGCACGATGAAGTCACGCGCTTTTATGCCAGCAAAGTGGGTGATGAGACAGGCTCATTGATTAAAGAACACAAGCAAGGCATGAGTCTGGCCTACTCCTTTGATGCGTTAGTAATGAGGGGTGATGATCTTATAGAGAAGCTGGAAATCGATGAAATTTCTGCAATCAAGATCGATGTCGAAGAGGCAGAAATCTTTGTCATGCGTGGTATCGTCGAGACCTTAAAAAAATATCGTCCTTATGTCTACAGTGAGATCCTGGACGTCGAGGACAGTGCTGAACGCACACAGCGTAAGGATGAGGTGTGTGAATTATTCGCAAATTTAAATTACAAAATTTTTGGTGTGACCAAAGATAGCAATGAATTAAAACTCATTCACGATACAAGCGCTGTCGGAGTCGACTACATCCAGGAATATATTTTCTGTCCGGAAGAAAATACCGATAAATTCATCAATGCTGTGAAAAATAACACGGCTGGTGTCAACGTCAAGTCGGTAGAAACACAGGCCTAGCGATCGTTTATGTCTTTACCGCTCACAACAGCACCAAACAGTATTTGCATATTACGTCTCTCTGCGATCGGCGATGTTACCCATGTGTTGCCAACTGTGCGAAGTATCCAGCATCAATGGCCTGAAACTAAAATAACCTGGATCATCGGTAAGATGGAAGCCCAGCTAGTTGGCGACATCCCTGATATTGAATTTATTGTTTTCGATAAATCAGCCGGCCACGCTGCCTTTAAAGACCTACGCCAACAGTTAAAGGGCAGAAGTTTTGATGTGTTGCTGCATATGCAGATTTCATTGCGTGCAAGTCTGGTAAGTCTGTTTGTGAAAGCTCCGATTAAACTTGGTTTTAACAAAGCACGCGCAAGAAATTTACAGACTCTATTTACTAATCATCAAATAGAACCAAAATCTGATCGCCAACATATGCTGGATGGTGCACTTGAATTTGCGCATGCTCTTGGTGTAAAGCAAGACGTGATTAAATGGGATATCCCACTTACAGTTGGTCCAGAGTATCTCAAAGAGATCGTACCTGACGGAAAGTACATGGTAATCAACCCCTGCACCAGTGCACGGGCGATGAGTAAAAACTGGCGTATCTGGCGTGCTGATTCCTATGCGCAATTAGTTGACTTCATATCTGATGAATACGGTTTACCGGTTGTGCTTACCGGCGGCCCAGACCAGGCAGAGATTGATTATGGGCGTTCGATAATAACACTATCGATGCATAAACCGATCAATATGATCGGTAAAACTTCCTTGAAACAATTACTCACTATTTTAAATGGTGCTGAACTTGTTGTGGCGCCGGACACAGGTCCTATTCACATGGCCAATGCCTGTGGCACCCAGACCATTGGTTTATATGCTGGTACCA
Organism: uncultured Ectothiorhodospiraceae bacterium; assembly: GCA_947259575.1. Taxonomy (GTDB): domain Bacteria; phylum Pseudomonadota; class Gammaproteobacteria; order UBA6429; family Thiohalophilaceae; genus SZUA-24. Next base: position 153,919 of record CAMYMU010000032.1, on the reverse strand, counting down.
ATCCACTGCGTGCAGGACCCTATAGTTTTTTAGATGATGTTGTTAATGCCTATCCAGAGGCTGTTAAAAATGAAACAGGTAAAACTGTTGATCAGGTTCGTTGGGGGAAACGGGTGCGCGATCCTGCAGTGATGGATTTAATTCGTGTTAAAGACGTTACCGCTAAACTCAAACAAGTATATCACCCCTAAACGACTATACTAATAAAAAGCAAACAGGAAATCCTTGTATGACGGCATCCGCCACAATCAGCGCTGTACTCATCGTCAAGAATGAGGCCGATTCACTTCGCGCCTGTCTCGAGTCAGTAAAATGGTGTGATGAGATTGTGATCATGGACTCAGGCAGCAGCGATGATACATTGAAAATAGCCGCTGAATTTACTGATAAAATTTTTACCGAAGCGGACTGGCAAGGCTTTGGCCAACAACGCCAGCGTGCTCAAGCCAGGGTAACATCAGATTGGATTTTTATGATTGATGCCGATGAGCGTGTAACACCAGAATTAAAATCATCGATCCAGTCTATTGTTAGTAATAATAAGCAGGATAGCGTTTATGAGACACCGCGACTGTCCTGGGTGTTTGGTCGTTTTATTCGACATAGTGGCTGGTATCCGGATTATGTTATTCGCCTTTACCCGACCGCAAAAGGTCGCTATGGCGATGACAAGGTGCATGAAAAGGTTTATTTCGATGATGGCATGCAGGTCAAACAATTAACCGGTGACCTGTTGCATTACACTTATAAAGACATGGGGCACTATTTAGTAAAGTCTGCCAATTATGCCGCAGCCTGGGCTGAACAACGTAAGGCCCGTGGCAAACATGCTTCAATCGCACAGGGACTAATTCACGGTGTGGGTTGCTTTATAAAAATGTATTTAATACGCGCCGGCTTTCTTGATGGTCGACAGGGTTTTTTACTCGCCGTACTCTCTGCCCACTCTACCTTTGTGAAATATGCCGACCTGTGGACCCGGCAACAAAAGCAACCTTCTGACTCACAATAGCTTTTCGCTAATCTGTTGTGCCGCCCCCACCACATCAACACTTGACATATCTTCCTGTTCGGCCGCTTCTGGTGGCGAAAAAGCAAGTCGATGACTGTCGTTACTCATTGTTTGCCAGCGCAGTGATGTTGCTGAACGTCGGCGAGTGTAAAATGCAGCCGTTGCCCTATCCAGGGCACCAGCAATGTGTAATGGCCCAGTTGAGCCGCTAATAAATACGTCGGCAAAGGCAAGATGCTTGGCAAACTGTTCTAAACCCTCAGTCGAAATATACACAACAGGCGATAATTCATTTGTTAGTGATGCTAAGCCTTTTGCCTGCTTTTCTTCACCTGGGCCAGCACTGATGACTAACTGCCACTCTTCTTTTTTTCTCATAGCATGAGCTAGTTGTGCATATTGGGAAACAGAGAGATTATTTGCCGAACCACCACTGCCCGGATGAATAAAGACCAGATTTTTATCCGTCGCAATAGCATGCTGTTCACAAAATGTATTCCTGAGTGACCTTATTTCACTCTCAGGAAAAATTAAATATGGTGATTGGGGGTAAGTCTCAGGATTGATCTGAATATCATTTAAATAATATTCAGCAAGATCTCTGTTATATACATACTCAGGTTTTTCAGATCTAGAGCGGCGTTGTTTTAAACGCCGATTATAAAATAATTGTGCTATTTTCGTTGCCGGTGCCAGACGATATGGAATAGCCGCCATCGCGACTGCAAGACCAATCCGGGTAGTCGAATAAAGTGTAATGACTGCATCATATTGTGCCGTTTTTAGCATTCGCACAAGCAGCTGGGTGCTCATAAAACCGGACTCCACCCCTGGGTCGATAATAACGTTGTCGATATAAGAACAGCTATCCGCCATAGGCAGAGTATATGGCTGTACCAGGGCATGTATTTCTGTCGAAGGCAAACATTGCTTGAGTAGCGCAAAAGTCGGGAAACTCAACATAAAGTCTCCAAGCTTGTCATTGCGAACAACCAGGATTTTCTTCGGCTTGGATTGTTTGAGGGGCATAGTTAAAGATTGCAGCTAATTCACACAGTGAGCCTTGCTTGTCTAACGCTCATTGACATGCATGTTAATGTCAGCTAAATCCGATACTTTTGTAAACTCAACAAATAAATGTCTACCAAATAAAACGGTTGGATGGATATTTAGCTTAAAGATCTCCCAATAGACCTTCTTCTTTTTATCTTTTGGGATACTATCTTTTTTCAGCATGTTTCTGGCATAAGCAAGTAAGTTAATCACTACAATAAGCGGATAAAGTATTCCTAAAATCAGTGAGCTAGAACTGACTTTTACCGTATGTAATTTATCAATCTTGAAGCCTGCTGCGACAGATAAAACACGTAGTTTTTGGATCGGAATTAAAAAGATATGACCGAAATACATTTTGCCATTGTTTTCAAACCAGAGTGCATCCAGTTCATTTGCAGGCATACGTTTTAATAAATCACTCTCGGTAAAAAAGTAACTAAGTTTTGCACGTAAATGAGAGATATTCGGTACTGTGATAATGAGCTTACCGTTTTCTTTTAATATCCTGTTAAATTCTTTTAAAACAAATAACTGATTGGGCATGTGTTCCAGGCCTTCCTGACAAAGTACTAGATCTGCAGATTTTGACTCAATAGGCAATGCCTCAGCTAAATCTGCTTCTGTGCACTGCAGGCCATCGGCCTTGAAAAAATCCGGGAACAAATCATACGGCTTAACATCCGCACCTGCCCCTTTTAAAAAGGCCGACATATGCCCATCACCAGCAGGAATATCTACCACCACTTTCCCAGACAGGTCCTGGTAGCGCTGAAAAAAATCAAACACAAACGTCTTGATTAAGCTTGTTCCAAAAAATTTCAGCATTTGATTATTACCTTAAATAAATTATCTAGATGATAAATTGTTGTTGTCAGTATCCGTTAAAATTTTCACTGATGCGGCAACCACTTCATCAACTTCAGGCTGACCACCCTGGGTTTTGAATACAATTTCGTGTTGGCCAAAATGCGGCGCATAAGTAAATGGTAGTGTTGCCATGAAGATACAGACTGTCGGCGTCTGATAGGCAATCGCCAAATTACGTATACCTGTATCATTTGAGACAAGTAAAGCTGCCCCTGCTACGATGTTACAGGTATCCTCTCCACCATTGACTCTCGTAAAATTGCCTTTGTCTTCAACTAAAGCTTCCACCTTGTCACAGATCTTTCTTTCCCAGTCGGCAATTCCGGACAGTAAAACATGTTTATGATCCGGGTAGCGTACTTGCAATACCTTGATCAACTCCGCATATCGGTGAAAATCCCACATTTTGTAATCCACTGATGCCGTAGGGAAATAAAGAATATACGCGCCCTCAATAGGAGACTTATCACCAGAAAGCGCAAACTCCAGTGGCCATTTGTATTGCAGACCCAACACCTGTAGCTGATCCATAAATGTTTGGGCTTCAAACTTATATGCCGTCCGGGCAACTGCAATATCATAGATAAAGCGGTGAACCAGTCTGTGTTTGAAACCAACCTTTAGTGTCGCCTTGCTAAATAGTGAAATCCAAAAAGTTCGAGATACTGCGGAGATATCAAACAGGATATCTTGCTCACCTAAGTTACGCAGCTCCTTCAGACGCGTCAAAATACCTTTACCATTTTTTTTAGAATGGACCACATGCACGTGATCAACCAGATCATGTGGCAGACCATTCATATAATGCTTGGCAACACTCAGCGTGATCTCTGCATTAGGGAAATACTCCCTGAGTGTAATCAAAAAGGGTCTGGTCAAGACCAGATCTCCCAGTGCGGCATGCTTTAGAACGGCAACGTGACGCACCGCATTTAGGTCCAGATTCTCAGCCTTTTCAACCGCGCGTTTTGCAACCCAATTACGCTTCCATGTCCATATCTTCATTGGCACACCATCATCATTGCGAAACAACTCTCCATTAAACCATCATCTATTGTGGTACCGAACCTGGCTGGCTATGATACATTTATTCTTATTATACTATCAACAAGCCATGCAAGCGGACACCACATGCATAGGTAATATGGACAAACAAGTCATTAAAAACAGTATGCGACACCACTTTAAGTACAGCGAAATAACTAACCAAACTGGAGCCCTGTGGTGGTAGTGGCCATTCTGTGTCAATCCAAAGGCCATGGTGGCCTGGAACTCTACGCGCTGCGTGAACATCAAGAGCTGGAATCCAGAGGCATTCGCTGTATTTCTATCGTTGCAAGCAGCAGCATGCTTAGCAATCAGCTCGAAGAACAGGACCTCAAATCCTATCAGCTAGATGTTCAAATCCGGCGTTTGCCACTGCTTGCAGCAAAAAAACTGGCAACCATCCTTGAACAAAACAAGGTCGATGTTTTGCATATGCATTGGAATAAGGATCTGAACCTGGCAGTACTCGCTAAGGTATTTGCAAAAAGAGACATCAAGCTCGTTTATAGCAGACATATGGATATCACTCGTGACAAACACGATTTTCTGCATCGTTGGTTCTATCAACGTGTTGATCTTCTGCTTACGATATCGAGACTAGTCACACAGAACTGTGAAAAATTTATCCCGATGGGTAATGAAAAGATTCAGCTACTTTATCTGGGTGTTGCCGCTCCTCAGGAACCGAAGCCAGACTGCAGCCAGTTTTTCGAAACAGGATTACCCCATCGAAAATTAAACATTGCCTGCTTTGGACGTATTGAGCCCTATAAGGGGCAGCATGTACTGATTGAGGCAATGAAACTTTTGATAGAAGAAGGCCTTGATATCTCTGCGATCATCATTGGTCATGTGATGGACTCAGCGTATGACACTGAATTAAAAAACACCGTTAAAGCTAATAACCTATCTGAGCATATTCACTTTAAAGGATTTGTCGAAAACCCGATTGAGCTCATGGGTTGCTTTGAAGTTATCGTACTAACAACCTATCAGGAAACTTTTGGTCTGGTACTGGCTGAAGCGATGCGCGCCGGTGTCGCTGTGATTGGGACTAAGGCTGGAGGTGTACCAGACATTATCGAACATGATAATTCAGGTCTGCTAACTGAACCAGGCTCAGCTCAATCACTTGCCGCAGCACTAAAACAACTTTATACAGACCCTGTTAAGCTTGATAAACTATCAACCCAGGGTAAGATTCGAGCTGACAAGCTCTTCTCTGAAACCGCTCACTTTGATCAGCTTAAATCAATGTTGTCTGATCTTACTCAGTTAGATTGAGTTGATAAATTTTTAATTTCCAATACGGGACTCTGCATGAATATTCAGTCGGTAAAATCAGTCAATTTTCACCCCGGTAAATTACTTCGGCTGGGTAGGAAAATTGCCTGGTTTTTCACGGTCTATATTTGGCCAAAACACGATGCAACCGTACTGACCCGGAATGGAGTCCTGGCCTTCAATAGCAAGGATAAAACGACAGGCCGCATTTTACATGTCTATCGAAATCATGAATTTGATGAGATGACGCGTTATGTCAACATGTTGCGCAAAGAGGGTTTTCTTAAACAAGAGGCTGATGGTGTAGTACTCGATGTCGGCGGTTATATCGGCATGTCTTCAACCGGTTTTTTGCTCGATGGTGTATTTGAGAAATCTATTGCCTTCGAACCATCACCAGAAAATTACCGTTTACTCAAACAGAACATCGCCCACAACGATCTACAGCAAAGAATGACAGGCTTAAACATCGCCCTCTCTGACTCTGAGGGAACCCTGGAGTTCGAGCTCAGCAACAAAAACTTTGGTGACCATCGCATTCGTAAGTCTGGTGAAGTTGAAGCGGGCTTCTATGATGAACAGGATCGCCAGGTTATCAAAGTCCCAGCAAAAACACTTGATAGTTTATCAGAGCAAGAATTAGGGATTTCATTCGATCAGGTCCGTTTGATCTGGATGGATATTCAGGGCCATGAAGGTAAATTCCTGAAAGGTGCACAAACTTTTTTGAAGAGTCATCCTGCTGTACCTGTGGCGATGGAATTCTGGCCCTATGCAATAAAGCGCTCGGGCATCTCACGCGAAGAATTTCTCTCCTTAGTCAGTGGCATGTTCGATGGTTATTACCTGCTTGGGAACGATGACTACCAGTATTTCGAGGTCGATCAGATTGGCGATTTGTTCGACAAGGAAGACGACCCAGAGCGGGGTTCGACCGTGGTGTTTGCCAATAGGAAATAAGTCCTATTTCACTGGAAACTGCTCCTGCGTTTCCAGTATTTCCGCCATCCCTGGCGGTCATATAAAAAGGAAATAAGTCCTATTTATATAGGCCAAGGGATTTTCAGCGGCGACCAGCTTGCCTGACTTAGTCAAACTGCTTAACCTAGCTATCTATAATATATATAAGAAGGAATCACGCTATGAGCGAGATGAGCGCAGAAACGGCCCGCCACAACATGATCGAGCAGCAAATACGCCCCTGGGACGTATTGGATGACACGGTGCTCAGCCTGATTGCTGATGTTCCACGCGAGGAATTTGTCCCAGCGGGCTACCATAATCTGGCATTCGCCGACATGAATATTCCCCTGGCCCATGATGAGGTCATGATGTCGCCAAAGCTGGAAGCGCGCATGTTGCAGGCACTCGATATTAAGCCTTCTGAGACGGTGCTGGAGATTGGTACAGGCAGTGGTTATGTCACGGCGTTACTGGCGAAACTGGCCCGGCATGTCTATACCGTTGATATTCAAGAAGATTTTGTAAATAATGTCCGTAACAAGCTCAGTGACGATGATGTAGTCAATGTGACGATTGAACAGGGTGACGCCGCTAATGGCTGGCCACAACATGGCCCCTATGACGTCATTGCGGTGACAGGCTCGATGCCTGTACTGCCTGATGCCCTGCGCCAGTCACTAACAGTGGGCGGCCGTCTATTTGCTATTATTGGTGATAGCCCCGTTATGGAGGCACAGCTCATCACCCGCTTGAGTGATAGCGATTTTCGCAGCGAAAACCTGTTTGAAACAGATTTACCTCCATTGCGTAACATCCAGCAGCCTGATCGATTTGTCCTGTAATTGATTCAATTCGCAGCTTGTAGCAATGCGTCGTTTTTCAGCGAGTGATCTCAAACAGCACCTTGATCAGTGCCAGACCCAGTCCAGCGAGCTGCCTCTATTACTCGATGTCAGAGAACCCTGGGAATTTGAAAAGTGCCAGCTCGATGGTTCGATCCTGATCCCAATGCGACAAATACCGAGCGCAGTTGAAGATCTGGACCCAGAGAAAGAGATTGTTGTGATCTGTCACCATGGCATTCGCAGCCGACAAGTAGCATACTATCTAGAACAACAAGGTTTTGATAACCTCATCAACCTCGAAGGTGGTGTCGAGGCCTGGGCCCAGGATGTAGACCCAACGATGGAACGCTACTGAAAGAAAAATGGGAAACAATTATGAAACGCCAAATTGCTATCGCGACTGGATTGTTACTGACCAGCTTATCACTTCACGCTGATAATCTTTTTCAGGTCTACCAGCTTGCTAAACAAAATGATCCCGCTTACGGCGCAGCAATAGCTGAATACAATGCCGCCATTGAGGCATCGCCCAAGGCGATGGCCGGTGTGCTGCCCCAAATTAATCTCGTGGGAACCCATTCCGAGGTCTATGATGAGAATCGTAAAGTTGGGGTCAATCCTGCAACGACGGAAGACTATGACAGCGATACTTATTCTTTAACCCTCACCCAGACCATCTTTAACAAATCCCGCTTTGATGCCGTGGCACAGGCCGATGCCCTGGTTGCACAAGCCGAAGCGGTATTTGGTAATGCTAAACATGACCTTGTTATTCGCGTCGCACAACGTTACTTCGATGTCTTATCTGAGTCAGAAAACCTGGTCTTTGCCCGCGCTGAGAAAAAAGCCATCGCCCAGCAACTTGATCAGGCAAAACAACGTTTCAAAGTAGGCTTAACCGCCATCACCGATGTTCACGAGGCGCAAGCCCGCTATGACCAGGCCGTCTCCCAGGAAATTGAGGCACAGCGTCTTTATGACATTAGTCTCGAAATTCTACGCGAGCTCACGGGGCAGCTACATACAGACCTGTCAAAGGTCAGTGAAAAACGTGAGTTAGTCGCACCTGAACCCGCAGACATTGATGCCTGGGTTGATACCTCTATCAGTAACAATTTATTACTGCGTAGTGCAGAAAAGGCGATGGATGCAGCCATGGAAGGTCGTGACTTAGCCACGGCGGGACACTATCCAACTCTCGACTTGCAGGCAGATTACACTGACTTTAGCAGCTCGGGTGGCCAATTTGGTCTATTTGAAAAAGATGGGACAACCGTTTCACTAGTACTTAACATACCGCTTTATTCGGGTGGTGGCACCAGTGCCTCGAGCCGAGAAGCGGCGGCAAATCATCAACGCAGTAAATCACTTTATGAACAACAACGTCGTGCCACTATTCGATTAGCTCGTAATAGTTACCTGACCGTCATTTCTGCGATTAGTCAGGTTAATGCCTTGAAGCAAGCACTGGTATCAACCCAAACCGCCCTCGAGGCAACCCAGGCCGGTTTTGAAGTCGGCACACGCACCACGGTTGATGTACTGGACTCGCAAAGAGAGATGTACCGCGCGCAACGCGACTACATACGCGCACGGCATGGTTATATCCTGAGTACCCTGCAACTCAAGCAGGCAGCGGGCACTCTTACAGAAGAAGATGTTCGTCAGATCAACGCCTGGCTAGAATAAAAGATAATGTCAACGGCAGCTTCTACACTGGCTACACTAGCCAAGGCAGAACATAGTCAGCTACTTATTATTGATATTCAGGAGCGGCTGGCGAATGTGATGCCGGATAATATCCTCGCTACCGTACTACGCAATAGTACTACCCTAATAGAGGCAGCGACTAAGCTAAGTATTCCGGTGATTCGTACGGAACAATATCCGAAGGGCCTAGGTGCAACTCGCGCGGAACTGCTTGCCGCCTCAAATGAAAACACCACGGTACTCGAAAAAACCTGTTTCTCCAGCTGTGGCGCAAACGGGATCGAATCACTGTTATCCAATCCCGAACGTGATCAGTGGATTATCCTGGGAATGGAAGCACACATTTGTGTCTTACAAACCTGCATGGAGCTTCTAGAACAGAACAAAACCGTTTTTATCGTAGCTGATGGCATCTGTTCCAGAAATAAGCATAACTTCAAAAACGCGATTGCGCGCATGCGAGAAGCCGGCGCCATCATCACTAACACCGAATCAGTCATGTTTGAATGGCTGCGCGATGCCAGTCATCCACAATTTAAAGAATTATCACGCTTAATTCGCTAGAATTAAGCACATGTCGTTTATCTGATAACTCGAGGCCGGATAAATTAATGCCTGATAATTCTATTCCAAAAAATTCAGCTGAAGAACCAACCGGCCCCTTTCAAACACGTTTTATATTAAATCCGATTTACTGGCCGACCTGGCTGGGGATTGGTCTGCTCTATTTATGTACTCTCCTACCCTATAGCTGGATGCTCACCTTAGGTACAACACTAGGTTGGCTAGGCTATAACATATTACCCGGTAGACGACGTATTACCCGTGCCAATTTACGCATGGTATTTCCCGACTATGATAAAAAACAGATTAACCAGATAACCAGGGAAAGTTTTTACTCCGCAAGCATTGCATTACTTGAGTCAGCCTGGGCCTGGTGGGCAAGTGATCGCAAACTTAAGCCACTACACCATGTTGAAGGTCTGGAACATCTGCAAGCTGCTGAAAAGTTAGGTAAGGGTGTATTATTGCTGGGTGGACATTATACGACACTGGAAATCAGTGGCCGATTGCTGGCATATCATGCCGATAACGTCTTCCCTACTTACAAGCCTGCACGCAACCCGTTATTTGAAGCAATGATGGCATACAACCGCCGTCAAATGAACAAAGGACTTGTTGCCAGTCGTGATATGCGTAGCATCATCAAACTTCTGAAACAGAAACAGATCATCTGGTATGCACCTGATCAGGACTTTGGAATTAAGCGTTCGGTGTTTGCCGCTTTTATGGGTGTGCAGACCGCAACCCTAACCATGTCGACCCGGCTAGCAAAGATCTCAAAGGCACCCGTTGTACCCTTTTATTCCAAGCGCTTGCCTGGCAATCAGGGCTATATGATCTCATTTGCGCCGATGCTGGATAATTTTCCCGGCAGCGATGAGGCTAGCGATGCCAGGGCCGTTAATGCCGCAATTGAAAAACATGTATACGACGTACCAGGACAATACCTTTGGGGCCACCGCAGATTCAAAACCCGGCCCTGGGGTCAGCCGCAAGCTTACAAACCAAAACGCGATAAATATATACGCCGTTATACACTCGCACACTGCTTACTAAGTTTACCCGTCATTGCCTACACAACATGGCTTGCAATTAAAAATAAGCAACTACGGTACCTGCTTGAGCGAATTACCTTTATAAATTCACGACCTGCCGACCTGATCATACATGCTGCCTCAATTGGTGAAGTGAATGCCGTTGCACCTCTTGTAAATCGTATCCTGAAAGAAAAACCAAGCCTGAAAATATTATTCACCATTAATACACCCAGTGGTCGCAACGCCGCAGAAAAATTGTTTGGCGATAAAATGAATTACCGCTATATGCCTCTCGACTGGCACTGGCTTATCAATAGATATTTAACTCGTGTCAATCCAGGCTGTAGTTTGATAATGGAAACAGAGACCTGGCTTAATTATTTTGAATATTGCTTCTACAAAGGCATAACCAATATAATTGTCAACGCTCGACTCTCCGAACGTTCTATTAATGCTCCTTATACGGTTAGGTACTGGATCAACACTGCGATCCATTATGCAACCCATATACTTGCCCGCTCACAAGTCGATGCAGACCGCTATCTGGCATTCAATGCACAGGCTGAGCATGTTAGTTTGATCGGCAATATAAAATATGCCGCCAAACCACCCGCGGAAATAAAAGCAACCGGTGTTGCACGACCTTTTGTTCTACTCGCTTCTTCAAGAAATGGCGAAGAAAAATTGATCGTAAACACATGGTTGTCTTTGAAGGGGGAAAAACCGTTACTCGTCATTGTACCCCGACATATAAATCGTATTGATGAGATACTCAATGACTTGCGGGGACTGACTAAGAAGATTGCTGTACGTAGTCGACAAGATATTGTTAGTGAAGATACCGAAGTATATATTGCCGATACCTTTGGAGAATTAACAGGTTTTATTTATGAGTCACTTTTTGTCATTATGGGTGGCTCTTTTGAACCATACGGTGGTCAAAATATTATTGAAGTCGGACAGGCAAGTAAGGCGGTTATCTTTGGCCCAAATATGAATAATTTTTATATGGAAGCTGAACAATTTGTAGAAGCTGATGCCGCTATCCAGGTAGCCGACCAACAAGAATTATCTATACAAATACGAAAACTACTTGATGATCCAGTGTTGTTAACACGATTAGGGGAAAATGGTAAAGACCTGGTCAGGTCGCATGAACATATAGTCGATAACTATTTAACTGAAATAAAAAAACTCTGCACACTAATTAAGAACTAACTTCAGAAAAATAACCTTTTTCTAATGCATCCCAGTCATCTTCACAATAATTGAAGCCACTCATTAGACCAGAGAGTTTAGTTAGTGAGCGTTGAAGACGCTGTAGATTTTTTTGCTGCCAAGCTGAGCTTTGATCAATTCTACCCTTATCGAAGTCGATTATAGAAACATCTAGATCGCTATTTAGCAATATATTATGCGCATTTAGATCGGCATGATAAACATGCGCAGCGTGAAACTGCCTAATACAGGAACCGATTGATTTCCATGTAGCAGCCGAGAGCTTTTGATCTGTTAAACAATCAGATAAGGCCCGCGTATTTTGAATTCGGTACGTTAGGATATCTGCTGTGTAAAAAAGACCATGGCGTATAACTCTTGCCGCCAATGGACGTGGCCCAGGTAGTCCACATTCCTGAATATAGTTCAATAACGTCCATTCCCTCCAGGCGCGTGTATTGTCCAGACCCGTCCATATATATCGGTCTTTTGAAAGTTTTGCGATCAAACCACCGCGGCGAAAGTGGCGTAGCACATAATCCTGGTCCTGTTCTGAGTCATGAATAAACCATGCCGCACCCCGCCCAGTTCCTACTGAACTAAGCGCATCGCGTTGTTGCCAGTAGCTCGGCTCAAACCAGTCCGTGGTGATAGGTGAGCCTACATCAGCAGTATATAAGATATGCTGCTTACCATACTGTTCACTTATTGGCGCTTTTGTAGTTGGCATAATCAAGTAGCTAAATTCTTTTTAATCGCTTGCATGTGGTTTTGAAAAATAACCAGACTCAAGATTAAATACGTCGCAACAAAATTAGATTTGTTAAAAGGAGCTGCTTCACTCATTGAAATTAGAAACATTACCGTCACATACAATATACCAACCTTTGCTATAAATTCGTTAAATCTAAATGTCTTAATATAAATAGCTAACGGGAAAAAGAAGACCAGGCATGTACACAGTAAGCCTAACAGCCCTTTTGTCATCAGTCCGTTAACAAATACATTATGGGGATGGCCATGTTTTGAAATGTGGACATGGACTAAGCCCTGATCGGCATAACCCTTCATGATTGATTGGTAATTACCATTTCCTACCCCCAATAGAGGATAATCTTTGATAAACAAACTTGATGCACGCCACATCTCTAGCCTGGCACCCGCACTACTAGCGGCTGCTTTATTTGCGGGATCCAAACGGCTTGTCTCTATATATTCAACAACTTCATTTATCGCTTTTGACATTCTGGAGTTAACTGACTCTGAGTAAATCGAAATGATTATTAGGGTAATAACTAATACCGACAATATAACCACTCTAAGCCAACCCTTAGTAAATAGAACAACAAAGAATAAGGATACCAGAAGATAACCTATATACGCCGACCTTACCTGAGTAGAAACAATGCTAAATGTAGCAATAATGACAAGAACAGCTAGCAGCCCCCATTTGATCTTGTCATGTTTAGTTAGTCTGGGAACAAAATAACTCATTACCAGGGTAAGGTAAATCAGGATAATTGGTCCCGTAAATAACTGACTGTATTCCCCGTGGAACAGTGGCCGTTCAATGATATATAAATCATAGACACAAAATCCAAAGCTTATGACTATGGATACCACAGCACCATATGCCAGCCATCGCAGCCCATGTTTTGTTTTTGATAATAGAAGATATAGTGGAATGACTAATATAAAACGAACTTCATTACCAAATTCAGTGTCACCGAAACTAGCAGGGTAATGAAGCATCATGGAGAGTAAAAAAACAACAAAATATGCCACTAGAAACCATAAATATATTTTTTCATACTTATGCAATTCAACTGGATTTTTTTTATAGTTTGAAAAATAGTAGACAAGGCCAAGAATAATGAGTAAAGAAAAAGTAATGCTCGACCAGTGCCTGACACCAATCGCGAAAAGAGGGAAAAGAAACAAGAGAAGATACAAACTAGTTTCTAAATTGAATTTTATATTTTTCTTAATCATCTTAGGCAAGAATAGTAGCTATAATTAAATATTCATTATTTCGCTGAACACATCACTTGCTGAAATAGTATTCAGACAATCAGTATGCCCATAGGGGCATACTCTCTTAAAACAGGGGCTACATTCCAGGCCTTTGTACATAATAATCGCGTTGTTGGATAAGGGCGGCGTGTAGTCAGGATTCGATGATCCATAAATGGCGATCACTCTGCGTCCGGTTGCGCAGCCAATGTGCATCAAACCTGAATCGTTTGTTACTGTATCTCTTGTTAGTGACAGTAAATCAATCGCATCGGTGAGACTCGTCTTACCACATAAATTACTGACGTTTGGATTCCCGCTGGCAATGTTCGCCCCCAGTTCTTTCTCTTTTTCCGAGCCAAAAACCCACACATTTATATTTTCATTGGCCAATAACCCGGCTAGTTCTTGGAAGCATTCTACCGGCCATTGTTTAGCTGGACCATATTCCGCCCCCGGCATAAATCCAACAATTGGCCGGTCGACTTCTAGACTCAGTTTATCGACTAATTGTTTCTGGTTCTCCGTATCAATATTTAATATTGGTAAAGGGACATCAGGTGGTAGTGGTGTGTTTGCTGGAAGCCCCAATGCAACGTAGCGTTGCACTGTTTGCTTTAAAATAGCTTTATCCAGCGGGCGAATATCATTCAATAGACCAAAACGCATTTCACCGCGGTAGCCTGTACGCGTTTTCGCGCGAGCAAAAAAAGGAATCAAAGCGGATTTAAAGGACCGCGGTGTCACGATCGCGCGATCGTATTGGCGCGGTCGCAAGGACTTACCGATTTGGTATCGGGTTAGCAGACCTAGCTGTTTATGACCAACGGGCAGCTCTATCGCCTGATGCACCTCTGGCATACGTTTTAAAAGTGGCACCGACCAGGCCGGTGCAACCACGTCGATCTGAGACTGAGGATATTCTTTTTTGAGTGTAATAAAGAGGCTTTGCGCCATCACCATATCGCCCACCCAGGCTGGACCAGCAACTAAGATACGATATGGCTCGCTAATAACAAGACTCCCTTTATTGCTTTAGCTTCAGTATTCCCTACGCTTCGCTACGGTCCTGCAACCACTGTAGATATTCGGTCACACCCTCTTCGACTGACTTGAAAGGGGCATCATATCCTGCAGTTCTCAGAGCAGTGATATCTGCTTCGGTAAAACTCTGGTATACCCCTTTTAGATGATCAGGGAACGGAATATATTCAATTTCACCTTTTTGATGGAATTTGATCACAGCCTTAGCGATATCATTAAATGGTTGGCTATTTCCAGTGCCCAAATTAAAAATACCTGACTTGTCCGGGTTTTGCATAAACCAGAGATTCACTGCAACTGCATCACCAACATAAACAAAATCACGACTCTGTTCACCATTACCATAACCATCATAGCCTTCAAATAGTTTGACCTTACCCGTCTCCTGGATCTGATTACTATGATGAAAGGCAACGCTCGACATCGTACCCTTGTGTTGCTCGCGTGGGCCATAGACATTGAAATAGCGAAAGCCTACCACCTGACTCTTTGCGTCCTTCGCATGACGGCGCACATATTGGTCAAACAGAAACTTTGAATAGCCGTAAACGTTCAGCGGTTCTTCATACTCTCTTGATTCACTAAAAACTGTGCCAGAACCATAGACAGATGCAGAGGATGCATATAAATATTGAATCTTGTTATCCAGACAATAGTGTAAAAGGCTCTTTGAATATTCATAATTATTTTTCATCATGAAGTTACCGTCCCATTCTGTTGTCGAGGAACAAGCGCCTTCATGAAAAATAGCTTTTATTTTACCACCAAATAACTCGTTATTTTTTACCCGCTCAATAAAGTCATCTTTGTCCAGATAATCTGAAATTTCACAGTCAGCAATGTTTTTAAACTTCACGCCATTTTTCAGGTTATCAACCACAATAATATCTGTCTCACCCTGTTCATTCAGAGTTTTAACGATGTTACTTCCAATAAAGCCGGCACCGCCGGTCACTATAATCATAATAATTAATTTCCGTTCAGAATATTTTTAATAATGTCAGTCGTAGAATGACCTTCAATAAATTCGATGACGTTAACTTCACCACCATTGTCTTTGACACAATTACCACCGGCAATGTCTTCAGGTTTGTAATCGCCGCCCTTAACCAGAACATCAGGTAGCAGTTTACAAATTAACCGTTCCGGGGTGTCTTCTGAAAATGGTACAACCCAATCCACACATTCCAATGCGGTTAGCAAAGCCATGCGTCTGTCCAAGGTATTAATTGGACGATCAGGACCTTTCAAACGTTTTACTGAGTCGTCGTCATTCACCGCAATAATTAATCGATCACCCATAGCCCTGGCTTTTTGCATATAGGAGACATGACCGGGGTGTAGAATATCAAAGCAGCCATTGGTCATGACAATACGTTCACCATGTTGTTTGGCCTGATTCACCACATCAACTAGATTATCTTCAGCATAGATTCCACGGGTGAGTGAGGCCTCGCCGCGCATCGCTTGTTGTAATTCCGCAGGTGAAACGGTTGCGGTACCCAGTTTCGCCACCACAACACCGGCTGCGAGATTTGATAAGGCCATCGCATGTGCCAGATCCTCACCTGCTGCAAGGGCAGCGGCCAACATCGCGATCACCGTATCACCGGCACCGGTGACATCAAATACTTCACGTGCCTTGGTGGGTAAATGAATAACGGGTTGTGTTTTTTGAATCAAGGTCATGCCGCGCTCGCTACGCGTGACCAATAATGCCTCTAGCTCGAGTTCGTTGAGTAACTGTTTACCCTTCGCTTCTACTTCCTCGTCCGAAGCACAGTGACCCACGACGGCTTCGAATTCGGACATGTTCGGGGTAATCAATGTTGCGCCTTTATAGGCGCTAAAGTCAGTTCCCTTCGGATCAATCAAGACGGGGGTCTTGGTCGCACGGGCTGCTGCAATCAGAGCCGGCATATCGCGCAATGTGCCTTTACCATAATCTGACAGTACAACCGCACCTGCACTTGCCATTAGCTTGGCCGCACGTGCAGCCAATAAATCAGATCGTTGTTCTATAAAACCATCTTCAAAATCCAGGCGAATGAGTTGTTGATGCCGACTAATAACACGCAGTTTGGTTACGGTGCGGCTGCCGGGAATGCGTTCAAAGGCACAGGTCACACCCGCGGAGTCTAAAATCTCCTGCAAGGCATCGGCTGCCTCGTCATCACCGGTATAGCCCATGACATCGATATTTGCGCCCAAGGCGGCAATGTTCAACGCCACGTTGCCTGAACCACCTGCGCGCTCCTCTGCATCGCCTACTCGTACTACCGGTACCGGTGCCTCAGGAGAAATGCGTGATGTATCACCATGCCAGTAGCGATCGAGCATCAGATCGCCAACCACCAGGACATGGGCTTGTTCAAATTTTGGGAGACTTAATTGCATATATATAAGATTATTAACAAGTTACGTATATTCTAGACTAAATATTATGGCCATTGGTAAATATCAGGGTTTATCCGCAATGTACCTATTAATTAATTACCCGTTCAGGAATTCGAGTTCTTGTTTGATCGTAGCCCACATTTAAATCTAAATAGAGGGTCAACGCAGCCAGCGCCGCTTCAGGGATTAATCAGTCTTTTAACGCGTATACCGCACCACAATAAGGACACTTCGCCTCTCCACCCTGCTCTTCGATTGGCAAATAGACCATTGGGTGTGAATTCCACAGTGTCGTTCCCTCCATCGGACAATGAACGGGCAGGTCACTACGGCTAACCTGATACCGCTGTGCGGCATTGGCCTGGGTTTGTTTTTTTGCTTCACTCATCGCTAGTACCTTTTATTTAAAACGCTTATTCAAATAGAATTCTGCACACTTAGATATACGACAACCAGTGGTTATATTTTTCAACACGACCGTGCACGACATCGAAGTAGTGTTTCTGGAGTTTCTCGGTAATCGGTCCACGGGTGCCGCTACCAATCGAGCGGCCATCCAGCTCACGGATCGGCGTGACTTCTGCCGCGGTACCCGTAAAGAATGCCTCATCGGCAACATACACCTCATCCCGGGTAATTCGCTTTTCGCGAACCTCAAGGCCTTCATCGGTGGCCAGCTGGATAAGTGTCTTACGGGTTATACCGTCAAGCGCCGAGGTCAATTCGGGAGTATAGATAACACCATTTTTGACTATGAAGATGTTTTCACCACTACCCTCAGCAACAAAACCGTCGACATCAAGCAACAGGGCTTCATCGTAACCATCACGCATTGCCTCTTGCAGGGCCATCATCGAGTTCATGTAGTTACCATTGGCCTTGGCTTTGCACATGGTGATGTTAACGTGGTGCCGGGTAAATGAGGACGTCTTAATTCGAATGCCCTTTTCCATATTGTCCGCACCCAAATAAGCCCCCCATTCCCAGGCTGCAACAATACTGTGTACTTTCAAATTGTCGGCACGCAGCCCCATACCTTCCGAGCCATAAAAGCACATGGGTCGCAAATAGGCGCTTTCCAGATTGTTTTCTTTCACCGCAGCCAACTGAGCCTTATTAATAGTCTCTTTGTCAAAAGGCATCGGCATGCCGAGAATATGTGCCGACTCAAACAAACGATCGGTATGTTCTTCCAGGCGGAAAATGGCCGTACCTTGTTCTGCCTTGTATGCGCGCACGCCCTCAAAGACACCCATGCCATAGTGCAAGGTGTGGGTTAACACATGAACCTGGGCTTCACGCCATGGCACCATTTTGCCATCGAACCAGATTACACCGTCTCTGTCTGACATCGACATACTATATTTTCCTTACTCATTACTTGCTTCGTTTAAAAACCACGCTGACCAAATGCGCTTCACGCCGCTACTCTGCTCAGTAAAATCTTCTTCAGCCACCATCGCCGGAGACTCCTGAAGCTTGAGCCGATGCAATCGATTACGATAGCTCTGGTAGGTATCGGCGAGAAAACTCGCATCCGACTCGCTCATCACACCGGTCTGCGCGAGCGCCGCTAACAAACGGATATTGTCGGTCCACTCTAGTAATTGTGGAAATTCCTGGCTATACGCCAGAACCCCATATTGCACCATAAATTCAATATCGACGATACCTCCTTGGCTATGTTTGAGATCAAACTGCCCAGTTTTCGCCTTTTTTTGTGCCTTGAGCATCTTCTCACGCATCTCTAGCACTTCCTGTTGCAGTTTTTCCCTGTCGCGAGACTGACTGAGTATCTTTTGGCGTATTTTCTCAAACTCAGCGGCTATCGCAGGATCGCCTGTTACCACTCTTGCCCGCACCAGCGCCTGATGCTCCCAGGTCCAGGCCTTTTTCAATTGATAGTCCTCGAAGGACTTGAGACCGCTAACCAACATACCCGATGCACCCTCTGGACGCAGGCGCATATCCACCTCGAATAGCTGCCCGGCCGGTGTCAGTGTTGAAAGAATATGCATAATGCGCTGCCCCATACGGGCGAAAAAAACGCCGAGTGGCACAGGCTTGTCGCCTGTGGTCTCCAGACTCTCGGACTCACCACTATGCAGGAACACCAAATCCAAATCAGAACCATAACCCAGCTCATAGCCGCCTAGCTTGCCATAGGCGATCACCGCAAAACCGGTATCACAGACCTCACCGGCGTGAGTGCAAACAGGGCGACCATGCTTCTCCACCAGGTGCTGCCAGGCTAAATACAGGGTTTGATCGAGCACCACCTCGGCAATCCAGCTCAGATGATTACTGACTTCCATCAAAGGCAATGCGCCAAAGATGTCTGCAGCCGCTACCTTTAAGAAGTGGGAATGCTTGAAGTGACGCAGGACATCCATCGAACGCTCCTCATCACCAAGGACATCGGCCATGCGTTTACTCAACTCTGCATTTAACGCATCTTTATCTGGTGGATTAAACAGGCTTTCAATATCGAGTAAGTCATCCAACAACAAGGGGTGTTGACTAAGGTAACGTGTGATCCATGGGCTCGAGGCACACAGACGAATAAACTGTGACAAGGCAACTGGATTCTCTATTAACAACACCAGATAAACCGAACGTTGCATAATCGCTTCGATAACTTCCAGTGCGCGTAAAAAGGCAAGTTGTGGTTGCGCCGTCGCCTGACAGGCACTTAGTAGCAACGGCATTAAACGATCCATTCGGTCGTGACCACGCGAGGATAAATTTTGATAGGCTCGGCTATCGCGTAAAGTGGTTATTCTTCTCCACACATCTTTCGCATCACTGAAACCCGATGTCTCAAGTAATTGGATAGCTTCATCAGCCTCCATCTCTCCCAGCCACAATGGTGTTAAGGTCTGAGTGTCATCACTGGGAGTATCCGATTGAGGTGCGGCAAAGACTTGTTCGAAGTGCTCATGGACATGGGTGCGATGTTGTAACAAGACTTGCTGAAAGTCATCCCAGCTATCAAAGCCCATACTATAGGCCAGGCGTAACTGGCCCAGTTCATCCGAAGGTAGCGAATGTGTTTGTTCGTCGCGCCAGGCCTGAATACGATGTTCGGAGCGTCGTAAAAAATCATAAGCCTCCTTCAGTTGGCTAATAACAAACTCGGGCAACATATTCATATTCTGCAAGGCATCCAATACTTCAATAATGGAGCGTGACTGCAATGCAAGCTCGCGACCACCCCTTATGAGCTGGAAGACCTGACCAATAAATTCAATCTCGCGAATTCCACCGGCACCGACTTTAATATTTTTTTCTTTGTTCTTGAGCTTTACTTCCTTTTTAATCATCGCCTTCATTTCGCGTATTGACTCATACGCCGAGTAGTCGACATAACGACGATAGACAAAAGGATGCAGGCGCGCTAAAAGTTCTTCGCCACGCTCTTTATCACCTGCGATAATGCGCGCCTTGATCATGGCATAACGTTCCCACTCACGACCGTGAATCTGATAGTAATCTTCCATCGCATCAAAACTCACCGCCAATGCACCACTGCCAAAAGGTCGTAGGCGCATATCAACACGAAACACAAAACCATCTTGCGTTGATTTTGAGAGCACACTAATTAAACGCTGACCGAGCTTCTGGAAGAATTCATGATTGGAAATGCTTTTACTACCATTAGTATTGCCTTCTTCCGGATATGCAAAAATCAGATCGATATCCGAGGAAAGATTTAACTCGAAGCCACCGAGTTTGCCCATCCCGATAACAACTAGCTGTTGTTCCTTACCACTTAAACTTACTGGTAAACCAAACTCAGAAACTACCCAGCTGTGCAAAGTCTTAAGTGCCACGTCGACACAGGCATCGGCTAAATCAGACAAGTCACGCATCACCTCTGTTAACTCCGCCCAACCAGCCAGATCGCGCCAGACGATTCGAACCATCTCACGCTGACGAAACAGACGAACCCGCTTCATCAAGTCAGCCTCATCGGCCACCTCTTTTAACCGTGCTTCAAGCGCAGTACGCAGTTGACCATCTTCATAGGCCTTGAACAGATCGCCCGTGTCCTGCAAATCCTGCAACAACTCAGGGAAACGCAGACACAAGCGCGAAACATATTCACTGCAGACAAATACCGCCTGCGCCGTCTCTTCTATCTGAGCAGACCACTGCCGATCAGCAGAAAGCGCACACCACTCCTGCCACTGATGATCAGCGAACTCGAGTAAACTAGTGGGGATTTGGTTGGTAAGCATTTACTAAGTTTATCAGCCAACGAAGCGAAACGATATTCTATATATAACACGCATAAAAAAAGCCTGTCAGAAATGACAGGCTTTTTTATAACTCATGGTTGGTCTGAAGTGCCCGGAGTTGAGATGGATGCAAGGCAGACAAGGAAGCCGCAACGGAACTTACATATAGTAAGTGAGTAGCGGAAGTTCTTGTCGAACGCAGCAGACACTCAAGTCCGGCATTTCAGGGCAAGCATTTACATCATGCCGCCCATACCACCCATACCGCCCATACCACCCATATCAGGCATAGCACCGGCACCGGCATCATCAGCTGGCATATCCGCAACCATAGCTTCAGTGGTAATCATCAAACCTGCAACTGACGCTGCATTTTGTAATGCGGAACGCGTTACTTTAGTTGGATCCAGAATACCCATCTTAACCATGTCACCGTATTCATCAGTTGCTGCATTGAAACCAAAGTTGCCTTTACCTTCTACAACCTTGTTTAATACGACAGAAGGTTCACCACCTGCGTTAGACACGATAGTACGCAGGGGCTCAGTCATTGCACGACGGGCAATACCGATACCAACGTCCTGATCATGGTTGTCACCTGTAAGGTCGCCCAGGCTTGATTCAGCACGTACCAGAGCAACACCACCACCAGGTACCACGCCTTCTTCAACCGCTGCACGTGTTGCGTGTAACGCATCTTCAACACGGGCTTTCTTTTCTTTCATTTCAACTTCTGTTGCTGCACCAACTTTAATCAAAGCAACACCACCGGCGAGTTTAGCAACACGCTCTTGCAGTTTTTCTTTGTCATATTCTGAAGTGGCTTCTTCAATTTGTGCACGAATCTGGCCAACACGATCTTCGATATCTTTAGGCTGACCTGCACCGTCAATAACAGTAGTCTCTTCTTTGGTTACCTGAATCTTCTTGGCTGAACCCAAGTCATCAAGCCCTGCCTTCTCCAGTGACAAACCAACTTCTTCAGAGATAACAGTTGCGCCAGTTAATACCGCGATATCCTGCAACATCGCTTTACGGCGGTCACCAAAGCCTGGTGCCTTAACCGCAGCTACTTTCACGATTCCGCGAATGTTGTTTACAACCAACGTTGCCAGTGCTTCACCGTCGATATCTTCAGCGATAATAAGTAAAGGCTTACCCGCTTTAGCAACGCCTTCCAGCACTGGAAGTAACTCACGGATGTTAGAGATTTTCTTATCGTGCAGTAAAACATAAGGGTCTTCAAGTTCTGCACTCATACTTTGCTGATTGTTCACGAAGTAAGGTGAAAGATAACCACGGTCAAACTGCATACCTTCAACCACGTCTAATTCATTTGATAGACCTGAACCTTCTTCTACGGTGATGACACCTTCTTTACCAACTTTGTCCATCGCTTCGGCAATGATGTCACCGATTTCAGAATCAGAGTTAGCAGAGATTGTACCTACCTGGGCAATCGCCTTGTTGTCTGAACAAGGGTTTGATTGACCTTTGAGTTGCTCAACTGCAGCAGCAACGGCTTTGTCGATGCCACGTTTGAGGTCCATTGGATTCATGCCTGCAGCAACTGCTTTCAGACCTTCGGTCAAAATAGATTGTGCTAGTACGGTCGCGGTCGTGGTGCCGTCACCCGCAACATCAGAAGTCTGTGAAGATACTTCCTTCACCATCTGCGCGCCCATGTTTTCAAACTTATCGCTTAATTCGATTTCTTTCGCTACTGATACACCATCTTTTGTGATGGTTGGTGCACCAAAGCTCTTGTCTAGTACCACGTTACGGCCTTTAGGACCCAGGGTTACCTTAACGGCATTTGCCAGTGTGTTTACACCAGCCAACATACGTTGACGGGCATCATCAGAAAATCTCACTTCTTTTGCAGTCATTGCTGTCTTCCTCTTAACTTAAATTCGGTTGGGATTAAAATCGGAGCAGGTTTAGCCTTGCTGGATTTAACCTTCCAGGACACCCATGATGTCTTCTTCTCTCATGACCAAGAGCTCTTCGCCTTCGACCTTCACCTCGTTGCCGGCATATTTACCAAACAGGATCTTGTCACCAGCTTTCACGTCCAGGGCCCGCACTTCGCCGCTATCCAGAATCTTGCCATTGCCTACTGCAACAACTTCACCTTCTGCAGGTTTCTCGGTTGCTGAGTCAGGGATGACGATACCGCCAGCACTGGTCTTTTCTTCTTCCATACGACGTACGATTACACGGTCATGTAGGGGACGAATCTTCATTCGCAGTTCTCCTTAAAAAATGTATATAAATTCAAAAACTTAACAAATTCTGTGGTTTGCCTGGAGAGTTTTGTTAGCACTCTCCTGAGATGAGTGCTAATTCTAGCGACCAAACTCACTCTGTCAAGGAATGCCTTACCAGCCAGGCCTTAACAGGGCCAGAAATACAATCAAGCAACACGATCAAGCATTGTCATCAGGCAACACAATCTAGATAGGGAATGTGGGGCTAGATATAAGGAATTCAATCGTCGTGTTTATCAAATTCACCCTCAATGTACTTTTCGGGCTTTTTACGCTCTGCATGGCCAGGATGGACTTTCACAATCGTACCGCTCCGTTCCAGGAACCACAGCGCTAAGGCGCGACGAATGGGTGGGACCAGTAGGATAAATCCAATACCGTCGGTGAAAAAACCTGGGGTCAGTAACAGTGCACCTGCGAAGAACAGCATAAAGCCCTCGAGCATACCGACGGCAGGCAATTCTCCCCGCTGCATCTGACTCTGGACCTTCTGCATGGTCGACAGCCCTTGATGCCTCAATAATGCCACGCCGATGACGGCCGTCACTACAATCAGGAGTATAGTTTTAAAAGCCCCAATCACTGACCCGATTTCAATAAACAGGTATATTTCGATTAAGGGGGTAGCAATGAATAACGCCAGAATAATCGGCATGATGCGCATAATGGTTTTATAACCTATTGATAATTAATTTTATTTTCCCCACCACGGCCGGTGTAAAAAAGCAAAGATATGCTAACCAACATGCTAGCTTTCACAAGGCCTGCTTGTTACATTTGGGCGTATGGAGCCAATTTCAAGTACCTCCGCGTTGACACAGCGAGTCTTAATGACCACCCTTCCAGACGAAGAGCAGGCTAAGGAGCTCGCCAGTGTGTTGGTGACCCGTAAACTAGCTGCCTGTATTAATATTTTGCCGAAAATGACATCGATCTATGTCTGGCAAGGCAAACTGGAGCAGGGTGAGGAGCATTTGCTCATTATCAAGACTGAGCAAAGTCGCCTTGTAGAGCTGCAAGATACAATAAAGGAAGCGCATCCCTATGAACTTCCAGAAATCATCGTAGTCCCAATTGTTGGCGGCTACGAACCCTACTTAAACTGGATAAGCAACTCGGTAAATAATAATGATTAAAATCAAATCCTTTCTCTTTCTTTTCTTTCTGAACACTGTATTTCTGGGCCTAACCAGTCAAGCCCATGCCAACGAGCCCCTGGATCCAGAAGTGGCGTTCAAATTCGATGCAGTGGTAGAAGGCGATGTAATCAAGGCCAGCTGGACTGCAGCAGATGATTACTACTTATATAAGAGCAAAATTAGCTTTGAATCCGGTACTGCAAGTGTTGAGATCGGCGCACCGGACTATCCAAAAGGCAAAATGAAACACGGCATCACCCCAGAAGGCAAAGAAGGGGAAGTCGAGACCTACACCGAGACCGTCACGATTAATATCCCCATCACCAAATCCGGCGGTGGCGAATTCAAACTGATTGCCCATTCTCAGGGCTGTGCTGAAAAACTGGGTCTTTGCTATCGACCCCAAACACGTGAAAAAACACTGACCCTGGCTGCGGTTTCCGGCTCAGCAATAGAGGGTATCAGTGACCTCAGCTCGCAATTAGGCCTGGGCGATAGCGCCAATAGCGGAGATGAACCGCTGATGGTAGAGCAGGCATTTCAATATAGCGCCCGCCTGGATGGTGACAAACTAATCGCCACCTGGACCATCACACCTGATTACTACATGTATAAAGAGAAGTTCGCGTTTGAATCCAAGACCGCCGGTGTCACCTTTGGCAAACCAGATATACCCAAGGGCAAAATGAAACACGGCATCACTCCGGAAGGGGTAGAAGGCGAAGTCGAGACCTATGAAGGGCAAGTCGTTATTGAAGTACCTATTCTGGCAAGCAAAGATGGCATTACTGAACTCAGCTATGTTGCGACCGGGCAGGGCTGTGCAGAAGTATTTGGCATTTGCTACCGACCATTAAACATAGAACAAAGCGCGACTGGAACGCAGGCGTTTACAGTAAGTGAACAAGCCGTCGCCGCAACGACCAGCACAACACCAGTTGAAGCTCAAACTGAGACAGCTCAAGAAGAGTTTGTCTCCGAGCAGGACAAGTCTGCCGCAGTATTAGCCTCGGGCGATGCTTTAACAATTATCATTTACTTCTTCCTTGGTGGCTTGGCCCTGGCCTTTACTGCCTGTATGTACCCAATGATTCCTATCCTGTCTTCGATCATTGTCGGACAAGGAGAAAAGGTCACAACCACACATGCATTCAACCTGTCACTGGTTTATGTGGTGTCCATGGCTGTTACCTTTGGCATCATGGGTGCGCTGTTTGCCGGTTTGGCCAAGGGTATTAATGTGCAGGCCATCTTCCAGCAAGACTATGTGTTGATTCCATTTACGCTGGTCTTTGTTGCCCTGGCCATGTCGATGTTTGGCTTTTTCGCCATCCAGTTACCTGCAGGTCTGCAAGGCAAACTTAGCCAGATTAGTAATCAGCAAAAAGCGGGGTCATTCCATGGTGTGATTGTCATGGGTGCATTATCCGCCCTGATCATCGGTCCTTGTGCAGGACCGGTACTCATAGGTGCATTGATTTATGTCGCCAAAGAAGGTGATGTGATCCTTGGATTCCTTTCCATGTTCATCCTGGGCATGGGCCTGGGTATGCCATTACTGTTCGTTGGCCTGACGCACGGCAAGTACCTGCCAAAAGCAGGCGGATGGATGGATACCGTCAAATATACTGCCGGTGCAATTTTATTATCTGTCGCACTGATATTCCTTGAGCGCGTCAGCTTCATACCAGCGATGTTGATCATGTTATTGTGGTCAGCGCTTCTGATTACTGGCGGTATCTATATGGGTGCCTTTGACGCCATTAAGGAAGGCAAGCCTGGCTGGTTCAAGTTATGGAAAGGGCTGGGGCTGGTGTTGGTCCTGTATGGTGTCATCGTGATGATTGGTGGTCTAACCGGTGCACGCAATGTTACCGACCCAATGCATGGTTCAAGCTTGACTATGGGAGGTGGCGGCAGTCATACGGCTGAGCTGAAATTCAAACGCATCAAGACTGTTGAAGATTTAGAACGTGAAGTTGAATTGGCCAGCGCATTAAACAAGTATGTCTTAGTTGACTACTATGCTGACTGGTGCGCCTATTGCAAGACCTTCGAGGATTACGTACTAACCGATCCGAGTGTTAAGGCGCTGTTGAGTGACTTCATTTTGTTACAAGTGGATGTAACAAAGAACGATAGCGAAGACATTCGACTACTGAAGCACACTAACGTACTCGCACCCCCTACCTTTTTGTTTTATGGCCCGGATGGAAAAGAAGTGCGTAAATACCGAATCGTAGGCGAGATGAATACGACCAAGTTTATTGAACGCGTTAACCTGGTCCTAAAAGGAAGTTAGATGTCATTGTCAAAAGTGTTTCCAGGCAACATCACTTCTAAAGGCAAGGCTACCAATCTGATCGTGGCAGTAATCGCTGTCATTGGGATGGCAGCAGGTATCGGTGCATATGCCTACCTCAAAAAGTCCGCCGACAAACCTAAAACTGCGAGCATTAAATCGACTACCTTAGTGGGTAGTCAGCGCCCTGATTTTACCCTCACCGATGTCGAGGGCACCCAGCGCAAAGCCAGCGAGTGGGATGGTAAGGTGCTCATCGTTAATTTCTGGGCAACCTGGTGTCCACCTTGTCGAAGAGAGATACCTGCATTTATCGCACTACAGGAAAAATATGAAAAGCAGGGCTTCACTATTGTTGGTATTGCCCTGGACTCTAAGCAAGCGGCTATAGATTACGTCGATCCAATGGGCATTAATTATCCTATCCTGGTTGCTGACACAGACGGTATCGCGATCAGCCAGGAATATGGAAATAAGCTGGGCGTTTTACCTTATACGGTCATCGTTGATCGTCAGGGTATTATTCGTCATGCCATCGCCCGTGAAGTCCACCTGGATGAGGCTGAAAAGCTAATAACACCACTCCTATCACAAAACTAAGTTGTCCAAATTGCTATTCTGACTAATTCATCGTCAAAAAGCGTTGAATTGGCGTCTATTTGAGCCGATCTTGCAAACAACTAGACAATTCAAACAAGATCGGCGAAAATTTCCAAATATTATATGGTCAACTTGCTGTGAACATGCATCAAACGTGCAGGGATTTGCAGCGATCTTTAAGCAGGCATAGGAACACATGGCGAAGATCCTCGTTATACACGGCCCAAACCTGAATCTACTCGGCACGCGTGAGCCTGAGCACTATGGTGCAACAACATTACGCCAGATCGATGATCAGTTGGCCGAGCTGGCAAGCCAGTCAGGACACAGCCTGCATTCAGTGCAAAGTAATGCTGAACATGAACTCGTTGATAGTGTGCAAAAGGCCAGCAGTGACAGCACAGACTTCATCATTATTAACCCCGCAGCCTTTACACATACAAGTGTCGCACTACGAGATGCAATTGCCGCGGTCAACATCCCATTCATTGAAGTGCATTTATCAAATGTGCATGCGCGTGAAGAATTCCGTCAGCAATCTTATTTTTCTGACCTTGCCGTGGGTGTCATCAGCGGCCTGGGGTCAATTGGTTATAGCCTGGCCTTGCAGGCGGCATTGGAAGCCATAGAAGCAAAGTAGATATAGCACCAAACATTTTAAAACAAAGATTAACTTTAAAGAGAGTTACTCCATGGATATACGTAAAGTAAAAAAACTTATTGAGCTGCTCGAAGAATCCGGTGTCGCCGAGATCGAGATCAAAGAAGGTGAAGAATCAGTACGGATCAGTCGTATGAATCAAAACATGATGGTTAGTGCACCGGCGATGGCTGCACCGATGGCGACTGCAGCAGCTGCACCTGCCGCAGCACCTGCACCCGCCGCAGCCCCACCAGCAAGTGCTGAGCCTTCAGAGCCTAGTGGTCACCTGGTTCGCGCACCAATGGTAGGTACATTTTACCGAGCAGCCAGTCCTACTGCCCGAGCATTTGTTGAAGAAGGGCAATCAGTCAAGAGTGGCGACACCTTGTGCATAATCGAGGCGATGAAACTACTTAACCAGATTGAGGCGGATAAGACCGGAACGATCAAATCCATTTTGGTCGAAAATGGACAGCCAGTTGAGTATAACCAGCCTTTATTCGTAATAGAGTAAGTCAAGGTCACAACACCCTCTTGAAACAAAGTTGATAGAACAATGATAGATAAAATTTTAATTGCGAATCGTGGCGAGATTGCTCTGCGCATATTACGTGCCTGTCGTGAGCTGGACATCAAAACTGTCGCCGCGCACTCTGAAGCCGACCGCGATCTGAAACACGTACGCCTGGCTGACGAATCTGTTTGTATCGGGCCCGCTTCATCGGTCGATAGTTACCTGAACATCCCCGCAGTGATCAGTGCGGCTGAAGTTACAGATGCTGTCGCAATTCATCCCGGTTATGGCTTCCTGTCTGAAAATGCAGACTTTGCCGAACGCGTAGAAGAATGTGGTTTCATCTTTATTGGTCCGCGCCCTGAAACCATTCGCATGATGGGCGACAAAGTCGCAGCTATCAAAGCGATGAAAGAGGCCGGTGTCCCCTGTGTGCCTGGTTCCGATGGCCCATTAGGTACGGATGAAAAAACTAACATCGAGATCGCCCAGCGAATTGGTTATCCCATCATTATTAAAGCCGCCGGTGGTGGCGGTGGTCGAGGTATGCGCGTGGTGCACTCTGAGGCAGCTCTGCTCAATGCCATTGCCATGACCAAGGCCGAAGCCGGAGCCGCGTTTAATAATGACGTCGTCTACATGGAAAAATATCTGGATAACCCACGCCACATTGAAATTCAGGTGTTGTCGGATGAGCATGGCAAGGCCGTACATCTGGGTGAACGTGATTGTTCAATGCAACGTCGCCACCAAAAGGTAATCGAAGAGGCCCCTGCACCTGGCATCACCGAAGAGATGCGTAAGCGCATCGGTGAGCGCTGTGCACGTGCCTGTGAAGATATCGGTTATCGTGGTGTTGGTACCTTTGAATTTTTATATCAGGACGGTGAGTTCTATTTCATCGAAATGAACACCCGTGTTCAGGTTGAACACCCGGTCACTGAAATGGTCACCGGTATCGACATTGTTAAAGAGCAGATTCGAATTGCATCAGGTGAAGGTCTGGGTGTTCAACAAAGCGATGTGATCATGCGTGGCCATGCTATCGAGTGTCGCATCAATGCAGAAGATCCAAATAACTTTATGCCATCACCGGGAACGATAACCGCTTATCACACTCCTGGTGGTCCAGGCATTCGTGTTGATTCACATATTTATGACGGTTACACCGTACCGCCCTATTATGATTCAATGATAGCCAAACTCATCACCTACGGTGATTCACGTCAGGCAGCAATGGCACGTATGCGCATTGCCTTGTCCGAGTTAGTGATTGAGGGCATTAAGACTAACACCGCCTTACATCAGGAACTCCTACGTGATGCAGCCTTTGCAGCAGGTGGTACCAATATCCACTATCTCGAGAAGAAACTCGCCGAGAAAGAAGCATAACCTGAGACGAGTCCTGC
Organism: uncultured Ectothiorhodospiraceae bacterium; assembly: GCA_947259575.1. Lineage (GTDB taxonomy): Bacteria > Pseudomonadota > Gammaproteobacteria > UBA6429 > Thiohalophilaceae > SZUA-24. The sequence goes on along the minus strand of CAMYMU010000032.1, from coordinate 123,744 downwards.
TTTACTTAGTCCATAGCTTAATAACAGGATAAATACTTTAGTCGAGCAGGGCTTGTCGATCACCTTCCAACTGTTGCGCACTCTCGTATGAAGGACCTTGCACATAGCCAAGGATGTGATCACCTGCAGTGACCAGTGACAACATCAAAATAATAATAATCAGTTGTATATAAACGATAAAACGAAAAGTTCGATTAGTCATCACCTGCCTCCTCTATCCAATACCCTTAAACCTGGACATGAAACTTAAACAATAACTGTGTCCAGTCTTCATCAATTTTGACCAGCACGCGACCATCGTTGGCAATATTGTTTGTGTAAACACGAATATCGCGCGTCGTGTTAAACATGTCGCCATAACTGTTATAGGCCGTAATCCCCATTTCCAGCGTTGCGCCCCGATCCGGTACAAACATCTTGCCGCGATAGATATTTTTATTAATGGTTGTACGATTACCGAAATACAAAGTCATTAAGTTTGATACCCAAAGTTTGTCATTTAAGGCAAAGGCGAATGTCCAGGTAGATACTGGTACTCGACTGGTGAACATCACCTCTTCAAGATTCACATTAACTGGCTTAATCTGGCCTTGCCGGTTGACAGCCCCAGCAGGTTTTCTCGCACCCAGCATCTCAGGCAGCACTGCTGAAAAAGTCGGTGTAGCTTCAACCGAGCCGGTTTCGACATCAAAATATTGAGCGGCTGACATGTTTACTTCCCCCTGTTCATTTCTCTAAGTAGTTGAAGCATATGCCTCAATTGGGAGCCAGCCAGTGAAGGATTACGGTTTGGAATGTGAAATATTCACATTTTAGAGCCAATCTTTGCTTAAAAAACCAGCCAGGTAATCCGATACAGTCATAGAGCAGCCACATGCTTGCTGCGGGCAAAATCGGAAAATAGGTAGTTGATGGCATACCCCCAATCCCAGGCAGAACAACCTCTTGAGGACTTTGACACTCGACCCCAGGCCATTGAGCGCTGGCTCGAGGAGTTGCCGCGCGGCAGTGTTGGCAAAACCAGTGAGTTAATCTTCAAGGCCCTGCAAAATATTGATCGCCAGGAGCTCAAAGCAAACGACCGATTCCGGGTGTTGGAGGCGATGCGTGATAGCGTGCATTACGTCACCACCAATATGAACAAACACATCACCGGGGTGGCCTATCCACTACCCGACAAAGTCATGCGTATTGCCTCCGCTTGCCAGACAATTTATGACACGATGACACAGGGCTATATGAAAGTGTTTCATGACATGCAGAAACAAAACAGTCTGTTTGTCGACAAAAAAAATCTGGCCACGGCCGTTCACCGCTCAATTGTTTTTATCGAGCATTCTCTGCTTATCACTTATGAAGTGTACTCAGCCTTTTACCATGACTACTGGGAACAACTACATGAACTCTATCAATATGCTGAATTGCATAAACTGACAGACAGCATGGTGCATGACCCTCTGGTGCATGCAAAATTTAAAAGTAATATCAAAGACGAATATCTCCGCACCCTGCTACTTTATCTCGCTGAACCCTACCACTTACGACCTGGGGAAATTAATGAGGTACACCATCACCTAAAAGAATGGTCAAGCCTATGTGATCTTGAAATGATCAAATCAGAAAGCGAACTAGTTGACCGCCATTTGCCCGTTGTTGAATTAGATAGTGACCATCCACCAAAGCTGGCGATCAATGGTAAACATACAAGCAGCATCGAAAACTGTCGACTTCTAAACACAGATAAACTTATTAAGACATTAAAGAAACAACATAAGCAACTTAGTAAACATCGACCTTCATTGGCAAAACAAATCGGTAATGAGAAAATCAGTATCAGCCTGATCAGACGTTTGATCGAATCCTGGGAGCACACCCGGAAGCGGCGCTTCCCGAGACAGCAGTTAAACTACAAGGTTAATGTCACTGTTGGTCTACACCAAACCCATATGCAACTCATGTACGAACAACACGTGAAAAGCACTGAGCATGACAAAAATGCCTACTCGGGTTTTACTCAAATAAAATCTGGCTTTGAGCAAATTGAGATCAAGAGTGTTGAAGATGAGCACTCAGATGTCTGGTCAACGGTGTATGCCTGGGCAAACACAATTTGCCCGAAAACAGAACAACAAGCCAAAGCAACCAGCTCTGCACAAAACAACCAGGCCAAAAGTATCGTCGATTACCGCGTGAAACAGGATAACTGGACCTTAAGCAATGAAAGTGCAGAAGGGTTTGGTCTGATTGCAACGGAAAATCTAACCAATAAAGTTCAGGTCGGTGAAATCATTAGTGTCCAGCGTAAAAACTCGAATGAGCGGTCAGTTGGCCTGGTACGTTGGATGAAAGCAAAAGGCAGTACCGGAGTAGAGATGGGCGTGATGCTGCTTGCCCCTTCCGCTAAACCTGTTGGGCTCATCTCAGATGACCCAGCAGGCGGTGACTATGTGATTGATCGTGGTCTTATCTTACCGTTAATGCAGCTGTTAAATCGACCTGAATCACTTTTGAGTTTTTCACGTCAATACAAACCCGGCGATGTACTGCGTCTGAATCGACCTGGGGAAGAAAATGTTCGTATTAAGCTAATTAAACTCATCGCCGACAACGGTGCTGTCTGTCAGTACCTGTTTACAAGAATTGAGAACTCACTTTTCGAATCTAAAGATTCAGTTTCTCCCACCAGCAATGATGTCGATCGGTTAAATGACATCTGGCAAAATATCTAAACTTCCAGCTTAGCTAATCACAAAACACTTTCTAGGCTGTTCTGTTCAATCTCGAACAGGACTATCTTGTAACTAATATATTCCAGGGTGATACCTGATATATAATATCCACCATGCCCTGGCTGCAACTTAAAATACAAACCGATAAACAATCCGCCGATCTTATTTCTGATGCCTTAACCGAGCTTGGATCGTTATCTGTCACTTACGAAGACGCTGCCGACCAACCGCTTTTCGAACCGCCACCAGGTGAAACCCCGTTATGGTCAGATACCCTGATCACCGGTTTGTTTGAGGCCGATTCAGATATAGATAGCATCAGTCAGGCCCTGACCAGACAATATAACTCGCACATCACGGCGATACGTTCTGAGATTCTGGAAGACAAAGACTGGGTACGCGAATGGATGCAACACTACGAACCGATGCACTTTGGCCATGACCTCTGGATCGTGCCCTCTCACCACACTCCACCTAACCCTGCGGCCATCAATATTTTACTCGACCCGGGTCTGGCGTTTGGCACCGGCACTCACCCGACCACGGCCATGTGTCTGAGTTGGCTGGCTGAGCACCCCCCGGTCGACCAATTAGTGATTGATTATGGCTGTGGTTCGGGAATCCTTGCCATCGCCGCAGCAAAATTGGGAGCCGCCAGGGTTATCGCCATCGATAATGATCCCCAGGCCCTGCTCGCCACTCGGGCGAATGCGGAGAATAATGGGGTACTCAATACTATAGAGTGTGGTGGCGTGGATTATCCCATCCCCGAGCCTGCCGATTGCCTGGTCGCCAACATTCTAGCTAGGCCATTGGTGAGCCTGGCAGGGCTGTTTTCGGAAATTTGTCGCCCAGGTGGTACCATAGCGCTGTCCGGTATTTTGCAGGAACAGGCTGAGATGGTGAGCCAGGCCTACACCAAGCAGTTTTCACTCAATGGAAAACAGCAACAAGGCGACTGGGTATTGCTGAGTGGCCACCGTAACTAAACGGGTTCGATTAAAGCAGGCTAAAATAGGACCCGCTAATCTTGTAAGTAAGGATAGCTAGCGCTATATAAACAGCTCCATTGAAGTAGAGAGTTTGTAAACAGAATCACATGTATACACAGTGCCCCCATTGTCAGACCTGCTTCCGGATAGCGGAAGCCCACTTGAAAGCAGCAAAAGGCCAGGTTCGGTGCGGTAGTTGCAAGGAAATCTTTGATGCAACAAACCACCTCTATGAAGGGGTGCCTTCTGATACTAACAAACAGCCCAAAAAACCCTCAAAAATACCCCCAAAAATACCCTCGGAAAAACCCGCAGCGACTATAGACACCAAGCCAGCCCCTGCAAAGCCTGCTGTAACACCAGCACCGGATGAGGCACAAGCACCGAAGCCAGAAATATCGGCACCGACTCCTCGCTACAATGAGATTCTACCCGGAACAATCGACATTCCTGAAGAAGACCATCAGCATATTGATCTATCTGGTGCACCGGACAGATCTAACGCCCCCGATCAGTCACCTTTTATGGAGTCCTTAATTGGTGATAACTCGCGTTACAACAATCTCGATGAAATGGGTGCTATCGATATTCCCGGCAATGCTGATTTTACTGAGTCCTTTATTAAATATGTAGGCGAGGATGTAGATTCATCCCCTGGTGCACCCGTTAGCAATCCTTACACTGACACCGATTCACTCGAATCCCCCGCCACCACGCAAGAACAGAAAGGCATTACAGACTTATATTCAAGTGCAGATGAGCAATTGGAAGAACCAAATCAGGAACAAATCGATAAAGAACTCGAGGCATTACTGGGTGGGGATCTGGCCTTCGATGACGATCATGATAAGCCCGTTGAAAAGCAATCAATGCCTGTTGCAAATGAACCACTGTCAGACTTCGGTGAACCAAAGCTGGAACCACTTGATGATGATGACGAACCGATTGAAGTGGTGCGACCCAACGATATCTGGGCCAATGCGGATGCTGCCAAAACCGGTCAGTCTAAAACCAGTTCAACCGAGGCCGATGCCGACAAGCTGGCTGCAATTCGTAAAAAAGTCGAAGCAGAACACGAGAAAATTCAAAGCGACGAAGATCTGTTTGATGACCTTCTTGGCGATAATGAACCATTAGTGGGTTCAGTCAGTATCGATGATGCCCTGGAAAATCTTACAGACCTGGATGATGGTTTTCTTGATAACGATGACCAACAGACCGCAGCCACTGAGCTTGAAACAGAGCTTGAATTTGAAACGACTGATAGCAAAGCTTCTGACAAAGAAAGCAATGAGATTGAAATCCTGGACGTTAAGAGTACCGATATCAGTTACCGCAAACCTGAAACTGTTTTAGAGACTGAGTCTGTCTCAATCGATCAGGATATTGAAGAAGACCTGCCTTCACCGGATCATGAAATACCAAAAGCCTTGCGCAGCTCGTTCGAGAATTTTGAACCGCCTATCCGACATGCCGGAGTGACCATGGCGATGGTCGCAGCTATTATTGTCTTAATCTTAGGCGTGCTTGGGCAAAGTGTCCTGTTCAGAAGCTACCAGCTCGCCAATCAAATGCCGTCACTATCTCCACTATTGACGTCCTTATGCAGCAACTTGCCATGCCGATATTCAGGATCTATCGATACGACTAAAATTGAAGTGCGTAATCGAGATATGCGCAGTCACCCAAGTCAGAAAAATGCCCTACTGGTTAGCACCGCCATTGTGAACAATGCACCATTTGATCAACCCTACCCCATTCTCGCCGTTAAGCTATTTGATCTAAGTGGCCACACGGTCGCAACCCGCTATTTCAAACCAGAAGAATACCTGGAAGGCCTCTACAGCAAGTTCCTGTTAATGGAATCAGGCACCCCGGTTCACATAACCTTGGCGGTACTGGATCCAGGTGATGACGCCGTCAATTTCGAGATCACTTTCCAGTAAGTGTCGTTTAGCCGACATTTACCGGCACCTGAAAAATCCGGATAGATCACACTATTGTGTAACTTTTAATCTTTATCCTCACACTATGAACAGGTATGATTGTCCCCCTTTTTAAGAACAGGCCGAAGCAAGTAAACCGGCTTGTGTACGAAGAAACTGTAAAGAAATGAAAATAGGTCCTTACCAACTAGCCAATAATCTGATCCTGGCCCCAATGGCCGGTGTCACCGATCGCCCATTCCGCCAATTGTGCAAAAATATGGGCGCCGGCATGGCAGTTTCTGAAATGGTGACCTGCAACTCCCTACTTTGGGGCAGTGAAAAAACCAAGCGACGTGCTAACCACGAGGGTGAAACCGAACCCAAGTCGGTGCAAATCGCCGGCGCTGATCCTGCCATGATGGCAGAGGCCGCAAAACACAATGCTGACCATGGTGCACAGATCATTGATATCAATATGGGCTGCCCGGCTAAAAAAGTTTGTAACGTAATGTCCGGATCAGCGCTCTTACAAAATGAAAGCTTGGTAAAAGATATTCTTGAAGCGGTCGTCGGTGCTGTTGATATTCCTGTGACCCTTAAAATTCGCACAGGTTGGGATAAAGAAAACCGAAATGCGCCGATCATCGCGAAAATTGCAGAAGAGTCAGGTATTCAGGCGATCGCGATGCACGGGCGGACGCGCGCATGCCATTACAAGGGCGATGCAGAGTACGACACGATTGCAGAAGTCAAGCAAAAAATTAACATCCCTGTGATAGCAAATGGCGATATAACTACCCCCGAGAAAGCAAAGTTTGTGTTAGAGTACACCAACGCTGACGCGGTCATGATAGGTCGCGCGGCACAGGGACGACCATGGATCTTTCGCGAGATTCAGCATTACCTGGAAACAGGTGAGCATCTGACAGAACTCAGACCAGCTGAAGTTCGCGATATCCTGCTAGGACACCTGGATAACCTTTATGAGTTTTATGGTGAATTCACCGGTGTTCGAATCGCACGGAAACACATAAGTTGGTACAGTAAAGGTCACCCACGTGGCGCCGTCTTCAGAGATGCCGTTAATCGTGTAGAGACCATTGAACAACAACTTGAAATGACGAAACAATTTTTTAACAACCTAAATCCCAGCGAGGAGTTAGCAGCATGACGGAATCGGTGTTGGCAGTGCCTCTGGAAGAGCAAAACCAGGAACAAGCAAACCGTCCCCAAAACACTTTGCGCGACAGCGTTAAAGAAACAATGGATGCGTATTTGAAACAGTTAGACGGACATTCAACCGGGCAGCTTTACCAGATGTTCTTACAGGAAGTGGAGACCCCATTATTGGAAACAATCATGGAGTATGTTCGCGGTAACCAAAGTAAGGCAGCAGAACTAATGGGTATCAATCGCGGTACCTTAAGAAAAAAACTAAAAATGTATGGTCTGCATCAGTAGCTAACCATATTATGTAAGAAAGCCTGGCTCGCCAGGCTTTCTTACGTTTTACCCTACCAAATTCTTAGCAAACTAGTCAGGATCCTCACATGAACAAGATCCAACGCGCCCTAATCAGCGTATCGGATAAGACCGGTATTGTTGATTTTGCAAAACAACTACACAACGAATTCGATATCGAAATCCTCTCTACGGGTGGGACCGCTAAGTTATTAGCGGATAACGATGTGCCTGTGATCGAAGTCTCAGACTACACCGGTTTTCCTGAAATGATGGATGGTAGAGTTAAAACCTTACACCCAAAAGTGCATGGCGGCTTGTTAGGGCGACGCGGTAAAGACGATGCCGTAATGAAACAACACGACATCCCCCCCATTGACCTGGTGGTCGTGAATCTTTATCCCTTTCAACAAGCCACGGCTGATCCTGATTGTGACCTGGTAACTGCGATTGAGAATATCGATATTGGCGGCCCTACTATGTTGCGTGCAGCAGCCAAGAATCACCGTGACGTTACTGTTGTGGTCAATGCCGACGACTATGCCACCGTCGTTGATTCAATGAAATCGAATGACGGTGGTGTCGATGATACAACACGTTATGACCTTGCGGTTAAAGTGTATGAACATACTGCCCAGTATGATGGTGCCATTGCAAACTACCTAGGTGCGATGCAGCATACTGGTGAAAAAGAGACATTCCCACGCACGATCAACCTCCAATACAATAAAGTCCAGGCCATGCGTTACGGTGAGAACCCACACCAGGCTGCCGCCTTCTATGTTGAAAGAGATCAACAAGACGCGACCGTTGCCACCGCTAAACAATTACAGGGTAAAGAACTCTCCTATAACAACATTGGCGATACCGACGCCGCACTGGAGTGTGTAAAACAGTTTAATGAAGGTCCAAGCTGTGTGATCGTCAAACACGCTAACCCCTGTGGTGTCGCGATTGGTGACTCATTATTAAATGCCTACGACCGTGCTTACCAGACCGACCCTGAATCGGCGTTTGGTGGCATCATTGCCTTTAATCAGGAGCTCGATGGTGAAACGGCAAAGGCGATTGTTGAGCGTCAGTTTGTCGAAGTCATCATCGCGCCAAAGGTAAGCGATGCAGCCATTGCAGCAGTAGCAGAAAAGAAAAATGTCCGCTTGCTTGAATGTGGTCAGTGGTCAGCAGAAGTTATTCAGCGTCTAGATTTCAAACGTGTCAATGGTGGCCTGCTTGTTCAAAGTGCCGACCTGGAACTTTACAACGAATTAAAGGTTGTTACGGAACGCCAACCGACTGAACAGGAAATGGCAGACTTGCTGTTTAGCTGGAAAGTCAGCAAGTTTGTAAAATCCAATGCCATCATTTACGGCAAAGACAATATGACCATCGGTGTTGGTGCCGGACAAATGAGTCGAGTTAACTCGGCGCGTATCGCAGCCATCAAAGCGGAGCACGCTAAGCTTGAGGTCAAGGGTGCGGTGATGGCCTCTGACGCCTTCTTCCCCTTCCGTGACGGTATTGATCAGGCCGCTGAAGCCGGCATCACTGCCGTAATCGAGCCAGGCGGTTCAATGCGTGATGAGGAAGTTATCGCGGCCGCCAACGAGCATGGCATGGCGATGGTATTTACTAGCATGCGTCACTTCCGGCACTAATTACAGTTGGCAACCGGTTTGCCGGTTGCTGATTTAATCATACTGAAGCGATCTTCAACGGTCTGATCCGCCGTAATGTAACGCGAGGTCAGTGTTGTAGCATTGATATCAAGTACAATTGAACCCGCCTTTGCTGAAGTAAATGGCAGGGCCGGGTGATCAATGCCACGCTTGTTGCCTTCCCCTGAGGAACCCAACACCATATACATGGTTCCGGTAATACCCGCGGCGAAAGGCCCGGCTTTTTTATACTGCCTCCCACTTTGGTTTTCCACACCGGCATCCAGGACCATATTCTGTTTAAAGCTGTTCGACAAACCGTAATGACAATGCAATAAGTGCGAACGTTCATAGACATGACTATGTCCGCTGATCACCAGGTCCACGCCCAGGTATTCAAATATCGGTAAAAGTTCTTCACGCGTCCGAGTCATGCGCCCGCGGCTGTGCTTTTTATTATCGGAATCATATGTGCCACCGGTATAAGGCGGATGGTGGAATAACACGATTACCCATTTCTGTTTGGTTTGTTTGATGTCCCGCTTTAACCAATCGGTCATCGCCGTATCCGGTGATAAATCGTGGTGGTGATTATCTAAAATAATAAAATGTGCCTGCGCATAATCGAACGAGAAATACTGCTTGGAATTTGAAGCCAGCCCGCCCGACTCAGCATGAAGTGGACGCTCAAATAATTTGTAAAATGCCCAACGCCGTGCATCATGATTACCGTACACCGGCCAGAGTGGGATATTCTTCAGCACCTTTTCATAGGGCAGAAAAAACTCACTCAAGTATTCTTCATTCGTCGCATTGGCATAAGCGTTATCACCCGTGGTTAACAAGGCATCGGCATAAGCTCCTCGGCCTTTTGCATTTTCCTGCAACCAAGTCAGGCCGGCATCCCGCACCTGGGATCTTGCAATCCACTTACCTGGGTCGCCCAAAATCCAGAACCGTGCCATGTATTCCGTACCGGCCTGTCCAGTTTCCAGATCGGTTCCCTGATCAGTTTTCTGGGGAAGGGGTGAAGTCACAAACCACTCAGCCTGGGCCTGTCGCCACTGCCCCTGGTGTTTGATCCGATAATAATAACGGGTGTTGGGCTCTAAGCCCTTCAAGCTGACCCGATGATTGACCGTCACCTGGCTTTCACTGACCTGCTTATCCAGCTTGTCGGCAGCCAATCCATAAAACACGGTATCCGCCGCAGGTTGCTCTGTACCCCAACGTAGAGTCATGGCGTTGGGTGCTGGCAATTGTAAATAGACCGGCCGCTCACCGACAACCCGGCTCTGATACCACACCATTGAATACCAGCCCACTGCAGCAATTGTCAGGAAGGCAATCAGGCCAATGAGAGTTCTTTTTAAGAGTGACGTTATTTTCAAAGCCGTTATTTTCAAAGCCGCTATTTCAAAGATAGAATCGCTATTTGCTGCTAAAGACTTATTGTATAATCTCGCTCTAGTACCCTGGATGTTGAAATCCTGGGCATCGGTACATTCAGTCTTGCTGCAATGCTACCATTTCATTGATTAAGTACAAGTTATATAGATTAGCTTTTGTGAGTTTCATGGCCTTGTTGCACTCAATTCCTCGCCTATTCCGTTTCATGCTTGCAATCACCTTGTTAACCCTGGTGATTCTGTTTGGTATGCGCTTAATCTTTTGGCTAATCTTTAATAATCCAGCCGACCCTATCCCGACCGATGATTTGATCTATGCATTTTATCTCGGTACCAAGTTTGATTTACGCCTGACCCTGTATGTGTTGATTCCCGTCTTCTTTTTAGGCTGGATTAAATGGCTGAGCCCGTTTTATAACAAACTCACACACCGATTTTGGTTGAGTTATCTGGTGCTCGCCGCTAGCGGAGTCCTGATGTTTTATCTTCTGGATTTCGGCCACTATGCCTATTTGAACAAACGTGTCGACGCCACCGTACTACGCTTCCTGGGTAATTTCTCAACCTCAACCGAAATGGTCTGGCAATCTTACTCAGTGATCCCCTGGTCCCTGTTGATTATATTTTTAATTAGCCTCGACGCATTTGTGGTAAATCGTTTAATCAAATACTTCAGCACGCAGCCTGCCGTTGAAATAAAAAAACGTCACAAACTATGGATAGCGCCACTGGCTTTCTTTATCTTTATCTTTGCGATCTTCGGCAAGTTTTCCTATTACCCGCTTCGCTGGAGTGATGCCTTTTTTAGTCGTCATGCCTATGCATCATCGGTAGCATCTAATCCAGTTTTATATTTTGTTAACACGATTAAAAATAAAAATATCATCTACGATGAAAACAAGACACGGCAATATTATGATTTGATGAGCGATTATCTCGGGGTCAGCGAGCCAGATAAAACAACGCTCAACTTTAAGCGCCATGTTGCAGCCAAACCAGCATTTAACAAGCCACCCAATATCGTTATGGTGTTTGTTGAATCCTTTGCGTCATACAAAACCGGTGCATTCGGTAACAAACTGAATCCAACGCCACATTTTGATAAGCTGGAACGTGAAAGTATTTCATTTCGACACTTTTTCACACCACACACCGGTACTGCGCGTTCCGTATTTGCCGCGATAACAGGCATACCTGATATTGAAGTCAATAAAACTTCAACCCGAAATCCTTTGGTGGTTGAACAACAAACGATCATTAACAATTTTAAAGGGTACGAAAAATTTTACTTCATTGGTGGTAGTGCCAATTGGGGTAATATCCGTGGTGTCCTGCAACACAATATTAAAGACTTGAACCTTTACGAGGAAGGCAGTTACACCAAACCGCGTATGGATGTCTGGGGCATCGATGATGCCAGCCTATTCGTTGAAGCGAACTGGGTACTACGCGAGCAGGACAAACCTTTTATTGCGATCATTCAAACATCCGGCAATCATCGGCCCTACCATATTCCTGAAGAGAGTTACGGTTTTGAGCGCAAAGACATCGACAAAGAGGCCTTACGAAAAAATGGCTTCATCAGCCTCGATGAATACAATGCGTTTCACTTCATGGATCACAGCATTGGTCACTTTATGAAAGAGGCTGGCAAAGAGGCCTATTTCGACAATACTATCTTTGTCTTTTATGGTGATCATGGTATCGGTGGCTACCCCGGTGAGCATACTGCGGCCTACTTAAATGAGACGCAACTAAGTGCGCTACAAACGCCGTTACTTTTTTATGCGCCGAAGTTATTAAAACCCAAACAAGTTGATAAAGTTGCCACCGAACTCGATCTGTTGCCGACCATCGCTGGTTTAACGGGTATTGATTACGTAAACACTACTCTAGGGCGCGATCTGTTTGATGTAAGCTTTGATAACAAACGCTATGCCTTTACTATCTTCCATGGCAGAAACTCAACGCTGGGACTATTGGGGGATAATTTTTATTATTCAATTATGGAAGATGGTAGCAATGCGGCACTCTATGATATTCATGCGAAGGATAGCCGCCAGAATGTCATGCAACAACATCCCGAACAGGCGGCGAAGATGCATGAATTAACTTTTGGTATTTTTGAAACCACAAAGTACATGTTGCACCATAACAAGCCGCCAAAATAAATTTATTTACTCTAAAATCAATTTTACGGAAAACAGACATGAACATACTCATCATTGGTAGTGGCGGCCGCGAACATGCATTGGCCTGGAAGGCAGCGCAATCTGACAATGTCAGTAAAGTTTATGTCGCGCCCGGAAATGCGGGCACCGCACAAGAGAATAGAATTGAAAATGTGGCCATTGGTTCAGAAGACATTCCGGCATTAATCAGTTTTGCCAAAGAAAATCAGATTGCCCTGACCATTGTCGGTCCTGAAGCCCCGCTAGTGATTGGTATTGTTGATGAATTCACTGCTAATGGCCTGGCCTGTTTCGGCCCAAGCAAAGGTGCCGCCCAACTAGAGGGCTCCAAGGCCTTCACTAAAGACTTCCTCGCCCGGCACAAGATTCCGACCGGTGCCTACCAGAATTTTACCGAAGTGGATGCCGCCCTGGCTTATATAAAGGAACAAGGTGCCCCTATCGTGATCAAGGCGGATGGTCTGGCGGCCGGCAAAGGCGTCATCGTAGCCATGAACGAAGATGAGGCCAATGCCGCGGTCAAGGACATGCTGGCGGGTAATGCCTTTGGCGAGGCCGGCCACCGGGTCGTAATCGAGGAGTTTCTGGACGGCGAAGAGGCCAGCTTCATCTGCATGGTCGACGGCGAACACATCTTGCCCATGGCCACCAGCCAGGACCACAAACGAGTCGGTGAAGGCGATAGCGGCCCTAACACAGGTGGAATGGGGGCCTATTCCCCGGCCCCGGTGGTGACACCTGAAATCCATGACCGAATTATGCAAGAAGTCATCGAGCCCACAGTGCAAGGTATGGCAGCCGAGGGCAATGCCTATACCGGCTTTCTCTATGCCGGCCTGATGATCATGGCCGACGGCTCCCCCAAAGTCATCGAATACAATGTCCGCTTTGGCGACCCCGAAACCCAGCCCATCCTGATGCGCCTGCAGTCCGACCTGGTTGAGCTCTGTCAGGCTGCTGTAGATCAGAAACTCGACCAGCACACCGCCCAGTGGGACCCCCGCGCCTGCATGGGCGTGGTAATGGCCGCCGGCGGCTATCCAGGCAGCTACCAAAAAGGACTCGCCATCAACGGCGTCGGTTCAGTGGATGCCGGGCCCGAAACCGGCCCAGATGTGAAAGTCTTCCACGCCGGCACCGCCAACCAGAACGGCACCATCGTCACCAGCGGCGGCCGCGTCCTCTGCGTCACCGCCCTGGGCGACAGCGTCGCCGACGCCCAGCAGAAAGCCTATGCGCAGGTCGAGAAAATCTCGTGGCAAGGAGCGTTCTATAGACGGGATATTGGGTATCGGGCGATTGAGCGCGAACGCGCTTAAGTTTGTTTAATGTGGTTTTTCGCCCCACTGGGCGACCTACATATTATTATTACTATTTCGCTTCTCTGAAGCGAGTCCCTTTCTTTTTGCTTGCCCAAAAAGATTTGCACAGGGAGTGCTTACATCGCGAAGGCCAGGGATGGCCGAGAGTGATGCATCCGCCGCTCCGCACATCCCTGTGCTCGCGCGGCATAAGTACATTCCATGTACTAAACTCCGTCGCTGGCTAATCGCTCGAAGCAAATTGGCAGTACTCAGTAAGGCTGCGCGATTCGGCCTCCTGCCTCAGCGCGCATGCTCGGCTTCCCTGCCTCGCCCTTCCAGGCCTTACTTGCGTTGCAGCCAATTTCTTCTCGTAACCAGCGCATGGAGGTGTGTCCACTGAGATGGTTCAGAGATACAGAAGAATATTGCCGCCTCGGTTCTCACTAAGTGACAACATCCCCTTGCGCAGCCATGAGAGGCGTTTGGCTAAGCGCAAGTGAAACCCGAATGGGGCGAGGCTGGACGCCGAGCCTTTGTGATGAGCCAGGGAGGGCGAATCACAAAGTTTCACTGAGTAAGCCAATAAGACTCGAATGATTGGCTGGCGCAGGGGAAGAGTTTCTTTGCCTACTTTCTTGTCGATACAAGAAAGTAGGTCGCCTCAGTGAGGCGAAATAAGAATAAATAACAGAACCTCTATTCCCGATAGAAACATTCAGGAATACCACGCCCCCAACAGAAGCGAAAAAACCCCCGTCAAGGGTTACAGGAATAGGTCTTTTCAGTACAATAGGCGGCTCGATTTCAGGGGGACCGGACAAAAATAGTGTAAATACAAGCACTTATCCGAGTCTGAATAATTTTTCCACAAGATTTTAGGAGTACCTTATGTCTGCGAAGCACCCGATTATCGCAGTAACGGGCTCATCTGGCGCCGGTACCACCACCGTTAAGAACGCCTTTGAGCACATTTTCTTCCGCGAGAAGATCGACCCATTAGTGGTTGAAGGTGATAGTTATCACCGTTACGACCGTGCCGCAATGAAAGTGGCGATTGAAGAGTATGCCGCCAAGGGCAAACAGTTGAGCCACTTTGGTCCTGAGTCAAATCACTTTGATACCTTAGCTGAGACTTTTGAAACTTACGGTAAAACCGGTAAATGTAAGCGTCGTTACTATTTACATAGTGATGAAGAAGCCGCGATGCATAATGCTCGCCTGGGTACAGAACTGACTCCAGGCCAATTCACCCCTTTTGAAGACATCACTGAAGATACCGACCTGCTGTTTTATGAAGGTCTGCATGGTGGTGTGGTTGACGGTAAGGTCGATGTTGCCAAGCACACAGATTTGTTGGTCGGTGTTGTACCGATTGTTAACCTTGAGTGGATTCAAAAGATTCATCGCGACAATGCACAGCGCGGTTACTCTGCTGAAGCGATTGTCGATACCATCCTGCGTCGTATGGATGACTATGTGCATTTCATTACACCTCAGTTCTCACGCACGGATATTAACTTCCAGCGCGTCCCGACTGTTGATACTTCAAATCCATTCATCGCGCGTGATATTCCTACGCCTGACGAAAGCTTTATTGTGATTCGTTTCCGTAATCCGGACGTGGTCGATTTCCCATACATTCTGAACATGATTAGCGATTCATTTATGTCTCGCCCTAATACGATCGTGGTTCCAGGTGGCAAAATGGGCTTTGCAATGGAATTAATACTGAATCCAGTTATTCATGAATTAATTGAGGCAAAGAAAAAGAGTTAATGCCTTTTTTTACAGGTAACTCCAAAAGGCCGGATACTTCTCCGGCCTTTTTTTATCCCTAAATTTAATCAGTATTTTTATTTAGCTTTTTGTATTAGGCTTAAGACATGGAACGCTTTGCACTTGCACATAGTGAAAATCAGGATTGGGCCCAGGCCGTCGATGATTGTCTCGGCCAACTTGGACAACTCCCTGAGCACGCATCACTGGGGTTTGTATATTTCACTGACAAACATGCTGCACATAGCGGCGACATCATACGTAAGATTAAAGAGGCCACCCCCGTTAAAGATTGGGTTGGTACTATTGGCATGGCCGTTTGTTGTAGTAGTAAGGAATTTTACGACCAAAGCGCAATCGTATTGTTAGTCACGGACTTGCCACAAGAACACTATCGATTACTGCACAGCCCGGAAAAGCTTCCAAAGTTCGACTCTGATGAAGGCGTTAAGGTAGCTATCGTGCATGGTGATCCACGCAATGGCCAGTTACCAAATATAATTCATGAATTACCGGACAGAATTGGCAATGGATATTTAGCCGGCGGCCTCACCTCCTCCGATACATTTCATTATCAAATCGCCAATGATTTACATGAAGGTGCGCTCACCGGTGTCATTTTTGATCGCACAATTTCCATTGCAACCGGCATGACTCAGGGCTGCTCACCGATCGGTGAAAGCCATACGATTACTGAATGCGAAGGTAACATCGCTATCGCAATCGATGGCCGCCCCGCACTGGATGTTATGAAAGAAGAAATTGGAGAAGTACTCGCCCGCGATCTGAACCGAATCGGCGGTTACATCTTTGCCGGTTTTCCAGTGGCAGGTAGTGACACGGGTGATTACATGGTTAGAAACCTGGTGGGTATTGATCCCGATTCTGGCGCCCTGGCGATCGGCGAATATCTGCAAAATAACAGTCCGATTATGTTTTGCAAACGTGATGGCGCTAGTGCGATACACGATTTACAACGTATGCTCGATAAACTCAACAAACGCGCGAAAGGTAATATAAAAGGCGGCTTGTATTTCTCCTGTCTGGGCCGCGGTCAACATATGTTTGGTGAAATCAACAAAGAAATGGAACTTATCGCCGAGACACTCGGTGACGTCCCGCTAGCCGGTTTCTATGCTAACGGTGAAATCGCCGGTGACCAATTATATGGTTACACCGGCGTTTTAGTTTTATTTTTGTAACTACCATGCAAGTATCCAACTATGGAATATAGAAAACTTGGCAAGACAGACATCGATGTGAGTGTCATCTGCCTTGGCAGCATGACCTGGGGTGAGCAAAACACGCAGGACGAGGCCTTTGCGCAGATGGATTATGCCATCGATCAAGGCGTTAATTTTTTTGATACTGCCGAGCTTTATACCATTCCCCCTAAAGCAGAGACCTATGGCAAGACTGAAGAGATCATCGGTAACTGGTTAAGTGCTCGTGGTAAACGCAATGATATTGTGCTGGCCTCAAAAGTTGTTGGCCCGGGTGAAGACTGGTTGCCGCACATTCGAAATGGTAAATCACGGCTCGATCGAAAAACCATTAACGTAGCGCTTGATGGCAGTTTAAAACGCCTACAAACAGATTACCTCGATCTATATCAACTGCATTGGCCCGATCGTAAAACCAACTTTTTTGGCCACCTGGGTTATAGCCATGAACCTGATGATAATCCTATTCCCATTGAAGAAACGCTGGGCGTATTAAACGATCTTGTTCAAACTGGTAAAGTAAGACATATTGGTTTATCCAATGAAACCCCGTGGGGTGTCATGGAATTTTTGAAGGTCAGTGAAAACAAAGACTGGCCACGAGTAGTCAGTGTTCAGAATCCTTATAGTTTGTTAAATAGAAGTTTTGAAGTCGGTCTGGCTGAAGTCGCGATCCGAGAACAAACCGGGTTACTCACTTATTCGCCTTTGGGTTTTGGTGTTTTATCAGGTAAATATTTGAATAATCAGAAACCTACCGGTGCGCGTATAACCAAATGGCCTGACTATAATCGTTATATGAACGAGCAAGCTATTTCAGCCACAGAACAATATGTTAATCTGGCAAGAAATTACCAACTCGATCCAGCTCAAATGGCCCTGGCTTATGTTAATAGTCGCCCATTTTTGACCAGCAATATTATTGGTGCCACAACAATGGAGCAGTTAAAGAATAATATCGCCAGCGCTGATATAGAATTAAGTGATGAAGTGTTCGATGGGATAGAGAGCATCCATGTGCAACACCCAAACCCATCACCATAAATATAGAATACGGAGGATTCATGACTGACTGTCTATTTTGTAAAATCGTTAACGGTGATATTCCCACTGAGCTTATTTACGAAGACGATGATGTTGTCGCCTTTAACGATATCGGCCCGCAGGCACCGCATCACTTTCTCTGCATACCCAAGCGACATATCTCCACCACTAATGACCTTGAGGCTGGAGACGCAGAGACTATTGGCAAGCTAACTTTAGCCGCAAGCAAGATTGCAAAAGAAAGAGGCATCGCCGATGACGGTTACCGCATGGTGGTAAACTGCAATAATCACGGCGGGCAAACCGTATTTCACATCCACATGCACGTACTCGCAGGTCGACAAATGACCTGGCCGCCGGGTTAAGCAGTTACCGATATCAATAATTGACTGTCGGTTTTCGACCCGAAGCGGCCGGTTATGATTTCGAAAATTTGATTCCCGAAAGCGGTCATTGACGTGCGGTACATAATAGAACAGTCTTGAATTGTTAACTATCGTTGAAAGGATGCAACGATGCCAATGGCAAGGCGTGCCGAGTGGCAGGATTTGGCGCACGCCTATCAAAGGCACCAGCCCGAGCACACCCGACTCTATTATATTATTGAACAGTATTATCCGAAGTTCGTTACTCACTTAGCTGAGAAAGTTCGTAGCCTGCCTTTATACATCGAGCAGGAATTCGGCCGCTCTCGCACATCCCTGTGCTTCGCGGCATTCGTGAATCCCTTCACATCACATCGAAGTCTGCACCCAATGCGGCGGTCCGGTGAAAGTCATACCCACAGCACTCGCTATGCTCGCGGGGCAGGCTCTTGCCAGTATCGAAGACCCTGATGTTATTTGGACCAAGGATGGTCTTATGCCGCGTAGGCCATGGATGGCCGAGAGCGGCCAAAAAGATCCTCGAACACCTGAAGAAAAAAGACGATACACAAGAGGCCGTTCAATTGCCTGATGCACGCGCACCGCCGCAAGGCCGTTTATTCGATTAGGGAAAATACAATAGGTCCTGGATAAAAACAGTCAACCTTTCATGCTAGTAGGGGGCATAGCTATTTATAGCGTTTTACATATCAGGTCGAGAAAATTAAATATACAAGGAATTTTTACAAATTAAAAGTTGACGTAGATCAATGCGATAATTTTTTTACTATTTTAGTATTAAATGGAATATAGAATTAGTGTTAGAGAAAGTGAATTCTGTAATGTGGTTGTATAGTAATGAAAAAAACAAATATAAAAAAAATTATTTACTTAATCGTGATTATGGTGATCATGAATCCGGTTCTCATTACCTGGCAGCAAGCGCAGGCGACAACCATGTCTTCAATGGGAGTAGATTTTCCATGTACAACAAAAAATGATTTTTCTGGGACATCACAGGATTCTATAGATCATTTATTCCAGCCAAGTGAGCAGTGTCAGTGCTGTGAACAGGCTTGTGAGGGTGATTGTTCGTTTCAACATATGAACTTGACTATCCCTCAGGATTTCTATAATTATTTCTTACATAACAGCCAGTATAGGCCAGTAATTGGCTTTTCGGTCATAACAAATATTCCTTTCACTGAACCATTCCCTCCACGACAGCTTTCTTTGTAATTAGCATTAGTACGCCTGCTTTTGGAGATACGCAGGTTAGTAATAAGCATATAAAAGAACAAAACGATTAATTACGAGGATAAGATCATGAACACACAATATTTTAGATTCTCAGTGCTAGCTTGTGCGCTGGGGTTGGCAAGTATTAGTAGTACTTATGCTGCTACTGATATTGAAAAACTCCAGGCAGAAGTTGACGAACTGAAGCAAAAAGTTGAACAGGCAGCCGAATGGAAAAAGCCCAAGACATTGATCCATTTGGCAGGTTTTGCTGATGTTGGTTATACCGATGCCGATAATTCGCCAAGTACATTTAACTTAGGTACCTTCGCGCCGATTTTTCATTATCAATTTAGTGATCTGGTTATGCTCGAAGGCGAGCTTGAATTCGAAATTAACGCAACAGGAGCTACATCTGTCTCTATCGATTACTTGACTGTCGACATCTTTGTCAACGATTACATGGCATTCGTTGGTGGCAAGTTTCTCAGTCCGCTAGGGCAGTTTCGGCAGAACTTGCATCCATCATGGATCAACAAGGTAGCTTCAGCACCAGCCGGATTTGGTCATGATCAAGCTGCTCCCAATGCTGAAGTTGGTATTATGTTGCGCGGAGGTTTTCCACTCGGAGGCAATTCGGCCAACTATGCTATTTATGTTGGTAACGGCCCTTTCCTGGAATGGGATGCTGCAGATGGTGAGGTCCATGCCATTGAGACCCCGGGAATTGGCACAGACGTAGATGGAAAAAAAGTCGTTGGTGGTCGTTTTGGATACTATATTCCTGATACTACTTTTGAGTTTGGTCTTTCTTATGCCAGCGGTAAGGCATCACTAAAAGATGGTAGCACCTATGAAGAAGGCCGCGATTATGATGTAACAGGTGTTGACTTCACCTACCGGCCAGGGAATTTCGATATTCGGGGTGAATTCATTAAACAGGAATACGGTACGCTTGCGACTAGCACTTATGATACTGCTGGCGGTATTTGGGAGGCATGGTATGTGCAGGCTGCATATAAATTTCTACCAAGTAAGTGGGAAGCCGTTGTTCGCTATGGTGAATATGATACACCTCATGCCAGTCAGGATGTAGAACAATGGGTTGCCGGAGTGAATTATTTGTTCGCCAGTAATGTGATCGGTAAAGTGAATTATGAATTTAACGACAACCCGAATGCAGGTCAAACCGCTAATGACCGGGTTCTGCTGCAACTTGCTTATGGATTTTAAGGAGATACTGCCATGTTAATCAAGAAAACAACACTAACTGCTTTGTTATCATCCGTTATGTTTACTGCCGGTATGTCCTCTGTTGTAGCCGAGCAAGAAACAGTTGGTGATTTTACCCGAGGTGCCAAGGCCTGGTCACAAAATTGTATCCGGTGTCATAATGTCAGGGACCCCAAGGAGCTTCGTGATGACCAGTGGATCACGACTACATTCCACATGAGAATCAGGGCTGGACTAACAGGTCAGGAAGTAAGGGATATCATTGCTTTTCTACAACAAAGCAACTAAGAAAAAACGTTCCCACTCCCACACTTTAATGAAGTGTGGGAGCGTGGTTAAGAATAAAGGTGTCGGTGTGAACTACTTCGAGTTTCATTAAGTATTTCCTGAACTCACACCCACAGAATCAACGGGGTCAGACTCCATTGAAACTTCAGTACTATGTCAGAGCCCCGAGCACACCCGACTCTATTATATTATTGAACAGTATTATCCGAAGTTCGTTACTCACTTAGCTGAGCAAGGTCGTAACCTGCCTTTATACATCGAGCAGGAATTCGACGACTATCTCAAATGCGGTCGGCTGGAATAAGGCTTTTTACGTGTGCGTTGTGAGCACTGTCAGCATGAGCGGCCGCTAATGGCCGATTCTGTTGAAAAACTCTATAATTTGATGAAGCTAAATTTCTGCTGGAATCGATTCTTTCCAAAAGTACGATTCAAATATTGCGTATGAGGCAATACAAGGATCTCTGCCAAGAACTCAGGTATTTCTTATGGCCCCTCATGTCTTAAGGAACAAAACGCGTCGTAGAGGCTAAGATTTTACCACTACTGTCAGAAACAGAGTTTTTCAACAGAATCGGCCGGTTGCTGCCTCTCATATTTCTGGATTCCCGCCTGCGGGGGAATGACGAGTGTTGGCCGTAAGCAGCCATCCCATTAAGTAATAAATCTTAACGTACTAAATCTTGAGCCATGACTTTAATACCACCATTCAAGACACTGGCATTAAATCCATTTTGCACTAACAGGAACGCGGCGGCGCTACTACGACGACCAGTGCTGCAATAACATATATAGTCTTTATCTTTATCCAGTTCATCCATGCGCAACCTAACTTCGTGCAAGGGAATATTAATCGCTTTTGGTAAACGAGAGTGGGCATATTCTTTGGCATGACGTACATCCAGCCATATAGCACCTTTGTTCACCTTCTGTCTGGCTTCATCGGGTGATTCTCGTTCTAGCAATGGATCTTTTAATAGTGCAGTAAAATTCTGTTTGGAGAGGCGCATTAACATGCCATCCGTTTTCATCGTAATCGAGGCATTGCGCTTTGTTTCTGAGACCAGCGCTTCTTCACCAAAGCTGGCACCAGGAGACAATTTTGCTAACTCGACCATGCGCGTGACCACTGCCTCGCCTTCGGTGAGCACATAATAGTAATCACCCTCCGTACCTTGCTCGACCACCACGTCGCCTTTTTCAACCAGGATGGTTTCCATCTTTTCCAGCAGCGCCTTGATGTTAGCCGGGGGCATATTCTTAAACGCCATAATGTGGCGCATTTTTCTAATCCAGCTACGATCTTCATCTGTAGCCGGAATAGCATCAGGGTTCGGCTCATCTGTTATTTCTTTTTTGTCTTTTGTCTTATCAGTTTTCAGTTCAGCTTCTGGTTCTTTAGCCTGTTGTTCTTGTTTTGCCTCAGCCGGTTTTGGCTTTACAGGTTTTTTCTTGACTTCTTTATTTGCTTCTTTTTGCGACTCAGCCGATTCTACCTTCTCTTCTTCCTGCGCTTTTTCTACTACCGCCTCCGCTGCCTCTTCCTCGGCAGCGCTTTCTTCGGACACCGCTAACTGATCCCACATCATCATGTAATCCAGCACACTATTATCAATCCGAATAAGTTCTACCCGCGACAGGGCATTGCAGGAGACTTGTCTGGGTTGGCTATCATCAAGGGGAAATTTGGCTTCCTCTTTATTACCTGAAATGACCTTGTCGATTTTTTGATCGGATGAAATAAGCTGTGCATCGCCGTCGAGCAAATAAACCGTCTGGTTATCAATATCACCCTCATGAAAAATACTCACACCAATGGGTAATTTTTCGACATAAGAAAGGGAAACCAGTTCTTCCAGGCGTTCGACAGACAGGGTCGAGAGGGGCTCGAGTTTTTGTAAACGCTCAACCGTAATTGATAGAGGATCACTCATTTTATTTTTATTTCCTCACAATATTTACCGGCAAAAAGTTTAGCATTTTCGTCTCACGAATTCAGGGATGAAATGTGAGAAAGCTCGCAATTCATCTATAATTTTATTGCAACATAGTTAAACATTTTTTTTGTGTTGCCGATATAACTTTTACCTACCCCCTCATCCATAGACGCCGTTGCAATTTAGCGTATGTGGACGCTTCTCTGTAACAATTGTTTACAATGTATCTGTGCGGATTACTAAAGTAAAGAAGGGTTATGCCGATCTGGAATTAATAAGCTGTACACAGAGTAGTTCTAAAACTATAAAAAGGAAACGATCGTGTCTGCTACTGACCTGATCTCAATTTTGCTAGATGTCCGACATGTTCCATTCAATTTAATAAACGCACCGGATGCGGTAAGTTTAAAAGAAGATTGGATTGAGCAAACCGTGCCCATACACAGTGTGAGCAATGTCGCGGTGCTACAGGACGATAAAGGGATAGTTATCGCTCTTTACCCGACGGACCACGAATTTCGCCTCACCCAACTTCAGACGACCTTGCATCGCTTAGTCCATCTCATCGATAGCAAGCCTGCGCTGGAGAAGGTTAAAGCATTAACCCATTTACCTGATTTTGAACCCAGCCAGGAACACGGCGTCCAGATAATCATTGATGAGCATCTGAGCAACCAGGATCAGATCCACTTTGAGGCTGCCACGCCATGCACTTTATATGAAGTCGAGGCGGCAGACTTAGAACGACTTGCTAATGACGTCTTGATCGGCGCTACTTTTTCGGAACCACTCACTGTGAACAAGCCAGGGATTAAGAATACGCCAAAAGTGACACTCAAGGACAGGATCAGCAAACTTGATCGTCTGCCTGCCATGCCTGACATGCCCAGCCGGATTCTAGAAATTCGCAATAATCCTGACAGCACAGTTGATGATTTGGTGGCGATTATCAAAACTGACATTCCGCTCTCGGCACAGATCATCCGGTATTCAAATTCAGCCATGTTTAATAACAATGAACCGGTAACATCGCTAAAGGACTCTATCTTTCGCGTACTGGGATACGAGACTGTCTTACATCTCTCACTTGGTTACGCGCTTGGTCGGGTGTTTAAACTACCTGAAACTGGGCCATTGGGGCGAGAGGATTTCTGGAAGCACGCCACTTACACCGCAGCGCTGGCGCAACAATTAGCAACCGCCATGCCCAGAAACATCCGTCCAAAGCCAGGCATTGCTTATCTAGCCGGCCTATTGCACGATATTGGTTTCCTGGTCATTAACATGTTCTCCAGGAATGAATATGACTGGTTGAATAAAATAATCACAGCCAATCCAGATGCCTCAATCCTCGAGACTGAAAAACGTTTACTTGGCACTACCCATAGCGAATTAGGCGCCTGGCTAATGCAGGCCTGGAATATGCCAGAAGAATTGATCGTCACGGTTGAGCAACATCACCACCTTAGCTACATAGGTCCACATGCTGCCTACGCTAATTTGATGAATCTGACCGAACGCCTGTTGAAAATGCACGGCATGTCAGATTCAGAGACCGATGAGATTCCTGATGAGTTACTTGCACGCTTAGGTCTTACTGAGGAAGATGTTTTTGAGATAACTGACGGGGTGTTACAGGGTGGAGAGACCTTAAAGGAAATGGCGGTTGCAGTTTCAGCTTAAGTTCCTTCTCTAATCGTCCCAATTCAATAGCGTAGGCCACCAAGACGCTTCATGGTTTGTTTTCGATACCAGCCTACCCCCAGGGCAAAACCAGCAATAACGGCCACCACAAACAGTAATACTTTCCAAATATAACTGAAACCCGTGATGACTGAGCTCTGCTGTTCATCATCCACTTGCACACGCAGCTCAGCATTTGCCTGCTTAAGTTGTTCTATCTCTGCATTCAGATTCTTGTTATTCAATTCCGTTGCCTGCAATTGCTGGTTCTGCTTACCAACTCGAGCCTCCAATTCCTTATGCTTCACTTGTAGTTCTTCCAGTTTGATCACAGCGGGAGGAGCATCAGATACATAGGTAGCTTTTATCCAACCTTCAACACCTGAAGCCATTTTGATCCTAACGAAATTACCATCACGCTCAAGAATTTCCAGTTTCATTCCGGTAGTTACAACAGAAATGGGGACGCCAGAATTTCCCGGCTCCGCACGCACCCCAACACGCAAGCTGTCTTTCACATAGACTTCTTCGGCATGCAGTTGACTACTCGCAGCCAGGCAAGCGGAAACAAAAAGGAAAGTAAAAAAGATACTCCGTGGCATTTGAATATCCTATAAAGTCTGATCGTTGCCAGTCGTCGAAATTATTCTGATTATTGTATCGGCAAAATAGAAAGTGACTTTATAGGCAAACATCGCTAATTTGCTTGAAAATACGCCAATTTCGACGATTTATATAGCTTTTAGTACATTCATATCTATGCACACCGAGCCTTCATGCAAGACCGTAGGTAAACAGGCTAATGATTGACCCAGACAAGGACCACGAAGACATAGACCTGTGTGTGGCTCAAAAATAGCACCATGCAGGCCGCACTGAATAAAATGGGACTCGACATCGAGAAACTGATTGGGAGTCCAGTTCAGATTAACATGGGTGTGAGGGCAACTATTGAGATAGGCATAATGTTGGCTTTGCCAATTTATAACAAATGCATCTTTATTAGCTAAATAAATGTCAGGTAACTGACTCACAATACTCTCAGGCAGCGTGAATTCCAGACACTCTGCATGGTTTAGTTGCGTTTCTGGGCAAACCGGGTACAAAGAATCGATTTCATTAGTCATTAGTTTGTTATATGCACAACCAATTCACGCATCGCACTTGCATGTCGGTGCTCCCAAAGATAAATTCCCTGCCAAACACCAAGTGCGAGTCGTGAATCGACGATAGGGATCGACAAGGATGTTGCCGTCAGTGCACATTTAATGTGTGCAGGCATATCATCCGGGCCTTCCATGGTGTGGGTATATAAGGCATCTTGTTCTGGTACAAGGCGATTTAACCAGGCTTCCAGATCACGCCGAGCAGAAGGGTCGGCATTCTCCTGGATTAGCAGGCTCGCTGAGGTATGTCTGATAAATAGCGTGCACAAACCCGATCTTACATTTTCCTCTCGCACAAGTTGTTCAACCTGGTTTGTAATGAGGTGTAATCCCTGCTGATTAACCTTTATCTTGAGTGTTTCAACCATATAATCTTCTTATACCAGTGTTAATGATCGTTTTGATCACAAAAGTTCATCTGAGCCTGTATTTTAAGGGCTTTTTCGACTTTATTTAAAGAAAAAAGTGTATTTTTAACTCCACATATCTTAAGATTGTGCTATTGTACAAGGAATAAAGTGATACTTGTTAATAAACACCTAACCAAACATTTCAGGAGTTAAGAAATGGCGACAAAGAAAAAAGCGAAAAAGAAAGCTAAGAAGAAGGCAGCGGTAAAGAAGGCAACTGTCAAGGGAATTCGCACCCCAATGACAAAATCGCAGCTTTATACCGAAATTTCTGAAAGAACCGATCTGAAAAAGAAAGATGTTGTTGCGGTTTTTGAAGAGCTATCTTCTATCATCAATGGTCACGTTAAGAAGGGTGCTGCAGGTATCTTTACTCTGCCTGGCCTCTGCAAAGTCAAAGTTAAGCGCAAGAAAGCGACTAAGGCTCGCAAGGGAATTAACCCATTCACTGGCGAACCAACCGTTTTCAAGGCAAAACCAGCCTGTAACGTTGTTAAGATTCTTCCACTGAAGAACCTTAAGGAAATGGTTAACTAAAAGCTCCACCGACACGGGGCCGCTGTTAGCGGTCCCGTTTCATTTTCCCTTTCAATTACTACCTATGTAAGCCGCCTTAATTTACTCGAGTAACTCAAAAACACCGCAAATATGCGCTATTTCATGACTAATCGCAGCTGCTTGCTGTTGACGAACTTTTTCTATGCGTTTCGGTTTTGAAAACTGTGTAGTCAACACACTTGTTAAACCAAACTGATGTGCTCCTGATAATTCATCGCTACCACCGTCGCCGACAAACAGGCAATCCTCTATTGTTGATTGCATCTGGGTAATTGCATGTTGATAGATTGTTTGATCAGGTTTTTTAAAACCGCATTCACAACTGAAGAAGGCCTTATCGAATAGTTTTGCCAAAGGTGAGTCAGACCATGCTGCAACCTCTGCCGTTGATGCATTTGAGACCAAACCCAATTTTATGCCACTGCCTTTCAACTGCTGAAGTACCTCCAGCACGTCAGATCTAACTTGTAACAAGGCATAATCGAAACGTCGCTGACGGTGTTCAGCCGCTTCTTTTATCTGCTCAGGACTTATATCAGGATCAATATTCTTTGCCAGAGTATGCAGGACTTGTTCATGTTTAGTTGGCCGACAAATTTCATGTTCAGCACTAAAACATGCCGTATTCCATTCATCATGATCAAATCCAAGGATGTCTGCGGTAAAACGACCAACATGAGAGGGAACTTCGCCAACACTAATCAGGGTGTTGAACAAATCAAAAAATATCGTTGAATACTTTTGCATGTGAAAAACGAGATCAAGCCCGAAAAGACCTGATACTAAATAATCAGAAATATAGCCTCAATACGACAAAGGTAGTATTTTGCTAATTAGAAGCGAAACAACACCCCGTACATAACGCTGTCATCAATTTCAATTTCGGTGCCATTATCAAGATCTGTCGACATGTTACGGTAGCCCACATAGATGCCAACCTGATCTGTTATATCAAAATCGAGCGATACACCAAATTCAGTAAAGGTATCCGCATCCATAAATGAAGTTACACTGGGTGAGATAAAATAATATCCCCTAATGCTACCCCCCAAACCTTCAGGCCTGAACTGAAGAGCAACACCAAAGGCAAGTGCAGCTACATCGGCCTGCGTTTGTGTTGGTGCATTACCAACATCACCATAATAGACACGTCCACCGATCGCGGCAATAAGTGGGTTATCTATGGAGTCACTTCGTAGCACCAGACTGACATGCGCAACCGTATCATCATCCTCATTGAAGTAAGCACCTACTTCCAGATCAGTGGGACCAAACTGGCCACCAAAGACTTCTGCTGCATACATGAAGCGTGCACTTTCATTACTAAGTTGAATATTAATCGAATCCGCATGTACAAATTGACTGGCAGCTAACAAACACATCACTGCAAAAATTTTATGAAAAATCATTATGACTACCCGTAATAGTTCTATCCATTTAGTAATCGAATCGTGGCATTAATTTCGTCGCTCGCCTGTTCGATCAATTCCAGCCCCGCATGGGGCCCCATCTTCGCAAGACTTAACTTGTTGAAGGCTGGCAGTTGGCTCAAAGCTGGCACCTCATCTGCCTTGTTCTCACCAAACTGACTATGTATATGTGCTATTTGCACAACGTCGGCATAATCAGCATCGCCTTCATGATCCCGCTGCCAATCATCAATAGCAGTGGGTACTTCACAGATATCGTTACCTAATTGCCACTGCTCTATAATTTTCCGACCCAGGTTCTTGCTCAACTGTTTAATCACTTCGTCCAGCACCTCTGGATTCACCGCATCCGTGTTGGCCTGATCAGCATAAATCAAGATCGGCAGCACTCCGATATCATGCAACAATCCAGCCAACATCGCTCGATCGGGCTGAATACCCGGTGTAAGCGAGGCAATTACCCGTGAAATTGCCGCGACACGGCAACTATGTTGCCACAAAGCCTTAATTTTATTATGCAATCTAGCCGATGAGACGCTAAAAATGTTATGCAATATCAAGCTTGTCACAATATTGCGGGTAACACCCAGGCCTAAGCGCTGGATGGCTTGATTGAGGCTTTGCAATTGCAGGTTGGCCCTATACAGAGGTGAGTTGGCAATCGTGAGTAACCTTGCACTAAGGGTCGGATCTAACTGAATAATACGAGCAACATGATTGACCCCTTTGTTAGGATCATCAATGGCTTCCTGGATCAGGGTAATAATGTCGGGTAATGAAGGGAGTTCTAATTTTTTCGCGTCAGCATTCCGTTCGAGCTCAGCGACTATCTCGGTAACATTCTGCGGCATCCACTACTCGCTATAATTTTCTTTTTGCATTCGACGAATATCTTTCAGTGTAGACCGGTATTGCTGGATGTGCACGCCACCCAGGCTAATCGCTTTCTGGACGAAGCTCACTGCCTTTTCAAATTGACCCTGCTCAGCATAGACCTGAGCTGCATTGTTATAAGCGGCTGCAAACTTAGGATCATAACTAATTACTTTTTGATACTGCTGCAGCGCTTCGGCAAGCTGGCCCTGCATATACAAATTATTTCCATAGCCCATCAATAATTCGCGACTCGTAGACCAACGTTCTAGTCCAGCCCGATACGCCTTATCTAATAATCGCCATTTATTCTTTTGCTCAAAACCAACAATGGCGCTCATATAACGCCAATCATCCCCAGCTAAGGGCAACTCACCTGGTTTTAATAAAATCATCGCCCAACGTTTACCCCTTCGCCATGTGTGTTCAAAAGTAAACAAGTTAATCCGATAACGTTCAATCGTACCCGAACGTAAGATTAACTCTTCTTCATTCAAGTCATAACCTACGATCACAGCATAGTGCCATTGTGGATACCAGCTCACGCCGAGGTTTTGCAACACCAGTACGGGGCGACCTGCCTTAACTTCACGTAGCACCGCATCCAACTCGGCGACTAGAATGTAAGGAATTAGATCGTAGTCACGAACAGCCGTTATCAACTCAAGTTGAAGGCTACCTTTGCGTTCAGGGATGTAAACTTTGCTGATGAGTTCTTCTATCTCAACTTGTTTACCTTGAAAATCAAGCAGCATCGCGAGTGCTGCCGGCCCGCATTGATACTCTTTTTGAGGATAGAAGGGAACCGAGGTTAACTCTGTCGGTTTTTTTAGTTCCGCTGGAATCGAAGATATCAGCGAATCGGATTGTGGTGTGCCAGCACAGGCAAAAAGGAACAGACAAAAAAACAGGCTACCCATCCCACGACAGGTAGCCCGATATTCATACTTCATAGAGGAGACAATTAGATATTTGGCAGGATGTCGGTAACACCGGTTACTTCAAGTACTACCAGCACCAGGAAAGCCAACACAGCTGTCTCGATGAATCCGCTTGCCGCTGGCATCTCATCCATCTTTGCTGAGAGCTGCTGCACTTCAGTATCAGTCATACTATCAACACGCGCAATGGCCGCATCAACATCAACGCCAAGCTCAACAAGCTGATCACGCACATCTTCGCGCGCCATCAAGGTTTTTAATTCATCACGATCAGATTGACTTTGCTGGGCAGCAACCATGTCACCAGATGTCACAATGGCTCCGATAGCAACATTTTGCATACCTAGGGTAAACGTCGAAAAAACAAAAAGACTAAGTAAAATTCGCTTTGATTTTGAAAACAAAGACATGGTTATCCTCCACCAGATTATTAGTAGCCTAACTGTAAACCAACCAGACCTCGCTGCCAAGGTTCTCGATCACAATACTAATTTTTATAAATGGATGACACTAGAAAGGATGAGTAGTGGAATAAAACAGCTCACTCATTATCTTTCAGGATATTCTTAATTCCATCAAGATTCTGGCTTGCCTTTGACTCGCCACATAGCGCTTCTTTAGTCTTCAACTGATCATGGCGATTATGCGCCTCGAGATCGATCCTGTCGCGGATCTCCGGATGCTTTTGCACGATTTCAAGAAAAGTCGCACGATCGAGGGAGACGAGTTCGACTTGTGACAGCGCAGAGACCGTTGCTGTGCGCGGCGCACCTGTTAACAGCGACCATTCACCAAAATAGTCTCCTGGCTGTAGTAAGGCCAGGTTGAGGTGTTTGTTGTTCACGTTATGGCTGACCCGTAGGTTTCCATAAATCACGACATAAAGGGCTTCACCTACCTCACCTTCTTCGATAAGGATGCTGCCAGGAGGGGCTCCCATCAAGGTAGAATGCGCCACCAACATTTGCATGGTTTCTTCATCTAGATAACGGAACATTGGCACCGTACGTAAAGCTGTTTCTGTAATTCGTTCTTTAAAACGCTCGACAACTGCGTCGCGCAGCTCAGCACGTGCTTCGATGATTGAACGCAGTACATCACTTGGGATCTCCAGTACCACAGAAGGTCGGGTAACGGTGACATCACAGACCCTTGGCATACCAAACAATGCTGCAATTTCGCCAAAAATCTCACCTTGCTTCAAGCTGGCAATATGCGTCTTGCTGCTATCTTCACCTGAGCTGGCTTCAACCTCGCCAACAACCAGGATAAATACTTTGTCATCACGTTGTGACTGGCGGCATAACTTGACGCCGGGCAGCACGCTGCGTACCACACCACGATCAAGAAGGTATTGTTTTTCTATGGTCGTGAGCAGATCACCAAAAATTTGATGTCTATCAACTGCTTGTTCGACCGCATCGATAACTTGCTGATTATCCACGTTTTCATCCTGAGATTGCGTGACAAATTTGGAGACTTCCACCATAATCACCTTACTATGTAAGCATAACAATTAGAATAATAAAACAAGCGTACCGACTTATTCCTTGATTCACTTAACTATTATTTGCATTTCATCGGCCCTCAACGAGTTTTATTGAATTATTTGTGACTTAATCGATGTTTTTACCTCTAGAGCAAAAACCAAACTGGCGGAACCCTCCGTTAATCACCCTGATATTAGTTATCGCTAATGTGCTCATTTTTTTCATGTGGCAAGTCAATGACGATAAGTACGAAGGCTATGCCAGTGACTATTATCAACGCTCAGGCCTCGATATGCTCGAGCTGCAACGCTATATCCAATATAAAAAAAATGTCTCTGCGAATAATACCGAGAGCCGTAGCACTTATATCCAAATGCGCCAGGATGGTGCTTTTCAAAAGAAGCTGGAAAATGATGAGATTATTACGCCAGATGACCCTGCTTATGCAGAGTGGCGCGCGAACAAAGATGAATATCATATATTGCTGAACCGATCGGTCAAAACAAAATATGCCTTAAACTCATCGGAACCTAGTCTACTTACCTCTTTCACCAGCCTGTTCATCCACGAAGATAATGCGCATCTAATTGGCAATATCGTGATGCTGATATTGCTCGGCCTGGGTATTGAGATACTCATAGGACGTCTGTTATTTTTATTGGGCTACCTTATATCTGGCCTGGCCGGTAACTACCTGTTTGTTATTATCCATAGCGACTCATTAAGTTATGGAATAGGTGCCTCTGGGGCGATAGCCGGTATCCTTGGCATGGCGATCATGATATATGGCTTCAGAAAAATATCATTTTTCTATTTCCTGTTTGTCTATTTCGATTTTATTAAAGCCCGCGCCGTCTGGATTCTGCCACTCTATTTTTTATCCCAGGCAATCATCTATTTTGTATTTGACTCTAATATCAATATAGAAGCGCACCTGGGAGGGCTGTTTGGCGGTTTACTGTTTGCCGGGGCTCTAAAATTTATTCCTGGCGGAATTAAATACAACAATGCTGGCGCATCTGCGGTTAATGCCAATTTTGAGAACGATTTTGCAAAGGGACACCAGCTACTTGCTAGTATGAAGATTGATGAAGCCAAAGATGTATTTTCTTCACTTGAAAAGCAGTACCCAGACAACATTAAAATTCAGCAACAACTCTTTACCATCGCAAAATATAATCCAGCCTCTGATGATTACCATCGTTATGCCCACAAGTTACTTATGTTTCCAGGGACCGACAGCAATACTATCCGGGTTGTCTACGAGACATATCAACACTATGCAAATAATGCAAAACCTAAACCTCGCTGGACTCCCGACCTTCTCGCCAGCATCGCAATTAAGTTAGCCTCAGGGGGAAATATTGAAGATGCGGAAAAGATTGCCAATCTTTTAGTAAACTCTGTAAAAGAGTTTAAGAAAAATGCTGAAGTCCTGCACACGATCGCTATGAGCTATAAAAACGTTGACGAAGAGAAACGGGCTAATTACTTAAATATGTTGCTGGAAAACTACCCGGATAGTGAAGAAGCGAAACGGATTCAAGAAGCTTAACCTTAATAAACTAACTAATTTTCCGAAAGTCCTTTAACGATCTTTAAGTACTCTTGAATCTCAGGAATTTGAGGGTGAGCCCCATAGTTCTTGATAACGAATTCAAGAATCTTTCTTGCACGTTCATCATCATTAAATTGCTCGCACAAGGTTTGCGCAACAATCAGGTAGGCCTGAGGAATACCGTCAAAGCTTGGAAAATCACGATGCAATTCATTCAAAACCGCTGTTGCTAATTTATATTTGCTTTTTTTACGGAAATATTTTGCCATTTCCAGGCGTTCAGGCGCCTTGGTCGGCTTTAAGGTTTTATCATAGTCATAACAAGATTCAAAAACCAACGCAGCTTGGCCGACTTTATTTTCATCAATTAAATACGACATATACAACTGTGCCTGGATTGCATGCAGTTCAGTATTACCAACAAGTCTTGATAACTTGAGTATTCTATCGCGGGCATCCGTATCGCTGGGATTCTTTTTAACCATATCCTGCAACTCTTTCAGTGCCTGATCGGTTTTTCCCTCATGAATTAAAATTTCTACTGCACGCATCTCCGGGCTAACGCTAACAGTATCAAACTGACCTTCATCTTCCTGTTGATGCATTTCAACATCGATATCATAGCCAAGTACACCATGGTGTTGATACAGTGTGTAGCCCATCATATTAAACATGATTAAATAGAAGTACATCGAAACAAATGCGTACACTGCCAATGAGTACGAGTAGTCAACGTATTCCAGTAGTATGTCCATCAAATAGAACTGTGCTAAATCCAGAAGATAAAACATCGCAAACATGATGAAATATGGCATTCCGATTCGGGTGATGACTGTCATCACTCTGACTGGATTTATTGCACTAAAAAATTGTTTATCAATCACCAGGACCATGATCACCGCAGGTGAGACTAGTGAAGTCAAGACTGCAGCCGTGAGATAACCGGGCTCTTTGAATAGACTACCCGCTGCGACTTGAAATAATTCAAGGAACAACAGCAGTAGTAGTAGTTCGAAAACGACAAAGCTATTATCAAACAGCCGTTCCGCTGTTACTTCCCTTGGTTTTAAATGTCCATGCGCTGTATCACTTAAAACGTTATAAGCATAATTCAAAAATAACACCAGAAACGGGAATAGCAGGATATAAACCAGTTCAATTTTCCAAACCAAGATATCAAAAGTGACCGTCCAGCCAGCAGGTACTAAACCAACTAAAAATATAATCGCCGACAATGCAACTATCAGTAATAAAGGATGAGGGTTAGCAGGGTATATGAAAAACTCACGTAGTCTCGACCAAAACGGGGTGACCAGATTCTCAGAACCCAGCGACTGTAATTGTCGTTTGCAGACCGGACAGTCAGGGGCACTACCTGATTTGGTTTCAGTAACACACCCCGGGCAAAAACTGATTTTACAATGACGGCATCTCCAACGAGCAGGTGTCGTTGTATGGTATTTGCAATTTACGGCTGACATGCTCTAGTAAGGATTCACCTGCTATTCTACAATCCACAGATTAACGACAGCGTCTAACGTATTCAAGAGGGATTGGACCTTGGTCACAATAAAAACCACTTTAACACTCATATTATTGCTACTCAGTAGCGCACTCTGGTCTGCCCAAGATGGTGCACAAAACCTGGTCTCAACCGAGTGGCTTGCAAAAAACCTGGGGAACGACAATATCGTACTAATTGATATGTCTGATGGACTGCAATACCAGCGTTTTCACCTGCCCGGTGCGATTAACCTGCCCTATGAGTACCTGACCAGATCGAAGAACAAAGTCAGCTTAAGTGTTGGCCAAAACCAGATCATCAAACTACTGGGACAAATCGGTGTCACCCAGCAAACTCACGTGGTCGCCTATGACGATACGGGTGGTTTACACGCTTCAAGGCTGTTATGGGAACTTGAGCAATTGAATCATCCAAAAATGTCACTGTTAAACGGTGGCCTGGTGAAATGGATACGCGAAGGCCGCAAAATTTCACATACTGCGCCTGCCTTAAAGGCCAAAACCTATACGCCAAGAACAACCAATAGCAAAGCCACCGCCACCCTCCGCGATGTTACTCAGGCGAAAAATACTGTACTACTCGACGTGCGCACACCGGAAGAATATATCGGTAATCCTAAATACCCACGCACTGGCCATATCCCCGGCGCCCGACACTGGCAATGGGACCAGGCACTCAACATTGAAAAAGGCTTCACCCTACATGACAACAGTTTCCTCAAACAGGAACTCGCAAAAGCTGGCGTCACCGACACAAAACAGCCCGTCACCGTCTACTGCCGATCCGGACACCGCGCCGCACACACCTACTTCACCCTCCGGCAACTGGGTTTCGAAAACGTCAAAATCTATGATGGTTCAATGAAAGAATATGAGCGGCAAAAGAATTTGCCATTGAAATTAGGGAAGGAGCCATAAAGCTTTTTTCTGATTCCCCCTCAGGGGGAGAATCTACTCTTTGAAATAAACTCCTATTTCGCTTCGCTGAAGCGAGATACTTTTCTTTGCCTGTCCAAAGAAAAGTACCCAAAAGAAACGACACTCCGTCGCTGGCTATCTACTCAAATAAATTGGCAGTACTCAGTAAGGCTGCACGATTCGGCCTCCTGCCTCAACGCGCAGGCTCGCCTTCCGTGGCTCGCCCTTTCAGGCCTTACTTGCGTTGCAGCCAATTTGTTCTCGTCGCCAGCGCATGGAGGTGTATCCACTGAGCAGGCACAGTACGAGGTACCTGGAAACAATCTCTAATGTTGTTGTGAGCAAAACATCCCCCATGTGCGGGTGTGTGAGTTTTTGTGTTTTTTGAAAAATAAAATAAGAGCGAGCCAGGGAAGGCGAGCCCGGTTTTGCTGAGCATGGAAGCGAATCAAAACCGGTCAGGGCAAAAAACTCGAAAACTCGCTGGTTACACCCGCAACGGGGGACGATTTTCTTTGGATACTTTCTTTGTTCGGACAAAGAAAGTATCTCGCCCTAGCAGGGCGAAAAAAACATTCAATCAACAGGAACCGTCCGATCCTTCGCCCATTCCCTTAACGCTGTGATCTTTTCTTCCATAACGACTGAAAGCGGTTTGGTGATTTTTATTTCCTGCAGGATGTGGTTGTTACTTAACTCTATATTATTAGCATGTGCGGTATAGATGGCTGCGACGACAGATTGTTCGATCTCTGCTCCGGAGAATCCGTTACTTGCTGCGGCAAGTCGTACTAAGTCAAAATTATTGCTATCAAAATCTCGTTTGCGTAGATGTATTTCGTAGATCAATGCACGGGTCATTTCATCGGGCAAGTCAACAAAGAAGATTTCATCGAAGCGACCTTTTCGCACTAACTCAGGCGGTAAGGCGTCTATTTCATTGGCTGTCGCAACCAGGAAAACGGCGGACTTCTTTTCTGCCATCCAGGTCAGGAAGGTGCCTAATACTCGCTTTGAGGTGCCACCATCTGAGTCGCTAACTGAAATACCCTTTTCCAGTTCGTCGATCCATAACACGCAAGGCGCCATCACTTCTGCGGCTTTTAACGACTCACGTAAATTTCGTTCTGTCTCACCATGGTATTTATTAAACATGGCAGAAAAGTCGATGCGCAATAAAGGGATGCCCAACACACCCGCCACAGCTTTGGCGGCCAGGCTTTTTCCACAACCTTGTACACCCAACAGCAGAATACCTTTTGGTTTATCGAGGCCATCCAGCTCACCATTAAAAACAGGTTGGCGCTGGCGGAGCCAAGCCTTTAATTTTCTAAAACCGCCTACGTTGGAAAATTTTTCAGTTCCTAACTCAAAGTGCAGCATGCCTTCTTTACTCAACAGGGCATACTTGGCTTTCATCACCTCTGGTATATCACTGGGGGTAATCGCGCCATCATCATAAATTGCGATGCGAGCCAGGCGACGGGCTTCTGAATGGGTTAAACCAGACAGATTTTTAACCAGTGCATCAAATGATTTTGGATTCGCTTTAACTTTTTTTCTATTCTGTTTCGACCACTCTTCAGCAATATCATTAACTAGATCTCTTAATGTAGCTTCATCAGGAAGCTTCAATTCTACCAGAGCCGTAAAATTTTTTAGCTCTGGGGGGACAGTAATGTCGTGACTGATAAACACTATCGTCTGACGTGTTAC
The DNA here is from genome assembly GCA_947259575.1 of uncultured Ectothiorhodospiraceae bacterium. Classification (GTDB taxonomy): domain Bacteria; phylum Pseudomonadota; class Gammaproteobacteria; order UBA6429; family Thiohalophilaceae; genus SZUA-24. The sequence continues at coordinate 86,702 of CAMYMU010000032.1, read as the reverse complement.
GTGATAGTCCAATGCAATATCTTTTAACAGGCGTACATGTGTTGGTTCTTCAAGGTAGGGATGAAAATCCAGCAAGGTATATATTCCAGCATTCTGTCCGGCCTTTATATTACCTAACACTTCGGTCGGCTCTGAATTTAACCGCTGAGGTTCATAATCGAGATCAATACGCTGCAATCCTTCCGTGACAGTCCATTGATAAATGGGAAGTCCAATCGAAAACTGCAATGACTGAATAAGATTCACAGCACGCCGTTCCTCTCGTGTCTCTATGACAACGATAGGAATATGTGACTTAAGGACAAGTTCGAGATCGTGTGAGTCGGTCATATATTTTTATAGTTATGTATCTCAGCAATTCTACCCTGGCAAAATAATTCTTTGCCAAAAAAAAACCTCCCCCAGGATTACTCAGTGTCCACGGAGGAGGTTTAATTATATAACAACAAAGAAAATGCGAAATTGCTTCCGCCCAGCCACTGCTAACAGCAGCTAGTGAGGTAACCATAGCCTCGACAGCGGGCACTGGCAAGGGCCTGTCCCTGATCTGAAACAAAAATTATCACTAAAAATCAATGACTTACAATTAGATCTTGGCTTATATTTCTTAGCTAAGTGACTGATCATTCAAATGATCTGCGCGAAATAACCCGCAGCCGAAAAAAATTTTCTGGCAGGTGATCAGCCCTGGATGGGTTGGCTAATTAATCGCCAACTGTAATAAAGTGCTAGGCAATTGAGGCGCTGTACCCAGGTATGGAGCAATCTGGACCTTCAGCTCAGGATGGGCAGTGGTGAATTCCGCCACGATATTGGGGATATCTTCCGCTACATGTCGGCCTGCAGACAGGAAATAAGGCAGCAAGACAACCTCTTCAGCGCCTGCCTGCAGACACTGCTTAAGGCCATCAGGAATCAGGGGATCGGCCAGCTCCAGAAATGCACAGGCAACATGTGCAAATTCAGCCTCGGCCTGAGGTCGAAGCTGTTCCGTCAGTGCCCGCACTTCGTCATTGGACGTAGCGCGACGGCTACCATGAGCAACAATGAGTAATGCACGCATACAACGAAACCCTTAATATTTGAATTGACTCTGCTAGTATATATCAACAACCACAAGTATCAGCAAAAATTCTTATGACAGCAAAGCTAACACTATTTTTTTTCTTATCCCTCGTGATGTTCTCCTGCGCCAAACATCGGCCTGTCCCTCTAGATGTTCAATGCGATAACGACATCAAACTAGCGAGCAAGCATTTTAAAGCCAGTAATGATGAACTCGAAAAGGATATGCGTAAAAAATTGGGGAATTTAATCAAGGCAGCGAAAATTCAGCAACAGCATGGTAAATATCCTAGTTGCATTGATAAAGCTCAACGCGCATTAACGCTATTAAAAGCAGATGAACAATCTATAAAAGAAAAATAATCTTAATAAAAACAGATACCGCTTTTATATTGCTCACCGTCCCCACTCGAATAGACAACCTTGCCGCGTAAATTGATATCGCGCCAATCGTCTTTACTTAGAATTTTAAATTCGAGATATAGAGTTTGATCTTTATCCAGGGGTGACTCTGTGACTAACGCCATACCGTACATAGAAAAATCTTCGGATACAGAGTGCCGTGATTCACCATTAGGAAGCGTTAAATAGACATCACGTCTGAAAATAACGCGCGTGTACTCGCGACGTTCCTGCATAAACAAAATTCGTGCTCCTGCGCCAATGGGGGTGGTTTGACGACATAATTACATCAGAACACTTTGCTTAAGAATATAAACCCGGTCTCATTTTAAAATGCAAATTGTAAACTTATGCTAACTAGTTAGATTTACCGTCTTTTTGCATGGCTTGTTTTTGGGTTTCCCACCAGGATAACCAGTCTTGTTTGACTGGGCCTAACTTTAGCCCGGTTAATTGACCAAGTGCCTCAGCTGCAGCCTCCCTAACTCGCTGTACCGGATCATCCAGACTATTTATCAATGTATCGATTACCGCTGGTGTATAAAATGAACTAAGTGCGTATAGACCATTAGCACGAACGATCTCATCATCATCCTGTGCCGCAGTTAACAATGTAGGCAGTGCTCGGGCATCACGTAACTTACCTAAAGCCAGTGCAATCGCCGCTTTCACATCAGGCTCTTGTTGCGCAAACTGATCCATCAAAAAGGGAACGGCAATAATGTCATTTATCTGAGATAAAGCATAAATAAGATGTACACGAACTTTAGGTTCAACAGTTGGGAAAACTTCCGTTAATTTTTGTGAGGCAATTGGGTGACGATAATTTCCTAAGGCGATTGCCGCAGCTGCTTGTACACGACGACTCGGATCGGTAAGGGCTTTGATTAAAACCTCAATCGATTTGATATCGCCAACCTGACCCAATGATTTGACTGCAAGCCGCCGCACATCTTCATTCGCTGAAGACAAGGCCTCAACGAGACTGGGCATTGCAGGCTCACCTATTTTTGCCAGGGTACGCGAGGCCTCCTGAGCGGGTGTTGTATCCGAACTGGAATGAAAGCCAGCACCCAGGTAACGCGATAATAGAACCGGCGTGTTGTCTGCCAGCATCTTGATCAAATAGGGCACGGCAGGTGCCGCACCTCGCCCTAACTTGGCGAGCTGATATGCAGCCCAGGCCCTTTCAACAGGGTCTTCATGGTGTAAGCGGCGGATCTTATCTTTTACTCGGCGGGTTGTTTTTAGCTGGCTGATCTCGTTTGCCAGTACCTCATCTGAGATGGTCACCGGTGTCGGCTCTGATAATACGATGGTTTTTTTAGGGGAAGGCGTAACCGCCACACAGCCTGTGATAAAAATACCTAACAGCAACAGTAAGGCATAGCGGCTCGGTCTGTACATTTCTGATAACACCTGTTTTTTTACTCATCAGTAGTAAGCGCAATTGTGCCATAATTAACTGAATTTAAACTATTTATTGAACGTTACCAGACACTGTGCTGTCACACCTATCGAATTGACACACAATGCCCGCCTACGGCCAAATAATAACCAGACTATAATTAACAATAATTAACAAAAAAAGCATTGTGAAAACCAAGGTTAATTCCTACTTTTGTAGTCAGGGTATCCATAGAATGCGTTTGGTCTGCACCGGGACTAACAAGGACTGTAGCGAAGGAAAGGCTATTTCTATGGGACGGTAAGTTGAACGACTATTAAATTACAGGAAAGTAAGGCTATGACTATTTCTTCTCGTGCACATTACGCAATTAAAGCTATGCTAAATCTGGCATTCCAAATGCCCAACCCAGTTTCGTTAACCTCTTTAGCTAAGAAACTTGATATTTCGCTCTCTTATCTTGAGCAAATATTTGCGCTGTTACGCAAAAACAATCTTGTTAAAGGTGTTCGTGGTCCTGGTGGTGGTTATGTTCTTGGTAAGCCAAGCGAAGTCATCTCGATTGCAGAAATTGTTTCAGCGATAGATATCAACCGCAAAACAGCCGCCGATTTCAAAGGCCAACCTCAGTCAGCAACCATGTATGCCTGGGGGGTACTAGAGTCCAAGGTATCTACTCACCTTGATGGCATTACCTTAGCCGCGATTCACGAGGAGACTGTGGAGCGCATGAACCTCAATAATGAGAAAATTGCTGCTGCATAAAACACAGTATGACTGTTGAAGTAAAAACCCGATCGCATGATCGGGTTTTTTATTGCGCTTAGTAATTTTCAATAACCAGGCAGTATCCTGGCTGGATATTTTCTGGTGCTGAACAAGTGATTCGGCTTCAATAAATACGCGTTTCACTCCAGGAAAAGAAAAACACCTGCACCTACAGCAAAAATCAAAATAGCTACAACAAAACACCAGTCGACTAAAGAGTGAATCCCCTCCGGCAACATCGCCAAACTATTGGTAATTAAAGGCGGCAGCAAATCTCGTAATTGAAATGAGCCCATTGCCTATTAACGCAGCATAAATGACTTTTTTCTATGAACCGGCAATAATTCAGGACTTTATATGTTTGAGTAAAAGAATCATTATTTTGTGTAAATTTTTCAGTCGCACACTTAAGCGGAAATTCGTATTTTCCGGGTCGATATCTATAATGCTTTTTAGCTGATGAATCTTTAAATAGATATTTTCAAACAGCTGCTCAGTTTGCCAGCCTGCATAAGCCTGTAGAGATTTTACATCCAACACCAGGCGCCCACTGACGCGAGTCTTCTTCAGGTCTTTGAAGTTGAAATCGCTCTTCACCGCTTTTTCATATTCGGTAACATTCAGTTTTTTTATTATCGTTGTGGTTCTGGCGGTATCATCAATAAAAAGGTTCAGTAGATTAATATTTGTCTGTAGCTCAAGTAATAACGCGCGCTGCGTGCCACGCGTGTTTTTTAGTAACGACTGAAAGGTCGAAGCTACTGACGCGGTCGTCGATAGCCCTGAGAAAAAATCAGCGAGTGCCAAAAGTTAGTTTGTCCCGTATTTTTATTCGTTATTTATTCAAACGCTGTTTTAAGCAACGTTTACATACATGCTTAATTGTTTGACCAATGCTCGCTTTTCCTGATCATTTAAAAATGCGCCAATCTCAATTTGATCATGCCGGCCCCGTAAAAACAATTTATCACTGTGCCAGGGGTGCCCGGCTGGTTGCACAATCAGGCGCGTCCAGAATAATTCCGAGTACCAGCGATTTTTCGGTTTGTCATGCCCAGATTCCACGGTGATAGTCTCTTTATTCAGGCGTATCACCTCTTTTCGGTAGCACTTTCTGGATACTCGATACATCACAATCAATAAGGCCAGTATTTCAAGACCAGTAAAGGGCAGAATCATCCAGAGCCCAATAGCGGCAAAACAAATCGCAATAGTTAAGGCGAAGGCACTAACGATGTACAAAAAATATTTGGTGGTTTGCCAACGCGCAGATAAATTCGGGCTCAAAATAATACTCCCGGCGGCGGTCTCTTTATCTAGCTCGGCATCGATCATAGCGTACGCCTTTTGTTCAGACTTGCCCTATCTTAATCGCTATTCCCATGTACGTCACCGACGTGCGTCACTAGTTATGTTACTGGGCGAAGGATAAATCAGTCCCGCAAATCCGGCGGACTGCTGACGATATCTTGCCAGGCAAAACGCTGATTTATATCACCACTGAACTCAAACACATTCAGGGTATTTTCAAACACCTCTGGTGAAATATCCGGCTCCCCCTCCCAGCATCCAAGTCCCTGATAGGCTCTGATTGTCTGCACAAGGACGGGCATATCTATCTCAGGGAAATAATCCTTTTCAAGTAAGGCAATGTCTTCCGCTGGCAAATCCCGACTCGCCTCCCGACCCTTGCGGTATGCGGACATAAAAGCCTTCGCCATATCCGTAGCTAACCAATCAGAGGAAGCACAAAGGCTGCTAAACGCGACCGGACCCACAACGTCACCCACCTGAGCCACAACCTGGCCAAGGCCATCAGCCTCTAGCTGTTGCGCATATGGCCCTTGCTGGTGGACAAAGTCACCCTCGCCCTTTCGAAAATGCCCATCGATGCTATTCACATCACCTGCGTCCACCACCTCTATCTGATTAATATCAATACCGAGCTTGTTCAGGGCAAACTTAAACATGGCGAGCGGCTGGAAAAAGTGATCCACCAGAACTCGTTTGCCTATTAGGCTATGCCAATCGAAATCAGCCATGCTTGTTTTACCAGCATAGTGGCGTGCAGTCAGGAAGAATCCGTCGCGTTGATTAATCTGGGCAAAGTGCCTGATAGAGTTGGCTGGTGACATGAAACTAACCGCCACAGCTGATTGGGCTACCTGGATTTGGCCTGAACCGATCCCAGCTTCGACGCCATTATCCGGTGTGGCGACATCATAGAGCGCTTCCAGGCCTTGTTCGCGAAGGAAACCACCGGCTATGGTCAACAATAAGGGGCTGTAAAAGGCCGAATGCCGCAGCACGCGGATATGGATTGGTGTCATGGGAGACCGGGCTGCTACTTGCCCCTCACCTCTTTGCGTAAACTATCAATGGTGTAACGTTCGCCATTCATCTCATAGTCGATAAACATCAATCCCAGCCCATCGGCTTCGACCCGGGCCACCTTCATATTAAAAGCAATTTCAGGCATAGGAGAATCCAGCAGGTTCATTTTGACGTGAGAACCGATCGGCAGTTTGGGGACCGGGAAAGCCTCTACAAACACACCACTATCCGAGATATCCCTTGTCCGAGCCTTTATCTCACCAATCGTGCTGTGGGACAGTCTGACCTGAGCATTGACTAAACGACGTGTGAAAATGCGACGTTCAATTACATCTCGGTTGGCATTCGTTACCATCTTCCCTTCCTGACTCAAATAAACAAGGATTACCCAGCTTGCAAACAGCCTTAGTAAGGTATTTATAGCTTATTTATGAATAGATATCACCCTAGATTCAAGGTTTAACTCCTTGGTTTTTCGGGATATTACCTAAATTGAATAGTGTCTTGGTAGCAACAAGTGCCAGCAGCATTAAACTTTAGTTTTGACAATGTGGAGGCCACGAGTGGCTTCAGTTGGCATGTCAGACTTGCTCACAGTCCACTGGCGGCGCAATTCATCAAGCGTATAGCGCATCCCATTGAGCTCATAATCCACGATGGCAATGCCAAGACCGCTGCTAGTAGAGTGGATCACACGTGTATTGAAAATAATTCCCGGATTGGCGGAATCCAGCATTTGCAGACCAATGTGGGCGCCTCTGGGGACTTTAGGAACATCGTGGAGACGCAGATAAATACCGGTGTCAGAGACGTTAATGGAATAACCTTCTAGGGTACCTAATCGGGAGTGACTTACGCGCATACGCGCCTGGATCGGGACGCGGGGAAAACTGCGTCTGTCGTGTTGTTGCTCTACCAAGTGAACCACCTCTGCACACCCTTCTATTCGGTCTGTACGACTCTTAACTTGTGAGACTAACTATATAAGCTTTTCAGCATGTTAGGAATGGGATTAAAGTCACAGATTGCAAAATATAGGGTAATTTACCCAGATGACTCGCTAGTTATTAGCTTGTATTAAAAAAGGAAAGACTCGGAGGCTAAAGAAAACTGACGCCGAATGAGAACTCCTGGAATTGCTCCTGGATATGACGCACTTCGCCCTTCAATTCAAGGCTGCGGACATCACCATCCAATGTCATGATGGATTCGAACTCAAGGATATCGCCTGGTCTAAACAGGGTATGACCCACCAGACCCATGCCACCCATCGAGTAATCCAGGATCTCCAGCTTTAAGTCACGGCCTTGTTGCGTCTTGACGTTAACTGTCCGACCATATTGGATGCGCTTATGTTTGCGCTTTTCCATCAATGCATTTCCGATTGTCTGATTCATGAGAAGTCTATTATTTTACTGGGGTACATAGATTAGTACACGCTAAAAGAGATTTCGTCAATCAAGTTTACAGTTTGTAACGTATCCGTAAGGCAGTGCGCTAAAAATATTTACCGCAATTGGATCGATTTTTGCCCTAAATATTTCCTAAATCAACGTATTCAATTTGTCTCAGCGTAAAACAAAGTTCAGTCCCAAAACAAAATTCCAGATATTGCCCCACAGGAAGATCAATCACTAAAAATGACTGCTTGGCCTCTGACGAATATTGTAGATAACTGTATCCGCCTGCATTATCAATCTGATCGATTAGTGCTGTTATCCAAGGGAGTTTTTCAACTTTATGAATTGGTTTTACCAGGTAAATCCACTTGTAACGTCTTTGCTCAATTGCAACAAAGCGACCATGTTGCGTATCACTTGCGCGTATCGAACGGTTTTCGGGTAACCCACCGGGCTGCCCCTTAAAACAAGAGGTTAATAGTAAAGGTAAAAAGCCTGCATTATGCTTTAACCACTGCGCATACCAGTCTTCTTCATAAATAGAGGGTTTGAATAGATCTAACTTCATAATTATAACGTCCTTGTATTACTTAGTGCTCGGTATATGGCGTTTTGACTTCTCAGTTTTAGTCACGCCCATCCTTTTACCGATTACTTTATCTCAACCTTTCCTGCTACAAAGGGCACTACGATTAGAGCAATCAGGGTCGCAAACAAAATGTCCCGATCAAGGCCAACATAATCGACCACACTCTCAGGCAAGTTTGCCCCTATCGTACAAGCCAGTACTAACAGGACTAATAACATACGGCGGTGAACGATCAGTCCAGTGATCGCAACCGACGCCAGGGCAGCCAACAGATAATTTGCATCCAGACCCAAGCGCGCAATCATACTGTCTGGCAAATTAATCGCGATGGATAAAAATATTATTAGGAAAAATAACGAAAATTTAGCAATCATATCTTGTCATGGTAATTGGCTTTATCCTAAAGCCCTTGTCACCTAAGTCCCCAGTGTGCATCCTGCATTTGGACCGGCTTAAAAAGTCATTTTTCATGCCTGCCCTAAACGTAAAAGCCGTAAAACTATCTCACCCAACCAAGAACAAAAAGTGGGGGGGAAACTTAGTTAGATCAAATAGTTAGATCCGCCTTTATATTTTTCCATTTTGCTCGATATAGTAGCTAAGCACAAGCAATACACTCCGTAGGTCGATGGAACAGCCAGAAAACCCGATAATTGGTCTCAAAGAATGGACTCGTCGCATCAGTGAAGAGGAAATGCCCGTCTTCGCCCATACCGCACGCAGTATAGCAGCGGCCTCAACCGATGAAGACACCTCCATCGCTAACCTGGCTCATCTCATATTACGCGACAGCAGCATGACGGCACGGGTGCTACGCCTGGCGAATAGCGTCGTGTTCAATCCATCTGGCCAACCCATCAACACCATTAGCCGCGCCATTGTTTTACTTGGTTTTAATACCGTTCGAAGTATGGCGCTTTCGATTGCCTTGCTCGAACCTCTACTAAAAGGGGTACAGCACGATCACGCACTCGAAGAAATGGCGCGCTCATTCCATGCGGCGGTGCAGGCACGCGCTATAGCTCAGCAAAGAGGCAGCACCGAACCGGAAGCCGTATTCGTTGCCGCCTTGCTCTCGCGACTGGGTAGAATGGCTTTTTGGTGTTTTCCCTATGGTCGCGCAAATGATCTGGATGCAGCCTATAAAAAATACAGCGATCAGGATCAGGCAGAAGAATCTGTGCTCGGATTTTCTCTCAAACAACTTTCCACCTCTCTCAACCAAGAATGGAGTCTAAGCACATTATTAACCGACTACCTTTCTGGTCACACACCAGAAGACAGCGCTGTCATCGATCTGGATTTATCCAACACCTTAATCCTATCTGTAGAAGAGGGTTGGGGTGGCGTCAAAACTAGAGAATGCATCAAGACGATTTCCGAACACCTTGGTTTAACAATCGAAGAAACGAATCTACTTGTAGAAAGTTGTGCACACGAAGCAGCAAATACAGCAAAAGAGTATGGCGCTGAGGCCGCGATCAAATTCATTCCCTTACCTGTGGGCGATGAACAAGAGGTATCCGAAGACATAGGCGAGATTCATGTTGCCGATCAGTCATTGCAAATGAACATACTGCGCGAACTGACTACTATGTTGCATGAAAAAACAGATTTAAATGCGATCCTGGGAACGATCAGTGAAGGCATTTATCGCGCGCTGGGTATGGAGCGTACAATTATCGCATTTACATCACCACAGGATAATGTTCTGCGAGCTAAATACACCCTGGGTGACGAGAAGGAGCGTTTTAGAAAATGTTTTAACATTTCGCTTGCTGAAAAAAATATTTTTTCTGTGCTTCTAAAATCCAAAGATGCTTTCTGGTTAAATGAAAAAACACGCCTTGTAATGAAACCCTTCATGACAAAAGAGATCGAAGACTGTATTGATGCAATTGAATTTTTTGTTATGCCCATCTGGGTAAAGGATAAAGGCCGCGGTTTGATTTACGCTGACTGTAAGCGTAGTGGCCGCAAGCTAACAATGGAGGAATTTCAGACCTTCATTCACTTTAGCGAATACGCCTCTATTGCCTTTGATCTCCTGTCAAATAAGGCACAAAAAGCCAATTAGGCTTCGACAGCTTCAGTAAGTTCGATACCGTCATTTTTAGGTGAGTTGACCGCCTTGCTTACTGTATGCATGGCTAGATCATCACCCTGGTAAGGCACTAATAAAGACTTCAGCTGATCACTAGCCTGGTGCTGTTCGGATAGCCAGGTATCAAATTGATCCGGGCTCAGAATGACCGGCATACGGTGATGAATATTCTGCATAAACGGATTAGCATCGGTAGTGATAATGCTGAACGAGTCAATCTGTTGTGAGGCGTCCGGACTCGCCCACTGTTCCCAGATACCTGCTAAAGCCAATAAAGAGTCATCATTTTTGTAAATATAATATGGCTGCTTGGCTATTCTATTTTTCTTTTTGGTATTTTTTTTACTCGCTGGCTCTGATGCCAGTGCCAATGACATTTCTGGTTTTTGCTCTAATTCATGTTCAGGCACGGCATGCCATTCATAGAAGCCATCACAGGGAATCAAACAACGCCTTTGGCTGAATGCATTTTTGTATGCAGGTTTTTGGTCTATCGTCTCTGCCTTGGCATTGATCATGTTGTAACGAGGATCTGGTCCCTTAGACCAGCCTGGAACCAGGCCCCAACGCATTAACTGACAGACACGCCCAGCACCCGAACCTTGCTTAGTATCTTGTAACACCACTGGGGCCATTTGACTCGGTGTTATGTTCCAGGAAAGGTGATAAACCGGTACCTCGCCATGCAAATGGAAATAGTCCAATAAAGAGTTGGGTTGTCTGCCTAAGGTGTATCGACCACACATGTTGCTATCACTTATATAGTATTCTTACTCTATGATAATTAAGGTAATTTCTGTGCGCAAATTCGGGCATAACAATTCACCCAATCACCATGATTGTATTAAGGTGGACTTAAGCTCAGTCTTGTAGCATTAAAGTATTTGTAACTAACAGCCTATTTTCAAGATGAAACTAAATCAGCTATTTTCAGGTTCCCGGCAAAAGCGATTTGAAAAACAGATCCGCCCGCACCTGACCACTCTGTACCAGTACGCCTATCGTCTCTGCGGTCACCCCGATGATGCAGAAGACCTGGTGCAGGAGCTATTGATGAGCTTATACAACAAGGACATCGATCTGGCTTCACTGGAACGTGCCAAAACCTGGCTGCTGAAGAGCCTCTACCACCAGTTTATCGACTTTACGCGCCGGCAGAAGCGTAATCCCAGTGTCCCCAATTACGAAGATGAGACTGACACTATCAATCAGCTGGAAGATGCCGATCCCAACCCCATTCAGGCCGTAGAACGCGACAGACTGGGCGAAAAGCTGGAAAATGCACTGAATGAGCTCTCTATTGAGCAAAAAATGCTGGTTTTGCTACATGACGTCGAGGGTCACACCCTGGTCGAGATCGCAGAAATCATGGAAACCCCACTAGGTACGCTAAAATCCCGCTTACACCGCACTCGAAAAACCCTGCGGACTGTATTACAAAGGGAACCATTTCGGGAAATTCGTCGTGTTAACCTATGACTATGAGACCTATGCCAATGAATTGTGAATCCGTAACAGCCCGACTCGACGAGTATCTTGATGGTGATGTAGCCACCCAGGAGCGGGAAGCTATGGCCCAACACCTACGGGAGTGCGGGCCTTGTCAGGCCGAATACCAATCTGCGCAAGCCCTGTTGGAGGAGCTGAGCAGCCTGGATATTCCCGAACCCCGCGCCGGTTACGAAAAGCGAGTCCTGGCATTCCTGGACAAAAAGCCGGAAAAAGTCCGCCAACACAAATCTCACCATATTCCCATCTGGTTTGCGGCCGGTTTCAGTACTGCGGCGTTGGCCATCTTTGCCGTACTGTTTGTCTTCAACAGCCCGTCATTAGAGCAAGGCGATGCCATGCCAATAATGACGGTCGAGCTACAACCACTACAAACTCGCAAGGTAGACCTGGTGTTTAACAGTCCGAGCCAGCTTCAAGATGCTCAGATTAGAATTGAATTACCAGAGGGCACCGAGATTGCGGGGTACCCTAACCGTGGAAGTCTGGAATGGAAAACCAGCTTCAAACAGGGCAGCAACAAACTGTCCCTGCCGTTGATCGTAAAAGAAAAGAATGGCGGCACTCTATATGCGACCATTACCCACGAAGGGCAAACTCGCGTATTTCAATTAAACCTGGTGGCCATACCCGCCTCTTCGCACTACACAGCAACTTTGACTAGTTAAAAGGATTTTACTAGGAGTACATATGAAACACTTGATGAGCACATTCACTATCGCACTATTGCTGGCACTGACCAGCCCGGTTGTCTATGCAGTCGATAAACCCGACCTCTCTGATATCACCATGGATGTGATTCGTAGTGAAGATGCGCGTGAGATCACCAATGAGATCGAGTTGCCCGAGTTGGAACACCACAGTAAGGATGATAAAAGCTCTGGTGATGATAATGACGGCGAAGGCAAAGACGAGCCGGATGAAAAAGACGAGCCCGATGAAAAAGACCAGCCGGATGAAGTAGATGAACCGGATGAAGTAGATGAACCTGACGAAGTAGATGAACCTGACGAAGTAGATGAACCTGATGAAGTAGATGAACCTGATGAAGTAGATGAGCCTGAGGAGACACCGGAATCCTCTTCTTAACTCAGCGCCATCCAAGTTTGGAAACGTGCCGAGCACCACTTTCCGATAACAAATATATAATGTAATGTATGTGGTCTGTCTGTTTGGACAGACCATTTTCTGTGTGTTGGAGACTGTTATACCCATGCGATCCCGCTTATTGATTATCGCTATGGCTTTCACTTTTAACGTTGCCACCGTCTTTGCCAGCGACTCTAACCTCTTTGATTTAGGCATGCAGGCCTTTCAATCTAAGGATTACCGAAAAGCCATTCGTTACTTCAATCAAGCTAAGCAGAGCGGCTATAAGCCACTTGTCATCGAATACAACCTCGGCGTAAGTCATTACAAACTGGGCCAGTACTTACAGGCTGAGAAGTCTTTTCAGGGCGCGCTGGCCAGCGAAAAACTTAAACCAATCGTTCAGTACAACCTCGGTCTGGTTAAGCTCAAACAAAAGCAGAAAAGAGAGGCGCTCGAGTGGTTCAAAAAAGCGGCGAGCAACCCGAGCAACCCGAGCAACACAAAAATCAGCGCACTGGCCAACAGGATGATCAGTAAATATAGGGTCACGAAAAAACGAAAGAATTTTATTGATGGTGGTATCAATATTGCCTACGGCCACGACAGCAATGTGACACAGGTAGGAACCGACTCGCCATCACAGCGAGCCGATGATTTCCTGGAGACCTACGCCAACTTAAAAATTTTTTTTAAGCATATAGATCTTAAGTTTTCTTACTACAATAAAGATTATTCTACCGAGAATAGCAATGACTATAGGCAGCTAGGAACTGCGCTGGCATTTCCAATCAAAACTGGCAAATGGAGAATTACGCCCTCACTGCTCTACACATCCAGTGAACTCAACAGAATTGATTACCAGTCAACATCTGGTATACGTTTAGACCTAAAACGCTATACCCACAAGAGAAACTATCTGCGCTTCCGTTATCAATTCAATGACATTGAATCGGACAACCCCTCGTATAACTACCTTGGTGGCACACGCCACCGATTTCGTACAGAGTATCTAACAACTACGAGGGTTGGCCAGATACGAGTCCGTTATGAATATGAAGCCAATGATCGGCAAGATACAGCAACGACCAACTACTCGCCGACGCGTCACAGTATCCGACTCAGACTCAGGAATTCTTTACCCGCTGCATTAAAAATGAAAAACGAGATCCTGTTTCGCAATAGTGTCTATGAAGCCGAATCTATATCGGGTTTGATCCGTGACGATGATCGCTTTCAGTATCGATTTAATTTATACACCACACCCACGGCTGGGCTCGAGCTTGGTGTGCTTTATACCTACACCGATAATCGATCAAACTTTACGACGGAAACTTTTAGCAGAAATGTGGCGAAGGGTTATCTGAGCTGGTACTTCTAAATAGTTTGCCGTGGCCCGTTCGGTTTCCAGGCGGGCGAAATCACGTTCGGCATGTCAGAGCGCTTTAACAAACGTGCCGGCCCCAATGTCAGTTCACCATAACGCTGGTTAACGGTATCCACGGCTTTATTCACCGCCTGTCGCTCTTGCTGATCGTCACCAAACAGTTCCAACTGACCGTCTACAGGGCAAGGATCCAGCGCGGTAATCTGCACTTGTGAGATGCCTTCACCACGCCAGTGCTCATCCAACATCTGTCGCGTCAGACTCATGATCAACTTACTATCGTTACTGGGCAATGTGCTTCGATAGGTATCACCGAGCCAACCGTAGCGAGTTAATAAACCAATCGAAAAACTTTTGGCCTGCAAAGAGTGGCGGCGCAAACGTGTTGCAAGCTTTTCACTCATGTGAGAGAGGTACATGATCAGGACATCAGCATTTTTTGTATCCGGTGGCATGACCTTGCCATGCCCCAGGGTTTTGGGTGCAGCGACACTAGTGTGTATTGGATCTGGATCCAGCCCCTGACACATTAACCATATGCGTCGGCCCGGGTAACCAAAGCGTTTGCCCAGCACACCAACCGGTAAAGATGCCATGTCGCCACAGGTATAAACACCGCGCGCCGCCAGAAAACGGCCAATGCCATCGGCGATGCCACACAATTTAGTAACAGGTACATCCTTTAAATGCTCTCCTGCCTGCCAGGGAGGTAGTACACCCACACCATTTGGCTTGTGAGACTTGGCAATGTACTTCGCCGTCGTCTTGTCGCCACTCACTCCCACGGTACAAGGCAGCTCTACTACTTCTTCGATTAGTGCCTTGGTCTGGCGAGCGATAGACTCTGGCGTGCCTAATAGTTTCTGGCAGTGTGTGACATCAAGAAAAGCTTCATCGACAGAAAATATTTCCAGGTCTGGACTAATCCTTTCACGTAAGGCATCGGTCATGCGCGTTGCAATCTGAGCAAAGCGTTCTGGGCGAGCCGGCCGTTGTATCAAACGTGGACACAACTGCTGTGCATCACGAACGCGCATCCCGGTATAGACACCCATGGCACGCGCTTCATAAGAACAGGTAATAATACAGGTACCACGCAAACCATTTGTCACTGCAACAGGTTGCCCGCGCAACGAAGGTTCATCGAGTTGTTCAATGGAGGCAAAAAAGGCATCCATATCCACAAAGACAATGGCGCGTTTCCAAAATTGTGCAGGCTGCATGGTCTAATAATCGTTACATGATGTCCGGACGGACTATGAATTGAAACAAATGTGCCTGCCTGCCGCAAGCAGAAAAAAATTAGCTGTGATTACAATAACTAAGTCGCGAAAATGAATCGCTAAAAATTCCAGGCGTAAAAAAACGGCATTGTGATCCGTGAACCGATCAGACAATGCCGTTTTATTGGACGTATTTAAAGCTTATTTTTTAATCTCGAGCAATTCGATCTCGAATATTAAGGTTGCGCCTGGACCAATTTTTGCACCCGCACCCTGTTCACCATATGCAAGCTCAGGTGGGATAACCACTTTCCATTTTGAACCAGTAGGCATCAGCGGCAATACTTCACCCCAACCCTTGATAACACCATTGAGCGGGAAAGTCGCAGGATTGCCACGCTTAACCGAGCTGTCAAAGACCGAACCATCAATCAAGGTACCATGATAATGAACGGTAACCGTATCGGTTTTCTTGGGCTTGGGACCTTTGCCTGTTTTCAGTATCTCGTATTGAATACCATTTTTTAGTGTCGTAACACCTTTGCGCTTTTTGTTCTTTGCACGAAATGCATCGCCGGCTGTTTTTTCCTTTTTAACGGCAGTCTTGCGTTTAATTTCCATATCTTTTTGATATTTCTTGATCGCTGCTTGCATTTCGTTCTGGCTAAGTTTCGGAGAGGAGCCCGCCAATACATCGGCAATAGCTTCAGCAATAATCTTTGGATCAAGCTCGGTGAGACCTTGCTGTTTCAGACTGTTACCCATCTGAGTTCCCACGGTATAACTCAACTTTTCTTTTTGAGTCTTGTATTTTGAATCCCCCGCCGATGCGTTAAAGGCCAGCCCAGATAAAGCGGCAAAAGCGACGACTGCAATAAATCTGCTAGTGTGAATTTTCACGTTCCTATCCTTTCAATGTTTGTCTGAAAATATTAAGTATCTTGTATTCGTAAGTATCGACAAGTATGCCTTATATATAGGTTAAAATACCAACCTGAATCACAACTGAACAAAAATCGCGCTAAATTTAACAGCGTCCTAAGATTAGAACCCATGTTTTTTACAAGCTAATGTCACGCCTATAATCAGCGCTTGGCATCGAGCGCTAGCATGAATACCAACATGTCACTTTGATCAGGCATAAATTGTCCTATTGAACCAACCTGCAGAAAACCCTGTCGTTGATAAAATTCAACGGCGCGTTCAAAGGTAGTTTGCTGATAGGTTTCAATGAAGATCTTTTTGTAGCCCTGCTCGCGTGCCACATCACAGACAGACTTAAGTAAGTATTTACCAATACCTCGGCCCTGATAATCAGGCGCAACCGCAAACCAGGATAGCCAGACGTTTTCCTCCGGTCCCCAGCGATACCGATGTAAGCCAGCAACACCCACAATTACATCCTCGATTCGTGCAACATAAAATTTGCGTGTCGAATCAATTCCCTGCTTACAGCAAGCGAAGTGAAAATTGAAAGTCTGCTGAGCCCATTTTGCCTCTTCAGCATTCATTGCGGCTTCTACCAGTGCCACCACTCCGGCTTGCTGATTTTCCTGCATTTCGATTACACATGGGAATTGTGAGTGTTGCTCAGCTGGCATTAAGGCAAGATGTAAGAAGTAAAACGGAGAACACCGATCGATATGATCGCTATTACATAATAAATAATCAGGGCAAAAAGAATGGCGAACAACGATAGTCCAACCCCGGTGCCTTTACCGGCCTGGCTAACCCAGTGGTGTTTACAGGATTGACAATTATATGCACCGGTTTGAAAAGGAATGGGTAACATCATAAACCAAAGCACCACCAGTGCCAGTGACTCAGTAAAACGGCTACGGCGGACATCCTTCGAACCACAGGCAGGGCAGCACAAATCATCCTGCGTTTCTTCCTGCTCCTCAAGTAATGCCTGATAGCTGTTCGCATTGATCTGCTTGACGATGTCTAGCGCTTGCGTTTGTTCTGAAGGGGGTACTTGTACTCGCACACCACCCAAGGCATTGGAAATAAACCAGTTCATCCTGATATGGTGTTCGAAGGCAACACTAGGGTGCAACCCCTCTGCCTCAAGCCGGCCTCGGATAATATGTGCCTGAATAAAATCGGTCGTTGTCGCAGCAGTCGTTAACATATGCTTATCGTTATCTTATTTCCGATTTGAGTAGCGACTAACATTTTGTAACTTATCGCCCCCTGCTTCAAGTAAATCATCAATAAACGCAGTAATTTTTTGGTTTCCTTGGCGTGGATAATCAATCAGATTTTCATTATATGCGGGAAGTTGATATAGAAAAGTCGCAATGTCATCTTTCTTTAAATCAAAGCTAGCTTTTCCATAACCAAGTTCATTTAACATTAATGCATTGAGTGCCTGTTCAAACTGACCTTTCATAGGTAGTGCTAAATAAGGCTTGGCTAAATACAACGACTCAGTAATCAACGTAAAACCAGCGGTGGCAATCACCGCCTTACATGAGGCAAGGTCATCAAGAAAACCTGTTTTGCTAAATGGACGATATTGAATATTACCGTCCTGTTCATCCTTGTCATAACCATAAACGACAAACGTTTCACGCGAGTAATCTTTTAACTGGTCAAGCAGAGTCTCAAATCCCGAGGTGGCATAAACCAAAATATGATCTTTTACACTCGGCGTTAAGGACAAAACAGCCTCGCGTAATATGGGTGGAAACAAAAAAGTATGATGGTTTTTTATTTTACCAAAATGAAAAGTGGTGACTAAGGAGACATCCGGTTTCGGCACCATTGCCTTGATCACCGCTTCGGTTACTAAAGCGTCTTTGGCAAATTCACTCGGCCGTGAATATTCCATGTAACGCATGCGATGCTGGTTATCCAGAGAGATAAGCGGGATTTTATAATAGTTTGCCAGGTAGGCCGTGGTAGGTTCGAAATCAGTTATAACAAATTCCGGTTTAAACTGTTTAAATAATTGCCTACGCGTCTTACGAAAACTTTTCACGCCATCGGGTAAGCCTTTGAGATTCTCCAGTAGTGTGCGTATCGGTGATATCTTGTTATCAATGCTAACAATCGTTAAACCAGTTATTTCATGGACATCAAACTGATCGCTCAGGTTTCGATAGCCACGATCATAACTAGCAACCTTGACTTCATGTCCACTTTTTGACAAATGCGAAAGTATTTCACGGGCTCGTGAAGAATGCCCTGAACCTTCACCTGAAACACCGTAGACAATCCTTGCCATGACTCCCCCTTTGTTAAATGCCGTTTAGTAACAAACGGTTAATACTGTATTCGTGTTAAACGAAACTCAGCTGTCCACATGTCTGCCCACCAATTTGCATTGGCTTCGGTATTTTTGTGTGCAACCTGTTTAGAATGACTTAAAAAATGAAAACACTCATGGGCCAGGGTGTGCACCGCACACTCTTCCAGATCATCAAAGCGGAAGATCTTCGCCCCCGAATACCAGCCCTGTTTACATTTTTTCGACGGTATCCGCCCCCAATGCTGATAAACAAATGGCGGTGCCAGTTCAGTATTGACACTGGCACGTAAGCGATACCCCGATTTGTAGCTACGTGAGCGTGGTTTTATTCTTAACGGGTAAGTGCAACAGCCATGCAGAATTGCCTTTTTATTTAGCGGCAGGAGCTTGATCCATTCGATAAGACATGTGTCGAATTCATGTAGCTTAGTGTGAATGTATGTCATGACATGCGGCATCGATACCTTATCGACCATGTCCATCCCAAATACACGTACGCCTTCTGTCATTCTCTCTACCCCAGGCCTAGTAATGCGGCGGCGGTGGTTCGTCTCCGTCAGGGCTATTAATCGTTTCGGCTAAAGACTGCATTTGAAGTTTTACCTCTTCGAGTTGCTGACGAAGCATATCTATTTGATTTTGTTGATCCGTCACCACCTCATTGAGAGAGGCAATAGTACTGTCCTGAAAGGCCAGTTGTGTTTCTAGTTCATCGATTCGCTCATTCATTCCACTTTTCCAATATTCACCATTGCTATTATACAGGCGGTTTTTCAAGTTCTGGGCTGGGTTTTCCTTTGGCCCTGGCCAGGATGCATAATTCCATATCCGATTCTGCATCATTGGCATTCTGGCATAAACGTATGATCTCCGCTGCCAGCTTGTAACGCTCGGTAACCAATGGCAGCCAGGACTTTCTTAATTGATGTTCGCAGAATACCCTGCCTGCCGCCCTTATACCTGATGACTTAATCATATAGTCCGCATAAACAATTTCGAAAATAGGTTTGTATTCGGCGTATAGCAAATCACGATTTGCCTGATCGCCAACCGAAAATCCTGCAATATTGATGGTTGCCCGTTTTGAAAAGCCCTGATCGCGTTGTTTAATGATCGAAACTGAAAACTGAGCATAATCATTACAGTCACCGGACAATGGTCGAACTGGGTCTAATGGAGGGTATCTTGAGACACAGCCTGACAGACTTGTCAGGCAAAGCAAGATTATTATAGAGACAATAGCAGCGGGTCTGTTGAGCAATATTTTACGGCATCAATAAATTAATCTTACCCTGGATTATACGCTGTTTATTGCCCAACGAGTACTACTTGATAATTTTGCTTGTTGCAGATAGCGCTAATACTTCTGGGAAGGGCACCGCCGATAGCACTGTAATAACTAAATATTACTCTTGATTTTAGTTGATTGATTTTTATGCTAGCGTCGCTGTAGGAGATATTCTTGCATGCCGCCAGACAGCAGGATGCTACGCTGGACCAGGAAAGGCGACATGATTTTTTGAAGCGTCTCCTGATAATACATAGGGCTTGAACAGCTTTGCCCTTTTGTTTGCTCTTTGCTCACCACAGTAGTCTTATCACCACTATGAATCTTATAAACACCAGGTTGTGCAGGCATCTGCTCACGGGTATGAATATAAGCGTGCAACATCACATCCTCTTTGCAATGCGGTAGTAAATATTGAATCAATGCCTGGAGTAATTCGGGCTCAAGATAATTAGGCAAATCCCATAACAAGATCAGCGTCAATGCCGCTTTGCTTTGTTTTTTTAAGCCAATTTGTTTTATCAGGGCACGATTGAGTTTTGTCTCGGTGTCCAGCTCATCCATCTTGAGAGTGAGTAATGACTCATGACAACCGGGCAGGAATAATTTACAGTGCAGCCGTGAAAAAGATTCAATCAATTGATTATACGCAGGCATTGTGTCCAGTACCTGATAATAACCTTCCTCTGTGTATGCACCCAATAGATCATACAGAAGCGGACTTTTTGTAGAACAGTCCGCTTCCTGGCTGGGTTCATCCACAGCCAACATTGGTTTTACTAACATGGTATTTACAATTTTATCTGAATTTTATAACTAGGCTGACTTTCTTTCAGCTGAATCATTATCTTGCAACTTATTCATACCGGGTCGAGGCTGTGAACTAGCTGCACTACGTGGCTCCATTTCGATGCTACCTTTAAACATGGCACCATCTTCTAAGGTCACCCTGGGTGCAATAATATTGCCATAGACATGACCAGTCTCACGGATGATGACTTTCTCATCACCATTCATATCACCTTCAAGCTTGCCTTCTACGATGATTTGATTTGCTTCAATATTTGCCTTCACTTTCCCGGTCTTACTAATCGTCACGTTATGACCCTGAACTTTGATGGTGCCATCAACTTCGCCCTGAATAATTAGATTTTCATCACCGGTAACATCGCCTCTGATGCGTATCGATGCACCAATTGATGCTGAACCTTCTTTTACAGGGGTATTCCGTGTTGTGGGTCGGGCTTCCTTCACGGGCTGTTCTGATTCTTCATGTGCTTGATAGGTTTTAATCTTGCTAGACACATTTTCCTTTATTTGTTTCATGTCAATCATGTCGTACTCCATATGATTTTTACTGTAATAACTAAAATGACGATAAAAATGCTAGCGGAATGCGTGCATACCTATACTAACATTAGACAATAGTATGAAAGCAGTTTTACAAGAATGGATTGAACTGGATCACAACTAGCCAGGTTGGGATAAGATCAATTAAATTACGGGAATATCACCCAATATTTTTATAAACGAAATATTTTTCTAAAGGATATTGCTTTTTTTAATCTCACGCAGACACTCAGTACAAAGGCAGTCTGAATATTTACTGGCGATTATCTCGCGTTCCTGAGTAGAAAGCAAAATACCATTACATTGGCAGTTGGAAATTGAGTCAGAGCGGCAAATAAATGATTTGTTGCAACGCTGACACAGCCTCTGTTGTGCGTCTGCAGTCACTAGCGCGTAAAATCAGAAAGATTTATTTTTTTATTGGGCGAAAATATCCAGCCGAGAAGCAAACCTGACAGCAAACCGATGGTATGAGCCATGTTTGCAATATTACCAATCAGACCAGACCAGCAAACAAAAAACCAGATCAACATCATGTAAACGATGTGTTGGTGTAACTCGAGTCCAAAACGAGGATTGAGCTTACCCTGCACCCATATATAAGCTAACAGACCATAGACCACGCCCGACAAACCACCAAAACCTGGTCCATCCCAATAAAACTGGGCGAGGTTACTTAGTACCGCTATTACTCCGATCAGTAAACCCAAACGGGGTGAGCCTTGACGTAATTCAATCACGCCACCAAGGTCATACATCCACAAAGAATTAAACAAAATGTGTATCAATCCAAAGTGAATAAATATAGGTGTAATCAAACGCCATATCTCCCCTTCCAAAATCTCAGGTAGACCTGCGTTTACATATTTGGAAATAAAGAATGGGTATAGCATTTCGGTATTTTCGCCAAGCGATGATGCTAAGGCAACGATCACAGAAATTGCAAGAATCACTAGAGTTAACGGTGTATGACGTAGTAGCTGTAGACGGTCCATGATGTTTATCGTTACTCGTTTAAATTGAAGGCTATGACTCTTTTATATAGTGCTCTGAAAAAGGTTTTCAAGCGTTAAGATAGCTTGACCCTGACTACGGTCATCACTTCCATTTCCAGGCCACCCACATTTTCTACTTCGCGGTAGTACGTCATATTGACCCTGGCACCCTTGGTATTTTTAAACTGTTTCTTTCGTTTAAAACGAAAAGGTACATCGTAACCCTCAATCATAATAGTATTCACAATCCAGTCCGTGTCTTTCTCTGGTCGCTGCACATGAGAAGTCACTTTCATCATGTCAGAGTGGATTAACTCTTGATGTTTTTTGATTAATTTGTCGGGATTGGATCTCATTAGCGGTAATACCATTATTGTTCAAACTCATCCAGTGAGTCGAGAAACGCCTTTTTTGCACCGCGCACGTGAATATATGGATCTTTGTAACGTCCAACGTAAGCAAGGCGATTTGAAAAACCAAAAATCAACATCACAAGCAGGATAGCTAGCCCTATCAGCGCACCAAACTCATAGATGTTTGCGAAGGTGAGCCAAAAGCAGCCGATCATCCCTAGAAACAACAACCAGTTAATCAGAATCACACGTTTGCGATAGGCAGCATGCCTGTCACAGAGAGGTAATTCCATTTTGAATTTCTTCTGAAAGATCAACGCTAATATCACCGTGATTAGCACGCTAATCAGGATTGATAAATATATCCATGGGTTCACATATGCCAGCGTCCGGTTGAGGCTATTTTCTGTCGGCTCGTTGCATTTAATACAGCGCTTAGGCCAGATGGTCTCTCTGGTCACCACCACAGCAGATTTTTTTCGCCAGATGTTACTCGCATTATTGCTTAGCTTTACGTCAACGGCACTCTTTGGTGTCTGGTATGGATTATCAAAATTGTCTGACATGCTTTACCTTTTTACTTTAATAATATTCACCCAAATGATTAGTGTAGATTTTTGCTATCAGGTGCAGTGAGCGATTCCAGTATGCTCTCGACGACATCCTCTTCTTCACCTTCGTCATCCAGTGGACAACTATAGGTAATAAATAACAATATAGCCCCTGAACATAAGTACCATTCACACCAGTACTCCTGATCATCGTCATAGCAACAAGTAACGCCTGAAAAAGAATCAAACTCGGTATCGAATAATTCAGCACCGGCATCAAGATGCTCAGCTGCTAACTCTTCAATATACTCATCTGATATGTCTTCTTGCTCGCGTACCGCACTAAAGGTCAGCGTACCGTTGCTGTCTGGATGAAACAGCGAAACAACATCATCTTCTACTTCGACCTTCCAGTCGACAGGCAAGTCGACTTGCCAATATTCTGATCTATATTTTTCCAAGTTATTTCCTGTACTTAACCGTTGTTGGCCACACCGGTCCCAAATTGCTGAATTGCATAATATCAGATAAACGGCGGATTTTCGGCTGCTGCAGCCACTATTCAGGCAAACTACTTGACTTAGCACCACGTGCAACTCATATTATATAGTTTAAATATCATGCATTTTGCGCTGAAAGTCGTTGGCCGGTTGTAAACCGGTTTCAAAACCTTAAGTTGTTGAGTTTTACAATATGCAAGAATCTGGTTCTGGCTCAGTTAAGGTAGACGTTGCTGACTTAAAAATTGGCATGTATGTCAATGAATTAGATATCCCCTGGCTTGAGTCGCCGTTCCTGTTTCAAGGTTTCCCACTCAACAGTGAGGATGAGATCGAAGAAGTTAGAAAAGTCTGCAAGTTTGTCTATATCGACCCTGAACAATCTGATCATTCCGTCAGACCACAGCTTGAACTATTGGCGACTCGTGGCCAGCACAAGTCAAACAACCTAGCCGGTCAAGCCATGAATCAATCGGCCGGCGCCGGTTCACAGTTCAGAGAGCACCTCTATCGTGCGCGAAAAATTTACAACGCAACTCGCAATTACATCAACAAAACTTACAAAGATATAACCAGCAATACTAGAGTAAACGTCGAGAATGCTAAAGGGTTGGTCAGTGAGATGACCGAAAATATCATGGTCAACCCCCACGCCATGCAGTGGTTAACCTATCTAAAAGAACGCCACGAATACACCCTGACACATAGCATTAATGTCTGCATCCTGGCCTTGACCTTCGGGCGTCATATGAAGCTGCAAAGGATTGAGCTTGAATTATTGGGCCTAGGTGCCCTGTTGCATGACATCGGTAAACTAAAAATACCCAGTGAAGTCCTTGATAAGCCGGGCAGACTCACACAGGAAGAATACGAGATCATGAAGGCGCATCCAGTGGAGGGTTACCAAATTCTGAAAACGGATGAGGGTATGCCAATGGAATCACTTGAAGTTGTCTTGCACCACCACGAACGAGTCAACGGTAAAGGTTACCCCGAGCAACTAAGATCTGACCAAATCAGTCTCATCACTAAAATGTCCTCTATCGTTGATGTTTATGATGCTATCACTAGTGATCGCTGCTATCACGATGGCATTTCTCCCTATAAGGCTCTACAGAATATTTACAGCTGGGCAAAAGACGACTTTGATCAAGGTCTGGTTGAAGAATTCATGTCATGTATGGGCATCTACCCTGTAGGCACTGTGGTCGAGCTCAACGATGGCCAGATCGGGATCGTGCTTTCAGCAACAGAAAAAACGCGCCTGCGACCAATAGTCTTGCTAGTTCAAGACAAGGACAAGCAATACTATAAGCAGCGTCGCATTTTTAATTTATCGACTCAAACCTGGGATGACAAAACCAAACGACTCGAAATCAAGAGTGTTATTGAACCGAAAGATACGGAGCTAAATATTAAACGGATACTTGAGGAAGAGTCGCTCACCCCTGTCGATCAAATCGAAAAGACATCACTAGAAGAAATTTTTCCTAAACTAAGTTAGATGTAGCCACTAATCAGGTTAAGCTTCATCGTCCAGAAAGTCGTCCTCTGGAAAATGCCAGATAAAATCACCATCAAGTCCAGTAGTAGCCAGCACATCGACCTGTTTTATTTCACCAATCGCAATCGGCGCCTCATCCCATTCCTCGATAAAAGACTGGGATAAAAGTTCTTCACGTACCATTGCCAGGGCTGACTCCTGTGCATTTGACTCATTATCAGCATTAACCAGAACGGTGCTTGAGAAATCTAGATATTGTGATTCTTCATCAACGATAAATTCAACATTTTCGCCCACTACTGTTGCTTTATACCCTGGCATACCTACTCCTTAAGTTTGTCTGTCGAAATGTAATCTTTATAAAATTTATAACAAATTCTCTTGTTTGTAGCGCATCAAGCAATCGCGGCTGACTCTTCTTCCAGATCAGAAAGGATCAACTCCTCCGCTTCCTCTTCGTCCTCTACCTGATACGTGAATGTATGCTGACCAATGCGTAAGGTGTCATTATCAGACAGGGCATGCCACTTAATCCTTTTTTCATCCAGGTGGGTGCCATTCATGCTGTTCAGGTCGTGGATAAAAAACTCACCATCCATATAGACCAGCTGGGCATGAATTCGACTGGAGCGTGCCTCGTCGATAGCAATGTCCAGGTTCTTTTGCCGACCGATCAGCATCCGCTTTTGGTTCAACAAATATTTGCCGACGATAACATCATTTTTTCGCACCACCAGCAGCGGTAGTGGGCGTATATCCACCTCATCCTGAGCCACGTGTCGCAATGGCAATTCACTCTTGCGCTCTATATATAACGGCCAGGCCAACTTCTGGATCGCGCTATGCAGACAATAGGTATCAATTTGATCCGTTTTATTGATAAATGCGGTGACCAACATCATGTCACATAACTGGTTGATTAATCGGGGGATACCTCCGGTGTAACACAGAATTCCATCGATCAATTCTCTGGGAAATTCCAGGCGACCATCATTCCCCGCAACATACAGTCTGTAATCAATGTACTCACAGATCTCTTCTCGCGACAGGGGTTCAAGTTGATGATTGAGACGTACCAATTGGGAAAAGGCATCACTCGGTAATGCAGTAATATTCATTGCTAGTTCGGGTAAACCAAGCAGAATAACCTGAATCAGTTTGCGCCCAAACATTTCCATATTCGCCAGCAGACGAATCTCTTCTAAAACCAGCGGACTCAGATTTTGTGCTTCATCGATAACGATCAATACCGGGGTTAGATCGAGGTGTTTATCCATGGCATGATTCTGAATGGCCTTGTACAGCTCAGGCTTATCCTTACACTCAGGCGTACAATCAAACTGCATACACAGTGACAATAAAAATTCGTCATGGGTCAACAACGTCTGATTCAAATGAGCAATGCTGAGTTTTTCGGGCATATCGTTGATGGCTTGATCAAGCAAGACTGACTTACCAATACCTGGCTCACCGGTAACAACTACCATGCCGTCACGTAGCACCAGTAAATAACTCAGATAGTCTTTAGCCTTCGCCTGGCTTTCACTAAGGTAGAAAAAGCGTCGGTCAGCCGTGGATAGAAAAGGATAATCTTTTAGTCCGAAATATTCGCAATACACTGCGCACCCCCTGGTGATGCGTTTTGTTACACCTTTATACTTAAATCTGATGGATCCGTCGAGTGTATAGATCAGAATATAGTAATTTCTTTGATTAACTGATCATTTATTGATCAAAAAATCGTCTAATAGTGAAAATTAGATAATAAAGATACGAGATAGATTCTTGATACAGTTGGACTTAAACATTCCTTGAATAAACCCAAAGATGTCGGTGGGATCTCGATACTAGATAATCGAACTACCTTGCATGCCATTTACTACTGCCTTTCCAGCGTAAATATAACTAGAAAGGTGTCACCGAGTTGACTTCAAGCTCCTCGCCACGAACAGGATGACAAAACGATAAATAACTTGAGTGCAGTAATAGACGGTTAGCCCTGGCAATAACTTCATCACTCGCATAGAGCCTGTCGCCAAGTATTGCATGCCCCAATGACATTAAATGCACTCTTATTTGATGCGTGCGCCCTGTCTCTGGAATCAATTCAAGTCGTGTTGTTCTAGCGTCTTGATCATAAGACATAACATGATAGCGTGTACGTGAGGCCTTTCCACGATCATGATCGATCATTTGTTTTGGCCGGTTGGGCCAATCTGTAATCAAGGGCAGGTCAATCAAACCCTCGCTATTCTTGACAAGTCCATCAACAACCGCCACATACCGTTTCTGAACTTTGCGTTTTTCAAATAAGATACTTAACTGACGATGGACGTCATCATTCAGGGCAATAATCATCGCACCCGAAGTTGCCATATCTAAGCGGTGTACAATAAGTGCTGAGGGGAACTCAGTTTGCACGCGCCGAATCAGGCAGTCCTGTTTATCTTCATCCCGACCCGGTACTGAAAGCAAACCAGCCGGTTTATTAATCACAAGCAACTCACCATCTTGATACAGGATATCCAGACCGTTATCCGTCGGGGGCGTGTAATTGAAAGGCAAACTACTGTTCACAACATTTTGGGAGGCTTAAGCCAGATAGGGTGGTATCGGGCAATCTAGAACATCAGCGATGGCACGCATAAGTTCCATTTCATTGGGTGAATATTCCTGATCCAGAGTGATAACCACCAGACAGGCTTTTAACAATCGTGGTTTTAATAGAGGCTTTAACAATGCCAGCTTATCAACCGCAAGCCCAAGTGTTTCTATTTTAATTTGTTTACGAGAGAGAAGAATCAGATTATTCAAACCGAGTTCTTTTTCTGCAGCGATAAAGGCGGCCTTGATTTGGCTTTTATCCTGCACACAAGCATAGATCAACATACTCATCAGAACATTAATGTCATGCTTCACCGCATTGAGTGAACCGTATTTCGCAATCCTCTTACTCGGTTTACCAAATTCGGCATCAAGATGGTGGAAAAGAATTTTTTGCAAAGACCACTCAAACATATCAATGCGGTTATCGGCCTGCATGAGAAACAATAAGTTCTTTTTAAATAGTTGGTACTGTGCCTCAGATAGTTGTCGTAGTGATGGCAACGCCATATCGATCAAGGGCAATCTAAACTTGATGTCCAGTCCCTGGACTCCTGCCAGTAATTTCTCAGTCAGTTCAAAAATACCGGAATCGCCGAACTCTCTGAGCTGCTGAAGTTGCTTTTGCCTAATCTCATCTTGTTTGTCGATGACCATGCAATAGATAACAGCACGTGCAGCATAAGGCTCATGCACAGCATCATGAATATCTTTCGGAATATCGCGCACCAGCGAAACAGCGTAATCCAGTTGCTCGGGGCTGGTTTGACCAACAGAGTCTAGCACCTGACTTGCAACGATAACCCCTGTAACTGATTGCATTGTCTCTTTCTTGGCTTGCTGTTTAGCTTGCTGCTTTACAGCCATATCTTCCTCTACTGACTCTACGACCTCCGCGGTCACAGGTGCATAGACACCGTTCCAGGTCGGATCAACCCGTTTAATACGCACATCCAGAGGTGGATGGGTGGCAAAGATAGATTGCATAAAGGAACTCACGCCTTTGCTAAAATAGGCGTGACTCATCGAAGGTGCTTCTGCAGAGTCAAGCTCAGAGCCAAACGCATGTCCACCGATCTTTTTAAGCGCACCAGCGATACTGTCTTTGTTGCGTGTGAATTGAACCGCAGAGGCATCGGCAAGAAACTCGCGTTGACGACTGACCGATGCCTTGATCAGGTTTCCAAAAAAAGTACCGGTAAAACCAATCACCAACAAACCTAAACCCAGGCCCAGGATCGGCCCCGCGTTTTTACTCGAACCACCTCTGACCGATCTTAAGATGTAATAACCAATTAATCCGATGAGAAGAATGCCATGCAATATACCAATCAAACGTAGATTGAGTCGCATGTCGCCATGTAGAATATGACTAAACTCATGGGCGACGACACCCTGTAATTCCTCGCGTGACAGAAAAGATATGGTGCCATGAGTTAAGCCGATGACGGCATCACTGGGCGTGTAACCTGCTGCAAAAGCATTAATGCCCTCTTCGTGCTCTAACAAATATACAGGTGGAACAGGTGTGCCTGATGCGATCGCCATTTCTTCCACAACATTTAACGCCTTGCGTTCGTGCAGGTCTGTTGTGTTCTGACTTATCAGCCTCCCACCTAATGACTCCGCGACTGCAACACCACCACCCGACAGCGCCATCGTTTTGTAAGCACTACCGCCTATGATAACTAGCGAGACCAGACCGCCAATGACAAAGAAGGCCTGCCAGTCAAACTTGGAAAGTATTACCGCGAGCGTGAGTCCTTCTTCGCCGGCCTCAAGAAAACCGAATAACACCATCACCAATACGTTGGTGAATATGATCAAGCTGAGCACGGCCAACACAAAAAAAATCACCAGCCGAGTTGTGCTACGCCGTGCCGAATCTTGTGCCTGAAAAAAATCCATCTCTTAAAATGATACCTTGGGTGCCGCTTGAATTTCCTTGCTATCTTCAAATTCAAGCAAGGTAGCATCCTGGCCATGACCAAAAGCACCCGCCAATACCACCTGGGGGAAACTTTGCTTGTAGGTATTGTACGCCATTACCTGATCGTTAAATGCCTGACGTGCAAAGCCTACTTTGTTTTCAGTACTAATTAACTCTTCACTAAGTTGCATCATATTTTGATTGGCTTTTAGATCGGGGTAGTCTTCCATAACCACATTTAGTTTCCCCATGGCTCCGGCTAAGGCGCCCTCTGCACCGATCAAATTTTTCATAGCATCAGCATTACCTGGATCGGCAGCAGCGGCTTCAAGACCTTTGGCCGCAGAGTTACGTGCCGAGATTACCGCTTCAAGTGTTTCACGTTCATGTTTAAGATAACCCTTGGCCGTTTCAATCAGGTTTGGGATTAAATCGTAACGGCGCTTTAACTGCACTTCGATCTGGGCAAAGCCATTCTTGTAACGGTTTTTCAGCGCCACTAACTGGTTAAATATCGCAATAATATAGAATACGATTGCAACGATAATGACGAGAAATATGATGAGTGAAATATCCATGTTACTTCCTCTTTAGGTGAGTAATTTCAATAACTTAAAATCAATTCAGTCTAACTTAATATTAACGATCAAATATACAAATCGGGTTAACAACCATCCAAATCATTCTCGCCCAAACTAGCATTATCGTGACCAGCTCTCTGGCCTGAGCCATTATTCCTATTCGAATGGGCGCCTGCATTAACTACTTCTCCTATTTTGACGATAGCTATGATAGTTAACACTGCGAATCCAATAAACAATATGGGATTGATAATTTTTAGTATCATATACATAGGCGTAAGACCATCAAAGTCTCTCATTCCTAGAAGACTGACCACGCGCCAGGTTAATGACGTCACTAGCGACAAGCTAAAGGCAATACCTAACAAAACTCCAATTTGATGCCTGATAAAGGTAAAGCTACAAATTGCGATAGATAAGTAAACGATGGGATAAACCCATGACAATAACATATCAATACCCATTAATACGGCTCCCTGTTTTTATATTCGCTAACCCTGGTGGTCATTTCTTGGTTAACGGTATTTTCTCAAATTGAATTCCATCCCACCCTGTTTTCATAAAGTTCCGGATATTCTGATGATCACCGGCATCGGGATGTTTTAAAACATCATCACGGTAATATTTTCCAAAACAAAAAAGCGTGTCCTGTTGGCTAAGTCCTTGCATTTTCGCAAAGGCAAACAGCTTGCAGGAGCCTGAGTTTTGTTCAGCCGCATTGATCAAATCACCATTACTAAATGATACTGGGGTAAACAAATAGTTTTGTTCGATCACCACCATTGTATCCTCAAACTCAATGGTATCAGGCGATTCTTTTAGTGTATCTAGTAATTGTTCCAGATTCATAACTCTCTCTTGCGTAATTTTTTTGTTAAAACTAAATCGAATAGCTTTAATATCATCAGGCTAATACTAGCGGATGCCATTAACCACAAAAATGGTTCCCAGACAAAATCTAACATGCGGTTTATAACGATGACGGGAATCCAAAGCATCACGCCGACGCTGAATTTATATTTATGTTGAGTCCAGAACCAGAATACTGTGCACAATAAAAATGGGATCACGACATAATTGAGAATGATAATGCTCGTGTTCCCAATGTTGTCATAGATAAAGTCCAGATACTCCCAGCCCCATGCATAAAATACCAATGCACTTAACATGACAAGAAATGATTTGCCATTGTCACTCATTGCTTAATTATCTTTATTTGTTAAAGGTATGGATAAAACGATACAGGACAATGAAAAGGACCACAATACGCTATCGACCAATTAATAGCCCCTACTATATCGGGTTATAAATATTCAAGAGCCGAACAGTGGTACTGGGTTCAGGCAGCTATTTGCTTCTCGGTTTTATAACGACTGAGCGGACTTCACGACTACTGGTGCGGACCACGCTACGTGTGAGATCGCCAACATCACGCAGATAATCATTAGTGCCCTGGCTTATATCACCTGTCATATCCCGGGTAGCATGGCCAAAGTCCTGGCCTGCCCGATTCATGCTTGAACAGCCCTGCACCACTACCAGCGATACCAACATCATGGCGAAAAGTTTAAAGTTTAAATAAGGCATTTTTTTTCCTATTGCTTAAAAAGGGAAATATATTGCCGCTTGTCTACCGCCCGCCTTCGGGGGTACATCCTCGCAGCCATTTATCTCGCCGTTACAATCTGAAAAAAGCCGAAATTGAATGTCGGCCTCAACCAGATCAGACTTATGCCCTGTAAAATGCAGCTTCCATGCCAGGACTAAGTGCTGAACTGTAGACATTCTTTTTTTGTTGCGCCTACGCCTTATTTATTGTCTCCCCAGGTCTTTTTCTCGACCTGAGTTTTACCTTTATCCGGTACTCTTAGTATGTATAAATCACCATACTTGACCGGCGACTCACCTTCACCACCAAGCTCATAATATATGCCCGCTAGATTTGATGTATTTCCAACCCACAATACGGTTTTACCAGGGTGATCCTCTATAAGCGTAATCGCCATGTCATTGGTGTTAGGTTCATCACTTACTTTGTTAATTTTAATGCCAAGATGTTTTGCTAAGGGTCGTACTGTATCTATGAATATTCATATCACCAATTGCAGCAATAAGTGCTTTCGCGTTTTTGTGGCCACGTGGAGTCAGTGCTGAACCAAAAGGCGTCCGATCTGCATGACGAATCATAATTACGGTTGTAGTAGTCCCGGCTCGCGAATGAATCATCGTCTCGCAGGCAGATAAAAGGCCCAGTAAGACTAATAAATATCCGGTAAGCATCAGTTTTGTTGTTTTTGTTAACATCGTAACCTCCTGCTTATAATTATTCTCGTCTGCGGTTTACTTTAATCTTATTCCGCTTCTTTTCCTCTTAACACTAACATTCTCAAACCGGTATAAAAGACCGGGGTCAGGAACAACCCAAACACGGTAACACCAATCATACCCGCGAATACGGTGATGCCCATGACCTCGCGAACTTCGGCGCCTGCCCCACTGGCAAACACCATGGGGATCACGCCGGCGATGAATGCAACCGAGGTCATAATGATAGGACGTAGCCTTAAATGACAGGCTTCGATAGCGGCCTGAAACGGTGTTTTACCATCCAGTTCCAGCTCGCGTGCAAACTCGACAATCAGGATCGCGTTCTTACAGGCAAGACCGATCAATACGGCCAAACCAATCTGCACAAATATATTGTTATCACCACCCATGAGATAAATCACCGACAACGCAAAAAACATACACATGGGTACGATCAGAATAATCGCCAGTGGCAAAGTCCAACTTTCATATAAGGCGGCCAATACTAAAAAGACCAGCAAGATGGATAAAGGAAACACAACCAACGCGGCGTTACCCTGAGTCGATTGTTGATAACTCAATTTGGTCCATTCCATGCTCATACCTTTCGGTAACACTTGTGAAGCAACCTGGCTGACCGCGGTCAGGGCCTGTGCAGAAGACATCTTACGAGGATCAGATCCGCCAGTTAAATCGGCAGCAGGATAACCGTTATAACGAATCACCGGATCGGGACCGAAAGTATTGCTTATTTTCACCAAACCACCAATCGGCACCATCTCACCATTCTTATTGCGGGTACGTAGATTCGAAATAAGATCAGCATTGGCACGAAACGGCGCATCGGCCTGTGCGATCACCTGATAGGTACGGCCAAAGCGATTGAAGTCATTCACATACATTGAGCCAAGATAGATTTGTAGGGTCTCGAACAAATTCCTTATAGGTATACCTTGTTGTTCCGCCTTGACACGATTCACCTCAACATCAAGTTGCGGCACATTTGATTGATAAGAAGAGAATTGAACTGCAAGGCCAGGTACCTGGTTGATGGCACCAGTTAATTTTTGAACCGAATTTTGTAATTCAGCATAACCTAAACCAGCCCGATCCTGCACATAGAGTTCATAACCTGAGCCTGCACCCAGACCCAGAATTGGAGGTGGCGCAATAGCACCTCCGTATCCTTCCTGAACAGAGAAAATCTTGCCATTCAATTCTGCCAATATTTCATTTGCTGTGCGTGAACGCTCATCAAAACCCTTTAGTGGAAAAAAAATGGTGCCAATATTCGAAGTATTGCTGAATTGAAATCCATTCAAACCAGGGAAGGCGACCGCATCGGAGACTCCCTCAGTTGACATCGCCAACTCGCTTATCTTTTTCACTGCGGCCTCGGTGCGATCCAGTGAGGCACCCTCAGGCAGTTTAATGAAACCCATTAAATAGAGTTTATCCTGGGTTGGGATAAAACCACCCGGTACGGATGAGAACAGTAGCCAGGTCAGCCCCACTAATACAATATAAACGGCAAATACCGGACGACGCCTGTTCAATAATTTTTTTACCGTGCCAGTATAACCTTCTGAACTGCGTTGAAAAAAGCGATTAAATGGGTGGAACACCCAGCCAAACAACTTATCAATTAAGCGGGTAAATCGATCCGGAGTATCATTGTGACCCTTGAGAATCACCGCAGCCAACGCAGGAGACAGCGTTAGTGAGTTGATCGCTGAGATGGCCGTGGCAATCGCAATTGTTACTGAAAACTGACGATAGAACTGGCCTGTCACACCGGACAAAAATGCCATCGGTACAAACACCGCAATCAAGACCAGACTGACTGATCGCGATAATTGGACCGCTGACTTCACGCATCGCGCGGTGTGCAGCGGCGATGGATGTTAGGCCGGAGGCGATATTGCGTTCCACGTTTTCGACTACCACGATCGCATCATCTACGACAATACCAATTGCCAACACCATCGCAAACAGAGTCAGGGTATTGATCGAAAAACCAAGTAATAACAGTACGGAAAAAGTACCGATGATTGAAACAGGTACCGCTAGTAAAGGAATTAATGAGGCGCGCCAGGTCTGTAAAAATAAAATGACGACAATCACCACGAGCAACACAGCTTCTAATAACGTCGCAATAACGGCCTTGATTGAGCCACGCACGAATACGGTTGGGTCATACACCACCTGCCAGGACAAATCTTCAGGAAAGTCTTTGGCGAGTTCGGCCATCTTGGCGCGCACGTTATCCGACAACTCAATCGCGTTGGCACCGGGCGCCTGCATGATTGGGATCGCCACCGCCTGTTTATTATTTAATAGTGAGCGTAACGCATAATCCGAGGCACCCAGCTCAAGCCGAGCGACATCTCTCAAGTAAGTCACCTCGCCATTAGCACCCGCTTTAATCACGATCTCGCCAAACTCCTGTTCCGTAACCAGGCGACCTTTGGCATTAATCGACATGGTAAACGCAGAGCTTGTTGATTGAGGGGGCGCACCGATCTGTCCCGCCGAGACCTGAATATTTTGGCTACGCACTGCATTAACCACATCACTGGCGGTTAGACCTCTAGCCGCGACTTTATCCGGATCCAGCCAGATGCGCATCGCATAATCACCCGCGCCGAAAATCAGCGCCTGACCCACACCCCGAATACGTGTTAACTCATCCTTGATATGGAGTACTGCATAGTTGCGTAAATAGGTCGCATCATAACTGCCCTTCGGTGAGAGCAAGTGCACAACCATGGTCAAATTGCTCGAACTCTTTTGCACGGCTATACCGAGTCGCCGTACATCCTCGGGTAGACGCGGCGTTGCCTGGCTAACCCGGTTTTGCACCTGGACCTGAGCAAGATCGACATCGGTACCCGGCTTGAAGGTAATATCCAATGACAACACACCATCGCTACTGGCCACTGATTTCATGTACATCATGTTGTCAACGCCATTAATCGCATCTTCAAGTGGTGCCGCAACGGTTTCGGCTATCACTTTTGGATTCGCGCCCGGATAAACGGCACGCACATTAACCGTGGGGGGAACGACGTCGGGGTATTCGCTAATGGGCAGTAACTGTACCGAGATCAAACCCGCGGTGAAAATCAGGATCGACAGCACCGCAGCGAAGATGGGCCGGTCGACAAAAAAGCGCGAGAAATCTTTCATCGGCAATAACTCACATTGCAGCCGAACTTAATGTTCGGCCTCTGTTTGATTGGCCTCAGGCGCTGGCCCTGGAGAGGCAGGTGGATCGCCCATAACAATCATCTGAGGCATAACCGGAGCATTCGGGAAAAATATTTTTTGCGTGCCATGCACGATAACTTTATCACCCGGTTTCAAACCAGAACTGACCATACGCAATCCCTCGACGCTTCGACCAATCGAAATATCCCGGCGTTGCGCCGTATTTCCCTCTCCTAGAATATAAACGTACTTACGATCCTGGTCGGTAAGAATCGCCTGCTCATCGATCAACAGAGTTGATACCGGTTTAGTCGCCAGTAATTTAACCCGTGCAAACAAACCAGGTATCAACAACATGTCTTTATTGGCTAAAACTGCACGTAAACGGATCGTACCGGTTTGTGACGCAACCTGGTTATCGACAAAGTCGAGATAGCCCTGGTGTGGAAAGCCCTCTTCATTCCCGAGAGCTACATAGACAGGTCGTTTCGCCTCTTCTTCTGGTCCAACAGTCTGTTGCTCGTTTACAAAATACCGTAGGTAGGTTAATTCATCACTGTCAAAAACAACGTAGACCGGATCAAGCGATAGAACTGTGGTCAACTGGTCAGGTGTTGGATCAGATGCGACCAGATTTCCCTTCGTCACCAGGGCACGACCGGTACGGCCATCAATTGGTGAGCGAATTTCAGTGTAATCCAGATTCAGGCGAGCCAGCTGCACGGTGGCTTCTGCAGAACGTACATTCGCATTCGCCTGGTTTTCGGCGGCAACACGCTGGTCATATTCACCCGGGGACAAAAGCTTACGCTTTACAAGATTTTTAGCACGCTTCCTATCTGCTTTGGCAAGCTCTGCCTGTGCACGTGCACGTGCCAGCTCTGCCTCAGCACGATTTAACTCGGCACGGAAGGGTTCCTGATCGATGACAAACAACAGGTCACCGGCCTGAACTACATCTCCCTCGCGATAAACGATATCCTGAATCACACCGCCGACGCGTGGATGGATACGCACCACTTCCTTGGCTTCGATCCGGCCGGTGAATTCTTCCCATGGGGTGACATCTCGCACCACCACCTCGGCGATACTCACTGCTGGGGGTGGAAATCCACCAGCCTGTCCGTCTTTGTCATCGCCACAAGCGGCTAACAACAAAAGGGAAACTACGAGTAGCAGCATATAGAATTTAGCTAGAGACACAGGTGTTAATGGCGGCTTG
This sequence comes from uncultured Ectothiorhodospiraceae bacterium, assembly GCA_947259575.1. Classification (GTDB taxonomy): domain Bacteria; phylum Pseudomonadota; class Gammaproteobacteria; order UBA6429; family Thiohalophilaceae; genus SZUA-24. The sequence continues at coordinate 49,773 of CAMYMU010000032.1, read as the reverse complement.
CATGTCATATGAATATCCATGTCAGACTTAGTATTATTTTTTGGGCAGCTCGGTCACTATCCTAACACTATTTAATAGCCGATCAGCAGCTTCAATTTCAAGAATTTTTCCTTATATTTCATTCAGATGTCACTGCTGCAAAATCCCCTTTACCCAGAGCGAGAACCATCGGCTATAATGCACGTCCATTATTGATGAAATGCAACCGGAACACCTGTACGATGAAATTTGCTATCAGACTGTTTTTTCGAACCATACGCCGCGTTATTGGCCCGTTCATGCTGTTGGGAGATAAAATCACAACACCGAAAGGTATTCAGCGCCCAGCCGATGAGCAGGAAAAATTAGACAAGACAACACAAAATCTCGCCTTATATCAATTTAAGACTTGCCCATTTTGTATAAAGGTTCGACGGGAGATCAAACGCCAGTCGCTCAATATTGAACTTCGTGATGCACAACATGACCAGGAACACCGACAGCAACTACTCAACGGTGGCGGACAAATCAAAGTTCCCTGTCTGAAAGTAAAACAGGACGATGGTAATCAGGTCTGGTTATATGAATCATCAGAAGTTATTCGCTACTTAAAAAAGCTAGCTGCCTAACTCTTCTAAATCTTAGCCCTCAGCGTTAAAACCAAAAGCCTTGTCGTGTACGTAAACGAGCTTACACTCTTCTAGATATTTGGCGTCGTGAATTCGACCCGCTTTTATATAGCCAGTCTCGCCCTGGTTAAGTACAACCGGTTCACCATCTTCAACAAGCCCACTATCCGATTTAGTAAAAAACTGTATCGACATCTTGCCTTCTATAACAATGGTCATGTCATCACCTGGATGTGAATGTGGTGGTTCTGCAGAACCCGCCTCCCAACGCTCTAACATGACTTCTACACCATCCGGATTAGTTGGATAAGTTGTTCTTAGTGTAAACCCCGCTGGTGTATCGGGAACCGATACGTGATTATTCCAAACGGCACTTTTATTATTTGCTCGGACATTGTTAAACCTCTATTACTAATAGCTGACTAATTCGGATTGATGTTTGTAAAGGTTAATTCCCCTACACATTTAGCGACTTTTTCCTGATTCTGATTTAAGAACCAAACTTAGCATACAACTTACATTTCATGAATGTGATTCTTTCATTTAAAAAGACCTGGAATTTTGTTGTTATTCTCAGTTATATAATTTCACAAATTAATTCCCTATATTAATCATTATTATTCTCCAGTCTTACCCTCGATAGATCATAAAATTCAATCCTATTTTCTTTACTTCTTTTGACCTCAATCAGTAAAAGCTTCTTATCATTATGCTATATAGTTAAACGAATTCATTAGGATTCGAACGGGTGATACTAGCTTAACCTCTAAAACTTGTAGGTGGTGAGTATGAGAATTCGTTTCATAGCTTTCAGTGCTTTAATCTTTCCTTTTATTATAGGTAATCCTGTTACCCAAGCCGTTGAGCTAACCCAAGGTGCTATGTTGAGTAATTCCTGCGCTGCCTGTCATGGCACTGATGGCAACAGCCCAGGGGCCATTCCAAGTATTAACGGCAAGTCATCCACGTTTATTGCACGTTCACTTATAGAGTTCCGCGATGGTAAGCGGCCATCAACGGTCATGGGGCGCCATGCCAAGGGCTATAGCGATAAAGAAATACAACTTATTGCTAATCACTTTGCCAGTCTGAAATAGGAGTTGGTCATGAATACAATCAACCGCAGAACCTTCGTCAAACTCATGGCTGGTGGGAGCGGTGTCTTGGCGGCCGCCTATTCAGGTATAAGCGTGGCTAAGTCCGGACCATCTGCTCGAGTCATCGTGGTAGGTGGCGGCTTTGGAGGATCGAGCTGTGCCAAGTATCTACACAAGTTTGATCCTAACCTCGACATCACATTGATCGAGCCAGCAAAGCAGTTTGTGACTTGTCCATTTAGTAATGCTGTTATAGGTGGTATGCGTGATCTAAAAACTATCAGCCACTCATATACTGCACACACTAAGCGTGGAAGCAAGGTCATTCATGCTACCGTCAACTCGATTGATCCCGTTACAAAGAAAGTCTCACTCAGTAATGGTCAGATGCTTGCCTATGATCGATTAGTGCTATCCCCTGGCATTGATTTTAGATGGGATGCGGTTGAAGGTATGACTGCAGCAGATACAAAGACTATCCCACATGCCTGGCAGGGTGGGACACAAACCACACTACTAAGAAAACAGATCATGGCGATTCCGAATGGCGGCGTATTTATTATTGCACCGCCAGGTAATCCATTTCGTTGTCCACCGGGCCCCTATGAGAGAGTCAGCCTGGTCGCGCATTACTTAAAACAACATAAACCCAAATCAAAAATACTGATCCTGGATGCCAAAGCAAAATTTTCCAAACAGCCATTATTTATGCAAGGCTGGGAAAAGCTTTATCCCGGTATGATTGAATGGGTTGGAGGTGATGCGGGCGGCCGAATTGAGCGTGTCAATGTTGCAAGGCGCGTGCTATATACCGAAACAGGTGATAAGCACAAAGGTGAGGTTGTTAATTTTATTCCTCCTCAAAAGGCCGGCAAAATTGCACACACTGCAGGGCTAACCAATAATGATGGTTGGTGCCCGGTGGATCAACGTACGTTCGAATCAAAAGTCCATGCTGATATCCATATCATTGGCGATGCTTCGGTAGCAGGTAAAATGCCAAAATCTGGTTTTGCTGCGAATAGTCAGGGTAAAGTCTGTGCAGCAGCGATTGTCGCAAGCATTCATAATATTAAAATGCCCGATCCCTCTTATGTAAATACTTGCTATAGCCTGGTCTCTCCTAATTATGGAATCTCAGTCGCTGCAGTCTATCGGTACACTAAAGACAAAGGCATTTTCAAAGTTAAAGGTTCAGGCGGGGTTAGTCCCAAAGATGCAAATACTGATTTTCGTGCTCTGGAAGCCCGTTATGCTGAAGGGTGGTATGACAGCATCACATCAGATGCATTTAGTTAAAATATATTTTTAGCTTCATTCAGCACAGACTTCCATTAGTCTTGATAATAACGAGACGGCCTTGCCACTGGCATATTTAGAAGAGAGTTCAAAAGCATAACTAGCCTCTTAAGAAGAGATAGAATTGCCTGCACCGCCATCGTTAGACCTGGCTGGAAACCAAGTTTTACTGATACCTGCACTATCTTCATGTGACAAAGTTACCACTGATCCATTTATTTGGTGTTGCACCCCGTTAACTACAATATGCCATTTCGCAAACTTGCCAAACTGTTCTTCAACATAAATAACACAACCAAACTCAAATGTTCGTTGCTTCTTTGTCGGTTTCAATATTGTTTGAAATTCGGTATTAATCGTTGCTAGTTCTAGCTGTGCGGTGAGGCGATCAATTTCCTTACCCTGAATAAAAATGAAAACAATAGCGACCAGGCCGAGTACAACTCCTAAGTAAGAGAGTGCATTTTTCATTCTATATAAAGCCTATGGCGGGTATGCCAGTCAAGAATACTCTCGTCTGGGTATCGATCGAAGTGTCGATGCCCTTTACCAGAAGGGACTTCGACCCAGGCTGCCTTGAAATCCAGCATGATATGCACTGTTTCTGGGGGAACTGGTAATGGGGTATGAACGGCAGATGCATAAGGGAAAATCCATTGCGCCCAACGAGGGTCTGCTGCCCATAAGGGACTGCCACAGTCACGACAAAAATAGCGACCTCCTGGACTCTTCTTCAATTCATCCGTGTCTTTATCGTGTTCCATACCGTGGTGAAAACCAACATTCTCCTCACCTATTACGGATAAAGAATCAGCCTCGGCGATGATATTAATGCCATAACCCCCACTGCCTGATGTCTTACGACAAAAAGAACAATAACATCGCATGTAAGGAGTGGGTGCATGTGTCTTCGCTGAGAAGGTTACTGCTTTACAGTAGCACTCTCCATCGATTTGTAGCATGTCATCCCTCCATATGAATCTGTATTTATTCTGATTTACTTGTTTCTGGTGTCACCCATTCTTCAACCACGGTTGGATCAATTAAACGCGATATTATCATAGGAACAATCCACACGATCGCAATGAAGGCAAGAATACCATTTAAGATATATCCATCGAAGTAGTAAATAAGGCCGGCAAAAATTGCGAGCATTATTGTTGAAGGCATCATTGCCTGTAATCGTGTTTTTTCCTTTTTCGAGTATTCCAGTGTTTGTGGGATGAGAGGCCTGACACGCTCTAGTGCATGTGCCTTAACCGTTTGGTTTAAGAATTCCACAGAATGACTATCTTCACCATGTTCGATATGAATCACATCAGAATTATGATTACTGGTGAGTTCTTTTATTTCAGACAAAGGAATTCGTTTGAACTTGGTGGATTGACTGATCCCCTGAAGCTCTTCCATTGAGGCATTTTTTTGGTATGCTTCTTGTACATCTGCTGATTGTTTATGATGTATATTGAAGTAAACCAGATCATTACCGTCCAGGAAAACGACATAATTATCGTCAATATCGAGCCATGATGTTTCCGTATAAAATCCTTCCGGCAAGACTTTTTTCGACTCTCTGACAAAAATAATCTTCAGAAACCAATACAGTATCAGTGAAAAAGGCGCTGTATACGGCAGTACACCACCCATATTTCCTGCAGCCGTGTTACCGGCAACTTCTGACACTACATTGCTTTCTATATCATTTAGATCAGGGTCATCATTTGCATACCAGATATTGACTTCACCACCCTGTTTCAGTTTTGTATAGGCCAGCGAACTTACCTCAACCGTACTCGAGTACTCATTACCATTGATAGCAAAACTATAGGAGACCAGATAAATATCGCGGTAGCGTGTACGCCCCTTCAAATTGCGATACTCTTCCTCTTCAGTTTTTAGCTCGGTAATTTTTGCCACCGCCGTTTTATGTGAGCCAACCCACTCCAGCTCACTCATCTTGACACGTTTGAGCAACTCCCCTCCGCCATAGGTGACCACACAAAAGATTATAAAAACTATTATGCGTACTATTCTTTTACGTTTTTGTCCTGGGGATTTATATTTAGCCATTTTTGTACCTTAATATATAGTTTAAGTCTTTATAGTTCGTCTTCAGCGACGACTACGAGTGAATCACCCTCGGTAACGAGGTAAGTGCTGTTTTTATCTGGTATCAGTTTTACACCATAGTTTTTATCTTTATCCGCCGCCTGATCGATAAGCCGTAGCCCTATACAAATTTCATTGCGCAGGTTTGCGGTTGCCATCAGGTCTGAAAACTTCACCTCGAGCGGCAGTTTTTCAAAATAAAGTGATGCCGGTTTCAGATAAATCTCTGAACCATCTTCCTGAAATAAATCATCATAGACCGTCTTAATATCAGCCTCTTCACTCACCTGGGCAAGAATATTACTCACAAAACGGTTGGAGATAATAAAGTCATTCACACCCGCCTTCGAGATAAGCTCCTGGTTGCTGGAATCCATCACTTCAGTTATCAGCGTGGTATTGATCGCCTCATCAGGATGCTGTTTGAAGATATTTCTCAACAGCAAGAGAATAATGATGGTCTCAGAGTCTGTTTCTTCAGGCCCATTATCATCGCCACCCTGGCTAAGGATAATAATATTGTCATATGAGGCTGTATCGAGCTCAAGTAAAACGGCCTGATCGAGTGGATTCCTGTCGTGCAAGTTAATGATAAATTTGTCATTCGATTCTGACAGCCATTTTACTTCTTCAACAAGCAAGGCATCAGGATGATTAAACACAATATCAACGACTGAATCGTCTTTTACATAATCCGCCAATTCATGGATGAATACATTTGCCCGGGAGTTCCAGCCCAGTATCAGGTTTCTTTCTTTTTTCGGTGAGAGTCGCCCTTCTTTCAGTGGAAATTTTACCGGTCGCGTCACTGCCTTTTTTTGAAACTCTATTGTCGAGTCGTCATCAGCAATGATAATAATATCGTCATCGGGACGCATAATAGTTTTACCAGGTGGGTTTATCGTCACCTTACCATCTTTATTGCGAATACCGATCGGTACACCATCCGGGAAAAAGTATTGAATTTGCCAGAACTGTCCATTCCGCCAATCGGTATTATAAAAATAGATTTCACAGCCATCGAAGGATAGTAACTCGCTATAAACAATTGCCAAGCCACTCGCGCGTGATGTTTGTACCAGGATTTTTCCTAGAATATCATTTGTATCAATGGTAGTGATTTCATCGGGTGAGATCTGTTCAACGATCTCACGTTTCTTTTTATCAAAAACTTCTGCAACAATATTTAGCTCTGTGTCATTATTTTTAGCGGTGGTAACAGCCAGGACTGTTTTGACTGCCTTCGCATCACTATCCCGGCGCGCACTAATTGGAGCCGTATCTGAGCAACTAGCTAAGACAATTACTGACTTACAGTCATTAATCGCTACTCTTTCGAGTTGCTGTAGTGCTGAGATGGCACCAGAGCGAGTAATTACCCTGGTATTTTGCCTGTCCTGCAGATTTGTGTTCAAGTAATCATCCATTTCCTCTTTTTCGAGTTCCGACAAAATTACAACCGATGGATCATCTTCACTTTCATTTGCCAGAATGAGTTCTCGAAGTATTTCAACTACTCGCTCGTTCCAACCGAGTATCAAGGTGTGATCTTCTTCAATGACTTTCGAGAGCCCCTTTTTCAGTTGATTTAGTTTTTGATCCAAAGCAGTGGTTATTACCGCAATCAACATCGAAAGTAAAATTACACCCGTTATACCGGCGAGAATCGCGGTAATCTTATAGCCGGTCGATGAAGGTATGTCCTGAGCCATGTTGCCAGGATCAGTGAGTTGCAGGAAGGTAATGTAAATTTGTTTAAACCAGCCATCAAACTGCGCCACCCCTTCTGGGTAGACCAAATAAACTAACAGCCTCAATCCACCGACCAGTAGCAGCAATGCAATGAAAACGGTCAGGAGGCTGAGAAATATTGAGCTTGAGCCACTCGAGATAAAATTATCGAACTTATAGCGAAGAATTTGGCGAAGACTATTCGTTGCCATTATTTTAACCCCAATAAAATTTCTTATAATTAATATAATTCTAGCTTATTCTAAAAGAATTCCAGCAAATGTGGCTGCTAAAATTTATTAATAATTAGCCACCATTTAGAAAAAATAGTCGGAAATAAAAATGAAAAATGGCATGGGGGTTAAACCAAATTTTCGCTTTATTCAAACTCCATCATCTGGAAAACCTGTCCTGCATTCCGCTTCGCTAAAAATTCTGAAGTTGGTAAATGTGTAAATGCAGATTGATCGATATTGTAGGCATCCTGCAAGCTACCGCCATTTTCGATCAGCTCGCCTACTTTTCCACGCAGATAGGCAAGATAGTCTCTTGTGTAGAGGGTAACTTCTTTCATATCGGTCGGGTCACCGTGACCGGGAATAACATATTTAGCATTCAATGCTGAAAACTTTTCCCAGGTCTTTAGCCAACCCGCGGAATCGGTGTGGTCAAATAACGGTAACATGCGTTGATGAAAGGCCATGTCACCGGAGATAACCAGGCTTTTTTGCGGTAACCAGACGATGATATCGCCGGGGCTATGGGTAGGACCAATATGTCGTATTTCAAAACGCACACCACCCATCTCAATGACCTTTTCATCCTTAAAGACCTCATCCGGTTTGCTTACCACCGTACCGTCTGCCTTTTCTTTGAGACGACGTTTCAGTTGTTGCATATTCGCATAGGCATTTCCTGCCATTTCATGAGCCGCATCTTCATGCGCAATCACAGTTGCACCGTGCTGCTGCCAATAGTTAGTTCCCAAAGACGCATGAATCTGGCCATTCTCAAGCACCACATACTTCACGGGTTGCTTGGTGTGTTTTTTAATCTCGTCATGTAGGGCCTTAGCCAACAAATAATTGGCCCCCGCATTGACTACCAGTACACCCTCGTTGGTGATAACAAATGATAAATTATTGTTGTGTCCTGAGTTGGCATAGGTGATCGGTGCCAACGCACCAATTGCCGACCAGACCCCTTCGATAACCGGTTGCGGTAAATCATAGAGCATCGATTCTGGTGCCTCGTCACTATTATATAGTGCATCTCCACTCAGGTTACTTGGCCCAAATTGAGAAACTTTAGAATTTTCTCGTCGCGACTCGGTTGCGACCGGTTTAGTCACTTCCCCAATTGCAGGTGCAGTTGTCTTAGCCCCTGTCGTATTAGACGCAGCCACATTTTGCGAGGAGACTTTATCTGGCTCAGATGTTTGCTCACAGGCTGGTAAAATAGTTATGATTAAAAATACAACAAGACTTTTAAGTATATTTTTCATCAGACAACTCCTTTGCGAAATCTATGTCATACCTGTTTTTAAATTTCACCGCGCTTACCCAGGATCATGATCTTTTGCCAGATCTTACGGCTAAGTCCAGTGGTTAAACTTTCTATTTCATTAACCGCAGACAGCACCACGGCATCAGCGAAATTCTGTGCATACAAGGCCGCGACCTTACCCGTTAGTGAAAGCATTTCACTACAATAGTCCAGGTAACGCGTTAATTCATAGGCGGACATCTCCTCTTTAGGTGAGGAAAGCGTTAGGATGACATTTTTTTGTATACGGCTCGGATCTTTAGTGAGTTGATGCATATCAATTACGTGTGCCAGGGTACGCAACTCATGCAAGGCATCCAGTGCTCGCGAACGTTTAATCCGTATCTCAACCGTGACTAGAAAAAAGATAGCGGCACCGATCAAAACCAGATCATTGATCGCAGCCTCCGTGATCTGTACTAGTTCACCTGCTGTCATTTGTTTGATCGTGATGTCGGTGAGAGAAATACTGTATATAGCTACAAGCAGTACAACCACAATAACAAAACCTACGCTCGCACGTAGAAAAATATTGGGCTTAGCAATCCATTCGGCCTTTGCCTTGGTGGCATTCGCGACTGCGCACAATTCTGCACAGACCTTGGCCAAATCTGAGGTTGGAAAACGTTCCTCAATCCGCCTATGGAGAGTCTCAATCGTTTCAACTGTTTTTTGTGGACTAAGATTACGATACATCTGGTTGCCTCATTATTTTTATATTACGCCACATGTTATTTAGTCTGGTGAATTGATCTGGCGCTCGATTTCATCTTCGCCTAAAGGTCGATTGTCTTTGATACTTAAGCTTTTATCCCATTCACTAGAGAATCCCCGTTGGATACGCACATTGATTGCTAAGGTAATCAGCATTGCAATCAGTGCCCCAAGGCTGGCAAGCCCCATGTCTTTATGCGCATCCCATATGTCGCCCTGGGTGCCTAAGTAAGCAACCCCTAGATCACCACCAAAATATTCTGCCGTGCCCCATTCAAACAGTTCGAACATCATCGAAGATGCCATCGTCAACTCAAGTGGAAAAAAGTAACCCCAAAAACCCTTTGCATTAGCAATCCGCAAGTAGAACTCTCGTATTGGATAGGCTAGTAGTAATCCATAGCAAAAATGAACCAGCCGATCAAAATGATTACGTTCCCAACCCATCAGCTCATTGAGACTAAAACCAAAATAGCTCACTAGAAATTGATCATAAGGCACTTTTGAATAGGTATAGTGAGCACCAACCTCATGAAGCACCATGAAAATAAATATCAGCGTGTAAGAAATTCTGGAGAGAGGAAACCGTTTATATGAGAATCCCATAACGATCACAAAAACCAGCACTAGTGCATGTTCGAGTGCCCAGTCAGCACGATCATAAGGTGCTATCGCCAACACTAAGAAGACGATAAAAAACATCAGTGACAAGATTAAAAAGTAACGTTGATGTGACATATTTCCTATTACACAATTACGTGCCATTTATTTAAGAGAACACTAATCTTTCTGCTAGCAATCCATCTGCTACTCAAGGGCTATAGCAATATCAGAATAACCCACGAAATACCATTATTTCCTGTTTTTTCGACTAATATTAATAATATTAACGGCTTTAACAGGCGCTGGAGCGTATCCATGATTACTATTAATGAAATCTCACTTTCGATTATCATACAAGTAATCATACTGCTGATATTTTCCTCACTTATTTTGTATTTTTTATGGCGAAACAGTCAGAATAAACTCAAAACCTGTCTTGCTACGACTGACAATAATAACGAACAGTCTGCTTCAGCTTCAGTCGAACATTATCTTGCTACAGAAATTAAATTGACCGATGGTCGTTTTGATTTACTTTATCAAGACAAAGATCACGAAGACCTCGAAATAGTTGAACCTGACTGGCTATCCTTAAGATCACGTTATCTTGAACTCGAAAAAGAGTTTTTAGATAGCGCAGAACGAGAAGATGCGTTCTGGGCAAACCTGGGTAAAAAACTTAGACGCATACTACAAGACTGTCATCTTGTTAAACGGCTTAAACTTAAAGCAGCTAATGAAGATGCCGAAGAGGAGATAAAGGAGTTACGGGCGGTCATGGAAGCTCAGCAAGGTGAACTGGATCATTTGTTGTCTGGTTTTGAGAGTGATGATACTGAGCTAGAGCAAGATGTGCTAAAAGAAAAAATCACTACCCTTAGTAACAGTCATAAAGAACTATCACATTGTATTGCAATTCTGGAAGATGAAAATCAATTTTTACGAAAACAAATCAAGGGGCTGCTTGAGCTTCAAGCATAATAAAAATGGATAGTTTTTAGTGATCAACCCCCAGGATTTGGCAAAAACCAGTCAGAATACACTCTTTTCGTTACAGAAAAATTAAATATAGCGTCTATAATTAATTGAGTTCCATTTGATTTGGAGTCTTTATGGATGCTGTAATATTGTCGCTCATTGCATGGTTAAACCTGTATACCGAGTATGACACCAACGTTGATTTACCGAATATAGTCATCACGGAAAAGGCAAACATGTGCCAGACCTACGGCATCATGGATGCCGGTACATGCGAAGCAACACAGTTAAAAGGCTTTTACAATGAGCGCCTCACCATCTATCTACATTCAGGTTTTGATCCCAATGATCGCGATGACCAATCGAGGCTCTTACATGAACTTGTCCATTATGTTCAATGGCATAACGGACTCGATCAAAGTGAGTGTTGGGGTAATCTAGAGGTCGAAGCCTACAACCTACAGGCCGAATGGCGTGATATGCATGGTGTACCAGATACCACCGATCCATTTAAATTAGTTATGCTCGAAGCTGCTTGTGACGATGCCTGACCACACTCTAACTTACTTTACCTGTAACGCAGATGGCTTTATCGGGAAAATGAGAAGCAAGGAAAGTGAAATAAATAATGACGTGAAGTACATGGAAAAATCGAGTGCTTTCAACCACGGCTCAGTAGAGTTAAACGACCACAGAATAATAAACAACGCCCCCTGAGCCGCACCAATCGTCACATATTTTGAATTTGATTTACTACTCGGCATGCGTTTCCCCTTTCTTCCCCCTAGTTTCTCAAACTAGATGTACCGTTTGATTCATCTGATAATTATCACTACCTAAAAAGTTAGCAGCATGGAACATTTTGAACTGATCACTTTGTCCAGGCTAAGTCCTGAAAGACGACCTTCTTCTTTCGCTCTTACAATCGTATAACGATTTAATAATTAAGACCGATCCATACTATTGTATTAGTTATTATAATTAATTACTTTTTGACTCTGCTTTCGCAAACAATTTAATTGCGTCTTCTTTATCAACGAAAATTAACCATTTACCCGCAACAAACCAGGCAATGCCAAATGCGCACATAGCGACGGCCTCAGCCCAGTAGGTTACTTTCCAGGCCTTGGCTGCTTCTTCGGACAAGATAAAATTCGCGGCCAGCGCCGTCAGAATACAGATCACCATGACCCAACCACAGACAAAATAAACATGACCACGACGCCCTTTTTGTCCAGGTTGTCCCTTTGTTTTCTCGCGAAAAGGTCCCAGGCAAAAATACGCCAGGATCGAGAACAGTAGGCCTGCCGAAATGTAATGAATAACAGAGATGTACGATGTCTCACAACTAACGCAACTATCAGGGATGATATTCGCATCACACAGTTCACACGCGGTTGGGAATAGCGCAATACAGATCGCGGCTATGGATGCGATTTTACTTGCCCGCCGCTGCTTGGGAGTATGACCATTATAGGCCCACAAAAAGGCACCTACTACAAACAGCATACCGACGAATGCATCACGTGCATCTGTATAATAAGAACCACTTATCGATGCAATTGGGATGGTTGCAAGCATGTCGGCCACAAACGGGAGCGCGAACGCAATCAAGCCAATTAATAAACGAAGCGTACGATAGTCAAAAACCTTATCTGCTGTAGTCGTAGTCATCGGATTACTCCTTATTAGAGTTAATTATTATTCTTTAAGTCTATAACAAACAGAATTTAGATGGCGCATCGCAATATCAAAGTAATCAAAACAGCGCCATAAACGACCATCAACACTAAAGAACAAAATATTCACTTTGCCGCCATTTTCTATATTCAACGCATCTGTTGAGAGAAGATTGTTACTATTACCGCGCCACAGTGTAACCGGTGTGACACCTTGCCGGAATTCCCAGATACTTTCGTTTGCCGCTTCTGCTGTATTAATAAGCAATGGATAAATTACACACACAATCAATAAACGCTTCATGGTTACACCTCTCCATTCAAAATGTTCATCTTGTACTTATATAAGTTAGTATTGCTTACCAAGCTCGCTGCTACTGACCAAAAACCCAGCCGGGCTTCCAGACATAGGATTCATTGTAAAGTGATAGCTCTTTGCTGCATACATACTTTCGTAATGCGGGTTGTTGCATGTCGGGATTTTGTTTGGCATGAAGACGACTTTTGTCTAATTGCAGCCAGACCTTCTGGGCATCCCCCCTGTCCATTGGCGTCGTGTGATCACCGCTTTTGCCATCTGCTTAAATTTACTGTTATTTGGAAAATTACATAGCTCTGCATGACCCAATAGAATACCAATATCAGAGGCCAGGGCCATGGCATCAAAACCGGGTGGTACATATTGAGCCGAGTTAGCATTATTCACCGGTAATATTAGTACGAGCAGCGTACTTAGCAGTACGCATTTTTTACGATAGTAATTTGAAATCGTTTTATTCACAAAAAATCCTTTTACTGTTTATATACTGATGAGTATTTTAATCTATCCCAGCTGCCTCTATTATTTATTCTTATTTTTCATGTAGTTCATTGTGTAATAAATGGTGGTCACACTCACCGAGATTGTCATTACACAGGCAGTGACCAACGCAAACCAAAATAGCACCGGCAGGTTAAAGTATTCCGAACCACCCAGGAAACCAAAACTGACTAATAATCCCCAGAGGTTTTGATTTAGGTTTATTTTGAATTGATCCGCTGGACTCCCCATCACGATCTCCTTTTTATGTGGCCACTCTTATTAATATTACTTTATTGAGCCAGTTTTCTGCTTTTTTGACTTTTATCAATTGTAATCTGGCTATTAATCTCGTCATAAAATTCACTATATTTTTTTGCAGGCATATAAGATGATAAAGTCTTGATTGCGTTACAGGCGATATCTGCATGCAATTTGGCAGTATTGCTATCGCCGAGTAATGCAAATCGATGTGCTGAATGAACATGATCCCATACGCAGCGTTGAAGTTTTTCTGAAAGATTGCTATGACTTTCCTGCGCATGGTGATCTTGCAAATATAACGATAAGCCATTCAGCGTCATTGAGCTAATATTGCTTGAATGGTACTGTACTTTGTCTGTATTGTCTGAAGGAGAAGAACTTATAATTCCGTCGAATTTCATTTTCTTATAATCGTCGGTTGAATAATTGCGACTGACTTCTTTGATTATTTCATCAATTAGCTTATGTAATGTGCCACCGATTTCTTGGTGATTATCAGCTGGCGGTAAGGCTCGGTAACTATGAATTCGCTTATGTAAAGCAACAAGAAACAGCTCAGTATAAAGTCTCCTGATTCTATCGATAACTGACTCTTTCTGATTTTTCATAATTATTTTTCTGAAACTCTGTTTCGCATACCCTCACTGGCATAAAAGTTTAGCAGCCCTTCTATATCCTCTTTTGACAATTTTTTGATACGTCGCAACATGGTTCTAGGCACGATACGCTTACCACTTAGAAAATTATCAAACTGACGTCTCAGGTAGGGTGTCCACTGGCCCGCCAGGATAGCGGCATCATCGACTGGCTCAGAACCATTTTCGTTGTGACACTTCTCACAGGACTTCTTGTGTATCACTTCGCCACGCTGAGCTAATTTAGTGTCAACATTCTGTTGAACAGGTTTAAAAGGCCGTTTAGAAAAATAATCCGCCAGATTTTGCACATCCTCATCGCTAAGCGACTTGGCAATCTCGTTCATCACCGTTTCAGGCTCACCTGGCTTATGGAACTCCACGGCGATACGGTCATCTTCCCGAAAGACATCCATGGTATTGAGGAAACCCTCATGGGAAAAGCCCGCAATAATCGGAACATCGGGTGTCGTGCTATTGCCATCCTTGCCATGGCACTTTTCACATGACTGAACTAAGGCAACAAAATCACCTGCAGGCGCAGTAAACGCGCTCATTGATAGCGGAATAAAAATGAAAAGCTTCAACACCCATGAACGGCTCATGACGATTAGCACCTCTAATATAGTGTAACCCGAGATTGAGAGGAACTGTTCAATATTCGTGTTTAATGTTCTCTGACCATTTTTTTTGTAATGAAATATTATAAACGTGGTACTGAATACGATTTTACCTTCATCAGATCAATACCGCACTTGAGCTCTTCGAACCAGCGCAAAAAGGTTGCCACCATCTCTTTACCTACATAGGGCCTACCGTGCTGAGGAACGATCATCTCCACATCCAACTCACGTACCATGTTCGCCCATAGACGACATATAATATTCGCGCCCATATAACGCTGGTGGAAATCCAGCATACCATCACTATGTATATCAAAATCCTCAACCGCCAGATCGTCATCAGGATTATCAAATGAAGCGCCCACATCACCAGTGAACAGAATCTTGCTGGTTTCGTCATAAAAGTGCAGATTGCCAACCGAGTGTAGAAAGTGGGCAGGTAAGGCCTTTATCTGGCACTGGCCAAGATTAATGATCGCGCCCCTGTCAGGCACCGGCACAATTCTGTCCTTATAGTCATTCGCCCTAACCGATGGAACAAGGTGTGGTAAAAAACGTTGCCATAACGTCGAGATCACAATCCGCGCGTGCGAATAAAGCAACCACTTCTCCAGAGATGTAATAATGTCCGGGTCTTGATGTGACGCCACAACAAACTCCAGTTGCTTGAGGTCGTAAAGTTTGGAAATCTCCATTTGCAATGGTTGGTAGGTTAACTCACCACCGGGGTCAAACAATGCAAGCTGACCATGATCCTCAATCAATAACTGGTTCGAATGAACGCCGTCACCCTCTACAAAACCGGTAAACAGAATGACCTTGTGATCATCCTTCTCATACAAAACACGTGACATATCGACAACCCCCTGGTCAATAGTGTACTAATGTTGAAAATGCACTCTTCCTATAGATATCAAAGCGCAAACAAAATCACGGTTACTAAAACAACTACAACAACAAATGAAACACTCTCATTTATGACAGACTCCTTATTATATAATAGTTGATGTTGGCCTGACTTTTTAAACTACCTTTAAGTTTTACCTCTGATTTATATAAAGAGGAAAGTTGGATTCGACCGATCAGGAAGAAATAACTCGCAAGCAAATAGATAAACAAAATTATCCAGATATCCATCTTCAGTGCTGCACTACAAATAAAATAAAAAGCCTGAATAAATTACTAACAAAATGAGCGCATAACTGGTACGAGCATAAAGCTGCGAAACATTTAGGTGAAAATCCTGCAGATTGTGTTCTGCTCCTGATCCGTAAAAGCTGTTATTTTAATATGCAATGTTTGGTGTAATCACGCAACTCATTGGCCGACCATTCACCTTTGGGCTTTTCCTTCATCGCCGCACACCACTCATCACTACCTACTTCTGGGGAACATCCGGTGACAAAAACACAAAAAAATAAAATACCCAAAGAACTAACCAACGAACGCATACTTACCTCCAATCATTATAATTTCTCTTACTATATAATACCTTATTCTAAACAACATAACTTTATCTTAAAAACACGTGTTTAAGCCTGTTTTCATAACCCATTACGTGCATTTATATTTTATAAGTCAATCAGTTGCTTTGTTCCGACCCAATTTTTGTTGTTGTAATACGCGTATCCACCCGCCTATAAAAACAAGAGTAAAGGTAAGTAATCCATAACCCAGATTAGTCTCTATTGAATAAAAACCCTGGCCGTTAGCTAGAACATACAGCGCATCGATAGCACCTAGTATCAAAGCAGCCTTGATCCAAAACTCACGAGCAAAAAGTGCACAAACGTAGCCTGCTATTAATGAAATGATACTACCCAGAATCACGCCAGCTAAACCCCATGCAGAATCAAAACTTAGTGATTCCTCGACAAAGTTCATTAACAACCCCATGATTTCTGATAGGCCTGTACTTGAATCAATGTTAAGCACGATATATACAATGACAATGATAAAGCCTAACGCTGTTGAACCACCGAGATCGATCGCACCCCCAATTAGGACTCCTTTCCAGACCGATCCATATGGTTGCGTTTTTGCAACGGGGTCATCAACTTTTGCAGAAGGCGGATTAAATGGATCATCTGTCATTTAGTAATTCCTGGAAACATATACTTAAATCCGCATTAAAATGCTATCCATACTAAGTCGCGATTTGGGAAGCTTAGCGTTGTAATCATCCGGATGATGATAACCAATAGCTAAGGCCACATCACACTGATAGCCGTCAAGTTCCTGTTTAAATTCTTTATTGACCAGTTCGATATCAATCCCTTCAAGCGGCGTGGAATCGATTCTAAGCCTTGCCAAAGTGTGTAAAGCATTACCCAGGGCAAGATAGGTTTGTGCCTTTGTCCAGCAGCCTGTGTAACCATTCTCGTCAGTGTTCAGCTCAGCGAATCGGAAACCCGCAAACGCCTTGTCCCGATCTTCTGATTTAGTACGCTTATCTTCAATGCCTTTATCCACCACCGTGGCATAATCATCCCGTGTGTAATAAGGATTGTAGGCAAACAGAATAATCTGTGAAGCCTCAAACACATGGGGCTGGTTATATTTGTGATTGTGTGCAAATGTTTTAAACATACGCTGTCTTGCTTCATCACTATCAATAACCACATACTTCCAGGGTTGCGAATTAATGGAAGATGCTGTAAGACGTAATGCCTCAAAAAAAACAACCAAATCCTGTTCCGACACTTTCTTATCGGGATCGTATTTTTTTGTGGTCCGTCGCCAAAGCAAATCATCAATAACCGGATGGCTCATAACAACCTCTTAGTACACGTTAACGCTTTTATATTAATAATATTGGTGCACTGTTTATTAGACCAACAAAATAAGCATAATTCCAATACTGCTTCCATCGAAACGCTTGCTGTCATTCTCACGCACATAGTTTATATCCGTATAGCGAAGTCCAAGATGAAATTGCTCGTTGATCCTATAATCAAACTCAACGATTGCACCGATAGCATCCTCATATGTATTTGAAGCATTTACTGCAGGGCCTGAGGTTTCATATTTAGAAAATAGATGCGCCGTCGCCCCTAGTCCAATGCGGAAGTTCTGCTTGCGATAAAAAACGATGGCATTGAACGGGTATCGTACCCAGCTGGTTTCGCTATCTGTGCTAAATTGGCCATCGGATTTAATCCCAAAAGAAAGCTGTGTTTCAAGGTTGTCAGTATGCTCTATCGTTCCACCTATGGAAAAAGAGTATAACCTTCCTGCTTTTGTTGACGCGACCACCGCGTTAGAATTATCAACCAGTGAGATCTCACCCTCTCCAGTGTGTATGCCTAATTCGAAAAGTACATCAGCATATGAGGAGGGTGTAAAGACATAAGGTATGATCAATATTAAAAAAACTGTAATAATTCTGATTTTCATTGCCTGCCCAAATAAAGTTTTATTTAATTCTTAACTTGTGCCGGCACTTTTATTAAAGGCGGGCTCCAGGTTATATCGTAAGTTACTAGAAAGTAACACTATCCTGTAATAGTTTTCCAGTTTCTAGAGCAGGAAATTCACTTCAACATTCGCATAACGATCATGTGTATCCTTGGCCTTACTTCGTTTTCCGAACATAGTTGTCAGTAAAATTCTTTGTTATTTTTTTGGTCCCTGGTTATTTTATCTATGGCTCGCTGCGAATTTTTCGCAGACCTTGTATCAGGAATTAGCTCCACGACTTTTTTATAATGCTTTATAGCCAGGTCATACTCTCCAATATGATGATACTCGATCGCGACAAACTCATGTGCAAAGACATAATTTGGTTTTACCTCTAGCGCCTTTTTATAAAAGACAATACTCTGCTCAGGATCACGGCGCCAGGAAGCAACGCTACCTAAGCCAAGAAAAGCACCCGGATCATTCGGTACAAGTTCAAGCGTCCGATTAAAACTTTGTTCTGCACCATCAGCGTCATCAAGAAACAGCAGACTCACCCCAAGGCCATAGTGGCCAGTGGGCTCATCTTCTCCCTGCCGAATAAGTTCTTTATACGTATCCCTGGCTAACTCGAACTGCTGATTCTTGTAATACTCGAGTGCCTTATCCGCCAAAGGTATGAGCTCCCTATTCTTAAACTCATATGGCTTAAGTACCGCCAGGTCTGTTCCGGGCACTTCCTCCACAAAACCGGTGTCCATGTATTTCTGGTAATACAAACCGGCCACAATCAGCAGCACAACGAAAATTAAGCCCGGTAGATATCTTTTAAGAGTTGAAACGAACTCTGGTTTTTCTGTATTTGTGTTAATCTTTAAAAGACCCCGCTTTACTAACCCGACTTAAGTATTTGTTACTCTCGGCTCTGGCTCACGCTTCGCCCTCGACTATGTGTTCCTGACATTGCCTTCCTCGCACCACGAATATTGGCAAACACCGTGGTACACGAGCTGGGTCAGGTCGCCTGCATATTTTATTGTAGGCCTAGCTATAGAACCCTGCGGGGTTTCATTTGTGACTAAGCTATAAAATACCAATATTTTAAATTTTCCTTTAAGAATTTGCCAAATAATACCTGATTTTTTCCATCAGAATTTAGGTTCTGCGTTAGATTGAGTGCGATTAGCATTTGTGTAAACAATGAATCATAAAATAAGTAATGGATTTATTTAAGATAAATTTTACTTTAAGTTATTTAAAAGTAAGTAGCATGATGTTAAAGTATTCACTAATAAACTAACGTAGTTCATATGTACGAGAAAAATTATAAGAGTCGTACCAAAATTTAATTTGGGGACGAATTTTGTTTTTATCAAATGTACATAACTTCCGTGCGATCGCAATCATCATGATCGTTGCTGGGCATTCCGTTTTTTGGTTTGACTTGCAAGGATTTCCCGTTCTCAGCAGAGTATTACTGGATGTTTTTCAGGGCGGAACGGTAATGTTTGTCTTTATTGCAGGTTACCTGTTTCATCACTTATCAGCAAAATATGAATACAAGCGATATCTCAAAAAGAAATTCTTGAATGTCCTGTTGCCATATTTAGTTCTATCGATCCCGGCAGTCTATCATGCTATTTGGGTTGAAGGCCTGGAAGAAAGGTTTGTAGAACTACAAGATACTGGAGTCTTTTATAAAGTAGCCTGGCTCTATCTTAAAGGCGGTGCACATTTGAATCATCCGCTCTGGTTTATCCCGATGATCATGCTTTTTTATCTTGCGGCCCCATTGTTCATGTTTATAAGCAAAAATCAAAAGTGGTACTTACTCTTAGTTATACTTTTACCGGTTTCACTTTTAGTCCATCGACCGATATATCCAAACCTGGATGTGTTTCATTCGTTTTTGAACTTTTTGCCTGTTTATATTCTAGGGATGTTTTTCAGTCAGTTTAGGCTTAAATTAGATGAGTACCTAAAAAATAATTTCATCTGGCTTGTGCTCATTTTCCTGATGATATTATTTTATCAAATATTCTTTATGGAATATCACGGTGTGCATACCTCAGTCAGTATGTTTTCTACTGAAAAAGGAGTAATAGATATATTACTTTTACAAAAGTTAATTTTGAGTATTTTGTTATTGCATCTATTAAAAATATTAGATCGTATTGTTGCAAATAGACTTGACTATATTGCGTAAATTAGCTTCGGAATTTTCTTCGTTCACGGATATTTTCTATTTATCCTGAGTTATTTTCTTCAAAATTATTTACAGTTTAGTTTAATTAATTGGTTTATTGTAACGACCTTGGTAGTATTTTTGTCTATAGCTACTTGTTATCTAGGCCAGAAATTGCTGAACAAAAAAAGCCGACTGATTATAGGCTGTTAGTACACCCATACTCTTCAGACAGACATCCACTATTTCAAGCAGAAGCTTGACTACAGTTCAAGGCTGAATATCACTTGGTCAGGTTTTTTTAGAACTTTAACTGACTGTTATTAAAGATATTATGTCAGCTGAAAACCAGGGGTGTCTGCCAGGAAAAGAATATAACCACTAATTGAATTTGTTCGGAATCTCAACGGAAATGGGCTCAGACACCATTGGCATAGGATGATAGAATCCAGAGTATTACTTTCTTCTAAAAAAGAAAAAATCGCTAGATAAAAAATCAACCCTGTAGTTGTCGGATATCTATTTCGGCACTACTTGTATCTGACTGTAGATTATTGGGTACTGGTGTTATTTTATGCTCGTACGCTACTTTTTTATGCTTATAGTTACTGGGATTAAGTCGGTTACTTTCTTTCTTGACGACGGCATAACATTCACAGCACAGAGCTTCAAGTTGTGGCCGATCCACCACGGTGATAGAACCACGTTGATAACGAATAACACCTTGTTGCTGCAATTTACCAGCCGCTTCGGTGACACTTTCACGGCGAACACCGAGCATATTCGCGATCAACTCCTGTGTCATGAAAATTTTATCGCCTGGAAGACGATCTAAAGACAGCAGTAACCAACGACATAGTTGTTGATGAATCGTATGATGCCGGTTGCAAACAGCAGTTTGCCCCATTTGTGAGATCAAGGATTGTGTATAACGTAGTAGTATCGATCGGACAACGCCATCGTTATTGAATTCAGACTGTAAACGCTGCACCGGTAACTTGTAACACGCCCCAGCATGCAACCCAATCGCGCGGCTAGAGGTACTTTCACCCCCCATAAAGGCAGCGATTCCCAGGATCCCTTCCAGGCCGACCACGGAAATTTCCGCAGAGGCACCGTCCTCCATTTCGTAAACCAGTGCAATAATACAATCTAATGGAAAATACACATAGCGCATAGTATCGCCAGCTTCATATACAACCTCACCCAGCTTCAACTGACACAATTCTAGATATGGAAAAATACGATCTTTTACATCCCCCGGAAGCGCAGCGAGTAACTCATTTTTATTCGGATTTGATGAGGGCTTTACTTCCTGTGTTGCTTTGTTAGCCATAACAATTTTTACCTCTAATTTTCAGCACTACCGACTACTCCATTACCGACTACTCAACTGCTAATGCACATACTATGCCTACAATCTCGTATCGTTATTTTCTGTCTAGAATTATATATGTACGGTATCCCACATAGTCAGCCAGCTAGAATACGCTAAACATTGGTGCATTTCTACCTGTGTATCGACCACCATGCCGATGATATAAGTCGAATATAAGTATGGTAACAACTAGATGTGTCCAAATTTTGAAACATGTGAATATTTATACTGAGACAATCAGAAAGCTAAACAGGCGCAGCATGGCGCCAATGAAGAAGCTAATAACCATTAACATATGTGGGGATATAGGCCTTGTGGAAAACTGCCTAAAGGGACGTCATAGGCTCTAAGACACCAAATCCTGGCCGGATACACCGACCACTCAGAAGCACAGGTCAAATTCTGTGACTTGTGTCACGCAAACATTTTTGGCTCTACTCAATCCAATCGTGCACCACTTTGAACCCTCTCATGATGGACTCCACCAGGCACATTAACTGATTAAACCGCTCAAAATCCTGCACTATTTTGATCCAGTTTGCACTACAGTCGAGCCACATTAAACAATCCATGCGTGGCAATTTTTGGAAAGGAACGTGTGAATGGGTTGATCGGTGAATAAACTTAAAAAGCGGGTAAGAAGTTAATAAGATGTGGTGGATTCAATATAAAAAAGTGTTAGCGTTCGAGTTTAGTGTTGCCATCGTATTGAGCACCAATATCTGTAATAAGGTTAAGTATTCTCAATTCTGCTTGCCGCCAGTCATCAGCAAGGTTATTAACTTTAAATCCACCCAGCTTAGATAAATGAAGTGCCGCTTCAGCGATCAATTCATTATATTCTTCTGTTGTCAGGTAAGGTAATGGTGATTTTCGTGTTTCCATCAGATCATCTCTGTTTGAATAAATTATTTAACCATATGGCTCGAAACCTTGTCTGATAAAAGACAGCGTTACATTAAGGTTATGTCGTCTAATCTAGAAAAACCGCATATCACTCATTACACACAACATTACTACAGGCAACATACTTTTGTATGTGCAGTAACACACCTAACATCATTAGCTCTAGCAAAAATATTCATATATCGCATAATTTTTGTACTGATATCATTCACTGTTTTAGTTTCAACAGCGATTTATCACTAAAATTGTCTGAATAAATAATTTAGGAATTTCTAATATTACTTACATCCGCCCACAGGTTACAAAGGACCTCTCCGAGAGAGTTAACCTTTATTGTAATTTACCGGACGCGCGAAAGGTGTTTTACATGCGCTAAAATTATTAAAGGGATCATAGAACTCGACATAATGCACGAGTTTGTTTTGATCCGCCCCATTAAGGAAAAAGTCGCTGGACAACAAATACAACGAGGCAATGCGTTCTTCACCATGTTTTAAATTTTGAATGACCTGATTTTTTTCCAGATGAGATGAAAGCTGTGTATAAATGGGCCCAGCCATATCAAGCAATCGTAACTTACCACTAGATACAACTTGTCGCTTCACAAGTTCATTTGCAAATATGGTTAGGCCTTCTGGATCCAGCTTCAGGTAATCAAGTCGTTTGCGTAAAACAGTAACGATGGCATTAACATCACTGCTCTGGATATAACGCCATGTGGTAAGACCGGCTATACCTGCGGCGACAGTAACAAGGAATTGGCGACGACTAAACATTTTTCGATTCCTTTGCGAATAGATGATCGGCTGCCCATAACGACAGGGCAGAAATAGTTACAGTTGGGTACGCAGGGCTGGCGGTAGGATAGGCGCTTGCCCCAAGTACCAGCAGGTTGCGAAGTTGATGATGCACAAGATAACGATCAACCACACTGGTGGCTGAATCATTACCCATCACGGCAGTTCCCTGAATATGTGCTGTGGTACGCCCTATACTAATGCTTTCGATATCTTCAATAGGCAACGCCTTCGCCAAGGTATCGACCATTGCAGGAATCTGATCCATACCTCGCATCGCATAATCCGAGTAACCATGGAAATTTGTTACAGGCAGCTTTGGATTGGTCGTGCTAATCGTGACTGTATTATCGTCTCGGGGAAGATCGTCAAACATAAAACGTAAATAGGCGCGCTCAGTCCAACGTCCCTGTTCTGTTCGTAAGGCTGCGCGCCGGTAATTGAATGGCGAATTCCATGTTTCAATCAAACAGGCTGCATAGTCACGGCGATGCTCACCTTCATAAAATAGATATCCATTACCAGAGATCGAGGTACTACCGTTATAGGCCTTGACACCATCCAGATTCAGACAAACGTCTACGGGTAATTGCTCATGCAGGCCTTTACCCAGTCGATCGTGTGTAATCCCAGAACGTAACAGAATAAACGGGTTAAATATCGCGTTGGCTGCCAATATCACCAGGTCTGCTGTGGCACTTTCTGTACGTCCTTTACGAATGTAACTTACACCGCTAGCAATATCACCTTTCTTTTGTACCTCCTCGACTTCAGCTTGCAGGAGCAAAGTAACGCGAGGATCATCGTAGATATATGCGAGTCCATTCTGGATAGTAAATTTGGCATCCGTTGGACAAAGCTCGCACAGTCCCGTAGCACAACAAACACCACGCGTCCCGGTTGGTACAGTGGCACGCACAGTAGCTGAATGATACCAACCATCAGGAAAAGTCTTCTTTAACAAGACATCAGGATCGGAAAAACGATGCGGCGGTAATGGAAGCGGACGTGAACGAGGCATAGGGCTATCAGTTGGTCCAGAGATGGCCATGATCTCTTCCACCTCACCATAATAGCTTTCCAGATCATCATATTTAACGGGCCAGTCAACACCGACACCATAGCGCGACTGTAATTCGAAATCGCCCGGCATCATGCGCGTCGCACCACCCCACCAACAATTTGAATTACCGCCAAAACCAGCACTGACTAACCATTCTTTTTCAGGCTGGTTATTAATATATAGATCTTCTATATCGATACTTGACGTTCGGCGATTCTGCAGTTGCCAGGCTTTATTATCGTGTTGACCACGCTCCAGCACTAATACCCGTGCTGTCTTAGGCGCGTGTTGTAAGTAACGCTTTAAAAAAAATGAGCCGGCAAAACTGGTGCCGACTATAATCGCATCGTAATGATTAATCATGCTGTAGACCTTGTTGGTTCATTAATTACTGCTTGTGTGCTACGCATGGAAAGGATAATGATTCCCAGTACATTGATGACCTCACCAATTAACATTCCTATGAGCGCACCACTTACACCAAATTGTAACATCCCAATATAACTGGCCACGAGCGCAAGCACGGCGCAGAAAAGAGTAAATAAACTTAATGTTCGAAAACGACCTTGTGCAGCCATGAGGTAAACCAACTGGTCACGTACTACCGTCACCAGAATAATAACGCCCCACAACAATAATAATTCATCACGTTCTGCAAACTGTTTCTTTAACACCACATCAAAAATCCAGTCGCGTAAAAACCATAGACTTGCAAAGTAGATTATTGTCATCACAGCCAGGCCCAGGGCGAACAAGATAAGTCGTCGCCACACTAGACTGGCTCCATGCTTATGCAGCCAACTTGATGCCAAAGGAAACATCAGTGAACGAATACCTGTGGATAACAGATTCATTGGCATCATTAAAAGGCGTGTTGCAGCAATGATTGACACGGCAGTAATGCTTAACGTACTGGCAACCAAATAGATATATCCCTGACTAAACGTCCAATGGATAGCTGCCCCAGCAGTGGACCATGCAGCAAGTGGTGCAATCTCGCGCAGAATGCCTTTTGCCCCCTTAATGTCCCAAGGTTCAATTCGATGCAATGCCCGAGACAAAAAAATGCCACTCACTATCGCAGCAAGGGCTAACACAATAACAGTAGCAACCGCAGGTGCTGACGTGAATGTTGCGACATAAACCCCAATAACGGTAAGCACAACGTATACGATATCTGTTTTCAATACATTCTGCGGGAGACGATGTGCAAATAAAACCATTCGAAAATATTCACGATTCAGGATCGCCAGGGTAGCCAATACTGTCACCAGCACCAGAGGGCCAGTACTAATATTCAATATCTCAAAATACCAAAGAACAATGGCAATAATGATGACAATGGCACCAAGCGAAGGTAGATATCGACGTTGCTCTCGATATAGACCACCTACTAATTCGCTACGACCAGATTGCTCGAGCTTGGTGATTCGAATGGCTAGTGGAGGGTTTATAAAGGCATTTTGTAATGAAATTAAGAGCAGGATGGCACTATATACTAAGACATATAGTCCATACTGTTCATCAGATGTATTGCGAATCAGGATCAGACCAATAATAAAATTAGCCGCAGATAACAACCCCTGACTGACAACAGCACTGCTTAGCAGTCGCGCAAATGCAAAACCTCGACGTCGTTGTTCACTCATGATTGCTCTCTTTCAGTATGGTTCCAGCCTGTTGCACATATCAGAATCAGATCGATAACAAGGTTCATGTCACCTTCTCCCCATATTCCTGATAATGCATGCCCAGGAAGATAGACATCTTGCCAATGTTGGCAGAGGCTTTTAGTAACCAATATGCCGAACGATGTAAACCAAATGGCAGGTGCAATATTGTTAGTATTAACGCTATCACAAATTGTACAAATGAACGCAGTAACAGGCGTAGTTGCCCTATTAAATTTAAATGACCAAGACGTCCATTGAGTTTATGGCGTGCAAAGTCCTGTCCACCACGCATTGAGCGGAGTGCCAACCAACGTAGTGATAATCTTGACTGCTCCACTGGTTCTAATACGATCGCTTCATCGCACCAGATTATATGGGCGCCCTGTTGCACCAGGCGCATGAGCAGATCTCCATCCTCACCACCAGTCAAACCATAATTTGGATCGAATGGTTCATCCGTACCGCGAAGTAAATCACCACGTAATATCAAATTACCAAAACGCAATTTGTTCAGAGGAATCGTGGTTCCAGTCTTCATTCTCGACCAGTCATAGAAATGACCACGCTGTATCCACTTTGGTGCATCCGCTGGAACAACCGGTACAACCGGACCGAGTGCGCCTGCAGCCTCATACGTCGATACACTTTCCATAAGTAACTTAAGCCAGGAGACGGGTGCACGCTCATCATCATCAATAAAAGCTAACCAATCTTCACTGGCTAAGGCCACGGTTCGATTACGTGTTATAGAAATATTTTTTTTGGGCTGAATATCGTAATGTATTGGGAAAGGCGCGCCCAACTCTCGTTGTTGTTGTACAACAGCTTCCGCACTTCCATCTGCGTCGTTGTCAATGACAACGACTTCAGTGGGTAGCAATTCCTGTTTTACCAGATCATCGAGCAACAGGCCGAGCTTTTCCTGCCGGCGATAAGTTGCAATACATATGCTGATACTCATGACTCTGCCTTATCTAAGCGTTTAATAGCTGGTAACAATGCTGCTAATTCTTTTCTGGCTCTAAATATATTCCATGCGAGCAATACCAGTGCCGTTACGGTAAGTAACGAGCCGAATCCTTGCGTCATACCAAACAACACCGCAATGACAATGAAAAACAATAAGCGAATGAGATAAAACTGTGTTTCTGGCCAGTCCTTACCACCGAGCCTATATATATAGTATGGAACCCATCTGGCTAAAGTATGCGCAATCAGAGCACCAGCACCAATCAACGTCACTGGCACCACGGCGACAAACGCGGCGCTACGCGCGAACTGCAACCCGGCAAACATCCAGATGCGTGTCGATTTATCAAGTCGGTTGTATAGTAAGAACCAGCCATAAGTCGCCAACAACACGGCTAACCAGGAAATATAATCAGTCGGTACCGGTGAGTTTGGCCAACGTAATAACCATAAAGCGATGACGCCGCTCGCTGATGCCCACAGCCAGGGTTGAAAGCGCGGGGTGGCAACGGGTGTTGCCGCAAATGCTGAACTGAGTTTTGGATCGTCTTCGAAACGGTCAGCAATATAATCGTTGTCGACATAGCCACGTTCATAAATAGTCCAGAACGATAGAAGCAGAAAAGCCAGACCGAAAACGTGCATTAGTGGTAAGGAGGCTAAAGCGATTGAGCTGAGCAGCCAAAATGCAAAGTCTTCCTGCAAAATACCTCGTAGGATATAACGCTCATTTGGTCGTTTAATAATGGTCAGGTACTGGCCTGGCAAATAAACATCGCATAAAGCTCGGCGATAAAAGGCCTCTGGCCAGATGACTCTCAATGGTTTTGCGCAAACATCCAGTAGTTCGATATCATCGATCGAATCTGTTAAGACAAGTGATTGCTTAACAACTTCCTCACCCAGTACATCATTAACCCGCTGCAGCTTACCATGGCGCTTATCATCAAGCTTTGACAGACGAGAAGCTACGATCCTGGCCTCGCGCAAGCCCATCGCTTCCACCAGTGGCGTGACAATGCTTTCAAAACCAGTAGTCGCAATGATGGGCATCGCATCCTTTATCGTATCGGCATTGGCAATACGTTTTGACAAGGCTTCCATCAGTTGTTGGTTTGTCTGGGTTTTCGCCAGTTCAGCAACCCGGTTTTTCCAGCGACGCTTTGTCCAGGGAAACAGGATAGAAACCAGGCGAACGCGCCAGTTATCACGCGTTGACTCACCCCCTGTGAAACGCCAGGGCTTGATGACATCCAGCGCCCTCATCAATAACAGTGCTGGCAGTCGCGGAAAGGCCGAATCAATAAAGTCTTCAGTCGAATTCTGTAGATAGAGCGTTTCATCCAGATCGACTAAGACAGGACCGTCGTAAGACTGAATGATGCCAATTGCCTCGTCAGGTGTCATATCATAGTCTGTTGCTTTGTTGGGTTGTGTCATGATGTGACCACCGTTAATAGTTCTGAAGATGATTTAGATTTATTGTTATTAGTTTTTTGGTGTAAGCGATTACATAATCTGTCACACAGTATTAGGAAGATGGCGAACGCCAGAGCCAGAGTACCTTTAAGCGATGGCATTGTACCAGTGGTATTTGCGGCAAGAATCGCGGGCTTCCTACTCATGTCGTCATCCTCGACTGATTGTACCGAGACGATTGAACCTGTGCGAGATCATACGTCTCGCTGTTCATGCCATTGTCAGAGTTCGGTGGGACACCAAACACCGTGCGTAAGCGAATTTCCAGCAGGCTGCGCCCCAGTGCGATAGTGGCAAAGGCCATGATCACAAAATCTACGCTCAATACATTAAACCAGTGCGATTCAGACAGGTTCGTTATTGCCTGCTGAAAGAATAGCGCGAGGTACAGCATGCTCTGATTAAGATCAATAGCATGCAGCTGAAGAGATTGCCTGATGTAAGTAATGATATAGGCAAGGAATAAGAGCATACCTACCCAACCAAGGTCATTAAGGATTTCAAGGTAACCGTTGTGAGCCGATCCTGGATAAAAACCATACATTTGCTCAATGAATACATACGACTCTTTACCCGGTGGATGCACTGGCGTCCAGTAGGCAGCAAAACCTGAGCCTAATTTCGGGCGCCAACTGATATGGTCTGCCATGATGGCCCAGATTGTCGAACGGCCGGTAAAGGTCATATCTTTACCGGTCAATGCAACGATCGGCTGAAGTAATGTCTCAGAACCAGGTACCAGATTTAGCATAGCCAGTGAATAGATAAGTATGATTGCAACCAGGATAGAAACTAAATATTTCTTTACGGGACGAAGAAAATAGGGTAACCGCATTAAAACAATCATTAAAAAGATCACAACTATAGTAGCCGCCAATGATGTCGAACTGCGCGAAAACACCAAACAGGTAGCCGCAACGGAGATCCCAAAAAGTGCTGGTAACGGTTTCACTTCTCGCGCTAACCAGGCATGCACCCAGAAAATCATCGCAAGACAGGCCAGAGCACCCAGGCCATTCTTCTGGGTCGCCAGTCCACGCCATGCCCCGGCAAGTTCTGCAGCATCACTCTGTTCAATAGCCAAATGTGGCATAAACATAGCGAAGAGAATGGAGCCGACCAGCATGATAGTAAGTATCGGGCGCAACACATTCTGAAAACGTTGCGTATGCCAACCGCTTAAGACTAACGCGAGGCACACGAATACAAACGTTACCAGGCGTATTATTCGACGCACTGTCAGGGAGGGCTCGATAGACCAGGCAATACTAGCAATGGCAAGACCAATAATTAGCAGAAAATACAGATTCAGGTCACGAACCAACAACCACGCCATAGCTGCACGCCATATTGTTACCAGGACTCCTAAACCTAATAACGATAGCCATATGATACGACTAACAGGGCTACCGGAACTGGGGCCTGGACTGGGCTCGTCTAGACCTGAATAATCAAATCCTTCCGGAACGACCATCATCACAACCAGGGTCCAGAACATTAACGTCAACAGGGCTGAATACCGGTTATCCGGCACCCATGCCATGTCTTTGGATGTAATGAGATGCTGTGTCTGTAATGCCATGGTGACTTAAATCATGAATAGTAGGTTGCTTCATGCCTCATACTGAGTAGTACACAGACATGAACCTAGAAATGATTGATGATGCCTCCCAATAAATTCGCATTGGAGGCAGAGAGTTTCCGCAACATATCTCTAATTGATTTGTAAGATGTATGTTTTGCACGCGTTATGGTTATTACGTTCTTGATCAAGTTTGCGATGACCAGACCGTCCGCATATTTATTAACCGGTGCCGTATCAAAAATCACATAATCAAAATTGTCTCGAAAAAACTCTATGGCCCTGGTAAATCTAACATCCGACAATAATTCCATGGGGTTTTCAGGAATCTCACCGGTGGTCAACACCACCAGGTGATCCAAATCCATCACTCCATGTAAATCAAGTGTGTCATTTGAGCTCATGACCTGTGACAAGCCACCGGTATTTTCAGCGCCAAAAAGGGTGTGCTGCTTTGGATTACGGAAATCCGCATCGACTAGCAAGGTTGGCTTATTTAGCTTTGCAAAGGATATAGCAAGTTCGGCGGCAAGTTGTGAGCGCCCTTCACCAGCACTTGGACTCAATAGGGTCATCATGTAAGCGCCTTCAGTGTTGGGATCATGCCGCATCAGTAATTCAGTACGTAATGCCAGTATCATCTCGGAGCGTTGATCATAAGAATACGCATCGTGCGCCATGACCAACTGTTTGCTTGGTACCACGGTATCCTTAATCGGGATAACTGGAATGATGTCATTGTCTGATGACTTGTTCTCGTGCTTTTCAATATCGCTTATCTTGTCAAACCCATAAGTCTCAACATACATGCCGATGTTCTTGCCATCCCTGCTCATGCGGCTTCCCTCATTGAAATGGCATCGAACTCTGCAAGCACCGGTACCCCATGATTGCGTTCCAGATCATCTCGACAACGCACACGACGATTAAATAATTCGAATGCGAGTGGAATTCCGAAACCAACCATGAAGGCCAGCATAGCAGCTAAAAAAAGGCTTTTTATTACCTTGGGTTTACTGGGTTTTATCGGTGGAGTGGCACGACTCACAAATCGGATATTGGAATAGTAGTCCTGAGATGCAAATTTCAGTTTTTCATATTGATTAAGTGCATTTTTGTACATCGCCTGTGCTGAATCTAACGCTAGCGTATATTTTTCAGCATCATCATGAAGTTTGGAATTGGCAAGCACTTTTTGGCGTTGCTTTGCCACAGCACGTATCAAACTTCTTTCTGTGGCTCTCGCCAATCTCAATTTTTCATTCAAATTGGTCCCATACTTTGCTATTGCAGCCTCAAGCGATTCTTCCGTTGTTTTGATAGAAAGCTTGAAGTCCTGTAATTGAGGATGCTCTGGAGTATATAGCAACTCAAGCTTTCTCAGTTCTAATCTCTGATCAGACAGCTGTTTCTTTAAGTCCTGAATTTCCGGAGAGGTCAGGACGACATCGGCAACAGACCGATCTCCCTCAACAAGCGCCTCAGCTAAACGACGCTCTTCTGTTGCTTGTAACAAGCGATCTTCAAGTCCCGCCAACATGACGACCTCAAGGTTGGCCCGATTACCTTCATCAACTAATTGATTCCTTTTATTAAATTCGGTGACTTTTTGCTGTGCCTCTTCAACATTTTGCTTGAGCATAATTAATTGCTCCGCAAAACGGGCTGTTCGTT
The DNA here is from genome assembly GCA_947259575.1 of uncultured Ectothiorhodospiraceae bacterium. GTDB lineage: Bacteria > Pseudomonadota > Gammaproteobacteria > UBA6429 > Thiohalophilaceae > SZUA-24. The sequence goes on along the minus strand of CAMYMU010000032.1, from coordinate 17,984 downwards.
CAGCTGGTTGACGAATGGCCGCCTCGCTGTCCTGTTTTTGATAGGTATCCGCAATAGTGTTGGCAACGTTCGCTGCGAGCTCGGGGTCATTTGCTGAAAATTCCATATTAATAAGCTGATTACCGAACTGGCCTCGATTCACGACCAGGTCTTTTTTCAATTTTTGAACTACCCATTGCTCCAGGGTGCCGCTTTTGCCTGTATAGCCTGCTGCATAATCTTCGTTCTCAGTCAGCTCAAGCTTGTCGACAACCTCGGTAAGCACTTGCTGGTTCTGCATCAGTTCCATCTGCGTGGCAATGAAGGTACCGAGTTGGCCGCCAGCTAATTCCTGCCCGGTGAGTGTATCGCTAACGCTGTAGTTTACCATCAGGGTGAGTTCGGCCGTGTAGGTCCGTGGTATTGTCTTTAAAAGCACAACAGCAACTATCATGATGACAGCAATGATAATTGCGCTTATTTTCCAATAACCCAATATGATGGAAAAGATCTGAGACAAAGACATGCCGGGGTGGACATAATTCAACGGGATCATTGGTGCGTTGACTTGATTGTGATCGTGCCGAGCCAAATCGGGCATTGTACCGGGTCTATTCATAAACAGTACTCCTTACCATTCAACCATTGACCACGATGCAATGAAACATCGGTTGTCATTCCCACTATCCCCAATCTACAAATAAACATTCAAATTCACCCTCAGACTATTCGATATTATATAGTATGCTGAGCTTACTTTTTATAGATCCAGAGCAATACCGTCTGTGCGCTGTCGTACTAAAAATTGGGGATCGAAAATAAGGTATTGTTTTATATAGAAAAGTGTTGCCAGAGAAACACGTAATAAAACTTTACAGAGAAAAGGATACCTCAAGACATGTCACGCGAAGAAAACGTCTGACACGGATAGTACCTTAAGTCTCAAAGTTCACAACCCACTAAACATTGACTAATACATATTATATTTATTGTTTGTTGTCGCTGTGACATCCCAAACAATACTCGTATTGTCGATACGTTGTAGCTGTGCCCCACGTTAACAACTTCACTGGAACGCTGAGACTACCGGGCCGCGGCTCCCATAGTCAGCTCACTCAGGAATGACAAGGGTTCGAGTCGTCGACAACCACAAACATAACAATACTAGCCCCTCGCTACGATCCGGACTTCCTGTCGATGGATCGTGCGGGCGCTTGTGGGTGTTGGTGAGTGGATTACGGCTTCAGTACCAGTGTCGTCACGCTGTTGGCGGGCATAGTGTATTGCAAGGCGTTCGTGAGCGTGATGCTTAAATCGCTTTGCCTTACTGGCTGGCTGCTGGCGCTGGTGAGGGTATAGACCTCGGCCGTGTTGAACTGGGCGGTGTGGATGATGTCGATCCCAGCCGTCCTGGCTGTGCCGCTCTTGTTGATGCAAATGAGCACTATGCGGTTCTGGTTGCCTGCATCCACACTGGCGTAGACGCTGGCGTTCTCCACGTCGGTATTTGTCGCCTTAATGCTGGTGTTGCCGAAGCTGCCGTTGGCGCCATCGTAGTTGCGGAACATATCGAAGCCACCGTCGATGAACGATAGATTGTTGCCCAGGCGCCACAGCGCCGCAGCGAACACGTCTTCGCGCCCAAAAATGCCAAGCACATCGGCCTGCGCGATACCGCCGCTAATGTGGTTGCCACCGCCGTAATAATACTCGGTGATCCCAATTTTAGTACCAGGGTAGTAGGTGTCGATCTTGTTCTGGATGCGCGGCAACAGATTGATTGGCTCGCGGATGTTTTGGGTGATCCAGCTTGTCTCGGTATAGGTCGGATCCCACAGGCTGCGCGGAGCCTGCACGCGCGCGGCTGCAATGCTGGGGTCGCCGCTATCGGAGATGATGCGAGTGCCGCCGCCGGTGGCTTCCGGGTACCAGTGGATGTCGAACACGTCCACCAGCCGATGCCCGTATGTGCTTTCGGCCGCAGCCATCTGTTGAAGGTAGTAAGTGTGAAAGTCGCCGTAAGTGCCGGCGTCGCTGGCGTTCTGCAGGGTCACGAAACCATTCCAGCCGTAGTTGCCGGGGCCAAACACGATGGCGTTCGGCTCCACATCCTTGATCGCGTCAGCGTAGTCCTCTGTAAGCTGTATCAGCTCGGTGTAGGTTGGAACTGTGCCGTTACTGCCTAAGGCATCGCCTCGAAGGCGCGAGTGGGTGTGGCCCCACAGGTCGGGCTCGTTGTCGAGGCTGAAAAATATCGGCGCGTTCGGGTCTGTCGCGAAGCCGGGGTACATCTGCTGCAGGAAGTAGACGAACTCGTCCTGATAGACGATGCCATCGCTGGTGTTAGGTGTGGTGGTGAACGCGGCATTCTTCTTCGGCGCATTTTGAAGGAAACGTGTCTGCAGGTAGTTCGGCGTCTGGTTGACGTCCCCCGCCGGCCACTCGTTGTTGTAGTCACCGTGGTCGGCCGCTAGGTAGCCGATGATCGGCACTGTTACGATGCTGGCGGCGTTGCTGCTGCGGTCTGCGTCAATCATGTTTGTGGCGGTCAGCGCAGGCGAGTCGGTTGGGAAGCCCAATAGAACATCGTTTTGGTTGAGATAGTCGTTGCCGGCGTTGCTGGCGTTGTTCTCCCAGTTCCAGGCCGTGAGCCGGTTGCCCCCAGAGCGTCCGAGCGTGAGGTTGTTAGTCCCGCCCAAGTTCATGCCGTAGTTGAAATTACCGTAATCGTTTATGCCGTAGATGTAACGGCTGATGGCGTGCGAGGTCTGGCTGTCGACACTGAAGTATATGTCCGAGGCGGGCGACGCCGATGGCGTGATCACGCCATCGTTCCCGCTGCTCGTAACGCTGAACGCGTTACTGACCTGCGTGCCGTAGCTGGCGGTGGTGAACACCAGCTCGTAGCCGTTGCCGGGCAAGTCGATCTGCAGGTCCGTGAAGTTAACCACGCCCGCACTGGCCGTGATGCTGGTATTACCAGATAGCACTGCACCGCTAGTACCGCTACCTATCTGGATGCTGGCACTGACCACTGTGCTGTTGTCAGTCGTGTCGACTGCGCCAGTGGCGTCACGTAACTCAAGGATCGGCTGAGCGTTAAAAGCAGTGGCTTCGACTGCACCGCTGGGCTGGGCGGTGATCGCTATGCTGAGTGTATTGGGGGGGGTGTCGCCGCTCGTATCACCGCTCGTATTGCCAGTAGGTTGATTCGTGTCGGTGTTCTCTTGAGTGCCTCCCCCGCAAGCCGCGAGCATGAGCATGACGGGTAGAATCCAAAGGTACTTCTTCATAACTTTCTCCTTTTTGCACCCGCAGACGACTTTGCGTAAGTCGACTTTGAGCTCGGCCTTTGTGCCGCCCTGGGTGAACGTGTTGCCGTTCTGGCTGTTGCCACGCTACAGTCCCTCGTTAGTAATCATCTACATTGATGTGTCGGAAGGATTGTCCAACTTCTAAACTTCAGTTTATTGAAAGCCATCACAACTTGAGTGACGAGATAAATTTTTTAGGGCATTTTCCTATAGCAAATGTCATTCCCGTGAAACGGCTCACACACTGTGAGAAAGGGTATGTTCAATTTCAAACATAGCGAAGCGCCGATACACGAAAAGAAAACGAAAGGGCGGAAATTTGAAGTGCGTAAGTTGCGGTGAATATGTGAGAACGAAAATTTATAGATTATTGTAAAACAATTTTAATTTGATCTATTAGCCTTTTAGAAAATCTGCCAGGCGAATTGCCATCGCAGTAATCGTCAAGGTCGGGTTAGCCTGACTGGAAGTTGGGAATACAGAACAGCTGGCGATAAAGAGGTTGTTGATATCATGGACCTGACAATTTTTGTCGACCACGCTGGTTTGCGGATCATCGCCCATTCTGGTTGCACCAATATGATGCCCGCCATAAGCGCCGAATCGTAGCAGCTCATGTTCAAAATTCTGTTCGTCATACTTGAACTCACCAATGCCTTGTGCGCTGATATCTTCAGCAAAGGCCTTAAGTGTCTTCTCAGCCAACTCAACGTCTTGCTTGCAATATTTCCAGTCGATACAAACCTTCGGCACGCCCAATGTATCTTTTTCGTCAATGATCGTAATGCGGCTATCTGCAATCGGAATCTGCTCAGCATGCACTTCTAAGCTAAAGTTGTTGTTCTTATTCGGTAGAATAACAGATGGGAACTTACGCTTAGCCAGAGTTCTTTTTGTCAGCCAGTGATACAGAAATTTCACCGTATCCACCGGGCCGGTTAAGATATTCCAAAAGTGCCTGAGAAATAGACCAATACTGGGGCTCTCACCATCTTTTAAACGCTTCGAATATTCATAACTGATAAGTCTACGCGCCATGAATAGACCGGAAAGAATCCCACTCTTGTGAGAAGGATCGGTAATCTTTGGGAAGTGCAATCTGGCCACAAGATTCGAGACACCCAACTCTTTTTGCTTGTTCGGCTTTAGTTGGATACGGCGACGGCAGTAAATTCCATCAGGAGAAACTTCATAGCCGTGGGTTACATTCGATACAGGCCCCTTGATCTGTAAACTGCCGACATTCCCAGCGATATGGCACATATAGAATCGCCCGAGGATATCATGATCGTTGCCGACTCCTTGCTTCTGAACATCCCTGGATGCCAACATCAGTCTAGGAATTTCAATCCCGCCCATTGCCAGAACAAATTTGTTAGCGGTAATTTTAAAACCCTTACCATCCAGCGTTTTAGCATTCAGGTGTTCTACCTGCGATCCATCCTGTTGCAACTGAATATACGTAACATTTAGATCGGTAACACAACGAATGGTAGAGGATTTTTCTATACGATCCCGGTAGCACTTACCCACATCGGTTGGGCGGGAAAATCTTTCCAGGCCTTCGGTAGAGAAAGTAATACCTTCATAGCCTTTAAACATTGGTGGTGCTGGTGGATCAAATGCCTTACGTGCATCGTATTCGTATTGTCCTGCTTCAAGATATTTATTTGCCTTAACATAAAACGGCAGCAGATCGTCATAGCTAATCGGCCATCCACTCTCGGGAATATAATCACGTTGCTCAAAATCAATCGGGTCAAACGGCATACAACGCCCACCCCAGATTGTAGTAGAGCCGCCAAAACGCCTTTGCCGATACTTGTCACTCGGACAGTGCATGGCTTCATCTACCACTTCCCCTTCATAAAGGGCTTGCACCTCTTTGCTTTGTTTAAAGTGACCAGACTCGATTAGTAAAACCTGCTGACCACTTTCAGCCAGCTCCAAAGCCAAAGGGATACCTGCCGCACCGGTACCGACAATACAAATATCGGCTTCTAGCAGCTCACTTGCTAAATCTTTTGCGGATTCAATCATAGACAGTTTTTCCTGTATCCATGGAGATGAAATCCGTCTCTTGCTCTACGGCACCGTGACCGGAGAGATTAAGCAGCATTATCTACTTCCTCTACGATTTCTGCATATTGCGGCAGGCGACTTTTCTTGGTCGTACTGACTACGACGGCACCATCACGATTGCGCTGGAGCGACTGCCTGAGGATTTCGGGGACTGACAGCGATGAATTGTGACGAAACGCCGAGGTCACATAGCCATAGGTAATCTGCATCGGCTTTCCGTACTTGGCTAGAATATCGGCCTCTCGGTCTTCCAGACTGTCGATAAGCTGGATGATGTTGCCAATCTTGACATCGTTTTCGAGGAAAGGGGCGAGTTGATGGTCGATCAGCGCAAGGCCAAACTCACGAACCTTGCCACTGCTTTTGCAGTCCTCTAGCCAGCGCTGCCATTCATCGACTTGCAGCAGCTGAAGTTCCGGCTCATGCAATGTGTAGAGATCAATTGTGTCACGACCGCTACGTTGAAGACTTCCCTCCAGGGCATCTTTTGCCCGTGACAGGGAAAAGTCAATTGTGAACCGGGAAATCGCCGGTATAAAACGCCCCGATGCCTTTCGGAGAAAAACAGACATATTTCCCTGATTCTCACCGCCAGGGGAATAAATACCGACTTTGCTGGTGAAACTGACATGCGGATGAGCTTTCAAAATCGGGGCCAGGTCGCGCTCTGCCAATCCAAAGCCGTAGGAAGGTGCCGTATCGAAATGAGTGAAGCCTGCATCAACAGCAGCAGCGAGCAAATTCTGGCGTTCTTTCGGTTTTGCGACATTGACGTTAAAAAGACTGGCGGTACCGAAAATGAACCTTGAAACTTTTAGGTCAGACGATTGCAATTCTATTGTTCTCAAAATCAGGACCTCTATATTTTTTTCATTTTTTCATGGCTGTGAACCGGACCCGCTCAAGGTGGATCAATTTACAGGCAGATTCCGCAGCAAAGTAACAAGTTCAATAGTGTTTTTATAAAACAGGTTTGAAAATTTAAATATTTCGTTTCTTCTACGTAAACCTAATTAATTTTAAACATATAATACAACAGGTCAAAAATAATGTATGTTCTGTAGTTAACTCAATAGTACTAAATTAAACGGCGAGATTTGACGACATACAATTGCGTATATATTGTCACCTTTACTACTTTACTCCCAAAACTGGACATAAATAGCACACCAGCGATGTACACTGCCTGTCCTCTCATATATTTCCTGTGCTGAAGGTAGATTTGCGGTATTCAGTAGTCCGTACGTCATCGCACAGATGGTCCCCCATAGACCTGATAAAAGGTGTATAAAAAATGGTACTCATATGCCGAAAAAGTTGTAGGAGCTACTGAATATTCGCTCTACGCGCGCTATAGATAGGAAAACCGGATTAGGAAAAATACTCTTCTTTCTCAAAGCCTTGGCGCAATTCATCGCGGCAGTGATATTGTCAGGTTTTTTCATTTCCAGCTGGTAGGCATCGAGCTGGTTTTTGGTTCAAATAAGGCATTCGTGAACATTGGAAACTATCGGTGTTTAGCGGGTGGAATTATGTGGCTTATAAATAAAAGGCACTAGCATGCTATTGGCTGAAATCTTTCTAATTATACTGGCTCTGCCTGCGACCGCAGTCAGTCTGTATTTGCTTTTACTAACACTGCTGTCTCAAGCGGAACGTGCTGTTCCACCTAAATCATCACAACAAGTCCGCTTCGACGTTATTGTCCCCGCTCATAATGAAGCGCAGCTTATTCAGGCTACCGTTAAAAACCTCCTGAAATTAGACTGGCCAGAGGACCGCTATCGAGTCATGGTTGTGGCTGATAACTGCACCGACGACACCGCTAATCTTGCGCGAGAGGCCGGTGCACAGGTTCTCGAGCGTCACGATGAAAATAAGCGTGGCAAGGGTTACGCACTGGATTATGCATTTGAATATAGCCTGACTGATCAGCAGGCAGACGCCGTGGTCGTTGTCGACGCAGATACGGAAGTTTCTTCGAATATGCTCGAAGCCTTTGCTTCACGTATCGAGAATGGAGCCCACGCACTCCAGGGAGTATATGGTGTTTTAAATCCCAATGATTCATGGCGTACACGTTTGATGACCATAGCCTATGCTGCGCTACATCAGCTCCGTTGGCGCGCTCGTGAACGCATGAAGCTTTCATGCGGAATTCGCGGTAATGGTTGGTGTGTAACGCACTCTTTATTAAATCAAGTACCCTACAAAGCCTTTTCACTAACAGAAGATCTTGAATATTCAATTGATCTAGCTCTGGCCAATTACCGCGTTGTCTATTGCGATGAAGTGGAAATTCTTGGTCTTCTCGTTTCAAGTGAAACAGCAGCCACCTCCCAACGGCAGCGCTGGGAGGGCGGACGCTGGTCACTCATACGATCTAGGCTGCTTCCATTGCTACGAGCTAGCATGCGCCCAAATGGAAAGATATGTCTGGATCTTGCGCTCGAAATATTGGTGCCGCCTCTATCGTATGTATTCATTAATATCGTTTTATTGATGGTTGCGGCGGGCATCGCCACAATTGTTGTTCCATCTATGTCACCATGGTTACTACTTTCTGCGCTATGTACGCTCTGCCTGATATTGTATGTGATGCGTGGCTGGCAACTCAGTGGCGTCGGGATGCGTGGTCTGCTTGATCTAGCTCGAGTCCCAAGCTTTGTTCTATGGAAGTTAATAGTCATGCTGCGCAAGCGTGGCTCTGGATGGATACGCACCGAAAGAGAGAAGTAGTAACTTCACGGCTTTAAAAACAACCAAACAAGTAAGTTAAGAGGATTACAATGCATAGCACACGTGGTTACCGCACAGTCCAGGGATTTGTGCTATTCATCACCATACTACTCATATCAGCCAAGGCGATGGCGGTTGGTTACCATGTCGACAAAGGAAAGATCTACGATGCCAGTGGCCAGCACATTCAGATAAGAGGCATTAGCCATTTCGGCTTTAATGCAAAAATTCTACGGCCTATGTACCTATGGCAAATGGATTGGGTTGACCAGATTGTGCAAATTCAAGGCTTAGGCTTTAACTCGATCCGTGTACCGTTCGTTCCTGAGACACTCTATGATCAACGCTTGCTCGGCTCATGGAGCTATATGGGTGGAGGGTCTAATAATGCCGTGTTTAAGGACAAAACATCCTTGCAAGCGCTTGATATCTGGTTGCAGGAACTAGAGGATCGTGGCATTTATTATATGTTGGATTTTCACAGTCCCTTTGACGATCATTTGCACGGCACATGGGTTGTTGATCAACCAGGCGATTTAACGAAAACCTACAACGGTCAACCTTACCCCCAAGAATCTTGGATTCGTGATCTAGTCTTTGTCGCGAAGCGCTATGCAAACCATAAATATTTTTTAGGTGTGGAGTTATTCAATGAACCACATGGCAGGGTACGCTGGGAAAAAGGCGACGATATAAACTATGACAGGGGAGACAACCCTAAGTACTACTACAAACAAGCTATTGAACAAGCTTCTAACGCGGTCATTGCCGCTAACCCTGATATCTTAGTTTTTATTCAAGGTACAATGGGTAATTGGGACGGGCAAGAAGATTCAAGCCTACCCATGAACTGGGGTGAGAACTTGCAACCGCTTGCTTATAAGCCATTAAAGATTCCAAATAATAAGCTGGTGTTAACGCCACATACCTACGGACCTGACGTGCACGTCAAATCTTCCTTCAGCGCGGCTAATTACCCGAACAACCTGGCTGCAGACTGGGAAACCCTATTCGGTCAGTTTTACCCTACGTATGCCATGGTTCCTAGCGAATGGGGTGGCCGATATGGAAACGGGCCCGGCGGCAAAAATGATGTCCTCTGGCAAGACGCATTCGTCGATTACATGCTAAGTAAGGGTATGACTGACAGCTTTTACTGGTGCTACACACCTAACAGTGGCGATACGGGCGGCATCCTTGATGATAAATTGAATGTGCGCGAGGATAAAATGGCGCTGTTGCGTAGGTTATGGGGAACAGCTGCACCAGAGCCACCAATACAAGAGCAGTCAACACAAGAGCCACCAACACAAGAGCAGCCTATACAAGACACGCCACTACTTGCCCCGTACTGGGACGATGAAGAAGATGAAGAGTAATACACTTCGATACCCATACCTTACCGCCCTTGAGCGAAGGTCATTTGCTGTTAATCTTCCAGTCCCAAATAGCGCAATCACCCGAAGCCACAGCAGAGGTTGCTACTTTAGATTTGCGTCGCAATAAACAATTACCAATAGCAATTCCAGGCTTTTCAATAAAGACATAGCCAAGTGCGGCACAAATTAATAACGTGTACATGCAGAGCAAGCCGATGGTCCAGTAGCTTAAGCTTGACGTCATGGCAAACTCACGTATTGGAGGAATGGCAAAAATAACGGTTAAAACCAAACCTTGCATCAAGTAAATGCTATAACTGATGTTGCCCAGCCGAATTGCTGGCAGGCTGGTCAGCAAACCAAACAGATTTGCGCCAGAGCAGACAAGATAAAAAAACAACGCAAGTATTAGCGAAGTCGCCGTGCCATAACCGCTGCTCGATGTGATAAGCACAATCGAGATGCAGCTAATAGCGAGGATGGATAACAGGCGTTGCGATATGCGTAAATGTAAATTTTCATGCAACAACGAGGCTGCCATCATGCCACACAGGAAAAGTAGCGCAAGGCCACTGACATAAAGGTCAAGCAATACCTTACCAAGCAGACTCAATACGATACCGATGGCGATAAACAACAGGTGTCGCTTATCGCGCGAAAAGAACGCAGTGAAGACCAACGAGGCATAAAATAACCACTCGTAGTAAATAGTCCAGGTAACTCCGGCGAGCACATGCGTTGCCTTATATGTGTTTACATCAGGTTGTGTATCGATTATGCCCAGGGCGAGCCATTGAGCTATAGATCCTATTACAACACTCAGAGGTTCATACAGTTGAAAGTCGGTTTTGGCAAACACGATCAATAACATCACTATCACAACAAATAGATACATCGGGCCAACACGGAACAATCGACGGATGTATAGCGACCGCCAGTCCGGTCGTCCCCTTGTACGCAGCAGTTTTCCCCAGAATAGAAAACCGGTGAGCATAAAAAACAGCGAGACTCCGACTGGACCCAGTAAGGCATAAAAACGTGAGTTCGTAATAGACCAGCTACCGGTTTCGATATAGTAATAATAAATGACTAGGTGGTGCACAAATACACTGAGCGCAGCAAAACCACGAAGCCCATCAAGTGCAGAATAACGACCGCTTGAACTGGCGTGGTTATCCACGATGCGAAACTGCGGTATTAGCACCAGGCCCATGGCAAGCGCCATTAATATGAAATAAGCTAGTGGGATATCCATACTTTTACTACTCCAACTGTGTGATTACTTATCACGAGAATTCAGAACGTATACAACTATATTATTCTTAGTTTCTGGTCCTAGCCCTTATCTCACTTCATAATTCTTCCTCACTGATGATCACGCCTGACTTCCCGAAAAGGTTCCCGCTGTAGTATGGTTCTGAGCGATTTTAAGGTCCCCACGGGGTGTCTATGATTTCTGCAATCTCAGTAAGAGTATGACCTTGATTAATAATGCATCAATATTGTGAATTCTATGTTAAAGAACACTACATCATAGATGACGATAATGTATAAGCAAATTTTACACCAAATTATAGTTACCAAAGGTAAAGGTTTTTAAATATGAGAACTACTCGAGTTTTTATTGTTTACCATGCGCCATAGGATAATAGCGGCGCTCGCGGAATCCTTCGTGAAATAGCAGTTTTTTTAGCTGATCTAGCGAGGAGTAGGGATATGTATTGGACGTTCGTCAGGGCTAGTATATCAAGTCGCCAGTTCTATCTGAGCGACAGCCATATCGGATATTGCTGCCACGCGTTTTATAAATGATATTAATGAAACACTATCGTATGCTCGTATTTAGTGCGGTATACGCTGTCAAAGTACCAACTTAAAGCATAATGAAAAATTTTCAGATAAGAGGTATTAGCTTCCAATCCTAGCCTCTTCATCTCTGTTCAATTGTGCAGCTAAACTCTGAACTGTATGTTACCGAACAGACCAGGTTGTAAATTACCGATAATGTCCAGACAATTAGTACAACAAAATTCTCTTGCCAAAGGAAAGGTTTTTACTATGAGAACTGTTCGAGCTTTTTTACTACTTATGTTGTTGAGTTCGTTTGGATATGCAAACGCAGCATCAGACTGGCCATTATGGGATGATTTTCACGCTCGTTTTGTGGAAGCAAATGGTCGGGTCGTCGACGTGACTTTCGGTGGTAAAACAACTTCGGAAGGACAATCATATGGTCTGTTTTTTGCCCTGGTTGCCAACCAACGTAGCGAGTTTGATACGATTCTGAAATGGACCTCTGATAATCTCGCTGAGGGGAAACTTGGAAGCAGATTACCGGCCTGGTTGTGGAACAAAAAACAGGATGGTAGCTGGGGTGTGATTGACCGGAACTCTGCATCCGACTCGGACCTGTGGATTGCATATACCCTTCTGGAAGCCGAACGTCTTTGGCATGAGCCGCGCTATGGTGTGATTGGACGCAAACTGCTACGCACTATTGAACGTAAGGAAACGCTATATGCTTACCGTGCAGGCTGGTTATTCATGCCTGCACCTTTTGGTTTCAAACTCGCGAACAAGCGCTACCGCATCATTACCAGTTATATGCCCGGGTTTATGTTTCAATACCTTGCTGAAGTCGATCCAGATGGCCCATGGCAGCCCATTTGGACGAATTTTATGCGCATGGGGCCACGGATCTTTAGCGCCGGAGTCGCCCCAAATCATTTTGTTGTAACCGCTGATGACATTGTGCTGCCCGATACCGAGGCCACACCCTCGGGCAGTTACGATTCGATTCGGGTTTATCTCTGGGCCGGTATGTCCGGCAAACGTGGCAAGGAAATGGTAAAGTTATTCCCCCGTTTTGCCAAGCTTATACGTCAGTATGGTGCACCTCCAGAAAAAGTGGATCCAGTGACTGGGGAAGCGATTAAACACGATTATTCACCCATCGGATTTTCCGCTGCGGTATTACCCTACCTACATATGATTGGGGAGAAAGCCTCATTACAAAAACAGGTTGATCGTTTGAATTCTGTTCAGAACAAATCACCTGATTACTACGATCAGTCACTGATTTTGTTTGGCAGAGGCTGGTTAGATGGTTATTACCGATTTGATGAACGTGGTCGCCTGCATACCAAATGGACGAATTAATTCCTGGAGCAACGGTTTTCCGTGCTACTTGCGCAGTTCAAGATTGATCTTTAATAAGAGCCGGAATATACGCGGACCACGCACTAGATAACGCCCAGCCATACGTCTGGGTGCCTGGAATAAACGAAATAACCATTCTGTACCGGTTCGTTGCATCCAGACAGGGGCACGGTTCTCATTGCCAGTCAAAAAGTCGATAGACGCGCCTATGCATAGGGCCATTCCGCGAGCAATGCCACGCTCTTTCAAATGTTGCGCCAGGACCTCTTGTCGCGGAGAACCCACTGCCAGAAAACAGAAACGAAACGGACTGTGACTTTCGATAAATTGCAGACAGGTCTCGACCATCTCTGGATTTTTAACGAATCCCATCGGAGGATTATGATGGTGCAAGCGACTCAAATTGTAACGCTCGCGAAGTTGTTCTATCTGTTCATCGGAACCACCAATCACAACCAGTTCATCATCAGGCTTTACTACCCTGGAGATAATGTTTTCCGTCAGGTCACTACCAGTACACACCGGAAAGCGCTGTTGTTTGATTAACCGTATTAGATGCGAGAGGAAGCGGCTATCAAGAAGCCGGTATGATGCATCATCGTAAAGCGCACGAAACTTAGCATCGTCATATAAGCGAATAATATGGTCCACATTCGGTGTTACTACATAGCCATATTTATCCTGCCCAAACTGGGCCGCGACCTCAGTGAATTCAGAAGTATCGTAGTTATCTAGTTGTAAATTTAATCCCGTCATGATTTTTTTACGCGAAACATAGAAGTTCTGAAAAACTTATTGAGAAGTGCATTGATTGCCATAAACGGTAGGACAAGCATGGTAATTATCCAACGTGGTATAAAATTCTCAGTGGACTTAATAATAGCATTCCAGCGATTGGTAGGGTAATCCACAAGCAGGCTAACAGGAATGGTATCATCAACGAAATCAACAACACCATAAGGGATGGTCAAACCAACATGTTGTGGACATAAGCCAATAGGCAAAGACAAGGTTTTCAAACGCTCGACAATTTCTAATATACGTCGGTCTGCGGTAGGTGGTAGTGTCAGAAGGATCCAATCGATCTTGCGGGTTTGCCCCAGGTCAATTAAATCATTAATACTACCCGTTGCCTTGATCTTACTCTCTGGTGCACTCTGAATTTTATCATCAAACACACCAAGCAACTCGACGGTGTCACTATAGGACTTTTGCAACGCCTCTACCAACCGATCCGCAACTGGACCTGCTCCGACAACAGCGATGACTTCAATCAATGCTCCTTGCCGCTGATAACGCCGCAGCATATATGCCATAACGAGTCGAGCAGCCGAGGTCAGTATGATACTCGTAGCAGCCCAGATCAGAATCAACTCAAGGGGAAATCGATCATGTATCTGAATAAGACTGGTAAGTAAAACAATGAAGCCGGCTAAAATGATGAAGCGTAATATATGAGTACCCAGCATTTTGCCGATTGTTCCTCGACTGACAATAGCACCGAAGTGCTTATCATATAGAACAAACGGGGCTGGAATGACCGCGATCAATATGGCTTGAATTACACTAATCCACGAGAAGATAGTATTGCCAGATGAGACCAGCCAGAAATCATAGATGAAGAAGCTGATATATAGTGCAATCATTACACTAAAAAAATCAGCTATTAACAGTAGCTCACTAGTCATTGGCACCACGTTATAACTCAACTTGGGTTTGCTAGTTTGCTCATCTGACATAGATCATCTTCCTTACAACAAAATCACTTGTTTTCATGCGTGAACGCATTTGATAGCAGAATAATTCATGTTGAATATATTTGCGCTAAAAAATACGTATAAATAGTAGAAAATAAAGATTAATTTAATAAGCGTTTGTCATTTTTATAACAACACCAAAGGTCATTGCGAGTATTTTCAAATCCAGCATAACTGACCAGTTTTCAATGTATTCCAGGTCTAATCTGACACGACGATACAATTGTGCACTATTGTCAGTTGCGCCACGCGCCCCATTGACTTGTGACCAGCCAGTCAAACCAGGTTTGACACGGTGACGATGTGCATAGGTCGACGTGATTTCATTACCAAGACGTTCTTCGGTACGCATATTAACTGCATGCGGTCGTGGCCCCACTAATGACATATCCCCCTTAAGTACATTAAATAGCTGTGGGATTTCATCCAGGCTCGATGCACGAAGGAAGCGCCCTACGCGTGTGATACGATCATCATCGCGTGATGTTTGTACCAGTTTCTGTGCAGAGGGATTTGGGTTATAGCGCATACTACGGAATTTGTAGATATCAAATTCTTTATTGTTGAGAGTATGACGCTTTTGTTTATACAGTATTGGGCCGCGACTATCGATCTTGATTGCCAGCGCGATGATCGCCATCACCGGTAATGCGCATAAAGTAATCGGAATGCCGAGCACCAGATCTTCGATGGTTTTAATTACCGCATTCCAGCGTTTGATAGGACGGTCCACAAGACGACTGACATGGACAGTATCGCCGACGAAATCAACGTTCTTGTAAGGAATTGTTAAGCCAACGTGCTCAGGGCACAAGCCAATGGGTATTGATAGATCTTTAAGGCGCTCAACAATTTCTGACATACGCTTATCTGCAGTTGGGGGTAAGGCTAATAATATCCAGTCGATCTTGCGTGTCTTGCTCAACTCAATCAAATCATCAATGTTACCAACCGCCTTGCCCGTTGTCTGGGGGGGGTTTATGATTTTGTCATCGAAGATGCCAAGAAATTCAGTGGTTTTGCTATGCGATTGTAAGAGTTGATGTACCAGGCGATCCGCCACACGACCAGCACCCACGATCGCAATGGTTTGGTTTAACTGACCACCGCGCTGAAAACGTCTCACGATATACGTCATCAGCAGCCGATTCAGTGACGTCAAGGTCAATCCTATAATAGCCCACAGCAGTAGCACCAGGGCGGGACTTCCCGCTACAGAACTCAGACTTTCCAGCACCAGCACAAACCCCGCATAGAGCATGAACCTCAACAAATGGGAGCGTAGTAGCTTTCCTGTCGTGATGCGCGTGGCATTGGCACCAAAATGCTTGTCGTATAAGAAAAAAGGAGCAAGTATCGCGGCAACCAATGCCGCCTGCCATAGATGACTTCCTGAGAAGACGGGCACTGTCTGCAAAGTCTGCCAATAATCATAGATAGAAACACTGAGAAACACGGCAGAAAAGATGCTAATAATATCCAGGACCGGCAGTAAATCACTGGACAAATGCATAGGATTAAAGCACGACACTTGTGATGCGGATTGCGCCGCAAGTGGCTTGAAATTCTTATTCGATGAATACATCCACTTAGAATAGGGCCTGCATCCATACCAGCTCTGTACGCTAGCGCACTCAATTAAGTCAGACTATGAATTGTGACTCTCTAGCCTGCTGAAGCAAGCACTTAAGCAAAATGTTCAGTCATCATCCAATATTTGTTAACATAACGCTTTAGACTTGATCATCTATATTGTTCTATACGTTGCTAGTGAAATTCGGTCCTATTGACGACTTGGGGGAAGAGTAATCGTATGCTCCGTTGCCACACCATCCTGAAATTAATACCGGAAAATTAGTGTTGTAGAGACAATTGAATCTATTCAAACAGGGATATGTTCACAGAAACAGCTGCCCTGATATGTTATTTAAAATAGTAAATTTACCATTGCTTTACAGCCTTTTGGGGAAGGCAACTCATGGATAGAAAATCTATACTTGTTGTATTTATCACACTTTTTCTGGTCGCCTGTGGTGGCGGAGATGATGCTGTAACTCCACCTGGTGACACAACTCCACCTGATGTTACCTCAAATAACCCAGTAAACACGGCTACCAATGTCCCAATAAATACTGCACTTAGTACCACGTTTTCTGAAGCGATCGATATAACTTCGATTAATGCTTCAAGTTTTAGCCTGGTTGATGGCAGTAACAATCCTGTCAGTGGCACGGTGAGTTATAACGGCGGTACAAACACAGCGACTTTTACACCAGATACTGATCTCAATAACAATATGAACTATACAGCTACCATTACTACCGCCGTGACTGATGTGGCGGGTAATGCTATAGCTGCGAACCACAGCTGGAGTTTTACTACCACCGCGGCCAGCAGAAACAGACCATCAAATACAACCTGTCTGGCGGGTCCACCTGCAAGCTTTACCGATGTCGCCACAACAGAAGCATTCCCCAATCTCACTTTTTCACGACCGCTTGCCATGATCCCCGCTCCATTCGGCAACATGCTGTATGTAATCGAGCGAAGTGGCGTTATCCGTGAATTTGACAATAATTCTGCTGTTTCAACCTCCAATATATTTGGCGATATTTCTTCATCGGTTTCCACAGCTGGTGAGGGTGGTCTGTTGGGCATGGCCTTTGATCCTAACTACGCAAGCAATGGTTATGTCTATCTCTCCTATACTGCGTCTGATGGCGGATTTAAGTCAAGAATCTCCCGTTTCCAGACAAGTGGTTCACCTGCAACCATTGATTCAACATCAGAACTTATTCTCATTACGATTCCTCAACCCTTTGATAACCATAATGGCGGGCAGATCGCATTTGATAGTAACGGCTACCTGTTTATTGGCTTTGGTGATGGTGGCTCCGGTAATGACCCAGGTCAAAATGGGCAAAATACGGAAAACCTGCTTGGCGCCATGTTGCGTATTGATCCGAGTACCCCTGATGTGACCCGAGGTCTAGATTACAGTATTCCAGCGGGTAACCCTTTCTCAGGTAACACGAGTTGTACCGGTGGTTGCCCTGAAATCTATGCCTGGGGTCTCCGTAATCCCTGGCGCTGGAGTTTTGATCGGAATACAGACCAGCTCTGGCTAGGGGATGTTGGACAAGGTGCATTAGAAGAGATAGATCTGGTCTTGAATGACCAAAATTACGGCTGGGGCTGTTTTGAAGGAACTCGCTTTAATACTTCTTATGGAGGTAGTTGTCCTAATGATTTAGTTCATGAGCCTCCAGTTTTTGAATATCCCAGATCAGATGGCAATTCTGTAACAGGTGGCTATGTCTATCGTGGCAGTGATATTCCTTCCCTGGCGGGTAATTACATCTTTACTGACTATGGCAGTGGCACAGTCTGGGCACTGTCTGATCCTTATACAAATCCGCAACGTCGAACGCTATTACCATCATCATTAGGCGGTGGTACGGTCTCTTTGGCTGAAGATGCAAATGGAGAGTTATATTTTCTTAATATATTTTCTAATAAGATTTTTAAACTCATACCGGATACTGGATCTCCCTCATCACCACCGTTCGCTAGCC
>CAMYMU010000031.1 GCA_947259575.1 uncultured Ectothiorhodospiraceae bacterium | reverse complement strand
CTTGGCAATCATGCGACCAATGACGAAAATCGCAATCGCAGCAATAATTTTGATACCCCAGGGAATCGCATATGTTTCTATTAATTTTTGATATTCAGCAATATCTGTCTCCATAACCTTCTCCTTTGGCCTATATAAATTATGTTATTACCCAACAAGCTAAGTCCACAATCATGATCAACTCCTGGACTAAAATCAAGCTGGGCTAAACCTGAAAATAATTTATAAAGTAGCTCAAACTGGGAACACTCGCGGGTAAGCTTAGTATCCACAATACTATGCCCTTCACCGCTACTCACAGTACCTAAAACAGCTGTTTTTCTGACTAAACCCCAGCTCTATCCTACTCTCAGGCCCATTGTCCCGAGTTCGGGCTCTACTTTTGTTCATCCTTGGTTAATCTAACCAGAGGTAAACTTTGTCAAAATATGAATAATTGACGAGGTCTATCATGAGAATTAATAGAGTAATTTTGTTAGTTATACCCTTTTTACTGCTCTCTGCCTGTGGTGGTGGCTCTAGTGACCCTTATGATGATTACTATTATGAGCCTGACTATATTTATTGGTCAGGTAGCGCCAATGGCACACTAGTGATTGATGCCACCGATGATGCCTTCGAATTTGAGACTGGCTCAGGCTATTTGCACTTCGGTAATACGACCTATACCAATGCCTGGGTCGATGATTTCGGCTATTTTTATATCGATGGTTTCATTGTTGGCGCAGTCTATTATGTATGGTCGATAGATAACGAAGTCATTACAGCCTTGGTTTCAAACAACGGCTATTACATTGACATCTATGGCCCTGAATCTGACCTCGCCTGGACGGAGGCACCGACCCAACCTGTCTATGCATTCAATTCGGTGGCTGCGGTCAAACCAATTGACGCCTCTGCTTATACTCAGAGCGCCCAACTGACTGATGCTAAACCGTCGCCAAAGGCCACTCCGCCAGAGATGAAGATGAATGCATTCACAGAAGAACTTCCCAAGAACAATCAAAGTACATTAGGGAGTAAGCAATAGGAAGTAATGGGATTTATGCAGAGTCTATAAAAGTAGAGAGTAACTAGCAGCCGAAACGCTAGTTACTCTCGTTATTTTAGTAATTCGTATGTTTGTTAAAAGTGATATGCCACTTCTACCTGGACATAATCGTCGCTTGCAAAACTATTTAACAAACCATTTTTATCTATATCAACAAACCAACGTGCTTCAGCATCCAATGTCCAATGCTCTGAAAGGCGCGTCTCGGCCTCAAAGGTAATCAATTTTTCCTCTGTGTGACGATCGAGGATCATACCTGTCAAGACACTCGTATCATCAACATCGTTTAAGGCAAGTCGAAGTCCAGCAAATATATCATCGTCGCTAAATGTCTGTGGCGCACTCGCATCCCGATCATCATATAAGTATTCAAACAAAACACCAAGATCAGTGCTACTGTTGGCAAGTTGATAAAACGTATATTCAAAACCAGCAACCATGGCAACAAAGGTCTTACCCTGGCCCTCGCGTCCGATTGCCTCAAGCTTCCATAGCCATGCTTCCTGGGTGAGTTGAAGATCAAGCCCAACCTGGTTAATGAGATCATAATAAGGAATTAAAGCTGTACCAGAATTATTCAGCAACAAACGAGGCTCTCTCGATGTCCCATAGAAATAGTAGGCACCAAGGTCCCAGTCATC
This sequence comes from uncultured Ectothiorhodospiraceae bacterium, assembly GCA_947259575.1. Classification (GTDB taxonomy): domain Bacteria; phylum Pseudomonadota; class Gammaproteobacteria; order UBA6429; family Thiohalophilaceae; genus SZUA-24. Next base: position 55,435 of record CAMYMU010000031.1, on the reverse strand, counting down.
GATAACGTGTGTAAAGCGTAGTGCAAAATCGATATGCCTATCTTCTGCTCCGGACTCATATTGAGCATTATTCGTATCGACAGGAAGTGGCGTACGCAAACGCCCCTCAACAGCTGGAAAAGTGCGTTCACGGAACCCGGGCAAAACGACAAAATTAAGCACGCCCCAGTCTTGCAACCAACTAAACTGGATCATCGGCTGTCCGAGTTTATCCTCATTGTCGAGGTTCTCAACAAAGTCAGTTTGGTTAATGATATCAACTAAATGGCGCGACTCAGTTACTCCCCAAAACAGGCTATTAATACCTATTAATACATCCCAGTCATCAAACTGTGTTTGCCAATGCAACTCGCGTATATCAAAGTGTGAACGTTCATCATCATGTTCATCATGACGATAAAATGGAATAAAGCTAAATTTACCCTCACCTACTTTGGCGCGAAATTCTGACTCTATGGCAACCGAGGCTTGTCGACCAGAAAATTGTCCAGGCCACTGTGGGTCCTGGTGAAAATATCGTAATTGTGTCGAAACCGAACCCGACACGTTGGTCTCAGCATGCAGCGCCGATGTAAATAGAATAAGTAACAAGCTTAACCAACGCATCGAGGGCCTCCCAGTTAACGGATACGCTTTAATACTGTCTTTTGAAAGTCCCGTTTCTTGAAGCCATTGGTAAACTGGTAATCGGAGTAGTCTAATACCGTGCGCTTCTTGGTGACTAAATTGTTCATTGTCATTTTTTGTGCCCGCCAGTACTTATTGTTGTACAGGCGATAATCATCTAGGGTTAGGATTTTAAGTTTCGCACCGCGTCGATCGTAAAACTCCACGCGTCTTACCTGATAAACTTTTTGATCTATCCAGCTAACCTGCCGAGTATAACCAGAGTGCTCATAACGCGGAGTACGCTCAACCACATCACACACCAGATCGCCACAAGCCTCACTACGCAAATACCGATAACTAAACTTGTTTAATTCCTGTGATGTAAAATCCTCGAAGGCAAACTCACTACCTACAAAAGGACCAGACTTATTAACCGAAGAGATCCGCTTGGTGCGTTTAAGTGCAGGTAAAAACAACCACTGATTATCAGCATCTAATATTTTGGCATGCGATAACAGGGCCGTGCCATTAATATCCGCAGGACTATCAAAAATGATTAAGCTCTTATCCCCTACCTGCTCATTCTCCTTCTCCAGAGTGCGCAAGGATAAGGTCCGCTGGGTCTTTTCACCCGCAGCGTTATACAGCACCATGTTTAACTTCACGGTAGAATCAGCAAAACCAAGGTCACTGCGATCACTACGTGCGGCAATTTCGAAACCTTTTTTTTCTAAATCAGTTTCTGCAATTGCCAGTGGCACAATGAAAAACAGACATATCAGACTGCTGAAAAACCTGGCTGCCACACTATTGGATAGTTTCAATCCTTTAAGCTGTTTGTGTGCTTTGTTGTAGTTCATAACCTTCCTCCTGTTTCTGTTTATATCCAATCAGTAATAATGTTGGCAGTAATAGAAAATCCGCTACCAGAGCCAGGAGCACAGCGAGTGCCGTTAATAGACCCAGTTGCGAATTAATTAAAAATGTAGATGAGGCCAACACGCTAAAGCCGATGACCAATACAATCGTAGTTAAGACTATTGCCGTACCAACAGTACGAAAGGCATAGCGTACGGCGTCAGCCTGATCCAGGGCCTTTTCTCTGCGTGCACGAAGATATTTACTTAGGAAATGCACACTATCATCGACCACAATACCTAATGATGTCGCCGTAACCGTCGCAGCCGCCATGCCAACCTCACCGACCAACAAGGCCCACAAACCAAAGGTGGCTAATATAGGTAATGCATTTGGGATTAAACTCAGCGTACCCATACCTATAGACCGCAATGCGATCATCATGATCACGGCAATTAATATAATTGCCACAGCATTACCGCGTAACATACTTTCAATATTCCGCTGTGAAATATGTGAGAACATGACACTGGCACCTGTCGGTGTCGTTTTCATATAAGCAGGGGCATTCGCAGCCAGCCAGTTACGTGAGCGATCAACAAAATCACGTGTCTCATTAGTACCGATCTCTTGCAAGCTAACACTCACCCGTGTCGCAGACTTATCAATATTGACACGATCGTTCAGGTCCAGACCAAAGGGCAAGGAAAGCTCGTACAATAATAAATACTGTGCAGCCAGATCACGTCGTTCAGGAACACGATGCCAGCTTGTATCATCAGCATGCATGTTTTTATTCAAGCGCTTTATAATATCGCTGTAACTGTATACATGCGTTACTTCATCTTGATTACGCAACCAGTTTGTGAAATCGGAGAGATGCGCCAAATACTCTGGTTCACTGATACCACCTTTGTCATTTGCAGGCACCGAATATTCAACAACATAAATACCATTCAAGTTTTTTACAGTAAAATCTGTATCATTGCGAAACTCAACACGATGATCAAAGTAACGGACAAACTGATCGTTGAGTTGCAGTGACGGTAATAATGCGATTAACCCAACAAATACAATAGTGGTTATCACCATAACCTTTTTACGTTGACCGATAACAAGTTCAGCCAGACGCATTAACTGCCGTTCGATCAGACCAGTACGATTCGTTTTTTGCTGACGCTTCATCGGTAACACACTCACAAGCGCAGGTAACAACATTAGTGAGAATACCCATGCCGCGGCAATCCCCATGGCGGTAATATTACCTAAGTGCCAAAAAGGAGGAGCATCGGAAAAATTCAAACTCAAAAAACCGACGATTGTGGTTAAACTGGTTACACTCACGGGGGTGAAATTAATCCGTAAGCTTTCTTTTAAGGCACTTAACTTATCATGCCCTTCACGCATGGAACTGAACATACTAACCAATACGTGTACGCTATCAGCAATCGCCAGGGTCATGATTACGGTTGGCGCTGTCACCGATACGGGTGTGAGCTTAATCCCAAAGAAACCGGCAAGTCCCATCGCTGTAGCCGTCGACACACCAATCACCACTACGGTGACGATCGTGCCACTAATACTGCGCAAGCCAATCGTCAGCATAACGATCAACACCAGGTACATTAATGGCACCAGGGTCTGTGCATCAGTCTGCCCCGATTCGGCAAAGGCGTTGTTCAGCATCGACAAACCTGTCAGCGCAATCTTGAGATCGGGATTCTGCGCCTGGAGTTGCTCTCGAAGTTGCCGGGCATAGTTAACTGCCTCAGGCACTTCTTTCATATTATCGATCTCTGGGTACTGAACCGTGACATTGATACCTGTAGTCGCAGCGGTGGTAGAGATCAGGCTGCTGCGTAATAAAGGCTCAGCCAGGGCAATTACCTGCTTCTGAGCCAATTCTGCTTCACTTAGAGAGCCGCCTTCACTTACTAAATCCTCCACAGTCAGCTCATCTCCGTTCGCCCAGCTGTGCTGAAAATTAGTTATAGAGTCAACGCGGATGGCATAGGGGATTTTCCAGGCCTCTGCCGTAAGGTTTTCGATGGCTTCGGCCATTTGAGGGCTAAATACCTTTCCGTCAGAAGGCTGTAGAACAAAGAGAATGTTGTCGTTTTTGGTATATGTGCTCTGGAAGCGATCAAAGGCTTGTAACTCAGGGTTTTCCTGACTGAAGAAAACACGATAATTGTTTGAAAACCCTAGATATTGCCCCCCACTGGCGGCGCCAATGACGGCCAGCATGGTCAGTACGATGACCCACCAGCGATAGCGTATGACCCAGTTGGCATAACGCAAAATCCATTGCTCGAGACGTTCACCCATTTTTATAACCCTCCAGGTTGTTTTTTCTTGGCTTAACTTGATTTTCGATAACAGACCAACTAGTCTGTTTGTAACAGTAGAACAGACCAACTAGTTTGTCTATACTTAAAACGAAGAAAATTGAGATAAATTCAACACAGTGGTACAAAGAGAAATGACTACAGCAACCGTCCGTAACCCCGATGTCACCCGCCAGCGCTTACTAGAAGCCGCATTTACAGAGATTTATCAGCATGGCTACCAGGGCATGCGCGTCGATGACGTTTTAAAGCGCACGGGCTTAGGCAAAGGTGCCTTTTATCACCACTTTACAAGTAAACATGCCCTGGGGTGTGCCGTGGTCGATGAGATCATAAATGGTGAAATGGGCCAACGCTGGATGGATGCACTGGGTGAGACAGAGGACCCCATCCCCGCCCTCGAACAAGTTATGGATCTCATCGTCGAGTCAGAAACTGGCAATGATGGGGTATTCCTTGGCTGTCCCTTAAATAACCTGGCTATGGAAATGTCGGCACAAGATGTTGCCTTTCGCCAGCGTATCGAAGAATTGTTTAGCCAGTGGATTAATTTAATCGCCCGCGCCTTTGAGCGTGGCCAGCAGGCCGGTACCGTTCGAAACGATATCGACGCACAAGAGGCCGGCATGTTCTTAGTCGCGTCTTTTGAAGGTTGCGTTGGCCTGGCAAAGGCTACACAGAATATGGATAACTTCATCATCTGTCGCAAACAAATTACACATTACCTGAATAGTTTGCGCCCATAAGTCTAGATGACTATCTTTCCCTAGTTTTTAAGTTCCTTTAAATTCAATTTTTTCCCCGGACAAGCCGTTTGTTCTCTTCTCCCAGAGGCATCATCGTGCATCACATGTTTGTGACCCGAGATATTTTTACCCTTAATCCCATGTTTACTTTTGAGTTGTGAGACCAGTTTCTTTAAAGCCTTTAGTTGCGCTTTGGTTGGTAGTTTTTTTTCCAGGTTTCCTACCAGGCAAATACCAATTCCGAATACATTGTAATCCCATGAGTTAACAGAGACATGGGTACCGGACATTTGCTGCTTCCAACGAAAAGTCGCCTGAACTTCACCATCCTTCATGCCGTTACCATTACCAATAACAAAATGGTAGGCGATACCACCATACCCTTGTTTGGTATGAAATTTATTAAATGCATTCACTGAACCGGCATTGGTAGCAGAATGGTGAATAACGATATACTTCCAGCCCTTATAGCTATCAGACTTTTTGTAATACCAGTCATTATAATTGTACCAGGGGTACTCTACAGGCGCTGATGACTTAGCAGCAACATTCTGAGCCAGCAGAATGGTACTGATAATAAGCAGGCTATATTTGAATAGATTAAGTGATTTCATATTTCAATCGTAAAGTATTTCACAAATGAACGCGTAAAGAATATGTAAATGTATCTGCACATTTATTTACACAATATTTACATGCGAAATCTATTTTTCAATATGGTTTGACTGCTAATCTTTCTCAGCCCACTCACGCAATTTACGTTTTAACTTGCTCTCCACCTTGTCACAAACCTCATCCCACTCAGCTTTGCTCTGAGGACCATCATCACTCTCATCTTGTTCTGCCCAGTTTTTTAATTTTCGCATAACTTTTACTTCTACTTTGTCACCTATTTCTTCCCATTCCTTGTCACGCTGTTTGCGCTGTTTTGTTTTACACTTAGCATGGCAGCCGCCACCCCAGATAATAATAACGCCCAACAGGAAGCCAAAATCATACCAACCACCAGTATTATTCTTTTCATAGACCATCACTGTGTCATTAAACAAATGTATGATAAGTGTTATGACTGCGATTGCACCATGCCACAGGCCATACCAAAAACCTGCTGGGCCATCACCATCAGCTGATGAAAACTGATCACTGCCCGCCGTGCAGGATGTCAAAAAAAGTAAAAATGAGATAAATAAGAGTATCTTATACAACAATTGCTGATGAGAATGCATAGTGTCCCCCTTGCTATGTTGTTCACTAGGTCATATTGAAATTATAATAGACTATAAGCAAATATCGTATTTTTTGACAAGAAATTTTCCGATTCAGTGGCTATAGTAAATTAAGGAAATTATAGAAAAGACAACTCTCATAATGAAAATATTCACTTCGCTTATCATCCTCATGGCCCTATTACCTGTTACCACGAGCGCCGCGAATAAATCCACGCTCAAAATAATCATTAATGAACCTGTCACAATGATGGATCTTGGTATTTTGAGGCTCAATTCGAGTCTAAGCAGGCAAAAAATGCCAGGTCTACGTGGCGCCACACTAAACGCATCCTATAACGCGAAAAAGCGCACGATCGACATCAAAGTAAGTAAACCAGTAAAAAAAGCGACTAAATCTCAATGTAAAAAAATAATAAACAGTACAAAAAAGATATTTCTAAAACCGTTTGGAAAAAAGAAAGTCTCAAATATCTATAAGTATTTTCAGCATGAAGGCACTCCTTATACCCTACGTATCGACTGGAATGACCTATCTAACCATGTGGTCATCACCGGCATCGCTCTAACAAAAAAGAACTACCAAGATAGTGTATATTGCCAAAGCAGGCTTATGAGCAAACAAATTAGATACTGATATATAGAACACCTATTACAATTTCGATACCACCAAAATCGACATATCATATTTCATCATAATTTAACCCGAAATTAACCATTATTGTTTATTAAGCTTCTTCTGATTAATCACAACAGGAGTGGCTTAATGAAACGTCGAGTCGATATATTGTTAGCCGTAGCAGGGCTTTTTTTATTAAGCCCCGTCTTTATACTCATTGCACTAATAATAAAACTTGATGATGGCGGTCCAATTATTTTCAAGCAATACCGCCTGGGAAAATATAAAAGGCCATTCCTGATTAATAAATTTCGTACTATGCAAGACGGTAAGATCACAAGGGCTGGTCAATGGTTACGAACATCTGGACTGGATGAATTACCTCAAATCGTTAATATCCTTAAAGGTGATATGAGTGTGGTCGGCCCTCGCCCATTAACCCATGATGATATCCAACGAATAGGTTGGGATAAACGCTATTACATTGCTCGCTGGCATATCAAACCGGGAATCACAGGCCTGGCGCAGCTTTACGCCGGACGTAGCGTCCATCACTCCTGGCTCTATGATAAAACCTATCTCAAAAACCAATCATTCTTGCTGGATAGTAAAATAATAATTTTAACCTTGTTTATGAATATCCTGGGTAAACGCAGAGTCCGCACATGGCTATATAAAAGAAATAACGTATCCGTTAACTGGACACGCTGGGCAATATTGTTTGCTGCGCGGCGCGTTCGTCCTATGCCACAAACGCTTGAAGATTCATCCCATTACCCCTGGTCAGCGGCCCTGGCTAGATCCCTGGCCATTTTTCAACTGGGCGAATCTGGTGGTGGCACAGTTATAGATCAGGCAAACAGCAGTCCATTGCATGGCATTAGTCCGGCCTACTGTAAATCAGTAGAATGGTTTGTCGATGAAGAACACCGGCATGCCGATATCCTTGCCTGCTGTGTAAAATCTTTAGGTGGACAATGCATTAAACATAACTGGACCGCGAAATTATTCGTATTTGGTCGTCGCTTAATGGGTTTGCGCCTTAAAGTCCTGGTCCTGCTCGCCGCAGAAGTTGTTGGCATCTGCTATTACAAACTTCTCGCCATGCGACTACCCGAGGGGCAAGTAAGGGATTTACTAGATGAGCTGGCAAAAGATGAGGAAGCCCATCTTAAATTTCACAGTGATTTTTTACGACTATACACTCAGGGCACTCTGCCAGGGATATTTTTCAGACTGATATGGCGGATAGTCACTTATGCAGCGGCGATTATGGTTAGCATTGACCACCGACATGCTTTAAAACAAATGGACATCCCACTCAAACTAGTCTGGCAGCGATGGATGTTTCTGGTTCGAGAGACTGAAAACCAAATAACTACGCAAAAACCAAATTATCAGTTTTTACAACAGGTCAACATTGACTATCAACTCTACACTATTAAATAGACCCAGGTGCAACCTCGAGGGAGCAAGCATATTGGCTTAGTTAGCTACCCATCGATAAAAATGGAATAGCCATGGCCGCAACAAAACCGAGTACCATTAGTATCAACATGATGGCTGTGATGATCCCTGCCATTTTCCAGAACTTTCGCTGAGAATGCAGAGCATCTTCCATATTAGCGATACTACCTGAGTAGAGTAAACGCCCTATGGCAGAACTATATTTAAATAAATAGACACCCATCATTATGTAGATAATGCTAAACACGCCATACATAATAGCAACCCCAATAAAGGGAGCTGTCTCCGGCCCGTTTACTCCCATACCAATCGTTGTCGCGATAATCATGCCGACAGTGGCAATGACCATAAATACAGAAGATATGATCAGTACAATTCCGATTAACAATACCCAAGGCTTTGTACCACGCATGGCCTCAATCATCGCATTACTGATCCCGGCGGCATTCGCCACACTTGCATTTTCGACATCTGAGTGAGGTGGTTCATATTGATTGTCCATGATCTATCCCCTTTATAAAATCACTACACTAACGTTATTTCACTATTCCTCAATCGGGTAACCCAACTCTGCTAATTTTTTCTCGATGACTTTGCTTTCAAGATTAGAGCCTTCTACTGAGACCTTATTACTCTCTATATCGACACTTACCGCAGAGATGCCATCCAACTCCTTCAATCCATCCTGAATGGAACTTACACATCCACCGCACTTAATATTACTGGCCTGTATTTCAACTTTACTCATGTGGCTAGTCTCCCTTTTCTTCATCATAGCAAAATCGTATTAGGAAGTGATAATAATGAATTATGCGAATTCTGAGGTGTACTCCAGCCCCGTAATTTGCTTTAATTTGCAAATAAATTCACTAGAGTATAATAGTATGTATCATAATCTTGAAGTGCCCAAATTGTGTGAAAGCCTGTGGCAGGAATGTCAGTCACTCGTCCCTGAACTGTTAAAAGAATGCTCGACAAAAGCATACGGTGTAATCATCGATGCTGAAAACCCCATCTCTTCCCAATCCAAGTCGATTTATCTTATTACCCAAGGTGAAATCTATGAGGCATATGATGGGCAATTGATCGTCATTCACGAAAAAGGTGACCTGGTCAATGCCGATGCACTGTCACACTCTAAAATGAGCGCCTATGGAACAGACTTTCCAGCCACTGTTAATGAATATGACGGGCAGGAACTTTTAGACAACGTAACCGCTGATAAAGCCAAATCAGAAGTATGGAGTCAGTACCTGTCATGCCTGAGTCAAAGCTATCAAGCACTCATGTGCCACTTTAGTCGGCAAGATACTGAGTACCTCCCTGAGACTCGCCAATACAAAGAGGGTGATGTCATTATAGAAGAAGGCACAGAGGGGGATGAAGTCTTTACCCTGTTACGCGGTAGTGCAAAAGTGATGAGTGATGATGAAGAAGTGGGAGAAATCCAGAAAGACGAAATCTTCGGCGCCCTAGCCGCATTAACACATACAAAACGTACCGCAACTATTATTGCCACATCGGATTGTGATACCCTGGTTGCCGAAAGCGAAAACTTTCGCAGCATTCTCTCAACACGCCCCGATATAGTTCAGAAATTGATAACGGATATGGCCAGAACGATAATTTCAAGCAACGAACGCATTATTGAATTATCTAAAGATAAGCCTTAACTGAAAGTGCAATAGCCTAATCATCCTTGTCCTTATCTTGACTGCATGGCCATGTCTGATATGAGCTATTCTCATTGCTTTTGAGTTTGCGTAAACGGTGTTCATCAATCTCGACATACATCTGATTCTGCTCAGTATAAGGGAATTTATTAATAACAAAATCTTCTGTCCAGGAGAATGGCCCCCATCCTACCTGAATCTGTAAGTCCGACTTTTCGAATTTAGTAATATCAAAATTCGGTAACGACTGCGAGAAACTTTTACCTGGCTTCTTGAAACAGCGTATGTAAGTTACAGTATCATCCTCGTGAAATACGAACAGTGCATTGTCAACGCTGAGTCCATTGTCAGAGCTTACCGTTTTTTCCCACACACCATATAAATTCTTATGTTCAACCGGTAACTTAATGGGCTCATCTTTACCGCACGCCGATATTGCCAAGATTGTAGTCAGCATGATTGAATGCTTTATAATTTTTACAAAAGTCCCTTTTTTTAACATAATCTTCCTCCCACTATTTTATGGGCTTTGTTCTATGATATTTACTGTTTTACTGACACAACCAGATCCACGCGTCGATTAGTAGCACGCCCATCAGATGTTTCATTTGACGCGATAGGGTGCGCCTCACCGAAACCTGCATACTGAATTTTATAACCACCTTTAAGTGCATAAAGATAATTTGCCACAGACAAGGCGCGCTCTTGTGAGAGCCGTTTATTCACGAGTTCAGAGCCAACGGAGTCGGTATGTCCTTGCACCGTTACTTTTTCTGCATCAAGCTTTTTAATGATAGAGTCAACCTTATCAAGCAATAGTTTTGAAAACTCAGGAATAATCGAAGTACCTGTCCGGAAGTTCATGCGCTTAAGTCTGAAGACTAATTTATTCCCCTGCTGATAAACCAATGCATCGCTCGCTGGAATCATTTGCCTGGCATCATCCATAGCCTGCTGGAATCTGACCTGCGTCGATGCTCTGGCTAACTGTTCTTCGTGTGACTTAAGTACGTCTTCTTTCTTTTTTAATTCGCTATCTTTTTCTTTAAGCACACTGTCCTTCTGCTTCAGCGCACCTTCCTTTTCCTGAAGTGTCTGTTCGGCTGACTTAAGGTTTTGTTCAAGCTTGCCAACATTGCTACTCAACTCGCCCAGCTTACGCTTCTGTTTAACAATTTGTACCGCAATATTCTCAGGAGTACCTTTTGCATCCATAATAATATTCATTACATCATACAATTGCGTGGCACTCGCCAGTGCACTATCAACACTTTTCTTATATAGATCTGGGCTACGTGGACTCTGAGCAATCATATTCATAGCTGCTTCGTAATCTAGTTGTGCAGTCTGCAACGATTTAGGCGCCAGATCATCTGCATTATCATTAAAGGCCTGTTTGATCGCTTGCTTGGCACTATTGAGCTCGCTGAATTGAACAGCGTTGGTTTCTAGAATGAGATATTTTTTTTGAAACTCAGAGAATTTTTTAGCAGGAAGTCTACGACTAAAGCGTTTTGTTGCATTTTTTAAGTCTTCATCGATCACCATCATATTCTCAACCAAAGCTGGACTTTTTCTAACACCGGCTCCAAGTGCAGAGGCTCTGGCCTCCAGAATGCGACGGGCCGATGCCTTTCTAGGTTCTGCTGTTTTTCTCGCGTCCTCGAAAAAGGCCTTAGCAACTGCTGCATTGTTGATAATGGTTTCGTTTAAATCACCTTCTTTAATACCACGCTTAGCATCAGACAGGTAAATTGACCCTTGCATAAACTCCTCATCGGCCAACACATCAATTTGATCCTGCTGAGCCATTTTCATGATCTCTGTTAGTTCAGCAATAGCTTTTTCCGGGTCATTACCGGCGGAGAGTTCAGCTTTCCTGAGACTGGTACAGCCTGCCAACATGACCACAATCATTACGAACCATAGGGGGATAATTAGCTTCTTTGGCTTACTCACAAGGGGCGTCTCCTGTTCAACAATTCAGTATTTCGAACTCATTTGTATAAGTAAAATCTGCCATAAAATGACCAACATGCCAAGTTTATTGACGCTTTTCTAAGCTTTGTCCTGCGCTTTCGCTGCCACTTTTTGGGCATGAGCTTGTCTTGCCGCTGCCGCAACATCTTTAGGTACGATCGCTTTCCCAATCGGCATAATCGCAACACCGGCAAGCTTGGCGTGCTGGATGGCAAACGGTATACCGATGATGGTCACGAATAATGACACTGCTAGAAAAATATGAATAAGAGCCAATTCCAGGCCAGCAAAGATGAACCAGATGATATTGCCAATAGTACCAAACGCCCCCGTACCAACGTCTTTTTCGTCACTAATCAGGGACCGTTCGATGGCTTCCTGGCCGAAAGGGAAAAATGAAAATTTGCCTATAACAAAACAGGCACGCCCCCATGGGATCCCAATAATTGTAATAAAACAGATTAAACTGACCAGCCACCAGCTTAATCCCATCACGAACCCACCTAATATAAACCAGAGGATATTCCCTAATGTGCTCATACTTTCCCCTTTTTAGTAAGACTACTTAACATAGTATAAGAATAACCAGGTCACATCCGAATAAAAAATAATTAGACCCAAGACCAAGTTTATGACGATAATACTACCAATCTACAACAAACATTATCGGAGTTATTATAATGAGAAAGGTTAAATTACTATTTTTAGTTCTTGTCACACTTGGGCTTGGGGCTTGTGGGGGTACGATGATGAAGGCCCCTACACAACAGATTAAACCACCGTCTAGCGGTAAGGCCACCATCGTATTTATGCGCACTTCATTTGTTGCCGGCGCGATTGGTGTTGAAATGCTTGAGACCACAAAAGGCGATTTAAAATTCGTTGGCAACCTGGCGATGGGCGACAAAATTGCTTATGAAACGACTCCAGGCAAAAAAGAGTTTATGGCCTATGGCATAGCGGCTGATTTCATGCTGGCCAATGTAGAAGCCGGTAAAACTTATTATGTGATTGTCCGCCCTAATTGGGGCACAGGTGGCTTCGCTCCTACCCCGGTACGTCATAGCACCAGTAAATACAATATGGCAATGCCTGAATTTAAAGAATGGGTCAGTGATACTGACTTAGTAATCCCCGGTCCGGACACCGCTTCCTGGTTTGCAGAAAAAAAGCCAGAGCTTGAGGAAGTATATAAAGAGTACTGGGCGCGCTTTCAGACTAAAACACCTGAGCAAATTGCAGAGCGCACTTTAAACCCAGAAGATGGAGTCTCTAAGTAGCACGCTTAAAGAAACACTCAAACCAAAAAGGGTCAGCTTGCTGACCCTTTTTTTTGTTAAAACTCTCGCACCCAAAATATTCACCAACTAACTTCAGATCGTTTTGTTCAGTTTACATTCAGTGTGAATTCAGCATAGATTCAGCCTACCTCGCATATATTTGTGCTCAAGAAGACACAATTTCATAAGCAACAAGAGGAAACCGACATGAAAAAGACAATAGCGCTATTATCAATAGCTACCCTAGGCGTAATCTCGGTGCCAGCACAAGCCGATCATGACACACATGAATACAGTCGAGCTGATCGCATAGAACACTATCAGGGGAATAAACAATTCCGCAATCGTGCCAATCGCATAGAACAACGTCTTGTAAATCAACGTTTTCGCATCCGCGATGGTATTGCCAGTGGAGAGCTGACACGAAAAGAAGCAAAACGATTACGTAAACAACAGCGACGTATTTCACGTCTCGCACGCAGTTTTATGTATGATGGTTATCTTGATCGCTATGAGTTCAGCGAGCTAAAAAACAAACTAAACCGCGCTAGCCAACGTATTTATCGATTAAAGCATAATAATCGCGTTCAATATGCTCGCCATCATTATTAATACTTTATGCTAAGGACTAAAACAGGGTCAGCGGCTTGCTCCCCCTGTTTTACTATTTAATCTATCGCTATAGGATTTTTGCATTACGTAAAAAGCTTTATGTAGCTAGATGAAACCCAGGTCATCTGGCCATTAATTTCGCACCCGTATCAAGCGTATCCCCGGAGAAGATGAGATTCAGAGGACATTTATATCGAGCAACAGATCAGAGTGTTCTCTGCTTCCATTTTTATCTTTTTAAATCAACTTGCTTTCTAGTTGACTAGTTAAGAGTCTGCTGGGTTATTTACATTCTCATTTTGTGCAGAATCCTGGTCTCGTTCACTTAATAGTCGGTGAGAGAATTTAATATGAGAAATGTCACCACTTTCATCATTGTAAAAAACGTCAATAATGTAATTACCTAACTTCGCTTGGGCACGGTCATCAATATAATTGCGATAGGTATCTCTAACCTTTCGGTAGTTTGAATAGATGCTAACCAGAGCCATGATCGCACCTATGCCTCACGACTTTTCTTCATCTCTTTCATCTATCAGGTTAAAGTCAGCACCATTATCAACTGCTGCTACAAAGATATCATCCAGTCGTTTAGGTATTTCGTTAATTGACATGCCCTTACTGATCTCAACATCAACTACCCCAGCATTTTTTAACGCTAGCATGGCAAGCGTCTTATCAAATACAGCAGAGTTGACATATTTGACTTTAACTTTCTTTCCTTCGTAATCACCACCGCCAATCATGTCAGCTTTCAGTGTTGAGACCTAATCTTCTATATTGCGGAAAGTCGTGCAACCGGAAGTCATCATTATCATAATTGTAAGAAAAATTAGAAAACGCATAGTGTGTCCTTTTGTGCCTGTAACAAGATTAATATTTTAATTTTCGATTATCGCTTTTTAGTATGCATGATTAATAACCTATTACATAGATGATTATCGGTTAAATATTAATCACCTTTAATCAGGACTTCGCATCTTTGTTCGCTTATTTGAGATATGTGTTTAGTTGAGGCAACAAATCTAAACCCACTACAATTCCTCGAAAAATTTAATATATATACTCGATTTCAGACAGCCTCTTCTAACCTACATATCATTTAAGCGTTTCACTTACACCTGCATAATCAGAAATCGATTGTCTAAAATTGGCTGGACAGAAATAATCCTCACCATCAGACACACATGCCATAGCTGTAAAATACAACCAGTAAGTCAACAATATCGCGGTTACTGGGTCAGAAGATCCTGGGATATGCGTAGCACTAAATCGATGGCTAGACTAGGTACGTTATATGCGATCCAAGTCACGATTACAGGTCTAGAACCCTGGGCTATCTGCCGATACAAACGGTACAACCTATTAATATATAGATGCGGTGAATTTCACATTTTCCCCAAAATTCGCTGGTCAAGCCTAACGCGTGGTTATTATGATGAGTCCAGATACAAATAAAGCAGCGGCCGATATAACAACAATTGAAGAGTCGAGCATGGCAGAAACCGATAATCCAGAAGCAGTGGCCGCTAATATAGGCCCGCAAACTGAGTCAGCCTCCCCTGAGCCTGAGGCCGAAACCATAGATAATTCACCAGAATCGAGTGAATCAGATGCCCCACCTGTGCCAGAGCAAATATCGAGTGCACAAGTTTCAGGCGCAGAGGGACCTGAAAATAGTCCGGCTAATCAGGAAACCATGATGGCTCCCCAACCGCAGGACACGGCCCAGCCCACAGAATTGCCCACAGCTGCTTCAAAGGGGCCGATTCCAGCACAGGACTCAACAAATTCCCTGGCTCAATCAGCAGAACCAACAAAACCTGCAACACGCCCATTTATCGATATCACCCCTTACCTCAAATTGATGGTAGAACGTGATGGCTCAGATATGTATTTTACCTGCGGTGCCAAGGTACAGATCAAAATCGAAGGTATTACTCTGAGTATCGGCAACAACGTGCTGCCAAAGGGTGCGGTCAATGACATTTTGCCAGGCATTCTCAACGAAAAACAAGTGGCAGAATTTGAAGAGGAAATGGAACTCGATACTGCATTTACCCTGGACAACGTCGGTCGTTTCCGAATCAACGTGTTCCGCCAACGTGGAGAAGTGGCTATCGTTATTCGCCAAATCAAGGCGCAAATTCCGACAGTTTCCGATCTTCAACTCCCCTCATCGATCGAAAGTTTAATCATGGAACCACGAGGACTGATCATCATCGCCGGTGCAACGGGAACGGGTAAATCTACCACCGTGGCATCGATGATTGATTACCGTAATTCGAGACGATCCGGGCACATCCTCACAATCGAAGATCCCATCGAATTTATCCACGATCACAAGAAGTCGATTGTGAATCAGCGAGAAGTCGGCCTGGACACCAAATCATTCAAGGAAGCACTGCGTCGTGCTATGCGTGAAGCACCCGATGTTATTATGATTGGTGAGATCCGTGATGTGGAAACGATGCAACAAGCCCTCTCTTATGCAGATACCGGCCACCTTTGTATTGCTACCTTACATGCAACCAACACCATTCAGTGTATGGAACGTATCATTAATATGTACCCGGAAAACAATCGCGACCAACTACTACAGGATCTCTCTATGAACCTGCGTGCGATTGTCTGCCAACGTCTGCTGATTGATGTCAACAAAAAACGGGTACCCGCGACGGAAGTATTAATGAGTGAACCTCAAGTGAAAAAAATCATTCATGACGGCACTACACACAAACTCAAAGAAGTTCTAGAAAAAGCACCACCAGAAAGCCCTCTGCATTCTTTCGACAATGACATGTTGCGCTTATTCAAGGCCAATAAGATCACTATGCAAGAAGCGCTTAATCATGCAGATGAACCCGACCACTTCAAACTCAAGGTTAACCTTGGTGGTGATAGTGGCGGATTCAGTTCAACTGGCGTTGATTTTGGGTAGACACCAAATAGAAAAGCCGACCTTTCAATAGATTTGAAAGACCGGCTTTTTGAAAATATAAGCTTGTCAGTAATTTTTTACTGACGCTTAATATGTATTACAGTGGAAGACTAGACATCCACAGAGCCCACGAGGCCCAGTCACGTCTTTTAAACTTGTAAGGTTGATAGGCCACAGCGACGTTCACATGCTCAATAACGTTACACCACTTATCAAAACCCATATGAGCGGAACGACATATAACAGTTTAGGAGATTTATATATAAATAGAATAGCAAGTGTCGCTAAAGCAGTTGGGTCAGGCGCAAGACTAAACATTTCAAATTGCAGCCAACTACGTCCACTCATAAAAGGGATAAGCGGGTAAAGTATGAATGTGATAAATAATAAGCCTGAGCCAATAAAGGTTTTTGACTGGCTTGTTACGAAAGTATTTAGCTGGTTTTTTATAACACCATACCAAGTGAGCAATCCTGCTTGCAGAATAAAACCCATTGCGTACCAGTTAGCCACGAGGTGAATTTTATAAAAACGTTCATATAAAAAGGCCCAAGCTACCCAACACCAGCTCACCACCAGTAAGCCTGCAATAATTCGACCCGCCCAGGCTGGTTTTTTCCAAAGTGCAAAAATAATCACACACGAGAATAATATTGCGACTAAATGTAGTGGCCAGATCGCCTGGTTATAAAGCTCGAATTGTCGAAAATAGGTTGCTTGCGAGAACAGAATAAAATCGGAGAGACGATAGCTTGTCATTTCACCCATTATAATTCTGTCGCTCTCATTAACATCAATCTAGATCAAATAATTTTTTCGACATAGTCAATCATGCGCGTTCGCATTGCCTTATCTGGTAAGGCACCATAACAGGCCGCCATGTTTTCTTTAACATGTTCAAGCTGTGAGGTGGCAGGAATAGCACATGTGACCGCTGGATGCGAGACGACAAACTTTAGTAAAAATTGTGGCCAGTTTTTACAATCGATATCTTTAGCCCATTTAGGCAGGGGTTTGCCTTCCAGTTCATCGATTAAATCCCCGCGTTGGAATGGCCGGTTTATGATCACGGCGATGCCGCGTTTTTTTGCAAGAGTCAATAATCTACGCTCGGCCTCACGGTCAACAATATTGTAACTAAACTGCACAAAATCGAGTGGTTCCGTTTTCATGATGTCTTCAAGTTCATCATGGCGACGACCATGGGAAGTGGTAATGCCAACATAGCGTATCTTCCCTTGCTGTTTCATCTCATACAGGGTTTCCAGGTGATGTTCCCACTCAACCAGGTTATGTACCTGCATCAAATCGAAGGCATCAATATTCCAGTACTGTCTTGATTGTTCCATCTGCTCCGTGCCCATCTCTGCATCCCAGGTCCAGACTTTATCTACTGCAAATACATCTTTAGTTTTGGCTATTTTATTAAGACCATATCCAATGGCGGGTTGTGATGAGCCGTACATGGGAGATGAATCAATCATTCTGCCGCCGGCATTGAAAAAGTGCTGCATAACCTTGGCCACATTATCCAATGCGACGGGGTCATCACCCACATTGAATGTTCGTGAACTCCCCAGCCCGATAACTGGAATTGGCTCATTACTGGAAGGAATGGGTTTGCTTATCAAGGTAGAGTTGGCCTGAGAAAACCGTGGATTGAACAACCCACCTACACTCCCGCTCATACCCAGGGCAAGAAACTGCATAAAGCGACGGCGGGACTGATTGTATTGATTTTTCATAGGCCTGTATCCATCAACATTATTATAATTAGGGCATTTTAGCGTTATCCCCTAGTATGACTCTAACTCTATTTGCTGACTCGAATTTTAGGGTATTGTTCACCAAAATCACGGTAATTTTACACAGATCTCATAAGCCTCTCCTAAGTACGATCGCTGTACATCAACAAAGGAGAGGGAGCATGAAAAAACTAACCCATGAACAGAAACAGCGTGGTTTCTTTGATCTAGGTATCAGCATGATTATCTTGCTGATTGGCGCCACCACCACAGCAATTGTCTTACCTGAGAACACCGATGACAATGATGTGCAGGCTCAAGTATCGATGACGACTGAAGTTACACCAAGCGAAAGCCTGACGAGTAATGATAGTGATGACTAAGTAAGAGATTTTACTTTGATGGCTGAATCCACACCGGAATCAATGCTAAAACGTATCAAGATAGGAAAGTGTTAACTGGATCAAACTCGAATGCGTTCACTGAAACGTAAAAGGCCAGTGAAAATCACTGGCCTTTTTAAAAGTTACAAAAATATGAGCTTAATTTTCTGCAAAGAGACTTTTTTCGGTAACCAATTCAATATCATTCAGTCGCTGCCTGACATCTTTTCGAAGTTCATCGCTTGCTAAAAGAGTCTTGCGGTGCTTATAAAAAAGCTTGTTGTATTTTTTGATTTTTTTACCCAGGATATTCCATCCCTCTTGCCTTGCCGCTAGCGGCCATGATTCAAGCTCAATCTTAGATGTCTCAAAATCGCCGGCAAAGCTAGGTGACCATAACAGGGTCCAGAGATCGATACCCATCCCAGACTGTTGGCTAATGGCATTGACCTGCTGTGGGGTCATGGATGAATATTTTGATAGATGTTCAACCGCCTTTTTCAATGCCCGGTAATAATCGTTTAATGCCTGCTCATCGTAGGCATCAACCTGGACATTTACCGAGCGGTTACCACGTACGTTTACATTTCCTCCACTTGAGACGGCAACAGTTTGTGTTGATGTCTGTCTGCGCGACTGTGGTTTTGGTTGTGGTTTCGCCTTCTTCTGCCCATCCACTTCAAGTGCTCCGCCTGTACCTAGACCACCTTTGACGCGTTGCGGTTTGTAATTACGTAAAGCCTTGACCATCTGATTATA
The DNA here is from genome assembly GCA_947259575.1 of uncultured Ectothiorhodospiraceae bacterium. Classification (GTDB taxonomy): domain Bacteria; phylum Pseudomonadota; class Gammaproteobacteria; order UBA6429; family Thiohalophilaceae; genus SZUA-24. The sequence goes on along the minus strand of CAMYMU010000031.1, from coordinate 36,189 downwards.
TGAGTCAACAAAAGCGGCAATGATCACTTTACCTTCGGCTGACTTTGCATAACCGCTGGCCCCACCCCAGCCATTACCGCCCCAGGAATAGCCCCTGAAGCTAAAATCGTAATTCTGGGCGCTACCGATCGATGAGGATACCTGCACACTCGAACGATTATCAATTAGTAATAAAGTCGTTTCCGCTTGATTGTTCTTGGCACCAACCGATCCACCACCAAACAGGCTACCAGGCAAGAGGCGTCTCGCAGCCCCTGAAATACTTCCCATACTGCTTTCTTTGAAATTAACCGATGGACTTAAGGTGTAATCCGCTGCGGCAATCTGACCCTTACCGAAATTACTGTTGTCACGCAGTTCGCCGGAATTCATCAGTTGACGTTCTCGCTGCATGGCTTTCATGGCAGCACCGCGTTCGACAATAACGAAACAGTTTGACTGTTGGACCATGGTACGAATTACTGGTACGGTTGATCCTAGACTTCTGTAATGGCGATAGTAGTAGTTCCACCAGGGAAGGCTTTGATCCTCAAATATAGACACTGTACCTAATGTTTTATCACAGGATTCCAGGCTCTCGTTTTTATTGGCGCTGGTTGCGCCTGCTGCCCCACCTGAAACGGAACTGCCCGAGCCGCCACCCAGGATCGGCATTGTGCTAACACAACCCGACATAAATACAGCCAGTGCAGATATGGATATATATTTTACAGAACGTAAATAATTCATAATAAATCCTCTTTAATAATTTTTTATAGCGCTTAAGACCATCCTACTTAGCCGCTTGGATTGCTAACTACCATGCCCAATATTGGTTCCTGACTGAGTCAGAAGCTCAATGAAATATCAGGGTAGTTTTATAGCTAATCATGGCCCCCCAAAAATTTGTATTTAGTGACCTTCTTATTTTGCCACCTTATTTTTTGTCCATATTGTACAACAATTTGCCAAAACGAAAAATCCGGACTATTCGCATAGAACATGCACCAACGCTGTGCGAACTAAACGATATGTTCAGCCAAGTTACTAATTCATATACCATCTTAACCCTCTCCTGCTTACATTTTAATCGATTCTATCGTGCCAATATGTCACGAATTTGTAACTATATAGACGAACAAGCTTGGGACTTTTTATGAATTTAATTAAAAATAATGCATTAGTAAGATTTTGAGACTAATTCCAGTTACCCATCAGAATAAATGGGGCCCAGAAATACGGATGCCGATACGTTGCCCGACTGTTGGAGGCTATCTGACAGCCTTTTACAGGATCACTAGCGACCGCCGTTCGTACCGGTACTTTATTTGAGAGGAAAGCCATCTGGGTCTTGCGCAAGGCCTCGGCCTTACTCATCCCCAGGTTACGGTTTTGATAAAAACGTTTCATAAACTGGCCGGTACTGCAGTCTGCAACAGGCCACAGGGTCGCGATGACGCCTCGGGCACCCTGCTTTTGTACTAGGGTCGCCAGTCCTTCGACTTCGCGACCATCCGCTGCGGTATCACTTACCGCAGTCTCACAGGCAGACAAGGTTAGTAGATCAATGGACTTGAAATCATAATTAGCCGATCGCAGTGTTGCCAGGCTCAGGTGACTACCGTCACCCATCAACAAAAAAGAATCGGATTCGGTACCGGGCATAAATTTATAGTGTGTTGCAATGTGACTGACATTATAATTTCCAGTTAAAGATTTTTTAAACAGGCTTTTGGTAAAGGTTTCATCCAAATAAACCTGACCTGAAAAAATACCATTGGGATCAGTACTTGAAGATTTTACGATGCTGTCCAGTTCATAAGGCACCATCCGCAATGGAGAAAAATTACCATGTTGCTTACTCACGCCCAGACCGGCCACCTGCCATTGTTTCTGTGCAGCATGATCAAATGATTCTTTCGCCGCGGCGGTATAATTGCTAATCGCATATTTCTCGATTAAGTAGGCTTTTCCATCATGTAAAGTTGCCAGAGGGATGTAACGCAATACGCCATTTTTATAAAACATAAGCGTCTTAATCTTAGCCTGTGACAATTCCTTTGCTATTGGGCCAATGATCCAGTTATGAATTTCACGCGAGGATTTCACTAACTCAGTTACAGGTTTGTCTGGACGCTTTACCAACTGTTTATATGTATTGATCTTTTTATTAAACGTCTTTTTATCAACAGCCAGTTTTTTTGCAAAATTACCCTTGGTTGTCCGCAACAGGATTCGTAAATCCTTCTCAAGCGGTAAGATATGCACCAGCGCCACATCGTCGCCTAACTTTTCTAACAATGCCTGATAAGACCCCGTATCAAGTTGTGCTGTTAAGTTCTCAGTCGATCGTTTAGCTAAGACCGCACGAATGAGCTGCAGGGTCTGCTCAAAATTATTTCTTGCAACCTTGAGTAACTTTTTATATTTCTTGATCTGCCTTTTATCTTGTTCAGAACGAATTTCAGGATCGAGCTTCTCTAACTCATCCAGCTTTTGTGCATACTTAATTAATGAGGTACTACTCTTTATCAGATTCTGGCGTTGCTCGGCCTCGATTGCCGTTAGCTTAGCCAAAGTGGCCTTGGGGTTATTCGCATCATTGCGACGAATAAAGTTGAAGTACTCTTCTTCTTTTAACATCGCCAGTACCTGTTCTGCCTCGGACAAGCGCCCGGCATCAATTAGCCAACCGGCCAGTACCTCATAGTTTTCCTGTTGACTATCAACAAAACTTCTTTGCAGTGATTCATCTCTGCTAACCAGGCCACTGCGCAAACTTTGTATGTGATTAATCCCCTGCTTGCCATAAAAGATAGCCTCAGAGCTAAATGATTGCTTATGACGAATTCGGGCCAGGACAAAATAAATTCTGGACGTTAACAAAGGTGCTTTTTTGACAGTTGCAGCACTCAATGCCTCAAACGCTATTTTCTCAGCCTCATCCAGGCGATTTTGCAGATAATAGATTTCAGCCAGATTACTTTTTGCATAGGTTACCAGAACATGCCTGGGTGAATATTCTTTACTGAGTTCATCAAGTGCCGTGATAAATATCTCTTCTGCCTTTTTATATTGCCCTACTTTAGAGTACGCCAGGGCAAGGGTTGGCATCGCAAAATTCTTATCTATATATAATGCATTCTTTTTCTTGATCTGGGGGGTTAATACTAACTCGACGATCTTCATCGAACTTAATGCTTTGTCATACTGTTTTAATGCCAGCTGGGTTTCAGCCAAATTGTTTAGCATATAAGCGGTAAGGACCGATTTATTACCGAATTTATTTGCATAACCTTTGTAGGCCTGTTGTTTATATCCCAGCGCCTTATCATAGGCGCCGATCTGATGATATAATGTGCCCAGATGTGCATAGATGTTTTCAAAAGGCATCTGCACCGACATAGACTTGGACTGGCTCTTGCTGAATGCCAGCATTTGTTTATACAGATCTTCTGCCTCGGCATATTTACCAGTGATCTGTAACATTTGTCCGTAGTTATAGTATTTCGTCATGTTCATGACAGTCAGGTTAATCTTCGCACCAGGCGTAATTCCCACTGACTCCATAAAATATGGCGCAGCCCTGTGATAATCGCCTTGTTGTATATATAAATCTGCAACTCGCCCAAGTATTAACTTGTATTTTTTTCGGTTCCTACCAATACCGTTGTCTTTAAATATTTTCAACAGTCGCGCATATGTGTCAGCCGACTTAACATAGGCCTTGTTTTGCTTATAGGCAATAGCCAGGTTTTCCAGGTATCTTCTGGTTGAAAGATAGTTACTACCAAACTGGGTTTCATAATGTTTAACCAGGTATTGTAATATTTTGATCTGCTCAGTAAATTTTTCGGCTAACTGATACGTATTCGCCAGGCGGCTGTACATGTTTAAGGTAGTGCGGTGTTTTTCACCATGGACCTGTATATATAGTTGGTGCAGTTCCTTGTAGATATAAATCGCCTGCCCATAGTTTTCATTTTGCACTGATCGTTCGGCGATTTTGTTTAAGGGTTTGATTGCCTTATCACGCATTGATTTTAAGGAGCGGCGATCTCGCTGTGCCGCGTAATTGTATGCTGATTGAATTAATGGTTTGACATTAGGTGCAAGAAATAATGGTTCACCATCTTCTGCAGCGCTTGGTACGGAATAACCAAGCATGAGCATGAATAGGAAAAAAATGAATAAACTAAAAGCTCTATATTTAATATGACATGTATATAACATCACGTACTAACCCACATTGTTGTCCCTTACTATTAGACGTACTGAGCTGATCAATTTTTTCCTGTAATACTGCTACGTTAAGCGGCTTTAACTCCTTAGCGATCACCCTCCAGGCCCTGGTTAAGTTTTGCCAATATTCATCACTATAATAAGTTTGCTGATGTCTCTCATAATCCAGACAGGCCAGGAACTGTACGCCAGTATGCAGGCCTACGTTCGATAATATTTTCGTGGATTGCTGACAAACCTGCACATCCGTTGCCTTGTCACAGGGCAAGGTTTTTTCTGGCAGGCTCTGTAGTGCTTCGGCCCAACCCTGTTTTGCCAGGGTTGTTGTTTGTATGGCACTGCGCAGACCGACCTGGATCGCAACCTTCTGTCGATAATCGAGATCGCCTCCGCGTGTTATCGACATCCCTGCATAAGGCCAGTCATATTCAAGTTCGGCCTGTATAGGATCATCCAGCGGCGACCAGCTGCCAAAATAGGGCATTAACACGGCAACCACTACGACCAGCATGGCCGTCACCATCCCAGTACCCGCCCAGGATCTGGTGGGAGTTGTCCACCACTGTTTGAAAAGATTTAACAGTTTTGAAACGATTGAGACCGGTTTTTCTGTTACCAATTCCGCCTCTTTCTCAGCAGCGATTAAATCACGCCATAATTGGTAACAGGCTGGATCGCGGGCAACATGTGTTTTAACTTGCTGCGCCCTTTTTGCATCCAACTTACCTAAATGCCAGTCCTGAATTTCCTGTAATGTTGGGGCGGGCCCTGCTGGTGGTTCCTGATCCGACAACAGGCGAACCAAACCCAGCAACCGTTCTTCAGGCGAGGCCTTGTCGTCTCTATTATTGTTGTCGTGCTTATCGGTCATCAATATCACTCGTTAAATTGTTATAGCAAAGGATACCCTGTACTTGAGTCAATTCCTCTTGCTCATAATATTCAGACGCACTATTTAAGCGATTTTTAATCATAATTCTGTGATCCCGGCATCGGTTAAAACCTGTTTTAGGCGTTGATAGACAGACTTTAATCGCTTGCGCGCGTCAGCATCTTTGATTTTAATCTGGCGTGCCGCTTCTGAAATCGAATGACCATCGGCGTATACCATACGCAACAATATTCTTTCGTCATCGTTTATCTGGCATTGGCCAAGTAAGCTTAAAATTTGGTGAATCTTTTCAGAATGACCTGATGCCTGCTGTCCTAAAATCGTGGCAAAGACCGCGGAACTATCCATCTCCTCTAAAATAGATTCCGGGCTTTGGTTTACTTGACTATGCATGCCTGCACTCTCAACCTCAGAGACGGCCGCGTCTATCGACACGCTATGCCGCCATGAACCACAATTGACCACCCCGGCGCGAACTTCCGAAATAACTTGTTCAACGAATTCAAAGGTATACTGGTAGAGGCTCTCCAGCATCGCATGGATATCATTGACAGCCCGATTCTCGAGACACAACAACTTATAGATCCGTTCGTAGGCAGCGCCTAAGCGTTTAATCCATTCAGGCGGTCGGGGGTAGCCCTCTTTTTTGCGTAAATAATCTTCCAGGGTGTTACGAAATGCAGTGCGTAAATAAGCATTCACTGAATTGGGAACATTTTCGAGTGTATGCAGTTTTATCGCCAGTTCCTGACGAACCTCGTCCATAACTTCCTGCGCACTATCCTTGGAATAAGGTATGCGTTTACGAACGATGGCACTGAACTCGATAGTCCAGGCATCCTCATAGATTATTCGCCACTCATTCCACATGGCTAGCTGACTCGTTCCCTATATATAGTTATTATATGTCTTAGTCAGAACATTATGACCGAAGCAGGAAAGCCAAACAATCACCAGGATGCCTCTGAATTCATTCCATGAGGAATAAAAAAGCCGAAGACGAACGGACGTCTTCGGCTAAATGATACTGCTGTAATTTTAATTACTGGATTGGCACCACAAATTCACGATCGATGGTGTTTTCCAGCGCAGAGCTGGTCACCCGAATGGGTGATACGATTAGACCACCTGCGGTTGCGGTCGTCGCGATATTCATATCGATCAGAATCGTCTGTGTCATACCAGCCGGAATCGTTCCCAGACTAAAGCGAGCTTCATTGGTAGGTAAACATGATGAACCACAACCTGCATTGGCATTCGGCTCGGCATCAAACACCTGATGGAAATTCAGTTCTTCAGGTACCCGGAACACCATTTCAACCGCATCGGCAGGTAAGGCCGAGGTGTTAGTGATCATGATCGTATAAAACGAGGCACCACCTACCACCACTGGATTTGGATTGGCACTGAAAGAGACTGTTAACGGTGAAGCGGTTGCGACCACATTAACGGTGTGTTCTGCGACGTTATCAATAGCTTGACCACCATTGTGACGTAACTCGGTTTTCGCCTTGAGAGCTTCACCACCATTCAAACCGGGTGATGCGATGACATCGACGTTGAACTGTGTGGTACTAACGACATTTAACGACCCCAGCGACCAGACGATCTCACCTGGCGCAACTTCAACACCTCCATTATCAATCGATGCGACACTAACCCCTGCTGGCAAAAAGGTACGTACCTCCAGGTTAGTCAGGGTGCCAGTACTGATGTTGCCGACATCGACGCTGTAAGTGAAGGTCTCACCAGGCACCACTGGATCGGTCGAGGCACTCATGGCGACTTCGGCAAAAGTCTCCGCTACCAGGTTAACCTTGAACAAATCAATGGTGTCGTTCTGATTAGTCGCCTCAATCCGCACCGGCATAGCAATCAGGCTACCTTCAGGAACGCTTGTTGCGACCAGTGCATCCACGGTGATGGTACGACTCTCACCTTCCTGCAAGGTACCGACATCCCAACGCGCCTCGCTTCTGGGTAAACAACTTGAACCGCATCCCATATTGGCTGTCGGTTCCGCATTGAAGACCTGATGGAAACTGATCTCCTCAGGGACTCGCATCACCATACTGATTCCATCCACAGGCAGACTTGATGGATTACTCAAAGTCACGTTATAGCGCAAACGTTTACCCGCTTCGACATGCGCTTGTGCAACCGCTAGTTCTACGTTTAAGGGGATCGCTGTGGCAACAACCGTGAGTGCATGATCCGCTACGTTATCCACTTCCATACCACCGTCATGACGCAATTCCGTTTTTGCTGCCAGGGTCTGGCCCGCGACTAAGTTGCTATCCGCGACAACACTAACACTGCGTTGCACACCACTCTGTACATTCAGGCTAGCGATGTCCCAGACAACTTCTCCGGGATTGATTTCACTACCACCATGACTAATCGATGCAACACTGACGCCAGCAGGTAATAAAGTTCGCACCTGCATGTTAGTTAGTGTGCCAGTACTGATGTTGCCGATATCAACAGTATAATTGAAGGTCTCACCAGGCACGACAGGATCAGTCGAGGCACTGAAGACTACTTCCGTTGACGGTGTACCAACCTGAGTGACCTTAAGTAATTCAATAGTATCATTCAAGTTCGCAGCTTCAACACGGATCGGTGTAGCAATCAGGCTACCTTCAGGCACGGATGTAGCCACCAGCGCATCCACCGTAATAGTACGACTTCCACCTTCCTGTATAGTACCGATGTTCCAACGCGCTTCACTTCTGGGTAAACAACTTGAACCACAGCCACTGTTGGCATTTGGTTCTGCATTGAAGGCCTGGTGGAAATTGATTTCCTCAGGCACGCGTAATACCAAACTGATCCCATCCACCGGTAAGTTGGATGGATTACTCAAGGTTAAGTTGTATTGCAGACGTTCCCCTGCCGCCACCGGACCTTCAACAACGGCGAGATCAACACTCAAAGGAATGCTGTTGTTAACAACCGTCAAGGCATATTCTGCTGTATTTTCTGAAGTACCACCAGAATGCGTTAAATCAGTTTGCGCGGTTAGCACCTGACCGGCTAATAAATTGCTATCAGCCATCACCGTCACACTTCGGCGCAAACCACTTTGCACATTCAAGCTAGCGACATCCCAAACGACTTCACCAGGATTGACTTCACTACCTCCATCACTGATAGATGTTACGCTCAATCCAGCGGGTAAGAGGGTCTGCATTTGCAAGCTGGTCAATGTCCCCGGACTAATGTTTCCGACATCGACATGATAGGTAAACGTCTGGCCAGGAATGATTGGATCAGTCGAGGCACTCAGGTTCATCTCAGCTAGTGGAGTGTTCTCTACCTGTACATCTTTGTTAATGATGACATCATTAAAGTTCGTAGCACTGATGGTGATGGGTGCCGTAATGACCGTGCCATCAAGCACTGAAGTGGAAACCAGAGCATCAATATCTATTGTGACACTACCACCAGCATCAATCGAGCCAATGATCCAGTTTGGCGCTGAGCCTGCAGAACAACTTGAACCACAACCAGAACTCGCCGTGGGTTCAGTATTAAAGACCTGATGGAAACTTATTCCGGTGGGTACATTCATTCGAACGTTAACACCATCGACCGGGATCCCACCGGCATTAGCGACAGTGATAGAGTAATGTATACGTTCACCAGCTACCACTTTTACCGTATCCACACTCACTTCAACATTAATCGGCTCAAGTTGTGTGATCGAAGTGATTGATGCCTGGTCACTTCCGCCATTACCGCCATCATCCACGCTCAACACAGCACTATAATTACCCGCCATGGTATACGTGTGTGAGCGCGAAGTATTGTTGGCACAATCGTTAATGGTGTAATCCGTGGTACCATCATTGTCTACATCAAGCGAACACGTCAGCGTATCAAGATTTGCATCGCTAACATTCCAGCTAAACAACACGGCTGAATTTATGTAACCCCGATTGGGATTGACCGTAAATGAACTGATGACTGGCGAAATGGATAGATCATTGTCGACCACGATAGTGACATCCCGTTGTGCGCTTCCGCCATTACCATCATCGGCTGTTAAGCGCGCCATATAGGTATTCTCGGTGTTATAGGTATGATTTAGCGATGTCGTACTAATACAATCTGCGATTGTGTAATCCGTGACACTATCGTTATCGACATCCAATGAGCAGGAAACCGCGTCACCATCGTCATCGGAGACGTTCCAGCTAATGGTTGTTTCCGTCGATGTGTCGGTAGGATTCGGTGAGGCAGTTAAAGTATTAATTTCAGGATTCGAGTTGGGCAGATCGGTATCGCCACCGCCCCCACAGGCCGCTAAACTAAATACGGTTAAGCCTGTAACCAGGGTACGAAGCCGTACCAGGATAGTTCGTTTCATTTTCATTCCCCTTTGTCCATTTATTGTTGGCTGCTAATGCGCTTATGCGCGAACTCAATCAAGAGGACGAACGAAAATGGGGATTTTTAGATAATTTCGGAAATTTTTTCGAAAAGTATGAGATCAGGGACCTATCTAGTCTTAAGGGTATATTCCAGGCCAGTATAAATGGACTAATCAATATTATTTGAGGCGCTTTTTCGATATGAGCCTGGTGACACATTGGTGATTTCTTTGAATGCGGCATAAAAATTTGATTGAGATTTGAATCCAGTTTCTAATCCAATCGCAAGTACGGAAGCCTCGGGTTCATTCACAAGTAATTTTTTCGCAGCGACTACACGTTGTTCTCGGATATAGCGTGAGAAATTCATACCGAATTTAACATTAACCAATTCAGATAATTGATGTGGTGTTAACTCCAATTCTTCTGCCACCATGGCCAGGTTCAAGTTTTCATTCTGATACATTTTATCAACTATCATTAAATTTTCGAGTTTTTTGATCTTCTCTTCGACATCAACATCCGCCAGGGTTGATGAGGCATAACTCATCTTCACTGCTTCGGCTAGTTCATTCAGAAGTTCAGGGTAAATAATTAACACTGCAACAATTAAAAAGAAAGAGACAGCAATACCATGGGTATAAACGAAATAAAGATATTTATAATCAATATAGGGGGTGGCGATACCTACAATCAATACGAGTAATGCTATTACAGTAAACAATGAAAAGAAAAACATTTCCGCTTTAAAACGGCGGCGCTGAGAACGCAAACCATAAATAAGCATAGCCAACCACAGAGCATATCCCATACCAATTAGAAAATTCAGCGGCACCACGATTTCCGTACGTTCGATAAAGTTTAAAGTAGAGGGGAAGAAGAACAGCAATAAAATCGGGCTGAGTTTGGCTTCAGGTAGCAAGGTGGCGCGGCTAAAGTAAAAAAACATAGTCGGAGCCAACAATAACCAGGCACGATACCAACGCGTTTCTAATACTTCTGTGCCATTTAAAAAGTAATCTAGATGCCCCAGTTGTAAAATTATTAGACAGGTTAAAACACCAAAGCAGGAGGCTATGGCAAACCAGGACTTGTTTACATTATTCAGAAAAAATAAATATGCACCAAACAGTAGGATTGCACTAAATACGGAAAAACCAATACTGAGAATGCTCACGTAGGTCATCAATCCAGTATATCCTCAGAACTGACGATTTAAAACCATCATTTGCCAGTGTTTTAGATTGTCTTTTTTACAATTATTTGAATAAAATACCACATCATGATCAAGGGGCCAGACTTAGTGTCACTTTTACTGCCCCTTGACCTCACCTGATTTTCTTATTTACTCTTTTTTTTTGCATATCCCATGTAATGCATTGAAATATCGCTGGTTGCCTTCATTTGTATGATCGAAGCTATCTCTGGATAAGGCGCATTTCGTAATTTATGCATAAACAATTTGTAGACCATAGCCAACGGGTTTGTTTTCGGACCAATCCCTTTTAGGTCAAACACCATCATCTGATTATTCCGAAAACTGGATGCCAGCTCTTTTGGTTTAATAAAATGTGACCAGACATGCACATCCCTGGGCATAAAAGCAGTGAAGGAAATATTCTGCGCAATATCAATTAAAGCGATACGACTTTTCAACGTACGGTTTACTGTATCAAAAAAGAATATTCCTCCTGGCTTTAGTACGCGGCTGGCTTCTTTAATGGTTAACTCTAGATCCGTAACATGCTCAAGCACATCACAGGCACATACTAAGTCAAACACCTCATCAGAATACGGTAAAGACTCTGCAGGCGCGTGGCAATAATCAATGTCTAATCCTTGTTTCTCAGCATGCGATTGAGCATATTCCAGCGTGGCCTGTGATTGATCAATACCTGCAACGGAAAATCCACGTTGCGCAAGTGATTCACTCATGAATCCACCACCACATCCAATATCCAGTACTTTGGCATTTTGCTTCATTTCTTGTTTTTGTATGCATTTCTGCAAATACTCAAACCGAACTGGCTGAACCACCGAATCAAGCAGATTTAAAAAAGAATCTTGATTTCGCCATTGATCAGAGTGCTCGTCATATACCAAATTATTGATCGTAGCAGTCATTGTATTTCTCCTCTATTGCGTTGTGATAGTGCAGTAAGTGCTCTAATGCATCGTCAAGATGCGCATGGTTAAATTTAAATCCACTCTGTAAAGTTCGATCCGGGACTACATGCTGACCCTGTGTCAGTACCGGCATGCGATCTTCACTCACCACAAAGCGGACTAATGATTCTGGTATTCGGAAGAAAACAGGACGATGCAACGTCTTTGCAAATTGCTGCATAAATATTTTCTGGCTAACGATATTGGGTGATACTGCGTTGTAGACACCTTGCATTTCGTTATCAAATATGGATTTGATAAACAAACTACAGACATCATCGATGTGTACCCAAGGAAAAAATTGTTTTCCGGTACCAAACTTGGCACCGAATCCAAACAAAAAAGGTAAACGCAATAATGGTACAATGCCAGTGTTGGATAACTTATCTTTCATTGGCCCCAACACTATACCAAGTCGAATATGTACATGACGTATTCTTGATGTATCAATACAGCTCGCAGCATTTTCCCACTGATGACAAAGCTGTCCTGGAAAATCATGGCCCGGACCAGCCGTTTCTACAAAAGACTTGCTATTACTTGTGCCATAAAAGCATTTCCCAGAGGCACTGATAAATACGGCTGGAGGCTTAGGGGAATTATTGATAGCATCGACAAGCAGGCGTGTTGTTTCGATGCGGCTGCTCAGAACTTCATTCTTATAGGCCTCATTCCAGCGTCTGCGTAAATCAAGAATATGCTTACCGGCCAGGTTGATCACCGCATGACACTCTGGCAAGCCCTGCTCTTTAATCTGCTGCCAGGTCAGATCGCCACGCTGTACTGAGCGAGACAGGATTAAAACTATAAAACCCTGGCGTTCGAGGTGACGTTTTAAAAAACGGCCAACAAAACCACTACCGCCACCTATAAGAACCGTTTGTTGTTGTGTTTGGTGCATCGCTACCTCCTGGTAATAATATGTTTGCTCACAAACACGTCATTGACGTGTTTCAGGTGACAGCTTAGGTAGCGGTGCTTATGTCGACTTCCAAACCGATAATCGCGGAACAAAAAATCTGAAAGACACATAAGAAACAATGACTTATGTATTTCCAGAATGATAATTTAAGAGCCTGGAATAGCAGCATCGGCGAACCATCCAAACCGAGATTCAATAAGTGGGGGTGCAGGTAAGATAGGCAGGGTCGTGTTCAGGCGCGTTTTAAATAAAGCGGTCAAAGAAGCTTATTCTGACCCCGATATTTACAGAATTATTGTGCAGATTCTTCCTTGGTCAAAAGCCCGCACGTTTCTGTGTCTTCATTATAACTAATCAACAGATCACCCGATTTTAGTAACTCTAACAGGTGCGTAGCTTTATCCTGTCGACTCATTTCATCCCAACCATAATCAGTACCATCACGAGTGACAAAGTCTTCAATCAGCGCGTGTAGTGCTTCTTTTGATAATTCGGTATAAGGGATAATCATGTCATTAGGCGTAAGGAAAGTTACGCAGGATCTTAGCACATCCGCATTTCAATTTACTAAAACGGTTACTGAATGAGTTTTTGTTCACGATAATATTTGATGACACCAGGGTGCAGTAATTTCATATCAACGTTGCTAAGCGTGTTTTTTATGGTTGTAAATCCACCTTGCTTTAGCTTGCTTGCCATCATTGATTCACCCTGATGGATCGCCTTTACCAGTTGGTATGCTGTAGCTTCAGAGACCGTTGGGCTGATCAAAATCAGCGACCACAAACCAATCGAATCAATATCTTTATCTTGTCCTTTATATGTTCCAGCAGGTATGGTCATTCTTGTTAAGTGCGGGTGCTTTTTCAGAATCTTGTTGATTTGTGATTCCGTCGGCGGGATAAATCGTGCCCCAACAGTTGAGTTAGCGACTTTAACAAAACCGGGCCAGCCAATTCCGGCCCCCCAAAGTGCCTCGGCCTTCTTTTCGAGGACAAGCTTCGGACCTTCTGATGCCTTATTGAGAATGATTTGTTGAAAATCCTTGTCGGGTTTTAAACCGAGCCCATTTAACACATCATTGACTAAGATACGCAGTCCAGATGCCTTGGTCCCAAATGCAATTGGTTTGCCTTTAAGATCCTCAATAGTTTTATAACTACTGTCTGCCCGCACTACAAACATACCTGGATTGGGATACATCACCGAGAGCACTTTCAAATCAAACTTTTTGCGCCCAATACCTTCCAGGGCCTGTCGTGCGGCATTCCCTTCTACAAGCCCTACTACAATTTTACTTTTTGCCAGAAATTTGAGATTTTGTTTGCTACCTTTGGTATGGATCGGCTTGAGCTTAACTGGCGACTCCAGCGAATTAACAACCGTAGTCAGCGTTTTACCAAACAATTCGAAGCCCCCGCCTTTGGTTGCTGTACCGAGTTCAATCGTCTGGTTACTCGGGCTGGCCGATGTAACTCCATGAAGGAATAATATAAAAGGTATAATAATCACAGCGGCAAGCTGATTAATTATTTTATTCATCACCCACTCCTTATCGGTTAGGAGATCATAGTTGTATATAGTAGGAGTATATTGTTAGTTAGATATTAGCAAAAAAATAATAAACTGACCTCAATAGGCTCTCAGTGCATCCACTTCCTTCTCTTTTATCTCTCGATCGGGGGCCTCTTGGTTGGGGATCTCTTGATCGGGGACCATTTTTGGTTATTGAATATATTTTCTTACCTTATTTCGGTAAAAATTAAATCCTGATTAAGCGTGAGGGTTGCACCAGCAGCAACACTATAAAAAGGAGAATCTGCATCCCTGACATCAACAGTTTGGTATGAACTAACCGCCAATATAAGAATTAATAGAAGTGCATTAAAAAAAGGTAGGATGACTTTATTATCGCCAAGTTGCGAATGGCTGTATAAAGAAAAATCACTTCATCACTCTGGAATGATATTGTTTATGCTGTTTGTAACCGTTTAACAAGTGGGAATATTGTGTCATTTTCATATCGAACACGATCTCGAATCAATGAAAATATATCACTACAATCGCTATGAACAGAATCGTGCCCCTCGCCACTTTCTGCATACTTTTTCCAATTACGGATAAAATTTGAAAATCGCTTTTTAATAGTCCGGCCGCTTTGGTGAAACTCACCCACTGCTTGACTAACCTCATCATCAGGATGCTGTACTAATTCGGAATAAATCGTGTTGTCTTCAAAAATCAGGTGCATCCAAACTTTTTCTTTAAAGCGATCCATCAATTCGATGGCAATCGAATTGTTATGAAGAGACGAATCTTTCAATATGGCACATAACACATCACATAATTCAGTGATTTCGTTATTTTGCCTTTCTAGTTCATCCAGTGTGTACATTAATACATCCTCAACCAATATCAGGTAAAAAATACTAGCATAGGCCATATTAGCCCAACTTGATCAGGATCACCTGTGGTGTTCAATATAGTGATTCTATATAGCTCCTGATTCATATTCTCACAAGCCATTTTAATCGCCTTCATACAATCTGTTAAAAGGGCGATTATCCCTTTCACTGTTAGCAAGCTCGCGTTGTTCACGCCTTCGATCTCTTACCATAAATACTTCTAGCAGCATATGAACAAACTCTGAAGGAGTAAATGGCTGACTGATATGACCAGCAAAATGCGTAACTAAGAATGCATATTGAACTGATGCATCCGTATTGTCCCCAATCAGGACAAAAGGCGCCACCACTGACCTGTAGGTACTTCTTGCAAACCTTAGGAATTCTTCCCCTGTCGAGCCATCTACAAAACGCATACCACTGACGACACATGACAAATTTTTTCCAGCACGTGCATCCAGGTATTTTTTTGCTTCACCGGGTGTTGTGCACTCAACTGTATTCTGTATCTCGAGAATCTCTCGAAAAATCCTTCTAACGTATAAACGCACAAACTTATCCTCGATGAGGATGAGAACTGTCGCCCTGGCTAATTTATTTTTCGCGGCTAAGCGCTCTTCTTTCTCTTCCGCGGTTAAGGAAATTGACACTATTGCTCCAGTTGAAAAGCTAGTAAGGCTAAGGCCTGAGAGTAATTATATCCAAGATCTGGGAATATTTCCCTTAGACTACGATATTGCTGGTCCGTTTTTTGTCTTTATTTTGCTAATTTACTCGCCAATTCCAGCATCGACTGAGCATGACCATCGGGCGTCACACCATATATAACCTCAGCTAACTTTCCTTGTTTATCAATGACAAAAGTGGAGCGTACAATGCCCATTTTCTTAATGCCGTTTTTTTCCTTTTCCTGCCAGACCCCGTAGGCATCACATAACTCACCGCTGGTGTCAGCGAGCAGGCCTACTTTAAGATTAAATTTATCAATAAATGCCTGATGGCTTTCACAGCTATCTTTACTTACCCCCAAGACAACGGTATCCACCTTAGCGAAATCTTCGGCAAGTTCTGTAAATTGGTTGGCTTCAATCGTACAGCCTGGGGTGTCATCTTTAGGATAAAAATAGAGAACAACATTTTTACTACCCTGGTAGTCTGCAAGACTAATACTGTCACCATCTTGATTGGGAGTTGTAAATAGCGGAGCAGATTGGTTTTTTTCAAGCATTACATTTCACCGTGATTAGCTTTCTTTGTAAAAGATATACTCTGACACTACTCTTTGAAAAGCACATAATCAATAGACAAACTATGCGGGTTTAGCTTGATTCGGTCATAATTTTCATTGGTACCAATTGAGTGATAGCTGACAAGATTCTATAACTAAATATTAATTTGTCGGCGTTCGTCCCAACAACTTATCAAGTGCAATTTTTAGTGCCGGTGGATCGATCCAGGCCTGGCGTACCGCAATTTTTCCCTGTTGGTCGATAACATAGGCGGCGGATGGTGCGCGGCCATATTTTTTCCATACCTGATTTGAAATCGTATCAACCAGGACCGGCGCATATTTGATATCTAGCCCCTTTGTTGAATCATGCGCAAGCTTAACGCGCTGTTGTTGTGAGTCAGGTTGTTCTACATAGGTGGATGTTAACTCATTAACAAAATGTACCCACTCTTCATCGGAATACGGACTATTAGTACCTTTAGGGTGTGCTTCGATGGTGTAAACAATAAGAAAGTTAACATCATGCTTGAATTCTGCATGCAGGTCATTCATATCGAAGCGCCGATAACGGTAAACCGGGCAAGAATGACTACCCATTTGGAGCACAATCGGTTTTTTGCCAATCAGATCCTTGAGGGAGACTATATTTCCGTCAACATCCTGTAATTCGAAATCGGGGGCCGTTGAACCGACCTTGGGTGCTTCCTGCTTAAAATGACTGAGGTCATCGCCCGCTTCTGTAGGGAACAACAGGGAACAGCCTGATGACAGAGATAGTAAAAGTGGAATTAGGCTGAACTTATAAATATTCATTATACCTCTTCCCAGAATAGTGAAAATATGCCGCGCGTATCAGTCTCTGACACAGAACTTATACTTTAGTTCGAAGGAAATTGTGAAGAAAATAACATTCTCTATTTATAGGAAATACGCAATAAATAGCTGTAATTTATTATCTCCATATATCGTCTCCTCCAATATTTCAACTAAACTTAAGAGATGAAACGTTTACTATTTACCCTGGTGTTTGTCCTGATAGATATACTATCAGTAGAATTCGCATTTGCGAATATTGATGAGCAAAACGTCAATCCCGAGATTAATCGTCATTATCAAGGTGCCGAATTTGAAAACTGGGTCGGGGTTTTCGAGCGGGCCGGGCGAGAAGTGTTTGACCAACGGCATGCAGTGGTGCAAGCCTTGCAACTTCAACCAGGTATGGACATTGCGGATATCGGGGCCGGTACAGGTTTTTACAGTCTGTTATTTGCAAAAGCAGTCGGTGGTACCGGAAACGTGTTTGCAGTGGATATCACCGAAGACTTTATTTTCAATATTAATCGTCGTGCACGCGAACAGAACCTGAAAAATATCCATGGTGTGCTTAACCACCAAAAAGATACCCTACTTGCACCTGGTTCCATCGATCTCGCTTTTGTCTGTGCCACCTATCATCACTTTGAATATCCGCAAACGATGCTCGCCTCCATTCGCCGTGCAGTACGGCCAGGCGGAAAACTCGTCATTATCGATTTTCGAAAACAGGCCAATGTCAGTTCTGAGTGGGTTATGACACATGTACGATCTGACAAGCAAACCGTCATCAAGGAAATAGAACAGGCTGGATTTCAATTCGAATCTGAGTCTAACCTACTTAAGGAAAATTATTTCCTCTGGTTTGTGAAAGGCAATGATACACAACCATGATTAGGAATATTTAGCGCGTAATAGTTTTTCATATCTTGCCTGGGTTCGACCTCACTGTTAATTAAATAATATAAGTGTTACACCGAGTACCATAATGAGTGCGGCCGGAAAATGCTGGATCAGCTTACCGTCCTTAAACATCCAGTAACCGAGCAAAAGACCAAACAATAGGCTGGTTCGTTTTACTGAAATCATATAAGCGACTTCAACTTTGGCTATCGCCAGGAAGTGCGTCACCACCATAATTGCCATAAATACACTAACCAATAGCATATATTGCGGTCGCTGCCATACACCGACTATCGCTTTGGGCTTAAAGAGCAATGCAAGTACAAACGCCACCAGGCCAATCACTACAAAATAAAACGCGCCAAATTTCTCAGGCGTCGTATACTGCATAGCCCCCTTACTTAGCACTGACGTAATACTATATAGAGCGGCTACGAGTAACATCAATACAGAGCCCCGTACATGCACGATGGCTTTGAACGGCGCTAAAGCATCACGCCATGAGTGCTTTAATTGATCGATATTAAGAATATAAGTCCCCAGAACGACTAATAGAATGCCCATAAATCCTAATAATTTGATCTCTTCGCCAAGCACTACATAGCCTGTGACGATATTAAATACGGGGGTAAAGGCTAGAAAGGGCAGCGTCAGATGCAGCGGGTCGTTACGAATGGCGGTTATATACAACCACATTGTCAGCAACTCGAGCGGCACACAGGGTATGAAATAGAGCCAAAATGAATTGGGAACCGTTGGCAGACCATAATACAGGCTTAGCGGGACTAAGATTAACCCGGGCACTGAAAAACGGATGAGCATGATAGAGGTAGTCGAACATTGCGACAGGCCTTTTTTGGTAAAGGCATCGGCCAGCGCTACCGTTAGCGCGCAGATCAAAGCTAGATAAAACCAGTCCATAATTAATAACCGGGGCTAGGTGAAATATTAGATAAATATTTATAAATTATACTCGTCAAAGATCATTTTGCTTAATAACTGTTTCAGTTTTGCTAATTATATGTCTGACTTATCTAAAAATGCCCTAATTGTCGAAGGTGGTGCCATGCGCAGCGTATTCTCCTCAGGGCTATTGGATGGATTTCTCGAACATAATTTTAATCCTTTTGATTTTTATATAGGGGTGTCCGCAGGAGCCTATAACCTGACCACCTATCTTGCTGAAAGCCAAGGTAAAAGCCTGCAGGTATTTTTGGAATTATCTCAGGATAAGAATTTTATTAGTTATTCGCGCTTTCTGCGTGGCGGTCATCTACTTGATTTAGACTGGTTAAGTAAAAAAGGGGTACTCCCACCTCAGACTGATCTGGCTCGTACCTATCAGCACAACAAGCCATTTATCGTTTGTGCAACTGACATTGAAACGGGTCAAGCCGTTTATCTCGATACAAATCCGGAAAATCTGGAAGCCAGTATCAAAGCATCAATAGCGTTACCATTGGTATATCGTGAATTTCCTATTGCAAATAACAGACCGATGACAGATGGTGGTATAGCTGATGGGATCCCAGTTGCAGAGGCAATTCGTCGCGGCGCAAGAAAAATCATGGTTATACGTTCTCGCCATATATCCTACAAAAAAAATGATACACCGGGTCACCGTCTAACACGATGGAAACTTAGAAAACATACTCACTTAGTCAAAACTATGCGTGAGAGAATTAAACGATTTGAAGATGCCATACAATTAATACGAAATCCTCCTATCGGTATTGATATCATTGAAATTTGCCCTCCAGATAGTTTTTCTGTCGGTCGATTCTGCCGAAATGCTGAAAAATTGCGTACAGGCTATGAGTATGGATTAAGACAGTCCACCCATTGCATTCAAAGATGGTATAGTTAACAAGTAAAGTTTAAATTAATAAGAGAACACTATAAAGATGACTGAAGATGGTTCACTTCACTTTTTTCTTGTGAGAGTTCTTGCGTAGCGGTTTCCCTGCTAGTTTTGATAACTCGTTCCAGACCATTAATCGTCTTGGTACCTTCGCTTAGCATTTTTTTCTTCGCGATGGATGACCCTATCAGTGGTGGCACCCAGAAATCAGGTACATAATCTGCATTATAGATTACTCTTGTAGTATCCCCTTCATCAATGAGTTGCCATAGCGTGCTGCCGTACTTCAGGTCACTTTTATCCGCTATCGCATTTGACATGATGTAACCCTGATCAAGTTCCGTCACGATCGCGTTCTGCTTGATGGTTTCGCAAAAAATCCAGACACAAGCTTTACTGACGAAAAATATCTTATATTTGTTACCATCGCGCTCGATCAGGCGACTCTCCACAACAGTGTTATTGACCTCTGGCATTTTACTAAAATCCATCAGGACGGCTTTGATCTCGTTGTGGTTAGCATCAACCCGCATATCGAGATGCAGGAGAAAGTGATCATCAATCTCATCGACGTAATACTCCAGTAATTCACCCGCTTTTAGCGGACTCATCAGAGCAACCAGCATTATGGCTATCAGAGTTCTATTCATAGTGTTTTTTACCTGCCTGGGCATGGCGGTTAGTGATGTTACAAAGATAATAGGAGGCGTTTGTGTCAGCTTATTTACGTATAACGTATTAAAGCAGGTTGGAACTGGCTCAGGTTTCACTTTTCCATGAGCTTGTCCAGAAAAATGTGAGCTAACTGGGTAAATTTTTCATAAATCACCTGGACAGTAGACCATTTATGTTTCATATTTATTACGTAGCCATATTTTATTTGTGACAGCTGTTACAGCTTTCTTTTCGCGCACACCCGTTACCCCTCATTTAAAGCTGGGTTAAGGATCAGGCCTTGAACAAGACATATCTCTGGTGGAAGTTTCTGTGTGTAACTGCGGTTATAAACATCGGTATCTGGCTGTGGGCCATTTACCTCAATTCTGACATGCAAACTTTCTCGTATGCCCAGCCAATTTTGTCTGGGATTTATGTTTTTGTCTGCGCATTTCGTTCTTTTTTACCCCGGATAGACTTAGAACGTTACTGCCTGTTTGATCACCCACTCTCCTCCGTCATGCTGGGTCGTTCATTGGCGACCGTTGCTGAGGTATGTTTTAGCATCCAATGCGCGCTACTTATTTATGATCTTGGTGTATTTGTAAATTCACCAATAATGATGTTTGTTGCCTACACCATCGTTCCGATTATTGTACTTGCACAGATAAGTTGCTGGTATGCAGCATTAACTCTGGATCATTTCTGGCATGGTATTGAGGAATCCGCATGGGTCATCATGATTTTATTGGCGGGCGGTTGTATGACAGCAGGTTTCTTTATGTTGAGCGGTATCCTTCAGGTACTGATGGCGATTGGAGTCATCAGCTGCATCGGCAGTGCTTATATTATGCTGTTTATGGATATTCCTATGTACTTAGCCCGTAAACAAAAGAGCCAAAAAAAATCACGGCAATTTCTCTCGGTTAGCGCAGGTATTAAGGATGCAATAAGCCGCCGGGTAAGAACCAGTGACTGGAAAGTCTGGAAAAAAGAAGTTGTCTGGATTAGTTCTTACTTCACCGTTGGCGTCTGGCTCAGTATTAGTATGGTTCTGATAAGATTCTAAGATTTAATCATCTTTTTTATAATAGTGATTAAAATAGATTAGGTTTGAATAAAAATATCATTATTCAAACAATTTATCGATTTTATCAACAATTCTATTTTTTGAGACGGCTGCCTTCATAAAAATAACAACCGCTTCCAGTTCACCGATTGCTGACCTAAAATCTATACCTTGTTCTTGACATCCTTTACGTAGTTCACTACCAGAACATTCGATAAGAAAATCATCATTACGAGCTATGCCGATAGCCAGGCCGATCAGATAAGGCAGAAGATTATCATCGCTTGCTAACGAAACCTTTTTTGCAAATCGTTGCCATGACTGTACCCAGTGCTCTTTTTCTGCCTTACCAATTGTTCTCGTGTCAATGCGCAGAAATAAAACCATTGAATTTACATTTTGACATAGTGTTGTTTTGCTTGATTTTGCCAGTCGGCAGAGTGAAGCAAGATGATAATCTATGCAGTGATCACACTGATAGTATTGTGCCAAACCGAGGGCTACATATTCCTTTTGTTTCAGGCTAAGGAAGGTTTCCCACTACTCTTCACCATCCGTACCATTAAAGACCACCATATGCATGAGATTCATTAAATCGGATACATGCGTCGGAAACACCTTGTCCTGAAATACTTTTATACTCATTACGCAGTTCCTGCCTAAGGATTAAATCAAGCTATCGATAGTTATAACAGACCTTACTGTCATTGACAGTATAACCAATGCATCACAAAGTATGCACAAATTAATCCCTAATCAAGAATGAACAATACGAACCAATTTTGTAGGTTAAGCAATTGTCACTGCGTCAGATAAATACACATCCTGAATGGCATTTAGTAAGGTAATACCCTCTTCCATCGGCTTCTGAAAGGCCTTGCGCCCAGATATCAACCCCATGCCACCAGCACGTTTATTGATCACTGCAGTCCGTACTGCCTGATGCAGATCGTCCTCGCCCGATGCACCACCTGAATTGATCATACCAACACGTCCCATATAACAATTTGCCACCTGGTAACGAACCAGATCAACGGGATGCTCTGATGTAAGCTCGGAATAGACTTTTGGATGGGTTTTACCAAACTCAATCGCATTGAAACCGCCGTTATTCTGCGCTTGCTTTTGCTTGATAATATCCGCATCAATGGTTGCAGCCAGGTGATTGGCCTGTCCCGTTAGATCAGCGGCAGTGTGATAATCCGTTCCATCCTTCTTAAAAGCGTTATTGCGTAAATAGGCCCACAACACGGTGACCATTCCCAGTGAGTGGGCATGCTCAAATGCTTCACTGATTTCAAGTATTTGTCGACGTGATTGCTCCGACCCAAAATAAACGGTGGCACCCACCGCGACAGCGCCCATATCAAAGGCCTGATCGACACTGGCAAACAGAGTTTGATCATATTGATTAGGATAAGTGAGCAATTCATTGTGATTGATCTTTACAATAAACGGTATTTTGTGCACATAGTCACGTGCAATGCTGTTCAACACACCGAGGGTCGATGCCACCCCATTGCACCCGCCCTCTATGGCCAGCTTGATTATATTTTCAGGATCGAAGAATGCCCGATTCGGTGCAAAAGAGGCCCCGGCCGAATGCTCCACTCCCTGGTCAACAGGCAACAGTGACATATAACCTGTCCCTGCCAGACGACCGTGGTTATACAAGGCATTGAGATTTCTGAGTACTGCCGGTTTACGGTTTTTGCGGGCGACAATTCGCTCGATATAGTCAGGTCCCGGGGCGTGAATTTCTGATTTTGGTATCCCCGTGCAGGTATGATCAAGGATTGAGTCTGCTTCACTGGCAAGAATGTTTGCAATATCAATCATGGCAATCTCCTCTATTGAAAATACATTTTCTTGCTACCGGCTTGCAAGCGCATTGATGCTGATCAATTGTTTCTAACTTAAAGATAGCTCTATATACGAGCGCCAAAGCCCAGTATCTACGCTTAACTTTACAAGTTGATGACTACCTCATTATTGATGAATCACGCCTGCACAAAAAGCATAGAATGTTGCTGAATATTTTGTAGCTTGCATGCGAAAACTCTTATCGGGATAATCAGGCTACCCGGGTAGAACGGGTACAAAAATGGTACACTATGCGAGTAAATGGTTTTCTGAATTTCGAGGTAATATAAATGTTAGGTGAAAAACACGACTTAATTCATGAACTTCCTGAATACAAGGATAAGATTCACGAGCTTAAGAATAGCGATCCCCATTTTGCCAAATTGTTCGATGAATATCATGAGGTTGAACACGAGGTTCGTCGAATTGAAGAAGGCAATGAGACGACTTCTGATGAATATCTGGAAGAACGAAAGAAATTGCGGCTAAACCTCAAAGATCAACTCTTTGAAATATTAAAAAATGCATGATGTGAAAAATTGGAACCAGATTAGTTCTTACCCTTTCCTTTGTCTTTACCGCCTTTTCCATTGCCCTTTTCTTTATGCTTATGCTTCTTATTTTTTGCACTACCTCCACCATTCAGATCATGACCACGTTTAAGAGCATGAAACTCACTTGAACCTGGTTTGATGCCGAGAGATTTGGCCAATACGCCCCAACCTTTTCCCTTATTACGATGATAACGCCCTATTACTGTATCAATCGATAGATGTGACATTTCTGCCAGGCGCAAAACCATATAGGCATCTGCATGCCCACCTACATCACGAATAATGGCGCTTACCTTAGCATCGCCAATATGAAAACGAGCAGCGATCCTGGCTTTAAATCCAGAGGCATCAGCACGTGCCTCAATCGATAGTTTATCCAACCAGGCGAAGTCACCCGCATGAGCATTAACCACGACTAAAAATTGAATAACTAGCGTTATAAATATTAATTTTAATTTGATCATTTTTTAGCTCAGCCCTAAATAGAAATAATAGTTATATAGATAGTATGAAAAACTAATCTAAAAATTGTATTTGCACACAGTTTTCTATATAACCAACTATAAAAACCATGTTTTAATTATGTTACAAAATGTCTCTCGATGTTCACAATTTAAAATCACACACTTAGAATTGCGCCACCCCTATAAAAATAATGAGGAGTCAGCAATGGCTTATGCAATCGTAATTAATCTGGATCGAGAAAACAATTCAGAAGTGGTGTGTGACGAATTATGGGATTTTATCAAGACTAGTATGCTAGAAGTTGGTTTTTTATACATAAGAAATACCTTCACAATCAATTTGCCTGAGCAAGCAGCATGTGAATTGGCACGACAAACAATTGAAAATATTGAATCCCATTTAGAGTATTACAATAGACACTTACACCGGTTTTTGAAAGACTTTTACGGATTTGATATTTCTGCGACGACAAACTTGTTAACTCCAGCAACTGAAAAAATCAATCTGCAAGAGGATGTGATTGAAGATAGTTTGTCGTGAAAAAATCGTGCATATCACTATTTCCTCCTGCACCACAGCACACTATCAGCGTGCTCTAATATGTTGTACAGGTTGCCAAAAATCACGCTGGGCTGTCATTGTGTTTTTCACTCTCTAACCCTTATATTTTTTGCTATATTTATTTGATGAATATGCTGTCTCGTTCTATTCTGGCGTTATTTATTTCGCTCTTTATATCTGTAGCGTTTGCCGATCAACCTTATGACGGTGAAGTGTTTCTGAAAGATGAGGGGCGTACTTATAATGTTATGCATGTGCACAGTCGACAGTCCAAACCTAAAGGATTACATGTGTGGTATGGAGGGATAGCGAAAAATCTGGACGAATGTGATCACACTAATGGCCATCAGGGAATTCTGCAAATATTCAAAGGCGATAAACGGGTTTATTGCACAGCCCCCCCTGCCTTAACGCATCTATGGTTATCACCTGATGAGAAGTATGTTGTAGGCCTGAGTGATATTTACGCCAGGAACTCACATCAGTTGGTAGTCTACTCAACTGAAGGTGAATTGTTATACAACAGAAAAATAGAGTGTGATGAACTGAGTTCTTTTTGTGTCACTACCAATTCTGAATACATTTTCTGGTACCACCAATCACATCCAGCAATAAACCTGGAGGAGCTCGAGTCTGACAAGCTTCGTCTCACACTAAATGATAAATATAAGCAACGATTTACATTTACTTTTTCGAAAAAGCCAGAAAAACCCCTTGATCAAAATGCATGTGGTCGCAATCGTGAACCCTATCACATTAAAGAATTCTGGAATTATTACATTCAGGACCTTATGTATGTGTCGGAGAAACATGATGATATGGTCTGTGTCTACTATAAGAGCAAAAGCGGTTCACGAGCACACTATTATATTTCACGTGGTGATTTTGAAAATCGAAAGGTGAAGGAGAATAGTTACCGGGAATTTCTCAGTTTCAACTTTAGTCATTTCAAACGCTACCCAAAATACCTTGAAGAGTATTTTTCACATGAACGACTTAATCTGATGCGAGTTACGGGGCTTAGTTATAAAACAGCAGAGGAATGGGTGACGTGGTGGGAGAAAAATAAAGAAAATCTGGTACTCTCGGAAGACGGTAAGCATCTGCTAGTAAAAGCTAAATAGTGTTGATCCAGTCACTGAATAAAGAAATTATTCAAGGCAGTTTCTATACACATTTTCCCCCATCTCCTTGTTAATTTCGTTCTCTTTCCTATCAGTTACTTTTTGTTACTTTTTGTTACCTCAATGTTACCTCTTTAAAATCTCCTTTTGCTAACTTGTTATGAATATAGAAATTATTCCTATCACTTTTGCACACGGAGGTTATTATGCGAGCCCTATATTACTTGTTATTCAGTACTTCATTATTATTCTCTACTTCTGTATTTTCTGAAGGTTTCTCCTCACTGACAACGTTAAAACACAGCCTACAACCTGACTTGGGTTTGGCGCCGGTACATGGAACTTTGTTACCCGATGGGCGTGTGATGTTTTTTGGTACGACACGACTCGATGGTAGTACCACCGCTGGCGGCCCGCCGTTTGAAGCTGCTTTGACGATTCCGCCCAACTTAGCATCTTTCCCTACAACCCTTTCTCTCGACTTGGAGAACGCCCCACTCGAGTGCAGCACTCCGGGTGTTTGTGTTTTTGATGACGGTGCTGGCAATGTTGCCAGTGCTATCGACTTATTATTTTGTTCAGGCCACACCCTACTCGAGGATGGCACACTCTTCACTCTTTCTGGGACAAGACATACCAGCTATCAGCTTGCCACTGGCCAAACAGGAACAGAAATATCGGGATTCAACTACAACATGACTTACGACTCCAAGCATGATCTTTGGAGTAGAGTACCTGGTATATTGGTTTCAGAAGGCCCCGGGCCTAAGCTTGGGCATGGACGATGGTATGGTACAAGTACGCGACTGCACGATGGACGTATCCTGATCACCGGTGGTTATGACGTCGTACAAAAGACATTTGATGGCAATCCTGTACCCTCTGCATTTGAACTCAACATCAGTACCGAGATCTATGATCCTGCCACTGGGACACGCGAATTAATTTCAGCCATCGGCGCGACACCGGCAGCGATCTTCAATCCCGATTATTCACATGTTTTTCAACTACCATGGGCTACAGATTCCGGACAAGACATTGTTGTGCTCGGTGAAGATGCGAAACCGGTGTTAATGCAAGCTGATAGTGCGTTGTCTGGCAACTTTTGGGAAATCGACCTCCCCCGTCCCGGTCCTGCAAAAGGCGGCAATGGCGCTTCGAGCTTGATGTTGCCTTTGCGACTGGATTCGGCGGCATGGGGGTATCAACCCGGTGCAATTATGATGATCGGTGGTGGTAGCGAGAGCCAACTAGCGTCAGCCGACGTGCTTGATTTTGCTGGAGGCGCATGGACCCAGCGCATCGCGCTCGACACTGAACGCCATCATCCGTCGACTACGATCTTGCCCGATGGAAAGATTTTTGTCGTCGGCGGCCATCCCAAGAACCCATTATTGCCGAAACCACAAAACGCTCTGCTCATCGATCCCGTACAGAACTTTTCCGTGACTTCGTCGGGACAAATGACTACCACTCGCGGTTACCATACCGTATCGCTGCTATTACCTGATGGTCGGGTCTTGGTTGCGGGTGGTCGCACTGGTGGGGTGACTGGTCCAGTTGACGAACAACCCACGATGGAGATCTATTCACCGCCTTATCTAGAAGCTGCAACTCGACCCGTGATTGACTACGCACCAGATGTGATTAAAAACCAACAACCGTTTCCCATTCTCTATCATGATGCAACAACCATCAGCGAAATCGTTTTAATTGGCCTGGGATCGATGACCCACTCATTCGATCAAAATACCCGCAGTGTTCAGGTCTACGCACACAATGCCGAACCGGGCGCTGTATGGGGACTCAACTTCTTTGACAACCTAGCCACTCCACCGGGGATGTACATGTTGTTTATCCTCGACGAAAACCGCATTCCATCAGTTGCTAAAATCGTTCAGGTTGAGAGATAAGCATCAACCTAACAAAAAAGAAAAGACGGAGTCGGAAAAGAAAAGGACAGAGAGCACTTAAGGAAGCCCGAAGGGATTCTGAAGTGCTCTCTGTACCGATTGTCTTATACAACTGTTCTCTGCAATGTTGAGCATCAGCTATTGTTAGTTTAATTAGAATTTATAATTTAGATCGACGCGGAAACGATTGCCATCTTCGACATTGGTAATGGCATCCACGACATACAAACGACCTACCACATTAACATCGTTGGCAAAAGCATGGGCGACTCTAAATTCGTGGCCTTCAATATTACTGCCACGTGTTTGGGTGGCTGATCCCCAACGCACCCAGTCATCTTGTGAGAAAGAGTTGTTCACAGCCAGTTCCTCGATCTCAGCGTAATGCCATGCAAGTAGCCAGTCACCAGGATTATTCAATTGTCCCCATTTTGCATATAACACAATACCGTTTGTGTCATTAACCGTCACGCCAGAGGATGTACCCACGATATCCGCGGCCGTATAGCTTTCACTGTTATCCATATAATCAACGCCAAGTACCAGGGGTTGTCCCCAGGCGGTAAGCTGATGCCTGTAATTGGCTACACAGATAAAGTAATCACGCGTACCATTGTTTTGTAAATAAATACCATTATCTGGATCGGTAGGATTAGCATCGAAATCGTAACAACCCAGTGCAAGGGTAATATGTTGTGGAGCCAGCTTAATTTTATAGACTAGCTGGGCACCAGCGAGGTTACCTGAAAATTCCTGCATGCCTGCTGGTAAAGACAAGTAAGCAGCATTCAAGTCAAGATTAATATTATTAAATTTATAACCAATGGCAAGCCCGGCTGGTGTAACGTCATCATCCCAAAACATTTCATTGGGTTTCCAGAATGGGAAACTGTTACGGCCTGCCC
Source organism: uncultured Ectothiorhodospiraceae bacterium (assembly GCA_947259575.1). Lineage (GTDB taxonomy): Bacteria > Pseudomonadota > Gammaproteobacteria > UBA6429 > Thiohalophilaceae > SZUA-24. The sequence continues at coordinate 7,288 of CAMYMU010000031.1, read as the reverse complement.
AGCCTGTTAGTTTGCCATCGGTGTAGTTTTTTTGTCCCTTTAGATACCATTTATCCCAATTAAAATCGGCATCACCAGTATCATTGTCATCAAAATCAAGGATTGTGATGTGGGGTGACTGTTGACTGTCATCGGAACCAGAACGTAAGCGTAGTCCCCAGGAGACATGATCACTTGCTTTGTAATTCATAGAAACACGCGTGCGTATCCTGGCGCGTAGACGATCGTCGCGTGCGACACCACTACTGTTTTGAGAACTAAAATCCTGCTCACCGCGAAGACGAAAGTCTGCCGAGATTTTGAACTTAGCTGTTTCAAACATGCTTGCCTGCGCTAAACCTGTACTACAGAAGCCTACAACAAGTGATGTGATTAATACTAAGGGTTTGTTGTGAAGTCGAGTGTTACAAAATGAAACTTTCATGTCTAAACTCAAAGCTTGACGCAGTGTTGTAATATTCATGTGAAACTCTCCTTATCAAGGATAGTGTTCATGGTGTGGTTTGCGAACGGTTATTAACAGCGAATCTTAATCACTCTTGATGACATAACATTTGATCTACATCAATGTATCTACATTTAGTTCTTGAGATTATTCAGGATGGTTTATTCTAAACAGTGTACTCGTACAACATCTGTTTATGCTGGAGAATTACATTACAAATTGTAAGTGGCTCGATACTAAAGCAACTTAATATTTCAAAGAAATATAAAAAATAGAGGTGAACGACGATGAGCATCTTATCCAGGACAGTCACCATTGCTTTGCTTTTCCTATTTTGCGTATTACCAATACAAGCTATCGCTGCCACAGAAGGCTGTATGAGTTGTCATAATGGACTCGCACAAATACGTGATGATAACAGTGCGATGATGGCACTTATCAAGGCAATGGGTTCATCGCATGGAGATAAAGAAGGCTGTGTCATCTGTCATGGTGGTAATCCAAAGGCGAAAGATGCCAAGTCTGCTCACAAAGGTTCACCACAAGGTCTTATAACAGCACAAGGCCCACAAACTTTTTATCCTGATCCTGGTGCCATGGATATTAATAAGTTTAGCTGTGGACAAAGTGCCTGCCATAAGGGTTATGCCGAACGTCTGGAAAAATCCTTAATGAATACCGAGGCGGGTAAGATTCAGGGCAATCTTCATACCTGGGGTATTAAGGAGGTTCAGAATCATAAGGTGCCCTGGGGAAATTATGATGTCAAAGATGGTGACGGACCTGTGCCATCTGTCGGAACTAAAGAATATAAAGCCTACATGAAAGATATGATCGCCGCGCACAAGGAACAGTTTCCTACCCAACTAAAACAAATACCCAATCCTTCTGTTGAAGAGATTGAAAAAGATCCCAAACTCGCTGGTTTCACCTATCAGCGTCAGGAATGCCAGCGTTGTCACGTTACTGTTAAAGGACGTGAGAAACGTGGTGATTATCGTGGGCAAGGTTGTTCATCATGTCATATACCTTACGGTAATGAAGGCATCTATGAAGGTAATGACCCGACTATCAACAAGAAACAAAAAGGGCACATGTTGACCCACCAGATACAGTCAACACGCAAAGCCAAAGTGAAGCATGGTGATATCGAGTATTCGGGTATTCCTGTCGAGACCTGTAACTCCTGCCATAATCGCGGCAAACGTATCGGCGTGACCTATCAGGGTCTGATGGAGTTCCCTTATGGCTCACCGTTTAATAAAGAAGGTAAGAAACAACCTAAACTGCACACTAAGCAGTATCTGTTTATTTCTGACGATCTGCACCATCAGATTAAGAGTCGCCCGGAAAATCCTGAGGGTGGGTTATTGTGTCAGGACTGTCATACCTCAATCGATATGCACGGTGATGGCAATATCCCAGGCACGACACTGGCACAGGTAGAGATCGAATGTCAGGACTGCCATGGCACACCAGAACAGTTTCCATGGGAATTACCACTGGGTCATGGTGAGGAATTTGCCAAGCCTCTTAAAGGCAAAGCACGCGGGTTATCTACTGAAACTCTGAAGGAAACCGCTGCCTATGCCACGTATTATGACAAGAAAGATGGTTATTTGAATACAGCACGCGGTAACCCCTTCGGTAACGTTGTCAAGAGCGGCAAAAAGGTAATCCTGCACTCTGCTACCGGGAATGACTTTGAAATTCCGTTGCTCAAACAGTTGAAGATAGATAATGCCTGGAAGAGCCCAGATGCCATGGTCGCCATGAGCAGTGTAGAGAAACATGCCGAGAGTTTGGAGTGTTATGCCTGCCATGCCTCCTGGGTACCTCAGTGTTACGGATGCCATGTCAACGTTGATTACGGCAAGGACAAGAACGGTAAACCTCATCAGGCTACTGATTGGGTAGCCTCTGGTACAAAACGTAATCCCGATGGCTCAACGGCCGAGTCACCCCTCGGTGTAAAAGGCATTCAGAGCCCAGGCAAGATTCAAGAAACCCGCGCCTATCTGCGTTGGGAAGAGCCTGTACTAGGTATCAATGGTGAAGGCCGCGTCACACCGCTGATGCCAGGTTGCCAGATCGTCTATACGGTTAGAGATCGCAAGGGTAAAACCATTGCCCTTGATCAGGTTGCCTATTCTTATGATGAGCAAAAACAGCTGGGACAGAAACGGACGCCATTGGCCATTGACATGGCACCAGTACAGCCGCACTCGGCGCAACGTAAGGCGCGTACCTGCGAGAGTTGCCATAACAATCCTAAAGCACAGGGTTATGGTATTTCCGGTGGCGTCTACCAATTACGCTATCCAGTGGACATCGTTGAAGACTTGATTGACCAGAAGACCGGAAAAGTGATTCCCAAGAATTATCAGGTTCAGATACCCAAGATTGAGGCGTTAGACTTTGACTGGTCGACCATCATCGTAGATGACCAGCAGGTACAAACTGTAGGCACGCACTGGCCACTATCACGCGCGCTACCTAAGGAAATGCGTGACGCCATGGATAGAACCGGGCTGTGCATGGGTTGCCATCGCGAGATGACGAATGAAGAGCTCTGGGGTAAGGTCTCCACCAAAGGCAGCCTGAACGACGCCGAGCATATTGAGTTAATGAATAAAATGCTCCAGGAATATAGTAAGTCGAAGAAATAGGTAGTGTGAGTAATTCATTAATAAAACATACTGCTGAAGTTTTACGTATTATGGGACTAGTTAAGCCCATGGCGATGTTCGTCGCTATGGGTTTAGCTGTTGGTTTAGTTGCTTGCGACAATCATTTTGATCAGCCAACTATCGACTCACAAGGCGAAGAACCTGATACCAACTCGCAAGAACAAGTTTCGCCTCCCGTGAACACTCCTAAAGGTCCACACGGTAGTCGTCATGACCCTCATGAAAATTTACCTGCTGACAAGCATGCCCAGGTTGCCTTGCAGCACTGGGCTGAAGGTCGTCCCGCAGTCGCCATAGATACGCTTAACCAGGCCATCGCAAAATATCCGAACAGTGCTGCATTATATGGGATTCGCGGCAGCCTCTATCTAGAACAGAAAAGCAGTGCAGCGGCATTAGCAGATCTAAACAAAGCTGTTGAGCTAGACCCACATGACGCAGGATTTCTTACTAACAGAGCTCAGGCTTATCGTCATTTTGGCCGCACCGAAGAGGCGATGGCCGATTTAGACAGTGCTATAGAGCTGGATGGAGGTTTTGTTGCTGCACGTTTCAATCGAGGCTCGCTTAATTTTAACGCTGGTAATTTCTCTCAAGCACTCACCGACTTCGATGCCTGTATTATAGCGGAGCCAAAAGCAGCAGCACCCTACTTCAATCGCGCTTCGGTGCATGACGCGATGGGTAACCGCAAACAAGCAATAGCTGATCTCAAACATTTTTTAGATATTGCAACATCAAAGCAATGGAAAGAAACAGCAAAAGCATTGTTGAATAAATGGGAAAGTAGCAGTAAGCCAGACATAAAAGGTTAGCCTTCATGATAGAAGTAGTCGCAAGACAATGTGTATTAGTGATATTGATGTTTGTACCTGTCTTAACAATAGCAGAGCCCACGTCATCAGATGGTGCACAATCAGTCTTGTTCAAAAAGTTAATTGATGAATCTGGTCTGCTTTATGTGCCTCCAGTGGATTTTATTGAAATCAAGCCAAAAGCGAACCCAGTGTTGCACTATGAGAAAGCGCTACGTCATCGTTCGGGTGAACTAGAGATGCGTCTGATAATTAGACCGCTAGGACGTATCTCGATTGAGTACAATGATCCGCACAACGCATCGCCGGAACCCAACCATTTATTTCCATTGCTGTTTGAGTCTTTGCTAAGCGAGTTATCACGTGGCGGCGGAAACACACATAATTCAGTCTATCCACAGACACAGGCAAAAAAATTATTTAATGCTGGCTGGGCTTCAGCAGCCGTATTTGATGTCAATCCAGGCTTTTCTGAGACTTACAGCCAGGCTTTATTGATAGGTATACATAAAGATGGCCAGGCAGATGCCTATATAGTATTTCTTTATAATAAACCTTCTGATGCGAAAACACTTATTCAAGCAGCAATATCAACCCTATCCTTCGCGCCTTAGTCCCATGTAAAGTTGTTGTTAATTTTAAAATAATTATGAGTTTTTACCTTGACTCCGTTCTAATATTGCACAAATCCTGAGACCGAAACAGGCAATATGAAATATCCAGCTCCTCTCCTTAATAAGCTTGCATAGCTTTAAAGCACCAATCGAAAAGCTGCACCATAAAGTCACACTCTCGCTTGGTTTTTTCTGTATCACCTATCCCAACGGCCTCAATTATTCCTTCAAGATTAGAAACTTAGTGTTTACTCAACGGAAAAGGCATAGCAATTGCAAATAAATGTCTAGGCACAGTCCACAGTAAAACACGGAGACATATCAGTCAGACCTGCTGATATAAATTACTATGCTCGCTGAGAATTGTATCGAACGAAACACGACGATGTCGCTGATCTCAGAAGTCACTAAGCAGATGACCAAGCCTGCGACATCAGCACGTAAGATCCTGACTGTTTTACATCTACTCTCAAAGTGGGCTGACCTGCACTATGGACGAGTGCTGTTACCTAATTATTCTGATAACACACTCGTCATTGCTTACCAATGTGGCCTCGATCCTAAACTGGTTGAAACAGGTAAATATACCGTGCCATTTAATCTCGGCATCACGGGCTATGTCTGGCGTAGCGGCCAGACGGCATTGGTTACAAACATTAAATCAGAGCCACAATTCCTGCACCGTATTGCTGAGCCCATGAACGATTCTTTTGACGATGTATCGTTTATCTCCGTGCCTATTATTGTCTATGGCAAACCGATTGGCGTACTATCCGTCCAGCGTTTAAGTTCAGGTTCTCGCCGTTTCAATGATGACCTTGAAATGTTGCGAATCATCGCCTCGATTCTTGCCCCGGAGCTTTTCATTATCCAAAAGAGTGCCCTTGGCATTACCCACACACATGCGCACCTTGATAGCGATAGTGCCAAACTGGTCCGTCTGTGTGAAAAGCATGGTCTCATCGGCTCGAGTAAAGAGTTATTGGCCGCGGTTAAACTACTGGAAAACGCAAAAAACAGCGATGCGCCAGTTATGTTACTTGGTGAGTCTGGTACAGGTAAGGAAATGTTTGCTCGTATGCTGCACCAGGAAGGGAATCGCAAACAAGGACCTTACATAACAATTAACTGTGCATCTATCCCTGACCATTTACTCGAGTCTGAGTTGTTTGGCCATGAAAAAGGAAGTTTTACCGGGGCGTATCAGAGCAAGAAGGGAAAGTTGCAACTTGCCGATGGGGGCACGTTATTCCTCGATGAGATAGGCGATATGCCAGCCGATTTACAGGTAAAATTGCTGCGTGTTTTGCAGGATAAAAGAATAGAGCCTATCGGTAGTAACAAATCGATTACAGTCGATTTCCGGATCATTACCGCAACACATGTCAATTTGAAAAAATCGATAGAAAATAAAGACTTTAGGCTGGACTTGTTCTATCGTTTGAATGTTGTCCCCATCTCGTTACCCGCATTGCGCCATAGAGTAGATGATATTCCACTTCTCGCCCAATACTTTTTAGAAAAATACAATGAAATATATGACCGCCTGTTAAGTTTCACGACGGGCAGTATTGAAACGCTACAAACTTATGATTGGCCGGGCAACATCCGACAACTGCAGAACATCGTCGAGCGCGCGGTGCTGCAAACCAGCGGTTCCTGGATCACAGTTGGGCGAACCAATGAAATACTCAATGACGAAGCCGGTATGGATACAAGTTATGCACCAATAGAGGAACCTAACCTTGACGAAAAATCATTAGCTACACAAGAATATGAGGAAGTAACCAGTCACCCGAGCGAGCAAGCTCACTATCGCCCTTATATGAAGGTCGATGAAAACCTTGGTGATAAAATCCTATCAACTTTAAAACTAGCCAATGGTAACAAAACCCTTGCTGCGCGCATGTTGGGGATGACAACCCGGCAGTTACGTTACCGTATCAGTAAACTAAATATCGAAGCCTGAATCACACCGATAAATATTTACTAATTTTCGCCTCGTCAACATTTTCTCTTAAGTCCTCATGCACAAATTTTCCTTTTTCTATCACGAGTAATCGGTCCGCTATCTCAAGAGTAAAACTTAATACTTGCTCTGACACGATAATCGTAATATCCCGAAGCTTTCGAATATCGTTAAGTACTTTTGCAATATCTTTAATAATCGAGGGCTGAATGCCTTCGGTAGGTTCATCGAGCAATAACACCTTTGGATTTGAGACAAGCGCGCGCGCAATAGCCAGTTGTTGCTGTTGACCACCCGATAGGTTACCACCTTTTCTGTTTCTCATTTCGAGCAAGACCGGAAATAAATCATAGATATCATCGGGTATTTTTTTCGACTTGCTCGTTTCAAGACCGGTTTCAATATTTTCCTTTACTGTTAAAGTTGGGAATATCATTCTTCCCTGAGGTACATATGCGATGCCATTACTTACTCTTTCAAAGCTTTGCAAACCGCTGACCATAGTCTCGTCGACTTTAACTTCTCCTGAGACGGAGGGGATGACTCCGATTAACGATTTAAACAAGGTTGTCTTACCCATGCCATTTCTACCCATAATAGCCAGGGTTTCATTGTGTTTCGCATCAAAAGAAAGCCCGTGAATAATTTCACTTTGACCATAGTTAACATGTAAATCATCAACTTGTAGCATAATATATTCCTCTTGGGATAATGGATTAGTGCCCTAGATAAACTTCAATCACCGCTGGATCATT
>CAMYMU010000030.1 GCA_947259575.1 uncultured Ectothiorhodospiraceae bacterium | reverse complement strand
GTCGAAGCTAGAAAGTATGGTGGAACGGAGTTCGATCGTACCAAAGGCAAGGGAAAGTATTCGGGCGAATATGTGTGGGAGTGGGATGCTATGGACACGGTCAGTGTCTGGGTAAGAACTTTCGATTTCAGTTGGGACGACTGGGGTTGGAATAGCTGGAATGAAACGATTCCGCTAGGTTGGGGTGCGGCACATGCACTGCATAAGAGCAAGAAGCCCAGCAAATATTTTAATTATTCGAAATTTACTAAAAAATTGTGGTGGTTTTCTCAACCGGATACGAAACGCTGGGGTAATGGCGCATGGCGCAATAAATATGCTGCTTCTTTGGCTGCGACTGAATTTGGTACCAATAATGTGCGCTATATCGCCGGACTCAGGAAATTTTATGACATAAAAGAAGATGGGCATCAGAGTAAAGGGCCGCAATTGCTCGTGCTGCTACAAAAGAAAAAATCAACCGATAATTCGCGAAGCTGGAACAAGGTGATCGAATCATCAGGTGGCAAAGTTTCTGATCGGTTGAATATTGAAAAATACAATAAATCTCCAAACGACAAAATGTATGCTCTATCGAAAGCTGAGCCTTATTTTTCGCGCGCTCATGATCTTGATTCATTTAGGCGCGTTGATAAAAAATACGAATACGGCAATCTTTATAATCCATATTGGCAGCCTCGGTTGGTTGAAACGACTGCTAAAGAGCGTGGTGGCGCCTTGTTGGTTGCGGGCTTTAGTAAATAAAAGGTTTGAAATTTATGATATTTCATAATTTCCAGTCTGGGTTGATATTAAGTAGGCAGGGTGGCGCAGCTTGGGCAGAGTTTATTGTTGTTGCAGGTTTTGTGCTGGTACCGATGTTTACCCTGATACCAATGGTTGGTAAGTATATCGATACAAGGCATAAGGCGGAGCAAGCAGCACGTTATGCATCCTGGGAGCGCACTGCATGGTTTGAGCCGGGCAATAAAATGCTGAATACCGCTCCGATTAAAGCGGTTAAAACCAAAGATCAGATACGGTATGAAGTGCAGGCCAGGATTCTTGCAGGTGCAGATGAATCTATCCACAGTGGCCAGGGCATTGGCCCCGGTAAGGAAAAAACTGATGTGATGCAAAATTTTTCCAACAGGAATACTGGTAAATATGAAACGCTCTTGAAAGCTTTTGGTAAGAAAAGCAACAAGGATGTCTATATTGCGCATACAAGCAAGCAGGATGAGCCGCCAGGTGGTGTGAATAAAGGTATTAATCAGATTCTCAAAGTCGCTGGAATTGGTGGTTTCGATTTGAATACAAAAGGCCTTTATACCAGCCGTATCAAAATTGATGTGCTCGAGCCAGACTGGTTTAAGGAATTTTCCGGCGTAGATGTCGCATTTAGCACGCACCATACACTGCTAACCGATGGCTGGGGTGCTGGTGGAACCGAACATAACAAGGAATTAGTTCAGGGACTGTTGCCTACCAAGCTATTTGACAATAAGGCTTTTGATGCGGCACTGGACATTATTTCCATAGTTCCAATAGCAAAAGAACTCAAGTCGAGTAGTCTGGTGTTCGGGCATGTGGATGTCGAGCAAGTCCCCGGACACCGTTTAAGCAAAGGCAAAGTGAAATACAAGTGAGGGAGTATATGCATAAAAGACTAATGAAATTCATTGGTTTGAATTTTTTTGTGCTCGTTTTTAGTGGGCAGGTATACGGCTCTGGATTTCCTGAATTTGAGACACCTGATTTTATGCATGTCACAGTTGTGTCTGACAACATGGCATTTAATGGATTGCAGATGAAGGCTTACGAATTTAAGTCTTCTAAGGGGATTGATGATATTAAAACATTCTATAACAAATTGTGGAATGGCAAGATCAAACAATCAACGGCAGGGCCGTGGGACATTATCACGCATTATGATGGAGAGTTTCTGTATGCGGTGCAAATTGAAAATGATGCGTCAGCTGGGAATCAGGCAAAAGGTCTTCTATCTGTAAGTGATCCTGAAACCGGGAAAACGGCTGGCAGGAAGGGTATAGGAAAGGGTTTTCCAAGACCTGCGCTTACAGATGTGATTAATGATATTTCGGCTACTGATCTGGGTAAAAAGAGTCGTACGCTGGTTATGACGAATAATAAAAGCGTGAAGACTAATTACGATTTCTATAGGGATCATTACATAAGGCGTGGTTGGGTCGAGTTAGTGAAACAAGGTAAAAATACTGCTGGAAGAATCGATGGCCCAATGACATTAATGTTCAATAAGGGAGGCGATGAGGTGAATATAACATTTGCTTCTGCTGGAAGAAAAACTAATGTTGTTGCTGTGCTCGTGGAGAAATGATTGTTATGAGCTCTGCTTGCAGGAACAACATAATAAGACAAAAACAACTCTGTGGCGCAAGTGCTATCGAATATCTTGTTGGCTTGGCGGCGTTGCTGACAGCGCTACTCGCACCAGTATTCAATGGAAAGAGTGCTGCCGATCTTCTGGTTGATGCTATAAAGCATGAACATGCTGGCTATAGCTATGCGATCTCTAAGCCCTGATTTAGTTATCACATGTGATGCGATGACAGAGTAAATGGTTTCAAAGACAAAAAAATTATCGGGTTCATGGGTCGTGTTGCTTGTTTCGCTGGTTGTTGGTGGCATAGCCTTCTTTTTTGCGAACATGTATTTGACGAACAAGGAGGCTTCGTTGCGCGACCAGATTTTTGGTGAACAGGGCGCTAAGGCGCAGGTAGTGGTGGCGACGACTGACCTTGCTCCGGGGGATGTTATTGGTCCGGAAATTATGGCCGTAGCTGAATTGCCTGCCGAACATGTATCCAAGTATTCGATCACACCAGAATATTTTGACGCTGTCCAAGGGCATGTTCTGGATGAATACATGTCTAAAGGTGAGCCGCTGTTGTCTCATTTTATTTCTGATCTCGCAATTGATCGCTTTTCAGATCTGCTGTCTGAAGGTGAGCGTGCAATCACGCTGGAGGTTGACGAGATTATTAGTAACTCGCACATGGCGGTTGCCGGGGACTATGTTGATATCTATCTGCTGCTGTCGGTAGATGCCTCGGGGCCTAGTGGAGATGAGACAACATCAGACAAGAAAACGCTATTGCCTTTGCTCTCCAGGGTGAAAATTATTGCCGTGGATAATAATTCATTAATGACCAGAAACCAGGCTTACTCAATGCCGGTTTCTCAGGAGGAGGCAGGTTATAGCAATATTACTATTGGTGTGAAGGCGAAAGATGCAGCTAAGCTGGCTCTCGCTAAAGAATCCGGATTGCTTTATATATTTTTGCGTAACGCAGAAGATCAAAAAGCCAATAGTGTCGATGGCATAGATACTGAATTCCTTTACCAGACTCAGGCGGGGGGTGCGAACTCCTACAAATACTACTCATCAGCGAATGCCTCAAGCGGTGGGATCGACCCGGTCCATAAATATTTCACTCGAGTAAGTCGCTCGCTCTCTACAAGGGAGTTAGTGAAAAGTGTTCCCGTTTTAAAGGGTAGTGATTCAGATTAATCGACTATAACTAGTGAGATTGGTCATTTCAGTTTAAATCGATGTTCGGGTGTTCTCGTCATTAATGTTTATTGGAATAGGAAGTCATTGTTTCTGTTATAAACGCTTACTTATGAGCCGCGCACATTGACATTTTTCATCATGCACGCTTTAGTTAAAAAGGGAATTGTAATTAATGTCTGTAAAGTTATCGATAGTTCGTCTTTTTAGTATTTTAATTTTTGCAATAGCACTTACACATACAAGTCTTGTGTCCGCGAAAACTAACTATATGACACTTCATGTAGGAAGTATCAAGACCCTTAAGATTGGTGATATTTCACGTGTTGCGGTTGGTCGTGATGATATCCTGGGAACCAGTGCACTGGATAATGGTGAGTTGCTATTAATTCCCAAGGCAGCTGGCGAAACAGATCTACAGGTATGGAAGCCAGGTGAGAAAAAAATTGTTTATCGACTGAAGATACTGGAAACAAACTCATCTAGCAAAAAAGCTGTTGTCAAATCACTTTTGAGTAAATATAAGAATGTGACAGTAAAGGCGGTTGACAACTATATTCTCGTCGATGGTGTGGTTGAGCCAACTGAGTTTGAATTATTTGAGAAAATTGTAAGTAGTATACCTAATGTGATTTCAGCTGTTGAAGCCAGAAGTTTCACAATGGAGAAAATGGTCAAAATCAAAATACAGGTTCTGGAGATTGATAAAAAATATAAAAAGGAGCTTGGTTTCAAGTGGGGCGAAAGCCTAGATGGACCTGTGGTTGCTGTGGCAAGTGGCATAGTTACTAATGGTCAATATGCTGTGACGCCGTCAAACGATGGTGTCGAATGGTCAAGTGCTCTGAGTGGCGTCAGCTTGTCTGATCCTTACTTTTACCCCTATGTCGGATTTGCGGGTAGTCTGGCATCAAGAATACAGCTTATCGAAGAAAATGGTGCGGGCAGGACGCTTGCGGAGCCAACACTCGTGACACGGAGTGGTCAAGATGCAAGCTTTCAGTCAGGCGGGGAATTTCCGTTCGTCTACTTTGATCAAGGTGAGCCAAGAGTCGAGTTCAAGGATTACGGCGTATTGTTGAATATTAGTCCTGTAGTAGATGAAAACGATAATATACTGGTTTCGATCTCGACTGAAGTCAGTTCGATCGATTTCAGTACCATCGTCAATGGTGTTCCTGGGTTATTGACCCGCAATACAGATTCAGTAATTAATGTCAGGGATGGCGATACCATTGCTATTTCAGGCTTATTGTCAGTGTTCGATTCAAAATCAGCAAATAAAGTGCCGCTGCTTGGCGATATTCCGGTGATTGGGAAATTATTCAGTTCCAAAGCAACGATACAGAATCGCAGTGAACTGGTGATTCTTGCTACGCCAGTCATCATTAAAAATACGGTGAACCATGGTGTTACAGCAGGGGCCATGTCTAACCTGGATGAGCTTTCTCGTACATTGAAAGACGGTTTTGATGGGGGGCTGTTGGAGTAAGACGCCATGTTTCATTTGTCTGTAAATACAAACCGGGGGACGAAAGTCAATGACTTCATTTGTAGTCATGATGAGTGCCTTATTGGTAAGGATGATACGTGTTATGTGACGTTGCATGGCTGGAAAGTTAGCAAACAACATGCGTTGATCATACGCAGAAATGATGGTCTTTATGTAAAACACCTTGGTGGATCATTCAGCACTTATGTTAACGGTGAAAAAATAGAGGAATATGGTCCATTAGTCGAAAAAGATGAAATTTCAATTCACTCATACAAAATCAATATTAAGGATGTAGCATCAGCGAATTCTGCGGCACAAACAAAAAGCAAAAAGGAAATAGAAATACCGGAATCAACTCAATCACCATCTATGCAGAACGACAAAGCGTCTCTACGCGAGAGGCCGATATTCCGGCAAGAAGGCACGGCTGGGGAAGATATATCAGCAGATGTTGTGTCAAGCCATTCTGAGGTGGCAGATAGTAAGCGCGCGGATGAGAAATTGGCAAGATTATGGCAGCGCAAAATCCATGACGAACTGATAAAAAAAATGGACTTACGTCGTATTAATGTCAATGAAATGTCTGACAATGAACTGCGTGAAATTACTCAAAAATTAATCAATGAAATATTGCGGGAAGGTGTGACACTGCCATCAGGGCTTGATAAATCAGAAATATCGCAGCGTGTGCTGGCTGAAGCAATAGGTCTTGGGCCGCTTGAGCAACTTATCGCGCAAGATGATATATCCGAAATTATGGTTAACTCCGCTGAAGAAATTTTCTATGAGAAAGGAGGCAGGCTTTCCAAGTCCGACATTACTTTTTCTGATGACAGAGCGGTAATTTATGCCATTGAACGTATCGTTGCGCCGCTTGGCAGGCGTATAGACGAAAGTTCACCCATGGTTGATGCGAGATTAAGAGATGGTTCACGTGTAAACGCCATTATTCCACCTCTTGCTCTCAAGGGTCCATGTATCACTATTCGCAAGTTTATGAAAGATAAACTTGAGGCGAGCCATCTTGTGGGTTTTGGTACGGCGACCAACGCTATGATGAATTTTCTGGAGATGGCCGTAACACATAAGCAGAATATCGTCATATCGGGAGGCACGGGTTCGGGAAAAACAACGTTACTTAACGTGATGTCGAATTTTATTCCGGAATCTGAGCGCATCGTAACCGTTGAGGATTCGGCGGAATTAAAGTTGTATCAACCTAACCTTGTTGCGCTTGAGGCGCGCCCCGAAAACCAGGAAGGTAAAGGTAGCGTAAGCATACGTGAGCTGGTAAAGAATTGTTTGCGCATGCGGCCAGATCGTATCGTGGTTGGTGAATGCCGCGGTGGCGAGGCGTTGGACATGTTGCAGGCGATGAATACCGGTCATGATGGTTCGCTAACAACAGCCCATGCGAATACCGTACATGATTGCGTTTCAAGGATCGAGGTGATGGTGATGATGTCAGGTATGGATTTGCCCTCTATTGCCATTCGTGAGCAGATCTCATCAGCTGTGGGGCTTATCGTGCAGCAGACACGTTTCAGCTGTGGCTCGCGAAAAATAACCTCGATTTCTGAGGTTTCGGGCGTTGATGCGGGGCGTGTACAGCTTGGTGAGATATTCAAATTCAAGCAAAGCGGCTATGACGCAGAGGGTAGGGTTGAGGGCGAGTTCATTGCAACCGGCTTGATACCGGGTTTTTACGAAAACTTACGAGAGCGCGGTATACCAGTTGATATGAGTATTTTCCAGAAAGACGAGGTGCTCAAATGATTATTGCGTCAGCCTTATTTGCGTTGGGCGTGGCTTTGTTGAGTTATCTATTTGTACAGGTATTGTCGTCTGGTTCGAGAAATTTCAGGAATAATTTCACTGAGAACGCCAAGTTGAATCTTTCGGAATTATTTCTTTTTATTGAGCCTGAAAAGATTCTGCTTTTGAATATTGCCGCAGTGATTCTTACTTTCCTGGTGGTCTGGATATTTAGCGGCTTATGGTTTGTGGCCTTGCTTGCATCACTAGTTGTTTTTGTGTCGCCAAAATTCGTATTTCACTTCCTGAAGAAAAAACGCAGGCAACGCATTGTTACGCAACTTCCGGATATGCTTTTTGCTATTGCGCGTTCAATGAAAGCCGGTTCGAGTCTTATTCAAGCGATTGAGATAGCAGTAGAAGAAGAAACGGGTCCAATAGCACAGGAGTTTTCGCTCTTTATGCGTGAAATTCGTATTGGTACCAGTTTTGATGAGGCTATGGATAATATGTCTAATCGCGTCGGCGCGGAAGAGATCAACCTAGTGGCTTCAGGGATGAAAATTTCGCGTGAAATCGGCGGAAATCTCGCAGAAACACTTGACCGTCTGGCTGATACTATCCGCAGAAAAATCGAAATGGAAGGCAAAATTGATGCGCTGACTGCACAGGGGAAAATGCAGGGGCTTGTCATGGCGTTGTTGCCAATGCTTGTAGGATTTGCGTTATTTCATATCGAACCGGATCACATGGGGAGGCTGTTCAGTGAGCCAATAGGCTGGGCAGTGATCGTCGTTGTGCTTTTTATGGAATGCTTGGGCTTCTTCTTTATCAGAAAAATTGTAAGTATCGATGTTTAGTTCTATAGCAACAATCGTTATTGCATCATGTATTGGCCTGGCTTCGGCTGCGGCAGTATTTTCTATTAATGCAATAATACGTAAGGTTCCTGATGAAGATCGGGAGTATAAGGATCAATTGCCACTTTTTCTGAGGTTAATATGGCCGTTAATTAATTTTGTTGCTTTTAATGTCGGTGAATACTTATCAGTTGAGTACATAGAACGGCAAAAGAAAATTTTGCAGCGTTCGGAGTTAATTTATTTGATGTCGCCTGAACAGTTTTTTGGGCTTCAGGTGGTTTCCGCGTTCTTCTTTGGTGCAATCGCCTGGATGATTTTCGCGCTTTTGAGTTCGCCATCACTACTGATAATATTGCTGATCGCGGCATTCGGATTTATTTTTCCTTTTATTTCGTTAAACGATCGTCTTAAAAAGCGTGAAAAGCGCATTATTCGTGCGTTGCCAGTCTTTCTGGATTACATAACCATGGCACTGCTGTCCGGGCTTAACCTGAATGGTGCTTTATTGCAGGCGGTTGAAAAGGGGCCAGACGGACCTTTGAAGCGGGAATTCCAGAATGTGTTGCGTGACATCAGGGCGGGTATGCCTCGACTTGATACCTTTCGCGCAATGGCTGATCGCGTAAATCTGAAAGAGATTACCAGTTTGATTACCGCAATCGCGCAAGCGGAAAGGACGGGCAGTAGCCTCGGCGAGACGCTCAAGATTCAGGCTGAACAAAGAAGGATCGAGCGTTTTCAAAGGGCGGAAAAACTTGCTCTTGAGGCGCCCGTAAAGTTGATATTCCCATTGGTCGCATTTATTTTCCCAACAACATTTTTGATACTTGCGTTCCCTATTATTATGAAGTTTATGTATGAGTTATAGGAAATTCAGCATCATTAATAAAGAGAATAATTTAGTTCTCTTTAATGATGTCCTGGCGCCTGATGGCTTTATAAATCGTGCGAGAGGCTTGTTGGGTAGGACAGTATTATCAGAAGAGCAGGGCATGCTGTTTTTTAACTGCAATGCTATTCATATGTTTGGTATGAAGCTGCCGCTGGATATTATTTTTATAAATCGCTATCACAGGGTCGAAAAGTGTATCGCTTCACTAGAGCCTTGGCGATTTGCTGTATGCGGAAACGCGAAAATCACTCTGGAAGTTTGTGAGGGTAGTGTGAAACGCATGGGAATTCAGAAAGGAATGAATTTGGAGTTTATGTGCTTATGAAAATATTGTTGGTAAGTTTGATGGCCATATGTGCTCTTATGGGATGCGCAACCGTTACGCCTGGACAAGTATCCAGTGATAACAATAATCTGGATATGACAATGCACTCTGGTATGACGGCTTATCGAGATGGACGATTAGGGGATGCAGAAACATTGTTTTTAAAGGCTATTGAAACTCATCCGTCCTTGAGTGAGGCGTGGTTCAGGCTCGGTAATATATATTATAGAACAGGGCGCTACGATGCGGCAGTTCGATCGTACGAACACACGTTGCGATATGATAATCAAAATGGAAGGGCGTGGTTTAATCTGTCATTAACAAGATTGAAGCAAGCGGATACAGTATTACAGGTCGGACAAAGAACGCTTAAAGCTGATGCCGAATTTTATGACAAGCTTGATTCGTTAAGGATTAAGCTTAACGCAAGGGTAGATCAGGGTGGGGGCTAACCGACAGGCAAGTCGTATATCTTTGGTTTCTCGCCAAGATGGGGCGACTCTGGCGGAATTGCTTTATGTCCTGCCATTGTTGTTCATATTGTTCTTTGGGATCATCGAATATACCTATGTGTACCGCGCAAAATCGACCCTAAATGTGGCCACCTTTGAGGCGGTGAGGGCAGGGGCGTTGAATAACGCCAGCCTTTCTTCGATGAGAAATGCGCTCGCAAGCGGCATGGTGCCGTTATATATGCAGGGTAAGAGCGATCCGGTGCAGCTGGCAAAAGCTTACGCGCACGCTAGTTTGATAGCTGTTTCTATTGATAAATTGCCCGCGGATGTCGTAAGAATTGTTAGCCCAACAAAAAATGTTTTCGATGCGCATAAAAAACCACTTCACGTAAAGCTGTCTGGAGAAAAGAAAGAAAAGTACGTTTATGTGATACCAAACGACAACTTGTATTGGCGTGACAGTAAGGCGAAAAAAGTCAAAATAAATGGCAATAACGCAGTTGTAAATATACAGGATGCCAATCTTCTCAAGATATCGACAACATGGTGTCACAAATTGGTTACGCCAGGTCTTGATAGACTAACCCACAGCCTTATTTTGAAATTTTCTTCGAGTGTTGAACAGCAGGCTTGTAATGTCCTGGGTCTTCCCGGGAAAAATAAAAGTTACTATGTGGCTATAAAGTCTCATTCTGTAATCAGAATGCAATCACCTGTTTATTATTCGAGTAAAGAAAAAAACCTCAAGTAATTATTGTCTATTATGAACGTGAAGGGATTCGTTATGCGTCACTCATTGAGATTAGTATTTTTTATATTTGTCAGTATGTTCTCGTTGCAGGCTCACACGGGTTCAGTGTTGCATGATTATGCGGGTGATGGGGCAAAATTATTTGACTCCACTTACAAGACGTTGGATCGCTATAAATTGATAACCAGAGAAATCATTTATCAGGATGAAGACAGCAATGAGTTCACCAAGGGTTACAGACCGGTTGATATACTTGATCTTGAGGTTCCTGTCCGTAGAGAGA
Source organism: uncultured Ectothiorhodospiraceae bacterium (assembly GCA_947259575.1). Classification (GTDB taxonomy): domain Bacteria; phylum Pseudomonadota; class Gammaproteobacteria; order UBA6429; family Thiohalophilaceae; genus SZUA-24. The sequence goes on along the minus strand of CAMYMU010000030.1, from coordinate 2,793 downwards.
TATTTGATTATTCCGGGGAAGCGACGGCGCTTAGTGTTTACAGGAATATAACGGTAGCGCTATTCAATGATGGATATTCAAGCGAGTTTCGCTGCGAGCATGATGCTTGTGGCGATGTGGAGGGATGGGCGCTTCATTTAACCAATCTTATCTATGGGGACGTTGAGCATCAGTACTATGGTGTTTTCAAAAAGAAAACCTCGACTGGTAAGGATATCTATGTGGCTGCATATATAAATGAAGCGGATCGTCAGCCGCGGATGGTGATCGACAGGGTGGGTTTCGATCATGCGTCTACTACTGGTTCTATTGTTAAGGGGCGAGCAGAATTGGTTGGTCTGCTTAGTGATGCAACTGGACTTGAGGTCGCCCCGATACTCTTTGACATAGCGTCAACTAATCCGTTAGCGGGGTATGAGCGCTCTTTATCCGATGTTGCTGGATATATTAAAGCAAATACCGACTACCAATATGCGGTTGTCGGTTATGCCGATACCACGGGAGCAGCTGCAGCGAACTTTAACCTGTCCCAAAAAAGAGCTGAATTTATCCGTTCCTTGCTGATAGTGGAATATGGCGTAGATCCGGAGCTATTGCAGAGTTATGGTTTTGGGGAGCGTTCAAGTGGCTACCCTGGTTCTCCGGTGGAAAAGGCAGGTAATAACCGCAGGGTTATGTTTTACCAATTGACGGCGGATTGATGGATGCCTGGCATCGCGCATGTATGCGCGTTGGGCCTCTCAGTAATTGGTTTGAAAATTCAGATATGGGAAACGTGGCCAGATGTTAAATAAGGAAATAGTAATGCAATATTATGGTGTAGTATGGGCAGTCTTGGGTGCTTTTGCGGTTGCTGGATGTGGTGTAGACGATATTCCGCCAGGGTCGTCGATCAGGTTTGATCCTGTAAACATTGAGTGGACTGTCGCGCCCAATTACACCACTGATACCGATGACGATGGTACTCCTGATGCGGATTGTGTTATGAGTCCGGATTTGTACAGCGATAGTTACGTCGCAGTTACTGTGCTGGACAACTTCGGAATTCCTCTTACTGATGTCGATCTGACTTTAAGTCTCGATTTGGCCGCAAATACTTTCAGCGGCTACCCGCCTTTGGGGTTGTACCAGGATGTGAACGGAAATGGTGTGATTGATGGGCCGGAAGAACTAGTTAGTAACACTGATGATGGTGTTTATACTACCAGCACTGATTCAGAATCGGGTGATGCATATGTGTTGGTACGTGTAAACCTTTCTTGCCCATTTGGAGGCAATCTGAACGCTTTTGCAGGTTCCGGGGCTAACGGTGCAATGAATATTAGTGTAAGTGGCTCATGATTGAGCTGCTACTCCATTCTGTCGTTAGTAATCGTTATGTCAGTCAGGATTTTCCGGAATGGTATGTCAATATTAGCATGTCTCGACTGCAAGGCGTGCTGCTTCTGTAGTTATTGTTTACAGTGAAGATTCTGCAGTACGTATAACTACGTACGCGAATTATTTTGGTCCGTGCTATGCTCGCCGCGGATTTTTTATGTATCGTTTGTATAGTATTTCTTTGGGGAGTTAATAATGATGAAGAAGCTTGTGTCTATGGCGGTTTGTGTGGGCTTGGCGGGTTGTGCGGCCACGGAAGAAATTAAAGACACTACGCCAAAAAATACCACGTCTGTGCTGAATGCAAAATTTGTTATTGCGGGTAACGTATTGCCTGATTCAAAAGGCACCCAGGTTGTTTATACGCGGGGCGATAGGCGGCGTATTGCTGACGATCACAAGTATGACTCCTGGATAGCAAGAAAGACCATTGGTAATTTCGCTACCAACGATATCGCGCGCCTGGATAGAAATCTCATCTGGAAGCTGGACGATAAAAAGAAAACCTATGTCGAGTGTCCTGTCGCAGGCTGCAGTTACAATATCCTTACCGAATTAAGTAAGCTTGAAGGTGATGATGACTATTTTCAGTATGATCCTGCAGATAACCAATCTTGTGGTTCAGAGTTATCCAATTATACGTTTACTGTGAAGGATACGGGAGAAACGCGTGTATTGAATGGTTTCAATACACAAAAATATGTTGTTACCTGGCAGGTTGAATACAAAGACAGACAAGGGCGCAAAGATCTCAATGATATCCAGATGGAATTCTGGACGACCACGCCTACACAGGACATGACCGAGGCCTGGAGGATTCATGAAGACTTCCAGCAGGGCTATATTTCCCGTGTAACCGATCAAGGTAACCCGTTTGGCCGTTTCATGTCGCAGCAGGTCTATATGGCCCTGGCCGCATTTACAGGTGATACCGATAAAAATAAGGCCTGGAATACTCGCATTGGCAATGAGATGCGCAAAATAAAAGGCTATCCGGTCTCTATCAAGCTGGAATGGTTTATCGACAGCAATATGTGCCCCGAGGCCAAGGAGGCGGAACAACAGGCAGCTATAGATTACACTGACCCTGCTGCTGCGTTGGGTAAACTTGCGGGTGGTTTTCTCAAGAAAAAGGTTGCGCAGAAATTTACTCCCTCAAAACACGAGCCTGTGTTGAGGTATATCTATGAAGTCACCGATGTTTCAGTGCAGGCTGTGAATGACAGCGTGTTTGAGCTGCCGGCTGGATATAAGATGAGTAATCGTCAATAAGTCTGTATTGACGTCAACAGCTGACAAAAAGGGGGCGTTCGCCCCACTGCTGTCCCACTAACGCGTCATTTCCGCGCAGGCGGAAATCCAGTGAATATGAATGAGCTATAAATCAATTGTTTACTAGATACCCGCCTCGGC
>CAMYMU010000029.1 GCA_947259575.1 uncultured Ectothiorhodospiraceae bacterium | reverse complement strand
TTGGGGTCCAGCGGTCTCTAAAAATCCTTATGTCTCTATCCAACTAAGTGGTGCCGCGGCTGGCGATTCCATCGAGTTGAGCTGGGTTGACAATAAGGGCGGTAAAGACACTACTTCAACGAAAGTGAAGTAACACAAGATCTATCTTCCGGATGATAGGAGTTAATAAAATGAAGAAGTTAGTAATTACAACAGTGATTGCTCTTATGGGCCTCGCGCCTGCCATGACGATGGCAAGCCCGCAGGAAGACTTGAAGAAATTCCGTTCTTATTACTTCAAGAAATTCCCAGGAGTAAAACTACAGCGTTATGCTGACGGTATTTATGGTATAAATGAGGGTCGACGCATTGAATGGGAAGCGATGGAAGAATTTCCTCCATACGAGCCTGGCGTCGAAATTGGTAAAGAGCTTTTCGAGAAATACAACATTGGTAAGTGTTTCAAGAATGGCGGTATCGGTATTCGTCAGAACTATCCTTGGTTCAACAAGAAGACCGGTAAAGTTCACACTTTGGAAGGCGACATCATGAGCTGCCTGAAGAAAAATGGTGTGGACACCAAGAAAGCGAAAATCGGCTTTAAGAAAGGTAAAATGGCCGCTATCTCTGCGTACATGGGTTATACCTCTCGCGGTAAAAAGCTGAACGTAGTCGTTCCTAATGATGAACGCGCGCTGAAAATCTATAACCGTGGTAAGCGCCACTTCTATGCCAAGCGTGGCCAGTTGAATATGTCATGTGCAGATTGCCACATGTATTATGCTGGTATGATGGCTCGTGGTAACGTGCTTAGCCCTGCGTTAGGTCACGTCACAGGCTTCCCTGTTTATCGTAAGAAGTGGGAATTCAAAGGTGGCGGTAACCCTGCCCTGGCTGGTTTCGGTACCATTCAGCGTCGCTACGGTGGTTGTAACAAACAGGTACGTGCTAAGCCATTCAAGGCACAGAAAGCTGAATATACCGCGCTGGAATACTTCCATACTTACATGAGCAATGGCATCAAAGTCAACGCTCCAAGTATCCGACAGTAATCCAACTCGTCAATGCTTAAAAAGCCCGGGTAACCCCCGGGCTTTTTTTATTCCTCTTAATTCGCTAGAGCAGCGCTGACCGCGTTAAACGCTCGTTCATCCTTCGTCACTTACTCAAGTAAGCTCCTTGAATTCACTCTCGTTTGCCTTGTCATCATCTGCTCAATCAAATTAAGAACTTCATTCGCTCATTACATTTTCACAGGCGGAAATTTCGCTTCCCCCTCGTACCATTATCAATTTTCGAGAGGCGCATGAGTGCTGGGTAATAATCTACCTCCTCACCCTAAAGCTCCCTGAGCGAGGGCGAAAAGACTAAGCTACCCATTGAGGTAAAGATATTAGGGGATAAAAAAGGGAGCCTAAGCTCCCCCGTTCTTTAGCTCGCTAAAGCTTTTTAAGCCATCTTTCGGATGTATTTAAGCGGACAGACGGCGCCATCTGCGTCCATTCCCATCCAGCTATATATTGCATCGAGCGCCATATCTTCCGTTGCAAAGATATTCTGTTCACCAACATGGTCATAAAGACCACTCTTGCGCATCACGTCCAGTACCTGGCGTTTCAGTCCACTAAAGACGACGGTAATCTGGTTCGCATTGAGTCGTTCGACCAGGTGGTGCAAGACCTCTTCTCCGGAGGCATCAAGCTGGTTAATCGCATCGCCAACAACCAGTAAGTATTTTGCTTTTGGATTATCCGCAACAGCTTTCAGCATGGCCTCTTCAAAATAAGAGACGTTGGCAAAATAAAGTGAACCATCAAATCTTACTGCGACAATGTTTTCATCTGTTGGCAGCTCTTTATACACATCTGTATCACGTAGGGTTCCGTCTTTATAACGCCCTAAAACGGCTACTCGGGGGCTCAAGGTACGGTATAAATACAGAAGGATGGCCAGTCCAGCGCCAACCATAATGCCTTTATCAAGGTGTGGGGCAAATAAAAGCGTGGCTACGAAGGTAACACCTGAAGCAATACCATCATGTTTGTTTACATCCCAGGCATGTTTCATGGCCTTGAAGTTTATCAAGCCAATAACGGCCATCATAATGACTGCCGCTAATACCGCTTTAGGCAAGTCATATAATAGCGGCGTTAAAAACAACAGCGTGATCAAGACGATCACCGCGGTAAATACTGACGACATTCCACTCTTGGCACCCGCATTCAAATTCACCGCGGAGCGTGAAAAAGAACCCGATGCTGGATAGGCCTGACTCATACTACCCACAATATTGCCCAGTCCCTGACCGATCAGCTCCTGGTTTGGATCTATCCGGTCCTTGGTCTTGGCGGCCATGGCTTTAGCGATTGATATCGCCTCCATAAAGCCAACCAAGGCAATAGCGATAGCACTGAAAATGAGTGAACCAAACAGGTCAAATTCGAAATGAGGTAACGAAATCGTCGGTAAACCTTGAGGGATAACGCCCACAATGCCGCCACCCATACCTGGATCAATAACCTTACCAGCATCATCCAAGGTTGGACCAAATCCAATTAGCTTGCTGACAATGATACTGATCACAACAGCCGCCAATACGCCTGGAATCTTAGGCAGGTATTTTCTAAAGCCCCACATAATCACAAACGCGGACACACCGAACAGGAAGGTGGGGATATCTGTATTACCCACCTGTAGCAGCACCCCCCAGATGTCACTAACAAAGCTCTCTGAACGGGTCATTTCAACACCAAAGATTTTGGAGAGTTGGGACAAACCGATGATCAGAGCTGCGGCATTAGTAAAACCAACAATAACTGGATGTGATAAAAAGTTAACCACCACACCAAGTCTGAATAGACCGAGCAAGAGCTGGAAGGCTCCGACCAGGAACGCCAGCATCAGCGCGAGCGGCACATATTTGCTCAGTAATTCATCAGTGGTCATCGAGTCCGGATTGCCGACCAGGGGGATCAATGCAGACGCGGTCAGCAGCGATACCACGGCAACAGGACCTGTTGCTAGCTGCCTGGACGAACCCCATAGCGCGGCAACAATAACTGGGAACAGCGCGATATACAGGCCGAAATAGGCTGGTAAGCCAGCTAATTGGGCATAAGCCATTGACTGCGGTATTAGCACCAAAGCAACGGTCAGGCCTGCGATAAAGTCAGCCCGTAGTACATTTGGGTCTTTTGCTTCTTGTATCCAGCTTAGAAAGGGGAAAATTCGATATAGCATGCCGGTCCTCGTCATAAAATAACGTATATCTACTCTCAACATTCCAGGCTACATTCACCTTGATTGTCAGCACCAATTCCTTAGGGCAGGTATTCTAGCGTAATTAGCCTGTTATATACATCGAATAAATTAAAATGACATAAATATCAGTAAGTTAGTAAGATAGGCGACTGGAGGGCGTTTTAGATAGGTACTTTAAGATGTGGACTAGATTAGGCTGCTGATTTTTTCCACTGGTAGGTTGCTCTGACCGTATTTCCATTACCTAAGTAGACGAGTTCTTTACAGAGTGAGCTCGCAAGGCTAACGCCGCGGCCCGCTCGCTGCTTACTTTTGTCCATGGTTAAAACTAGTTGTTGGTAGTCAAAACCCGAACCACTATCGATAATATTAATAACTAGCTCGCCCTGGTTGGCATCCATTTTGTGTTCAAGTGATATTGAAATATAACCGTCTTCAAGGTCTGCCAAACGTTCCTGACGCAGGTTGAGATAAGTCAGAAATCCATCAGGCTCTGATTTAAGTTTTGAATCCAGTCCCAGCACACCATGGTCAAGTGCATTGTTATATAGCTCTGATAAAACAATAAATATATTTTCTCTGTGTTGCATTAGACCATCAACTTGCGTCGTGAACTTGGTCAAGATTGATACTGGATTAGTTTCAATGAAATCACGCTTAGTAAGCATCATATTCATATTCCAGTTGGAAGGATATGGTAAGGTTGCCGTGCTCACACTGTTATCAAGTATTTCATTTGATAATAAGCTGGGATCCGCATTGATTTCCAACAGAGTTAAATCATCTGATTGTTCTTCATCACCTCTAAACTCGTTAATTGTTTCCAAAATATTTTCGAATAACCCATCTGCAGAATTACCCTTTTCAAAACAGTGTAGCAAACGCTCTTCTCCAAACTCCTCCCTTGCCTGGTTTTTAGCTTCGGTAATTCCATCAGAGTAAAGATAAACCCGATCACCTTTCTTCAAATCGAATATTTGAACATCCGTTTTTAACCGATCATTATTCACAACGCCTAACGGAAAATTGTTAGACCGCACAGTATGTTTTAGTTTTTTCTTTTTCCCTGAATAAATTAATACGTCGGGTAGTCCACCATGCCACATCGTAAATAGACGATAATCTTTGGAAAAGTTGCAAACACAGGCACAAAAGAAAAATTCGGGAGGTAGAATATTTTTAAGCTTTGAGTTTATCTCAAGCACAATCTCGTCTACTGTCGCACCGTTTTTGGTAAGTTCATAGAACAAATCGGAGACAGGCACCGCACCAATGGCTGCAGGTAAACCATGCCCAGTTGCGTCACCTAGTAAAATATTTAAACCGCCAGAGGGTGTGTGGGCCGCCAGTAGTAAATCACCATTAAATACTGATAATGGTGAGAGTATATACTTGAGATTAGGGGTATCCAGGCATCCTTCATGCACAACACGCGAGTAAATCTTTTTCGCAACCTTTTGCTCAACCAGTAATTGCTCATTGTATATATCGATTTCATCACGTTGACGTTTGGTCGTGGCATAGAGATCGCTCATACGAGTTAACGCCTCAACCTTCGCCATGATAATAATCTTGCTATAAGGCTTGGTAAGGAAATCATCGCCCCCCACTTTCACACAACGTGCAAGCTCATCTTCGTCAGTCACTGCTGTTAGAAAAATGATAGGAACAAATCGATCCCCAGCGAGCGCTTTGATCTGTTGTGTTGCCTGGTAACCATCAAGTACCGGCATCATAATATCCATCAAAATGACATCGGGCTGGTGATCTACATATTGCTTAATAGCCTCTTGGCCGTTTTCAGCAGTAATCACTTCATAACCACTATCACTTAACATCCCTTCAAGTATCAGACGATTGACCGCATCATCATCCACAACCAAAGCCATTTGAGTTGAACGATTAGCTTCGATTACTTTATCAACAGTCTCAATTGAAAGACGACTCCCTGTCATTTTCAAGCTACTTCAAATAGATTGTCAAAACTAGCCATCTCGAGTAGCTTTTTTATGTTGGAACGACAGTTGATAATTTTTACTTTTGCATCGTCATTACCAAGACCCTCACGCATTACTAACAACATACCCAGAGCTGAACTATCAATATGTTCTGTTGCTGCAAAATCCAGAATATATTGTGCGCTTGGATCTGCATCTCGATGTGACTTGCGAAAATCTTTGTGGGCTCTGAAATCAAATTCACTGGGCAATTTGATTGTTACCGTTCGCCCGTCACCACTTTTAGTTATTGTGATCGCCATTACTTGCTCCTACCTTATCCCTCTGAACATTTACTTGTGTTCTGATTTTGACCGCGCCCCTACACAGTGACAGCCCCCTATTTATATTCAATTCAGAGGAACAATCTGGAAACGGTGCTAAAAATTCATCACTTTTTAAATAGCGGCAGAAACACAGACGTCTTTAGGCTCAGTCACACCAAGGAGTGAGCATATTTTCATTCAAAAACAGATAGATACAGAGTCCTGCGGTAGAAACAAGTCGTTAGTTGAGCGCCGCCGCAGGCCGTGCTGAGATCAGGGAAGGTTCGAATAAATATATAGCGTGATTAGTGGAAATAGAGAAATTTAGAGATTGAAAGAAAGATGGTGGGTCGTGAAGGATTCGAACCTTCGACCAATTGGTTAAAAGCCAACTGCTCTACCGACTGAGCTAACGACCCAATTAGTAACTTTCAAGAAGCGCGCATTTTACCGGACTTACCAGGAATGGCAAGCCCGGCTTTTTACATTTTATGCGCTTATACAGCTTCTAACTGACGCAGACTACCTGGCAATAGCTTCATGTCTACCAGCGAGGTAATTAGAGCCTTGAAGAACCCTGCTTCTTCTTCATAGACCATTTTGTAGTACTGGATTTTCATGGTCAGAGCACTACCGAAGACGATACTGATAAAGACCAGGAAGGAGCCTAAAGCCAGGGTTGAGACACCGCTAATGGCCTGCCCAACTGTACAGCCCAGACCCAATACACCGCCAATCCCCATTAGGACACCACCGATGGAGTGGTATATGAAATCCTTTAATGAGACAAACCACTCAATACGGAAACTCCTGGATATAAGAGACCAGATGAACGAACCGAGAATTACACCAATCACTGCTAGCACACCGAATGTCAGATAATTGATGCTAAAACCTTCTTTAACATAGCCAGTCACTTGTCCAATTGGACTGATGAAGGTATATGAGGTATTCAACAAGTTCGTACCTGCATTTTTTGGTTTGGCCTCAGCCGCTTCGCCTTCCATTTCAATATCCCAAGATTCAGAAACAAAAGTACGCATGCTCTGTGGCTCATCATCTACACTAACCATTGTATTCGAAGTGATGTACCAGGCAGCCACAACAATAACACCGATAACCACACCGGCCAGAATATTGTCAAAGCTTGCTCTGAAATCAGCGGCTTTAAACACAATAAACAGTGCAATAGCGGCAACGATAAGACCAAACACAAGACGCATGGTTTCCACAGATCCACCCGTTACCCCTGCTGCAATACTACCCAGGTCACTTTGGGTCGACATTTTAAATGATGCCACATCTAACCAGGGTGCAAAGTAACTTGCATACCAGTTCACATTGATCCACCGATCAATGTTGCGTTCATACCAGCTGGCATCATTACTAACGGGTGCCGCTGCCGCACTCCAGTTAATTACATCTAGCTCTTTGAATGGGTCAACCATCGCATAAGCAATCACAGCGATGATGACAAAGACAAAAATCGATTTGATGTTTCCGCCACCAATACGAATCAGGGTCTTGTTACCACAGCCACTGCCCAGGGTCATACCGATACCAAACAGGAAACCACCCAGTACAAAACGTCCCCATGGAAAAACATTCTCCAGGGTTTGTGGGTTGATCACACCACGATATGGAGGAACCGATGAGTTCAGACTAAACACACCCATGAACTCAAGGATGGTCACGCCCAATAAGGCGACCGTAGCGGATAACACCCATGCGCGTAAGCGACCCTTATCGCCGATATTAACCAGATCAGACACGGCTCCCATGGTACAAAAGTTTGTCTTATTGACTACCGCACCCAAGACCATGGACAGGATCAATATCGACCATATATAAAAAGATTGCGCGCTGGCAAAATCTGGAAACGTCATAACACACCTCAAAATGATTAAATTCTGTTCAGGCTCGCCCCATTTTTAGACAAGCCCGGCTAAAAAATTGCGCAGATTATACCTGATGACCAGGCAAAGCCCTAACTAAGCACGCCTTGCTTAATTACCCTAATATAATCAAGTGGTTATATACTTGGTGGGATCGCTAACCCCAGCTTGCTCGAAGCCTTCGCGACGTAATTGGCATGCCTCACAACGTCCACACGCAAGACCATTCTCAGCGGGGTCATAACAGGAGATAGTTTGTTGATAGTCCACACCCAGCGCCAGACCACGTTTGATAATCATGGACTTACTGAGGTGAAGCAGCGGGGAATGAATGGTGATGGCATGTCCTTCTACACCTGTTTTAGTGGCAAGAGTCGCCATGCGTTGATAGGCCTCAATATATTCTGGTCGGCAATCAGGATAACCTGAATAATCCACCGCATTTACTCCGATGAAGATATCAAAGGCACCTAGCGTCTCCGCCCAGGCCAGGGCAATAGACAGGAAAACAGTGTTCCGCGCTGGTACATATGTCACTGGAATACCATCACTGGCTTGCTTGGGGACATTGATGTTTTTGTCCGTTAACGCAGAGCCACCAAATTGGGCAAGGTCGAGCGTGAAGCATCGGTGTTCAACAGCACCCAACTGCTTAGCCACCCGTGCCGCTGCATCGAGTTCACAACGATGGCGCTGACCATAATCAAAACTCAGTGCATAGCACTCGTAGCCATCCTGATTAGCAATTGCTAAAGTCGTCGCTGAATCTAGTCCTCCTGAGACCAGCACAACGGCTTTTTTCTTTTGAGTTTTGCTTTTGTTTTCTGGCATATCTATCGACCGGGTTCCTCCCCCCAGATTAACTTATGCAGCTGACACTGAACACGTACCGGCAGTTGCTCCTCCAATACCCATTCAGTGAGATGTTTTAACGTTACTTGATCGTGACTCGGTGAGAAAAAGATATCACAAATACCGATTAGCTGGTGGTCCTGGATAAAATTTACGGCCCAATCAAAATCATCCCGGTCACAAATAACCAGCTTAAGCTGATCATGGGCAGTCAATTGTTGTAAATTATCGAGAAGGTTTTTATGTGCCTCGCCTGACCCCGGTGTCTTGATATCCATTACGCGACTTACGCGGCTATCAACGCCACTGATATCAATTGCACCACTAGTTTCGAGTGAGACTTCATAGCCCTCATCACATAGCCGATGCAGTAAGTCATTACAATTTTTTTGTGCAAGAGGTTCGCCGCCCGTCACGGTGATAAAACGCGTATTGTAACGCTTTGCTTCTGCCGCAATATCGGCAAAACTCATCCACTGCCCGCCCTGAAAGGCATAACTCGTATCACAATAACCACAACGCAATGGACAGCCCGTCAAACGGATAAACACAGTCGGCATACCTGCCGTGCGAGCTTCCCCCTGCACAGAATAAAATATTTCGGTAATACGTAATCGCTCCTGATCAGGAGCTGGCTTATCTGTATCTGTGTTCACGATAGCTAAATAATCAATTGGTGAAGCAGGTATTTAGCCTGCTGATAAAAAATGTAACTCTGTTGAGAAGGATTCTTTTCAGATTAACGCTTTAGGCGTATTTTCTGAATAAGATTTTTTGCCTGACCTGCTTCTGTTGTACCAGGGTAATCTTTTACCAGACGTTTCAGCGTAGCCTCGGCCTGATTGTAACTCTTCAATTCGTATTGGCTATATCCAATCTTCAAAAGTGCTTCTGCTAATTTTGGACTGTTGGGATAGGCCTTAATAAGGGTTTGATAATCTTTAATCGCCAATTTAAATTTTCGCTGAGCATAATTTGCTTCGCCAATCCAATATTGTGCAATGTGCGCATAACGTCCATTTGGATAGTCTGCTATGAACTTACGAAACGAAGTGACAGCCTGGTCGTAGCGAAGCTCACGCAACAAATCAAAGGCGGCTTGATAAGCCTTTTGCTCAGTCGCAAAGTCTGGCTTTGGCTTTGAAGGTGCGCTGACGGCAGGAGCAGCTGACGCGGCAGCGGGTGCAGTTGTTGCCGGTGGAGTGGTTGCTGGGGGTTGTCCCGCAGTTTGACCCGAACCTTGATTTGAAGTTTGCGGTGTAGCAGGTGCCGCACCTGATCCAGGATTAGCCCCACCCCGTTCCATCCGGACTAAACGCCGATCAACATCAACATACAGATCACGCTGGCGTTGTTTGATCTGATTAAGTTCATGAGTATGTAATTCGATTTCACCTCGCAAAATTTGTAACTCACTTTGCATGTTTTCAATGCGAACCAGCATATCGACCAAACCCTGATTGTCCAGAATACGCTCTAAGCGTTTTACACGTTCTTCTGTTGATAGTTGCTTTGTATTTTCATTACTTTTCACACCCAGCGTTGAGGTTGCATCACCTGGACGAGAGCGCAGTTGCACATCACGCGCCGATACGACTTGCAAATCCGCAACAAATACACACAAACAACTAATCAACAAAAGACGCTTTTTCATATTATCTACCTGGATATAGGATTTCTACGCGACGGTTGACACTCCAGGCAGACTCATCATGACCGAGTGCAACCGGGCGTTCTTCACCGAAACTAACAATATCAATCTGTGACTGAGAAACACCTTGTAACAGCATTAACTGGCTCACTGCTTTGGCACGACGTTCGCCAAGCGCAATATTATACTCACGAGTACCACGCTCGTCTGCATGGCCTTCTAAAACAATTTTAACATCGGCATTGTCTGCAAGATAACGGGCATGCGCCATAACCACTTCGCGATCAGCTGCTTTTACTTCTGAACGATCGAAATCGAAGTATATAGTGGTGGTTGATAAGGGGTTTGAAGGATCCGTAAAGGGATCGCTTTGAATAGTCGTTTGATCCTGAGCCCCTGAACGAGAATCAGTTTGTGCATCCTGCTGTGTTTGTGTTTCATCCGTCTGGGTCTCAGAAGTTGAAGTACAGGCAACACCAAAAGAGGCCAGCAAACCGACTAATAAAAACTTGTTCCATTTGTTCATCTTAATACTCCTCAACATTTATGATTATTTAATCCTGCTTGTAAGGTGACCACGCTGGTTCACGCACATCACCACTGGTAAATCTCATTTTATGGCTGGCGCGGCCATCCGTTGCAACCGCTGCCAACACACCCTTTCCCCTGGCCTGCGATGCATAAATTAACATGCTACCGTTAGGAGCGAAACCGGGTGACTCGTCTAATCGCCCATCAGTTAACAAAGACAACTGCTCTGACTCAAGATCTAAAATAGCGATTCGATATTGCCCGCCAGTATTATGCACCAGCGCGATGCGCTTACCGTCTGGTGAAACCGAGGGACGTAGATTCTCAACCCCATCAAATGTAATGCGTTGTGCACGTCCGGTTGCACCACGCTCATTCACATCGATACGGTAGAGCTGTGCACGACCACCTCGATCCGAGGTAAACACAAGGCTTTTGCCATCAGGGAACCAGGCCGGTTCTAAATCTGCACCATAGCTGCGCGTGACTCTGGATAACCGGCGCGAATTCAGATCCATTATATAGAGTTCCGAATTACCATCTTTTGATAAAGACATCGCCATATGACGTCCATCGGGTGACCATGCCGGTGATAAATTTGATCCCTTAAAGTTTGTAAGTTGCTGTGTATTTTTAGTAAACACATTTTGAATATAAATCTGTGGTCGACCTGACGCATAGGAGACATAGGCCAGACGTTGTCCGTCTGGAGACCATACTGGGCGCACAATCGGCATACTGGATTCAAACAAAATCTGCTCGTTATAACCATCCGAATCGGAAATAGCTAGTCGATAGCGATTTTGACCTTTCCTGTTTCTGGAAACTGTGATGTAAGCCAAATATGTGTCAAATGCACCGCGTTCACCGGTGATCGCCTCATAGATCAAGTCACTTATATGGTGAGACAATCTTCTTAATTGATTTTCTTTTGCCTGAAAACTGTGCCCCGCCATCTGGCTGCCCTTTTCAACATCAAACAACTGAAACTGGATCTGATATGAATTGCGCGCCTGCATTTTAATTTTTCCGATCACAACATATTTCATGTTGAGGTTACGCCAGGTAGCAAAGTTCACATCCCGACCTTCGTGCGGAGTCTCAATCATTTCATTTTCTTTCATTGGCGCAAATTGCCCACTGCGACTTAGGTCATTTGAAATGACATCGGTCATTTTCATAGGCGCACTGCCTACACCTTTCCAACCAAATGGAACAATGGCGATTGGCGTGGCATTATCAAGCCAGAGTGTTATATCAATGGTTAATGAAGCACGTGCAGGAACGCTGACAACCGATAAACACAAAAATACTATTAATAAGTTCAGTTTGATTTTCTTTAACATCATAATCAGGTCTTTTTATCCGCTCTCATTGGTAAATGTAAATCCCGAAACACTTCAAACAGTCCCGTCTCCGCTGGTGGCAATGGCAGTGGCGAGGCATTTTTAACTGCTGCCGTTACTGATTTGTCATAAGCAGCGTCACCACTGCTTTTAGATAGTTCGATATCTATGACTTCACCGGAAGGAATTAGTTTAACTCTCAATTCACTCACGAGGCCCTTGCTGATTGATGGAGGCTTAACCCAGTAACGATACACTTTCGCCTCAATCAAATTCATATACTTGTCTATTGTGGTTTGCCTTTTCTTCAGCTCTGCCTTGCGAAGCGCTGCAGCCTGTTGCTCCGCCTTCATTTTCTCGTCTTCAGCACGCAACTTGTCTTTTAGTGCCTGCTCTTTTCTGGCCTTGTCTTGCTTTTCTTCTTCAATTTTTCGTTTACGTTCAAGTTCTTCCAGGCGTGCCTCTTCTTTGCGCTGCTTATCCTTCAGTTCTTTTTCTTTTTTCTCAAGTAACGCCAGGCGTTGTTTTTCCTTTTTTTGATCAGCTTCACGCTTTTTCTTCAAATCAGCCAGGCGTTTCTCTTCCGCTTTTCGCTTGCGAGTAAGCTCCTTCTTTCTTTTGGCCTCACGATCGTCCTTTGCTTTTAGCTTTGCTAATTCTTTTTTAACCTCACTTTCATCGATCGTGGTCACTTTCACGCTTTCAGGTACGGCGGTTGCTGCACGTTCTTTTGATTTGAAATGAAATCCAACCCCAAAAAGCACAATGATTAGTACATGGACTAACAATGCACCCACAAAAAAACGAGGACTTTTTTTAAATAGTTCTAGCATTAACGTTTTTTAACCGGCTTAGTGATCAAACTAAAATTATCAATCCCGGCATTATTAAGCACCGCCATGGCGTTGATCACCTTGCCATAATCAGCTTTGACATCACCTTGTATTAAAACAGGTATGTCCGGATATTGTTTGCGCCTGGCGGCAACACGAGCAACCAAGGTTTTTGCTTTTACCGGCTTTTTGGGTTTGTCACCCAGGTTGACATAGAGTCGACCTTTACGATCCACAGAGACAATCACCGGTGGTTGTTTGCTTTTCTTCACGGGTTTAGCGCTGGCCTCGGGTAGTTGTACTCGATACCCCTCAGTCAGCAATGGTGCCGTGACCATAAAAATAACCAGCAGCACCAGCATCACATCAATGTAGGGCACAACATTGATCTCCGCCATTTGCTTTTTTGTGAAACGTTTATTCATATGTTGCATTGCAACGTACCCTTAATATATAAGCCCGATTAGGATCTGGCCTGACGCTGCAATACAGTTGAAAATTCTTCAACAAAATTATCGTAGCGAGCCATAACGCGCTCCAGGTCACTGGCAAATCGATTGTACGCTACCACTGCAGGAATCGCCGCGAACAGGCCAATTGCGGTCGCAATCAGAGCCTCGGCAATGCCGGGTGCAACATCAGTAATCGATGCCGATGCAGATGAACCCAGGCTTCGAAATGAATTCATAATTCCCCAAACCGTACCAAATAAACCGATATAGGGACTGGTTGAACCTGCGGTCGCCAGAAACGATAAGTGGCTTTCAAGATTTTCATATTCTCTGTTGAGTGCAACACGCATGGAACGTTGCGCACCTTCTACTATATAAGTAGCATCATTGTCAGGTTGCTTACGCAGGTGGATAAATTCCCTGAAGCCCGCCTCGAAGATGGCTTCCATCCCCGTTAACTTTCCCCGCTCGCGCTTTGCTGCCAGTTTTTTATATAGCTCACTAAGATCCGCACCGGACCAAAAACGTCGCTCAAACTGTACAACATTCTTGCGTGCACGTTTCAACACAGAGCGTTTGTATAAAATGATGGTCCACGAATACAGCGATACCAGGATCAGCATCGCCATAACGGCCTTTACGACTGGACTGGCTTTCCATACCAGGTCGAGCATCGATAAATCTGTTTCCACAACGACTCCTTATTCCCGAACCAATTCGTTCAACAACTGATTCAATTTAGCGTGTAGTGTTTGGGATAATTAGTACTTGGTTTGAACCACCCCGACACAACACGCCCAGTTTATTTTCTCTTATTATTCTATTCTGGAGCTCGACTCATGAGTCTTCACTCCAATACCTTTACCGAGACTACCAGACAATTCTCACAAAAAGCAGGCAAAATCTTTCTAAATCTGACAGCTCCAATGGCAACTATGACATCACTTCTAGTGGTGAGTTCATCTTGTCCGAGTGCCACTCTAATCCACGAATTCTAATTAATTTAAGTCCGAAACAACACCATCAGTCACGCTATCCACGCTATTAACACTGACTCTCGTGAGAACTCGATCACGCTTTGTGCATTCAGCCCCGTCATGGTGCAAATACAACGATTTCAGATCGCCATAGCCCAGAAACGATCACTGATTAGTGTCAAACAAATCAAGCACGGGTTGAACGTCATCTTTTTCATGCTTTAGAGGTTTCAGGCCAAAGTGTCGATAGGCATGTTTTGTCGCAACTCGTCCCCTTGGAGTACGCATCATAAAGCCCTGCTGGATCAAAAAGGGTTCAATCACATCTTCAATGGTGTCCCTTTCCTCACCAATCGCTGCAGCAAGGCTGTCGACACCAACAGGACCGCCTTCAAATTTTTCGATAATGGCCAGTAGTAATTTTCGATCCAACATATCAAACCCACACACATCGACATCCAACAGGTCGAGCGCATGCTGGGCAATTTCTTTATCGACTTTGCCATTACCTTTTACTTCTGCAAAATCACGTACGCGACGTAATAAGCGATTGGTAATACGTGGCGTACCGCGAGAACGTTTTGCGATCTCTTTTGCACCGTCATTATCGATGACAACATCCAGTATTTTTGCCGAGCGCTTAACAATGGTGACCAGATCGTCATTTGAGTAGAACTCCAATCTCTGCACAATACCGAAGCGATCGCGTAACGGTGAAGTCAACAATCCGGCTCGGGTAGTCGCACCAACCAAAGTGAAAGGAGGTAGATCCAGTTTTATCGATCGCGCAGCGGGTCCCTCTCCAATCATGATATCGATCTGGTAATCCTCCATCGCGGGATACAGGATCTCTTCTACTACTGAGGACAATCGGTGTATTTCATCAATGAACAACACATCATGCGGTTCCAGGTTTGTCAGTAAGGCGGCAAGATCACCTGGGCGTTCTAGCACTGGGCCTGAAGTATGTTTAAGATCGACTTCCATTTCATTAGCAATGATATGTGACAGTGTAGTTTTACCAAGGCCAGGAGGACCAAACACAAGCACATGGTCAAGTGCATCTTTTCTTGCACGGGCCGCCTGGATAAAGATTTCCATTTGCTCAACCACAGTAGGCTGACCAACATAGTCCTTCAGCTTGATCGGGCGCATAGCGCGATCCAGCACATCATCACCTTGTTGGCTGTTAGCAGAAATCATTCTGGATTCATCTGTCATACTATTAATTAGCCTGCCGTTGCTGCCACTTTTAACGCAGATTTTATAATGGCCTCGCTGCTTTGCCCATTCATCTCGACATGCTGCAGTAGTCTGGACGCCTCCTGAGGTTTATAACCTAATGACACCAGCGCACTAATCGCATCATGCATCGCGCTGTCATCACGCCCAGGCGTCGATTGCGTTTCGGGCGCATTTACCACTGCAGGCGCAATATCCATATCCTTCAGACGATCATGAATCTCAATTATCAGGCGTTCAGCCGTCTTTTTTCCAACTCCCGGTAATTTGGTCAAGGCAGCTGCATCCTTATCATGAACACAGCGTACAAAATTTTCTGTGCTCATACCCGACAGGATACCTAACGCAAGTTTCGCGCCCACACTATTAACTTTAATCAAAAGTCGAAACAGCTGGCGTTCCTGTTCACTAATGAAGCCACACAAGACTTGTGCATCTTCACGTACAATCAAATGCGTGTGTAGCACGATGCGTGCACCAATAGCGGGCAAGTTGGCCAGGGTCGATGCCGGTGCCTCGATTTCATAACCGACGCCATTTACATCCACCAGAATAAAAGGGGGTTGCTTTTCAATGAGCTCGCCAGCGATGCGGCCAATCATGTTGATTTCCAACGTTTGTTGCGGCGCGATGAGCGTAACTGTGGAAGTAGTGATTTTAGATCACGGCTATGGCCATGACACAGGGCAACGGCCAGGGCATCGGCAGCATCAGCCTGTGGTGATTTATGCAAACCCAATATCGCTTTTACCATGTGCTGGACTTGTGACTTGGCCGCATTGCCTCGACCAACAACGGATTTTTTAATTTCAGCAGGAGAATATTCATTAACGGGTAACGAAGTTAAGGCCACACAGGCAATCGCCGCACCACGCGCCTGACCTAACTTCAAGGCAGAATCCACATTGCGGTGCACAAACACACTTTCAATTGCCATTTCTTCAGGCGCAAATTGTTCGATCAGATCCGTTAGACCTAGATGGATGTGTTTGAGTCGTTCAGCGAGAGTGTCCTGTTGCGCTTTGATGCAACCGTGAGAGATGCAGACGGCCTGGTTGGGTCGCATCTCGATGATGCCGTAACCAGTGATTCGTGAACCCGGGTCAATACCTAGTATGCGAATCATATCGCGTCCGTTTATAACCTTTATGCCAAGTTAGCCAATACCTCATCCGAAAAATCAGCATTCGTATAGACATTCTGAACATCATCAAGGTCTTCGAGCATATCAACGAGCCTAACAACTTTTTCAGCATCGTCCTGTTCCACCGTCACATCCGTAGAAGCCTGCATCGTGACCTCCGCAGACTCAGGTTTGAGTCCCTTTTCCTCGATAGCTTTCGACACTGTGACAAAATCTTCAGGGTTCGTCCAGACATCAATGCTGCCATCATCATTATTGACGACATCCTCAGCCCCGGCTTCCAGGGCCACGTCCATAATCTGCTCTTCATCGCTGCCTGGACCAAAGCTGATAATGCCACGCTTAGTGAACAAATAGGCCACCGAGCCATCGGTACCCAGGTTGCCACCTGACTTGGTAAAGGCATGGCGGACTTCAGAGACCGTACGATTTCGGTTGTCCGTCAGACAATCCACCATCACAGCCACGCCCGCCGGGCCATAGCCTTCATAGCGGATTTCATCGTAATTCTCGCCATCCTGGGCACCGGCACCGCGTTTAATCGCATTTTCAACCGTGTCCTTCTTCATATTGGCGCCCAACGCCTTATGAATCGCATCGCGCAGGCGAGGATTAGAGTCCTGATCCGGCCCCCCCAAACGGGTAGCCACCACAATTTCTCGGATTAACTTGGTAAAAATCTTGCCACGTTTGGCATCTTGGGCTGCTTTTTTATGCTTAATATTTGCCCATTTACTATGTCCAGCCATAACTACCTCAATTAGTGCTTAATATCGAGAGTTTATCAGTTTTTTGTGTGTTTTTGTTCACGCCAAGGGGGCTTAGTTATCCCCTAAGGAAAAGGTAATCTAGGTTTTTTATATATCACTTTTTCGCTTCGCTGAAGCGAGTCCCTTTCTTTTTGCTTGCCAGAATGTGGTTTTTCGCTCTCACCGAGAGCGACCTACTTTCTTGTATCGACAAGAAAGTAGGCAAAGAAGCTCCTCCCCTGCGCTCGCCAATCATTCGAGTCTTATTGGCTTACTCAGTGAAACTTTGTGATTCGCCCTCCATGGCTCATCACAAAGGCTCGGCGTCGTGCCTCGCCCCGTTGGGTTTCACTTGCGCTTAGCCAAACGACTCTCATGACTGCGCAAGGGGATTATCCACTTAGTTAGCACAGATTTAATTATCCAAGGTAGGTAACTCTCTTCTTGGTGTGAGCAAAACGCCCCTATGTGTGGGTGTGTGAGTTTTATTGTTTTTTGAGAAAAAAATAGTGCGAGCCAGGGAAGGCGAGCCCGGTTTTGCTGAGCAGGGAGGCGAATCAAAACCGGACAAGGCAAAAAGCAGGAAAACTCACTGGCTACACCCGCAACGGGGGGCGATTTTCTTTGGATACTTTCTTTGTTCATACAAAGAAAGTATCTCGCCTCCAGTGGAGGCGAAAAATCACATTTAATTATCAGGCAAGTAAATCGCCGTCTCTTCTAAATCCCCCTGCCCTGTATCGAACAGCAATTTGTGTTTACCAACCTGGACTACGTCACCTTGTTTGAGCAGGTGGCGATCGATACCGACTTTGTTAACGCGGGTGCCGTTGGTGCTTTTCAGATCTTCTAAGTAGAAGTCAAAGTGATCATCCAGGTATTCGCTTTTAACGCGATCAATTACTGCATGTTTTGAGCTGATTGCACTATCATCCAGTTGGATATCACTCTCTGGATTGCGCCCGATGGTGATTCTTTCTTTGTTAAGCAGGTAGTCACGCAGATTCACACCATCGTGGGTCAGAATTAATTTTGCCATATGTCTCTTTTATTCCGTTTCGTTAAACTGTAGTTTTGTGCCCGCAACTTCGATCACATCACCTGATTTAAGTGGCTTACTTTGCGCACCAATCTGTTGCCCATTCAGTTGCGGTGGATTGTGTGCATCACCTACTCCACTCATTGGCATCAGGAAGAAGTTATTTCCCCGTTTGGCAATGACCGCAACCTGGATGCCTGGTGTTCCCAGGGTCGTGTAAGGTTTATTTAATAAAATTTGCTCACCGGATTTTGGTCCGTTCAAGACTTTGACCAGCCCTTTTTTAGGTGCGGCTTCATTGGTCTGTGTTTGTCTTACTGGATTTATCAAAACTGTCTTATCAAACTCACTGGTATCGTCAACAAACTTAAACTCATGTCGTCCTATCTTGACAATATCACCCGTATTTAACTGGCGCTTGGTTACACGTTTACCATTTAACACGACACCATTGGTACTGCCCATATCCTCGACATAAAAATGCTGTAGCTTAAGAAAAACAGCATGTTCGCCACTCACGGTAGGATCTTCCAGATGGATATCATTATGGGGCTTACGCCCGACTGTAGTCCGGTCCTTGTTTAGCTGATACTCCCTTATCACCGCACCTTCGTGTGTTAAAATCAAACGTGCCATCTACATACCACCTTAGTTATTTTTACTATGCTGATTACTGGTCAGCATCATTATTTTCAATTTCCTGACTGGCACCTGGCGGCAACCCTTTTTCATCGGAAAATGCTTCATGTAATGTAATTAAAATCACCGATACATTATCTGTGCCACCACGTTCATTGGCTAGATCAACAAGTTTCTGGGTCGCTTCACTAATATTAGACCGATGTTCCAGAATTATACTTAATATATCATCATCGTTGACCAGATCGGATAAGCCATCTGAGCATAATAGAAAGACATCATCCTCATCTATCTCTTCGGTGGTAACATCAACTTCAACTTCTGGTGCGATACCAAGTGCGCGTGTTATAAGATTACGGCTAGTGGAGATCAGTGCTTCTTCTTCACTTAAGTAACCATTATCGACCATTTCCTGAACCAGGGAATGGTCCTGGGTAATTTGGGAAAGTTCGGCATTCCTAACGCGGTAAATGCGTGAGTCACCTACATTTGCCCAGGTTACATGGTTTTCATGGAACAGAGTTAAAACTAGTGTTGTCCCCATCCCCGCGCATTCAACTTGTTCCTGCGACTGTTCAAATATTTCTTCATTAGCATAGACGACTGATTCACGAACCGCGTCTTCACATTTAATGACTTTTGTCTCAAGTATTTCAGGTGTTAACACATCCAGCAAGGCATCATGTATCGCCGTCACTGCCATATCGCTTGCGACTTCACCTGCATTGTGACCACCCATACCATCGGCCAACATCACCAATCCCATATCTATGTCCCAGCGAATACAGTCTTCGTTGTGCTCACGGCTCAGACCCACGTCTGAGATTCCGTGAATTGCTAGTTTTAGCCCGTTTGTTAACACTCGTTAGTTACCTTTCATTTCTTAATATATTCAAATTCTTATAGTCTTTCCAGGCACCGTTCTATTGCTGCAGAGAAACGCTCTCCTGAATCAAATCTTTTCGCAGCATCT
This sequence comes from uncultured Ectothiorhodospiraceae bacterium, assembly GCA_947259575.1. GTDB lineage: Bacteria > Pseudomonadota > Gammaproteobacteria > UBA6429 > Thiohalophilaceae > SZUA-24. The sequence continues at coordinate 154,652 of CAMYMU010000029.1, read as the reverse complement.
TTCGCCAAGGCCTTGTTAATAATACGACTAACACAGGCAGGTAAATCAGGTCTGAACAGTCGCACATCGGGGTGTTTTTCATTGGCAATTTTGTACATCAAACTAGCCAACGACTCACCTATAAAGGGTAGCTCACCTGTAAGCATCTGGTACAGTGTTGCACCCAGTGAAAATAGATCAGAACGACCATCCACTTTCAGTCCAGCCAGTTGCTCTGGCGACATATAAGATGGGCTGCCCAGGATGGTACCCGTCTTCGTCTTACTTGAATCGGTCAGGCAGGCTACTCCGAAGTCCGTCACTTTTAAGACACCGGTCTCACGATCATAGAGAATATTTGCGGGTTTAACATCGCGATGAACAACTCCATTTTCGTGTGCATACTCTAATGCATTAGATACTTTTAGAATACATTCAAAAACTTCTTTGGCCGGTAACAAACTATCAGATTTGCAATAAGCGAGTAAGTTCTCACCCTTCAAATAGTCCATCGCAATATACGATAAATCTTCATCCTCACCCACATCATAGATAGTGACAATATTAGGATGATTTAAGCGACCAGCAGTCTCGGCCTCACGGAAAAAACGCTCTTTGACTTCATTCAGTTTCTCGCCTTCAAACTCCTGCGCCAACACCATGGTTTTAATTGCAACGGTGCGACCAATTTTAGGATCTTTACCCAGATAAACCATACCCATTGCACCACGACCGAGCTCACGCTCAATGCTATAGCGACCCAACATCGGCTTTTGCACACCGGAATTCTCCAGTATCAACGTTGAACCCATTGCCGCGGCATTGGCATTACTCATCACATAACTATTTGATGCCTCTTTCGAGCGTGTCACACGATCAGCGATATCTCGATAATCCGGATCCATGTGCTGAATATACTCAAACACCGATACTGCTTTATTAAACTGTCGCTTACGTTCGTAATCCAGTCCGAGGTTATACAGATACTCCAGTACGGTATCGTTCACCGAACACTTGCGATAACGCTCAAAAGCCTGATCCAGCTGGTTCTGTGTATGAAAAGACTGGCCAAGTAACAGGTTAGCATTTGACAGCTCACCCTGAATGCGACCAATACTGGAGGAAATAAAATGTTTAACACTTAATAGCAGGTGACCAATGATAAGTGCGACCAATGGCACCATTAGCGGCACCCAGGTTGAGCGACCAATCATCAGAATAAAGTGTGTATTTAACAGGCCTAGAACAAGCACAACAGTAAAGGCTATACCCGTGCTAAAACGAAAACGCGGCAAGACAAACATTAAATATCCGCCGATCAACAATAACACCAGGACCTGAACCCAGGGTCCGGTCGCTGGCACGCGATAAAGATCGTCGTTCAATAAGCTGGAAACCGTGTGAGCAGTGAATTCTACCGGGGTTAATTGCTCGCCTAACGGAGAATCCAGCCTAACTCTCGCCTGGCGCTGCGTAAATCCAATCAGTACCGCTTTGTCCCTGAGTGAGCGCTGCGCCACTTTGTTTTCAATAATATCGAGAATTGAGTAGGTCTTGAAAGGAGACTGATTTTTCTTGCCCTGATAGAAATAAGGATAAACACGATATTTCTTATCTGTTGCAATCGGTGCATAGGCGATGGTCATCGCATCACCCAGCTTGACCTGAACATTGTTAGCCGTCAGTCGCAAATAGCGTGCAACCACCATCAATGAAAACGAAGGAACATAGTCCTGACCATATTGCATCAAAAGGGGTTCACGACGTGCCTGTTCTTGTTGGTTGAGTCCTGTGTTCATCAAACCAATCGCGGTGACATAGCGACTGAGTTCAGGAATAGGCGAATAAATATAATCGGTGACCGGAACCGGGTTAGGAATAAACAGCTTGGAAACCCAGCTTCTTCTTTCAGGGACATTGGTAACTTTAACCGTAAAGCGACGTAACTCGGCGGGTACGGTTTGTGCTTCATTTGGTTCATCACGTGCGGCTAGATCGTAAGGCGTAGCTAATACCACAGGACCAGCACGTTGCAGACTTTTTGCAAACAGCTTGTCCGTATCCAAACCATCTTCTGCATTACGAAGCAAACCTTGTACATAACGGGTATTGGCTTTGCTACGTTTGAGTGCGCTTTTCAGTTTATCAATGTACTTCAGGCCATAACTACTTTGGCGGGTATCGAAGGGAACGGCATAACCGATCACGGCTGGTTCAGCAGCAGATATTTTATCGGTGACTTTAGCCAGGACATCGCGTGGCCAGGGCCAGCTACCTAACTGCTGAACCGCCCTGTCATCAATCGCAACTATAACAACATTGGAATTTGCTGGACGCGAAGACGCAAAACGCACACCCCAGTCGTAGGCCTGAAGATCAAGTGAACGCAAATTGTCACTGACGCCTAAAACCAGAAACAAGAGTGTAACGATTAGCCCAATAAACCAGTCTGTCTTCCAGTAACTCGGTATCTTCACTGTTTCATCCGCAATTGCATATTTTTATTCTTATCAGATACAAACGTATACGGCCCGTATACAACCACACTAATAGTCAAGAATAGCTCAACGTCGTCCTTGATAGGATAATAATATCAAGACCTTAGTCTATATCGGCATCCAGCGCGAGTATATAAGGGGTTACTGCGACGAATCTGAAATGGCTGCTTAAGAATCCACCATTTTGGGTGGTTTGCGCAGTTTGATATGCAATTCGCGAAGTTGACGCTCACTAACCTCGGAAGGTGCCTGAGTGAGCATACAGCTCGCTGTTTGAGTCTTGGGGAAAGCCATAACATCGCGAATACTGTGGGCCCCTGCCATCAACATGACGAGTCGATCCAGACCAAAGGCGATACCACCGTGGGGTGGACAGCCATAACTGAGCGCATCCAGTAAAAAGCCGAATTTTTCATTCGCTTCCTGTTCATCGATGCCCAACTGCTCGAATACCGTCTTTTGTACTTCGGAGCGATAAATACGCATTGAACCACCACCCACTTCGGTGCCATTCAGGACCATGTCATAGGCTCGGGATAGGCAGGCTCCGGGGTCATCCTTAAGCATGCCAATGTGTTCTTCGTTCGGAGAAGTAAATGGATGGTGTAACGAGACCCAACGTTTGTCTCCTTCGTCCCATTCAAACATGGGGAAATCAATAACCCAGCAAGGTGCCCACTCACCCTTAATCAGGCCCTTGTCCTGGCCGAGTTTCACGCGCAAGGCACCCAGTGCCTCGTTGACGACCTTGCTCTTGTCGGCGCCAAAGAAGATCAGATCACCATCTTTAGCACCGGTGCGGCTAATGATGGTCTCGATGGCCTCGTCAGGCAGGAATTTAAGAATGGGTGATTGCAGACCTTCCCGGCCCTTTGCCACTTCATTCACCTTCACATAGGCCAGCCCTTTGGCACCGTAGATACCTACAAATTCGGTATAGCCATCAATCTCTTTACGCGTGAGTGCATTACCACCTGGTAACAATAACGCCGCAACACGGCCGTTTGGATCCTTGGCAGGACCACTAAATACTTTAAATTCAACCTCTTGCAGAACATCAGCAATATCGATCAATTCCAACGGGATACGTAAATCCGGCTTGTCTGAACCATACTTGTGCATGGCATCGGCATAGCTAATCTGCGGAAAGGGATCAGCTAGTTCAACACCAATCGTGTCCTTGAACAGCTTTCGCATCATGCGTTCCATCAGGTCCATGATCTCAGCTTCATCAATGAACGATGTCTCGATATCCAACTGAGTGAATTCAGGCTGGCGATCGGCACGCAGGTCTTCGTCGCGGAAGCAACGAACTATCTGATAATAGCGATCCAGGCCCGCCACCATTAATAATTGCTTAAACAACTGGGGGGACTGGGGCAAGGCAAAAAAGCTACCGTCATGGGTACGACTTGGCACTAGATAATCACGCGCACCTTCTGGTGTGGCCTTGGTCAGCATCGGGGTCTCGATGTCCATAAAACCTTTATCTTCCAGATAGTTACGAAGAACACGGGTAACCTCTGAGCGTAACTTAAGGCGCTCGAGCATTTCTGGGCGACGCAGATCGTAGTATCGATACTTAAGGCGGTTTTCTTCCGAGACTGAGTCATCATCAATGACATAAGGCGGGGTTTGAGACTTATTCAGAATCTTCAGATCGGTGCCGAGCACTTCGATTTCACCGGTAGTCAGGTTCGGATTTACCGTGCCTTCTGGGCGGTGACGGACTTTGCCAGTTACCTGCAGGACAAATTCATTGCGGACGGATTCAGCAATAGCGAAGATATCAGGCGAATCAGGGTCATAGACCACCTGTAGAAGTCCTTCGCGGTCGCGTAAATCAATGAATATAACGCCACCATGGTCCCGGCGACGATGCACCCAACCACAAACTGTAACTTCTTGATCGATATGTTCAGCGGTGACCTGGCCGCAATAATGTGTACGCATAATGACTCTTAAATGTCCGTCCGACAAAAGCGGGAATGGTACGTTCTGTCATCGGTCCATGCAAGGCCAAAAGCAGGCCAATCAAGCGTGCTGAGGGTTTATTTACTGGTGGGTTTACTACTGGAAGACTTGCCCGAGGCTGACTTTTTGTCATCCCCCGCAATATTTTTCTTCTTGTTAGATTTGAAGTCGGTCTCATACCAGCCACCGCCTTTGAGGCGAAATCCAGCCGCTGAAACCTGTTTTGCCAAGGTCTGCTTTCCGCACTCAGGACATTCCGTCAGAGGGGCATCACTCATTTTTTGCAACTTCTCAAGCGTGTGGCCGCAAGCAGAACACGCATATTCGTAAATAGGCACAGCATTACCTCGTACATCAATCAACCTGGATAACATGTGAGCACATTATCTGGATTTCAAGCCAGATTACACCTCAGACTGCTATCCGAAAAATATCGGCGTATTATTAAGGAATATGGACAGAAAAACGATACCCCCGATGTATATAGTGCAACTAATCGGGGTCTTTGCCACCCTGGCACTACTTGCATGGCTAGGCGTAACTGCACGCTGGGCGTTGAAGATGGCTGTACCGGAATATCTATTAATCGGTGCAACCCTGCTGATCGCCGCCGCAGGAATCATCAACTTTGCGCTTTTTTATATGCGGGTTGTGAATCCACTTCCCCCTCGAGAGCCGGCAGGCATTCTTATCCCAAACAAACCTTGCTACAAAGGTGCGGTATTGGTTGCCTTCAATCTAGGCGGTGCCATCCTGCCCGTTTGCTATGCCATAGGTATATGGTTGTACCTAAAGATTAATATATATGAGTTGTTGCCTGTAATATTGATCACGACATTTAATAGTTATTTATTCAGCCGCCCCATTCATGGCTTCGGTCTTGCTATACCTGTTTTGATCATACCGGTAGTCACAGCACTCAGCTGCAAACTTTTAGTAACAGAGCAGCTGATGGCCAGTGCATACATAGCCGGGACAATTGGTGTTATCCTTGGCACAGATATTTTAAGACTAAAAGACCTGAAGCAAATAGGCGCAAGTTTTATTTCTATCGGCGGTGCGGGCATCTTTGATGGTATTGTGCTCACTGGCATCCTGTCCAGTTTGCTTATAGTGATTATCTAATGCGGATTTAATAAAAAACAAAACAACTTTTCTAATGAATTCAGACAAAAGTATTCTCATAACAGGCTGTTCGAGTGGTATTGGTTTAGCCGTTGCCAAAGGTCTGCAGCATAGAGGTTACAAAGTCTTTGCCACAACTCGGCAAAAAGAAGATGTAACTAGATTAAAAGAAATGGGCCTGAATTGTTTGCAACTGGATCTCGATGACACAATTTCAATCCAGAATGCGGTTAAACAGGTTTTACAGGAAACCGGTGGAACTTTGTTTGCCTTATTTAATAATGGTGCCTACGGCCAACCTGGCGCAGTTGAAGATCTGAGTCGCGATACACTTAGAGCGCAATTTGAAAGTAACCTGTTTGGTTGGCTGGAACTCACAAATATGGTGCTGCCTGTGATGCGCAAACAAGGTTACGGACGCATTATTCAGAACAGTTCAGTATTAGGCCTGGTGACAATGCCTTTCCGTGGTGCCTATAACGCGAGCAAATTCGCACTGGAAGGCCTGACTGATACCTTGCGTCAGGAAGTTGAATTCAGCAGTGATAATATTTTCATCAGCTTGATAGAACCCGGCCCTATTGAAAGTGATTTTAGAAAAAATGCCTTACTGGCTTTTAACGCCAATATCGACAGAGAAAACAGCGTGCACCGTGATAGATATCAAAAGATGATTGACCGGCTGACGACCGAGGGCCCTGCTGCACCCTTCACCGAACCACCTGAAGCCGTTTTAAAACGTGTAATCCATGCATTGGAAAGCAAACGGCCTAAGGTAAGGTATTATGTGACGGTACCCACCTACCTGTTTGCTTTCTTGAAGAAAATATTACCCTCACGATGGCTCGATAATATTCTTAAACGTTATTGAATATTTAGCCTTTCTGCTACTTTCATCATTGGAGCACTTGTCGAAAGTAGGATATGCTATACAAATACTATAAAAACATAAGGTTCAACAGTGGATATCCTGGAAGAGTATAAAAGACTGGCTGAACACCGCCGTCGAGACCTTGAGCAGACTGGCCATGATCAAAGTGGCATGCATCTACTACGAAGCTTGAAAGTCGTTTCCGATCTACAAACCATTCATAACTACCTTCATGATCTGATTGAACAGGTCAATTTCGTCAAACCTGATATCCATACCAAAATTCGGGTTGATGACCTGGGCTCTCTGGAAGATTTAAAACAGCGGGATTATTTCCTGATCACCGAGAAAAGTGAAAATAGAGAACGAGTTTGTTGCCATTTCACACTCAGCAACGACTCAAAGCTTGAGCTCGAGGTAAAAGACACACCTGAAACAAAAGAAGAGTTGGAGCTACTGACCGCACAAGGCTTATTAGTTAACTATACTTCCAGATCTCCCTTAAAAGTTAGTATCCACGGACACATCCCGGTCAGTGTTGAATTTGAATCAGATTTTGAAGCAGCAACCATTCAGGTCAGTATTTCTAATTTTTCACGCCTGGTTACCGAGCATTATGCACTCAATGTCGAAACCATTGATGATGCATTGTTAAACGATATTGGTAATTTTATTTTACGAAACGATACCAAACTCATGGATGTCTTGGTTGAAGATAGCCACGGCATTAGTATTATTCAGCGGCTACCCAAGACCGATGATGAACACCCAAAAACCGAGGAAATGGATATCTCTCGGCTGCGTTCACTATTTAACCGTGAAAACCGTCTTTATCTTACCTATCACAATAAAATAAGAGATCTGGGTTCAAAAACGCCAGGCATCATTTTAGGCCGTTCAAAGGACTGCGACTTGATGGTCATTTCAGACCTGGCTTCGCGCCACCATGCACAACTGGTCTATCGCAAAGGAAAGTTTGTCTTAATCGATCAGAGCACCAATGGCACCTTTGTTAAAGCGCAAGGCGGTAAAGAAGTGTATGTGCAGCAAGAGGAGACACCTTTATCAGGCTCAGGGTTTATTAGCTTAGGGAAGGCGGTGACGGTTGATAATGAGCATCTTATCTATTATTCATGTCAATAATTGATAATGCCCTGAAGCAGCGCTGACCGCGTTCACCCTCTATTTAAAATAAATGTAGGGTACGTTGAAAAAGAAATTCTAAATGCTCATTTACTAACGTGTAAACTGCGCTTTATCATTTCTTTTTGCCTTGTCAGCATCTGCTTGAAGACATTATCAGAGTTGAATTATATTAAGATCTGATTCCAACACCATTCCGTAACAAATACAAACAATACGAATACAGCACCACGACAAATCCGATAATAATCGCAAGTGCGATATTCACATCTATATCACTCACGCCCAACATGCCATAACGCATGGCATTGATCATATACATTATAGGATTGGCATAGGATACGTTTTCCCAAAAATCCGGTAACATCTCAACCGAATAGAAAATACCCCCCAGGTAGGTTAGCGGTGTTAATACAAAAGTAGGCACAATCGATATATCATCAAAGCTCTTGGCATAAATGGCATTAATAAATCCTGCAAGAGAAAATAGTATTGAAGTTAAAAGCGCAACAAATAATACCACCGCCAGATTATGAAATTGCAGATCACTAAAAAACATTGCAATAACGCTTACCGCAATACCAACAACCAGACCACGAGCCAGACCACCACCGACAAAACCAAAAACAATGAGGTAATTTGGCATAGGGGAAACCAGCATCTCTTCTATATGACGCTGAAACTTGGCACTAAAAAAGGATGACACCACATTGCCATAGGAGTTGCTAATCATAGCCATTAAGATGATACCTGGCACAATATAATCAACATAACTGTAACCCTGAATCGGTGCCAGTTGCGAGCCAATAAGATTGCCAAAGATTACAAAGTACAAACCCATAGTGATCATCGCAGGCAATACCGTTTGCACCCAAATACGAACGAAACGCATAACCTCTTTTACTACGATAGTCGAAAAAGCAATATATTGTTCCTTAAATGTCATAGTTCACCCTGCTCTACCATCTGCAAGAACATTTCCTCAAGACGATTTGATTTGTTACGCATACTAATAACTTCAATACCCTGCGAAGTTAGCAGGGCAAAGAGATCATTGATATTTTTCTCCTTGTTAACCGTCACTTCGATTGTGACATCATCGACCTGGGAAAACTGATACTCAGTGGATGCTGGTAATTGCGTAATGGACTCAGACAAATTCAGGACAAAGGTTTCCGTATGTAACTTTGCGAGAAGCTGTTTCATCTCTGTGCTTTCAATGGTCACACCATTGTTAATGATCGCAATATGTTTGCAAAGATTCTCTGCCTCTTCTAAATAATGGGTGGTTAAGATAATTGTCGTGCCCTGTTGATTTACATCCTTTAAAAATTCCCACATCGAACGGCGAATCTCAATATCAACACCGGCGGTGGGTTCGTCAAGAATGAGCAGTTTCGGTTCATGCACCAGAGCACGTGCAATCATCAAGCGGCGCTTCATGCCACCCGATAATTCTCTGGCTATATCCTTGCGACGACTCCAGAGATCAAGTTTCTTCAGATATTTTTCCGCACGTTGGCTTGCTAGCTTGCGATCAATGCCATAGTAGCCGGCTTGATTAATAACAATCTCACCCACCGGTTCGAACTGGTTGAAATTAAATTCTTGTGGAACCAGCCCTATGCAACTCTTGGCGGCTTCCATGGCATGATCAATGTCATGCTCGAAGACTTTGACTTTACCTGTACCTTTATTGATAAGTGAACAGATAATGCCAATGGTCGTTGATTTGCCTGCACCGTTCGGACCAAGCAAAGCAAAAAAATCACCTTCCTTCACCTCAAGGTCAACCCCCTTTAAAGCCTGGTTACCTTTTGGATAGGTCTTATGTAACCCTGATATAGAAAGTGCTAAAGACATATGTTTACCATTAGTTGATCCTTAACTCGGCTTAATCTACATAAACCCGCGCGTTGCGGAAAAGGCGCATCCAGGCACCATCTTCATTCCAGTTATCTGGATGCCAACTATGTTGTACCGCACGAAAGACACGTTCCGGATGTGGCATCATTATAGTGAATCGACCGTCTTCACTGGTCATCCCGGTGATACCGTCGACAGAACCATTTGGGTTAAATGGATAGCTTTCAGTAATGGCGCCATGATTATCGACATAACGCATACTAACCAACTTGTCATCGACAACCTTTTGTCGATCGGAATCATTAGCAAACTTCACTCGCCCTTCACCATGAGCAACAACAATTGGCATCACAGAACCTTGCATGCCCTTGAGTAAAATTGATGGTGAGTCAAAAATCTCAGTCATTACAAACCGCGCTTCGAACTGCTCTGACATATTACGTACGAACTGCGGCCAGTGAGAGGCTCCCGGAATTAAATCTTTCAAATGGGACATCATCTGACAACCATTACAGACACCGAGACCAAAGCTATCGTCTCGATTAAAGAAGGCAGCGAATTGATCGCTCGCCTGACTATTAAACAGGATGGAGTTGGCCCAACCACCACCCGCACCGAGTACATCACCGTAAGAGAAGCCACCACAAGCCACCAGACCTTTATAATCAGCAAGATCGGCACGCCCGGCAATCAAATCACTCATATGAATATCGGTACAGGCAAAACCGGCTCGATCAAACGCAGCGGCCATCTCAACATGTCCGTTAACACCCTGCTCTCTTAAGATTGCCATTTTAGGCCGCGCACCTTTGTTTAGATATGGCGCACTTATATCTTCATTGAGATCAAAACTCAGTGTCGCAGATAAGCCTGGATCAGATTCATCTAACAGAGAGTCATATTCCTGCTGTGCACAGTCTGCATTATCACGCAGGCTTTGCATCTGATAAGTTGTTTCCCACCACAGGCGCTGCAGATCAACTCGTGACTTTTCCAGTACAACTTCATCACCTTGCATACAGCGAATGGTGTCATCGTTATTTAATGTCGCAATCTCAATCACCTGCTGAGATAATTGATGATCACTAAATATTTTATTTACACTATCAAGATCAGACGTTCTGATCTGAATAACCGCACCCAGTTCTTCATTGAACAGGTATTGATTGATTTCATCAGCCTTTGAAGAAAACCCAGCCAACTGGATGTCCAGTCCACAATGTGAAGCAAATGCCATTTCACACAGGCTAATCATCGCACCACCATCGGAGCGATCATGATAGGCCAGTAATAAGTCTTGTTTATTTAGCTGTTGGATAGCGGCAAAGAATGATTTTAATAGTTGCGCATCATTCAGGTCTGCAGGTGTCGTACCGATTACCTTATAAACCTGTGCCAGACAAGAACCGCCCATGCGATTCTGATTCTTTCCTAGATCAATTAACAACAGCACACTGTCGCCCTGATCTTTCTTGAGTTCTGGGGTAAGCGTCTTGCGAACATCTTGCACGCGACCAAAGGCAGAAATAATTAAGGACAGCGGTGCGGTAACACTCCTATCTTCATTCCCTTCCTGCCAAACTGTCTTCATTGACATGGAATCTTTACCCACCGGGATGGTGAGTCCTAATTCTGGGCAAAGCTCCATACCCACTGCTTGTACAGCATCATATAAACCCGCATCTTCCCCTGCATGTCCCGCTGGTGACATCCAGTTGGCTGACAAGACGATATCGGTTAGAGCATCAATACGGGCTGCGGCGATATTGGTAATCGCCTCGCCGACGGCCATGCGTGCTGACGCGGCATGATTCAACAATGCCGTTGGCGTGCGCTCACCCATGGACATCGCTTCACCGGTATAGCCATGAAAGCCTGTTGAGGTCACCGCGACATCGGCAACCGGTACTTGCCATTGCCCCACTAATTGATCGCGGGTCACCATCCCGGTCACACTACGATCGCCAATCGTAATTAAAAATTGTTTGGCCGCAATCGTCGGTAACTGTAGTAAACGACTTAAGGCGTCGTCGAGATCGAGGTTTGCAGGATCAAATTCATCCTGTTGTAACTTTATATGCTCAACTTCGCGCAACATTTTAGGCGGCTTGCCTAGCAATACATCCAGGGACATATCAATAGGTGTGTTGGCAAAGTGTGAATCGTCCAGAACCAGACGTTCCTCTTCGGTAGCATCACCTAACACAGCATAAGGACAACGCTCGCGTTCACAAATGTTTATAAAGGCATCCAGGTCTTCGGCTTTCACAGCGAGCACATAACGCTCCTGTGATTCGTTGCACCAAATTTCCATCGGTGACATGCTTGGCTCATCATTGGGAATTTCACGTAACTGAAAATGTCCGCCCCGATCACTGTCATGCACTAATTCAGGCATCGCATTGGACAGACCGCCCGCACCCACATCGTGAATCCATAAGATGGGATTATCTTCCGACTGTTGCCAGCATTGATCGATCACTTCCTGGCAACGCCGTTCCATTTCTGGGTTACCCCGTTGTACCGAAGCAAAGTCCAGGTCTTCATGACTTGAGCCACTGGTCATTGAAGAAGCCGCACCGCCACCCAGACCGATTAACATCGCCGGTCCACCAATTACAATTAACTTTGCACCGACAGGCACTTCCTGCATGCCAACATGTTCACCCCGAATATTGCCAACACCACCGGCCAACATAATTGGTTTATGGTAACCACGGACTTCCTGGCCAGCGTTGGTATTTATTTTTTCTTCGTAGGTCCTGAAGTAGCCACAGATATTGGGGCGACCAAATTCATTATTAAATGCCGCGGCACCGATTGGCCCTTCGATCATAATGTCCTGCGCCGAAACGATACGAGAGGGTCGACCATGATCGGTTTCCCAGGGTTGCGGTAATTCGTCGAGTTGTAAGTTAGAAACGGAAAAGCCACTCAAACCGGCTTTTGGTTTTGAGCCTCGACCTGTTGCACCTTCATCACGTATTTCACCACCTGAGCCGGTGGCCGCACCCGGGAAAGGTGCGATCGCAGTGGGATGATTGTGCGTCTCGACTTTCATCAAAATATGAATCGGTTCTTCAGAGAAACCATATTCATGTGTTTTTGTATCAGGGATAAAACGATCGGTAACGAAACCTTCGATCACCGCAGAATTATCTTTGTAAGCTGACAAAATACCCTCTGAGTGTTGTTCATGGGTATTGCGGATCATGCTAAATAGTGAACGATCTTTTTTCTCACCATCAATAATCCAATCCGCATTAAATATTTTGTGACGACAGTGCTCCGAGTTTGCCTGGGCAAACATCATCAGTTCTATATCGTTTGGGTTACGACCTATTGCGCTGAAGTTTTCGACCAGATAATCAATCTCATCGGAGGCTAGCGCCAGGCCCCACTCCTGATTGGCTTTCTCCAGGGCCTCCCTGCCACCGCTTAATATGTCGACGGATTTAAATGGTGCAGGCTCAGCTTCTTTAAACAAAACAGCTGCATCGTCAAAATTAGACATGACTGACTCGACCATCCTGTCATGAATCAGTGGTTGAATCTGATCGAGCTGTTCGTTACTGAGTTTAGTCTTAGCCGAGAAATAATAGGCAATGCCGCGCTCAACCCGCTTCACCATGGTCAACCCACAGTTGTGTGCGATATCGGTGGCTTTAGAAGACCAGGGGGAAATAGTCCCAGGACGGGGCGTTACCAATAGATATTGTTCGCCTTTTTGTGCAGTCAGGGATTCTTCATAGCTAAGTAGCTGATTCAGGCGTTGCTGTTGCTCGTCGCTAAGCGCCTGCTCACTATTTATAAAGTGAATATATTCTGCCTGAACATCGGTGATCTGTGGGATCAGTGCACTCAGTTTGTTCAGCAATTTTGCCTGTCTAAATGGCGATAAGGCAATTCCACCCTGCAGTTGCAGCATTTTTATTCACTTCCAGACGGTATTAAGGGAGGGGCAATGATACTGGATCACCGTGATGGGATCATCAGTCTAGAAGCGAAGTTTTCTTGCCGGGACTGTGACTACCAGTTGGCCGCTTCGTGCAGGGCCTTCATGACGGGATTGAGGGTTGTTTCGCGCAGATCGATGACACAGACCAGGTTGCTAACACCGCAAACCGCCCAGACTTCACCTTTTACCAGCCAGCCACCCGGTGGGGTCCAACCTGACATCTGGGTAAACATCGCCAGCTGATCGGCATTGCCTTGCACCATGCGTTTGTAATCATGGGCGAACTTGGCAAGCTTGGGCAGCATATCGTCACTCATGACGCCATAACCTTCTACCAGAGCACCATCATCGCGGAACTGGCAAATCGCCATAACACCATCTTCTGCTAATAAATTCTTAATCATTTTACCGAGTCAACTCAGCTCTCGAGAACGGCATAGGTCGCATCGTAATCAACCTTGTCATTTTTAATAATGACACCAATTGAATCAGACACAATTACGGTCCATTCAAAACCAATCAGTGAAAAACCCTGGATCGGGTAAAAGCCTTCCATCTGGGTCATTTTTTCCCAACCCCTGGCTTGCATCGTCGCAATTGCACCATTGGCGACACAAACATGGCAAACCATATCCAGTACATCGTTTTCGATTTCAGCACCATCGGCAATCTTTGAGTCTTGTAACTCGCCACTACTGCTAAAATCAAATGCGGCCAGCGCCCCATCAAGTTGCATTAAATTGTCTAGTTTACTCATAAGCTTTTCTCAGACCATTGCGCCTTCATCAGAGGCGATGTGTTCATTTAAAAATTTCATTATGTTATTCAATTCGTTTGATTTGTTGTCAATGAAACAAAATACATTTGCTCGCACACAAACTGTGTAATCCTTACCTTTAACAGACCAGCCCTGCGCAGGTGCACAACCACAATCACGCCCCATTTCTTTTAGCATGTCGACCTGCATGTGTAAGGCCATGCTGGTGGTACGACACATGATTGAGGCCATCCGTGCCAACTCTTCGGTCAATTGACCCACATAGCTAAATCGATCACCTCGATAAGCATATTCACCTGCGGCCATCACACCAGGTTGGCTGGCTAATTCATCTATTAAACTCATTTATATTCTACCGAGCTTGCTTTAAAATCCTGGTTTAAGTTCAACACAACTATGACCCCTATAGCAATAGTAGATATGCAAAATTCTGAAAATTCCCCTGCCAGCCTGCAACGCCGCCTTGCTGCACTTGTATATGATGGTTTACTACTATTCGCTGTTGCTATGCTGGCCGGTTTCATCATCGTACCATTTACCAGTACAGTTGAAGTAGTCGAGCAAGGCTCAGAACAAAATATATTTAATCCATTCATGCTGGCATATTATTTAGCTGTTTTTTACCTGTTTTTTGCCTGGTTCTGGACACATGGTGGTCAGACACTGGGTATGCGCGCATGGCATACACGCCTGGTGACAGAAAATGGTCAAGCACTAAACTGGAAACACTCACTGTTCCGCTACCTGATCAGTTTACCGATGTGGTTTTTCTGGATCATTGCGATTGGAAAAAGCACGCAAGGATTTGTTATGCCTGTTTTTGACCAGATTCCTAACTGGGTACTTTTTGCAATCGCCACATGCTGGCTATTAATCGATCATCTTCCGAATAACTGGCGTGATCGCTTTTCCAGAACCTATATCGTTTACATACCAAAACAGTAAACTATTAAGCTAGCGCGTTCGTTTCAACAATACGCTACCGATAATGACGACCACCAACGTCGGCAACATTGCTGCAATCCAGGGATAATCGATATAGACCAGTCCAGCATTGCCTATTAATTTGTTGAATATAAAGAATCCTAACCCCAACAAGAAACCAACTAAAATTCGCTGACCAACACCGACATTACGTAACGAGCCAAACACAAAGGGAATGGCCAGTACAATCATGCCGGCAATCGTGACCGGCGCAATCAATTTCGACCAGAAAGTAAGCTCGTATTCTTTTGAGTTAAGTCCGTTTGCATTCAGGTAATCGATATAGCTTTTCAGTTTAATCACAGAGAGGTTATCCGGTGACACCGACACCACATTGACCATCTCTGGTTTAAGTAAGGTATCCCAGCGTACCGTCGCGATAAAATCTTGTGAGATATTATCAGTCGTAATTGAACGCTTAACCACTTCGTATAATACCCAATGATCTTCCTGATACTCCGCAAAGGGAGAATTTAATGTCTCAACCAGTTGTTGCGACTCATCGTAAATGTAAATATTAATGCCGACTAAGCGTCCGTCGTCTTCGACGTTACGAATATGAATATAATTAACCCCATCTCGCGCCCATAACCCGTAGTCAGTATTAAGACTAATTTCCTGGTCCATAGCACTAACACGTTTTAATTTTGCATACTGCACAGCAGGTGGGGCAACAAACTCACCAATTGCAATCACCACTGCCGTCACAATGGTGCCGGTCTTGAGCACGGATAAAGTAATACGTGCAATCGAAATACCTGCCGCACGCATGGCAATGAGTTCGCTATTACCAGCCAGGACCCCCAGGCTTAACATCGTGCCTAACAGGGCCACCATCGGAAACATGATGTACAATTTTAGCGGGATATTAAAAATGATATAAGCAATCGCATCCCACACACCATAATTTGCGCGCCCAATACTGCTCGCCTCACCGGTAAAGCTGATTAAACTATCCAGTGCCAGCATGACTAATAAGACAGAAAGGATACCGTAGATCATGGCCTTGCCGATGTAACGATCAATAATATCCATTAGTTGTTACCGAACCAGAACCGCTTTAACAGCGGTCGCCAATGTATGTACATAGAAAGCGCGAGTAGAATCGCAATCACATGCACCCACCAGAGTCCAACCCACTCATTAATCGTGTTCTTGGTTAACCAGGCACGTGATACCGTTAACAGGTTGGTGTAGATAATAAAAATCAATAAGGCGATCGCAAGTTTGGAATAACTTCCCTGGCGCGGAGACACTTTACTAAGAGGCACCGCCAAAATAGTCAGTACAAAACACAAAATGATTGCCGAGACACGCCACTGTAATTCTGCAATATCATCATGGCGACCACGTTCCCAAAGCGCCACAGTGGTTTCTGCTTTTTTACGGTAACTGATTTTTTGTAATTGAGCCTGTTCCAGGCGAATGCCATGACGTTCAAATTGAATCATGGCAGTCGATCCATCTTCCATCGGCCCTTCAAAACGTTGACCTTTTTCCAGAATCAAAAAATTATCACCGGTTTCTTTTTTCAGTTCCTTGCGGCCTGATTTTGCCGAGACAATCGAGTTTTTATTCTCTTCCCGGTGTTGCAGGAAAACATTTTTCATCACCAGCTCATCTTGATCAAACTCCTGCACATAGACCACACCCTCGCCGCGTTTGAGTTCCCGGAAACGACCTGATGCGAGCGCCTCAACACTGTCTGAACTGGTTTGTTTTTTGATAAGTAATTCACTTTGCGACTCAGCCCAGGGTGCAATATATAAGGATAGGCCACCGACAATAATCGCAAAAATGCCCGCGAGGCTAAGCACGCTACGCAAAATGGTCCAGCGACCAATACCACACGCAGCCAACACGACCATTTCGTTATCTTTATACAAGCGACTAAAGGCAATCAGGATGCCCATGTAAAACGCCAGGGGCAAAATAAACACCATATTGCTCAGGCTCTTCAGCCCAAGTGATTTGAGAATAACCGAGACCTGAATCCCCCCGCTGACCGCTTTGCCGTAGAGACTCACTAGCTGGCCACTGACAAAAATCAGAAACAGTACCAGGCACACCCCTATAAACGTCAAGGTCACTTCCTTGATCAGATAGCGGTTGATAATGTGTATTTTGCTCATGAATCCGACAAATTTAACTTGTTAAGCGGTTTGTACTACCATAACCGGTAATATAGAGAATATCCTTATAAAAGGTCCATAAGATATTATAAATTCTAGAATATTTACCCATTAGAGACCAATCCCATAATCAGGAGCAAAGATGAATATTTCCGTTAAGAACCTCGATATCGCCAAACACAAAACCGATTGCCATGTCGTCGCCATCTTCGAAGGTTCAAAGCTATCTGAGTCAGCCCGAAAAATAGACGCGGAGGCCGGCGGTTATATCAAGTCAGTTCTGAAACGGGGTGACCTGAGTGGGAAACTTTCAGAAACGCTGCTTTTGCATGATGTAGAAGGTATCACAGCAAAACGTGTATTACTGATTGGCTGCGGCAAAGCAGGAAAACTATCGGATAATCAATTTCGTACCATGCTCAAGACCGTCGCCACGAGCCTGAAGAGCTATAAGATCAAAGATGCCGCTGTCTACTTAACTGATGTGGAACTAAAAGACATCGATACAGCCTGGAAGGTTAAACAAATCAGCCAGGTCCTCACTCAAAGTCTTTACCGTTACACCAAAACTATTTCAAAAAATAACAGCAAGCCTGAATTGCGTAAGGTCACAATACACTCTGCAAAATCAGATACTAAAACCACACGGGCAGCGAAGATTGGCAAGGCCATTGCCAATGGCATGGCCGTCACCCGCGAGCTCGGTAACCTGCCGGGTAATATTTGCACGCCAACGTATCTCGGCAATCAGGCCAAGAAGATCGGCCGCCAGTATGGCATCAAGGTCTCAGTATTGGGACAAAAACAGATTGAAACCCTGAAGATGGGTTCATTCCTGTCCGTTGCGAAAGGCAGTCGTGAACAGCCTAAGTTGATCGTGTTCGAATATAAAGGTGCGGCCAAGGCCGGTAATCCTATCGCACTGGTGGGTAAAGGTATTACGTTTGATTCCGGGGGTATCTCGATTAAACCCGGTGCGGCGATGGATGAGATGAAATTTGATATGTGTGGTGCCGCCAGTGTCCTCGGTGTCATGCGTAGCCTCGGCGAGCTCAAACCGAAGGTCAATGTGGTCGGTGTCATTGCCGCCAGTGAAAACTTGCCCGATGGTAAGGCCAGCAAACCCGGTGATGTGGTCACCAGCATGTCAGGCCAGACCATCGAGATTCTAAATACCGATGCCGAAGGCCGTCTGGTGTTATGTGATGCACTGACCTACACAGAGAAATTCAAACCCAAGGCCGTGATCGATATTGCCACATTGACCGGTGCCTGCGTCATTGCACTGGGAAATCAGGGTGCGGGACTGTTGGGTAACGACCAAAAACTCGTTGATAAACTACTCTCGGCCGGACAAAGCGCGGCAGATAGGGCCTGGCAGCTACCTTTATGGGAAGAATACCAGGATCAACTAAAGAGCAATTTTGCGGACATGGCCAACATTGGTGGCCGCGGTGCAGGTACAATAACCGCAGCCTGTTTTCTTTCACGCTTTGCAAAGAAATTTAAATGGGCCCATTTGGACATCGCTGGGGTCGCCTGGGATTCAGGTACCGCAAAAGGTGCCACTGGCCGTCCCGTACCCTTATTAATGGAGTACATCCTGTCCGAGGCAGGATCTGGGGCCGGAACGGTGGCAGGAAAATAAAATATGACGCGAGTGAATTTTTACATCAGTCCCAACCAGGCGGCGGAGGCAAACCTCCAGCTAGCCTGCCGTATTGCTGAAAAAGCATATGGCCAGCAAAACAAGATCTATATCCACGCCAACAGTGCCGAACAGGCCAAAAGCCTCGATGACATGCTGTGGGTGTTTCGCCAGGGTAGCTTTATCCCCCACTGTCTCAGCAATAATACAGACCAGCAAGACGCCGCCGTCATCATCGGCCATGAAGGTTTACCCGAGATACAACCAGATGTCCTGATCAACCTCGCCGACGAAGTACCGAATTTTTTCACCCGCTTCGAGCGTGTCGCCGAGATCGTCAGTGGTGACGAACCAACCCGTGAAACCGCACGGGCACGCTTTAAATTTTACCGGGAACGAGGCTATCCCCTCGAAACCCACGAACTAAACAGCTAAGCTAACTGCATGGCCAAACAGGAACCAGAAGAACTCCTCTCCGCACTCGAGTCCATCAAAGGACTACTCGAGAAAAGCGAAGTCAAACTCAATGCCGCCCGTGAGAGTATTGAGCTGGCAACCCCTATTCCAACATTGTCCACAGAAGCCGAAGAACTACCCGAAGTTGACAACATTCCAGAACTCGTCGAAGTACCAGAGCTGGATGAGATTGTCGTGCAACCCCAAGTCGAAGGCGCCCAGCCTACCGTCGACATCGATGTGCTCAACGCCTTTCTTGATGAGATGCAAAAACAGATCGAAAAAACCATGCGCGACAAACTCATGAAAGCCGTCGTCTCAGCTGAGAACGATATCAAAAAACAAATGCGGGCTTATTTAGATCAGATACGGAAGATGTTAGAGGACGGTCAATCTTAAAAGTTTTCTACTAAATGTACCCGTCTCCTTTCGGCCAATTGCGGACTTACAGGGATACACTGAAACAACGTTTTTATAGTGAAAAGCAGACATTCAACGACCTGGCTGTGAGGCGCGAGGTGTATTTTGCCGAGTGTCGCAGACGAGCATCATCTTATTAGACAATTTTGCTTATAGGCTATCCGCTTATTGGTATAGAGATAATCTATTAACTCTTTATCAAATATTGGACCTTTACGGCGAACCACTCAAGTATCATAGCGGCATGTTCATTTTCTTCATCCCTGGTCGTGAATGGCACAACTGCCTTTAAATTCGTCCGGCACATTGCCTGGACAGATTCCGCACTGCTCATTACCGGGTACAGCAAAATCTATTTTTCGCGGATAAGTTTTTCGCGGATAAGGTAAATCAAGTCCATCCATTATCTTAACGAACTCCTGCTTGCTTTTACCACCACCCAGCCTTGGGTTACGGACCTTTTCCTGTGACACAGACGTAATAAACCGTCCTTCATAATCGTGGCCAGGATATACCAGCGTTTCGTCAGGTAAAGAGAAAATTTTATTATGAATACTATTATAAAGTGCCTCTGCACTACCGGATTGAAAATCGGTTCGACCACAGGCTTCAATTAATAAAGCATCGCCTGTAAACAGTAACTTTTGTATCGGGGTATCTATCAGATAGGCATGGTGATGATCGGTATGTCCCGGTGTAAACAATGGGTTGAGCTCGATATTGCCAACTTTGAATGCTTCACCTTCCTTGATAGCGATATCGATACAGGAAGATTTCACCATGGCAGGATAAGCAATTTTGCAATTTGTTTTAGCTTTAAGTAACTTGGCACCGGTCAAGTGGTCGGCATGAACATGCGTTTCCAATGTAGCGGAAAGCGTCAAATTCATATCTTTTAAAACTTGTAAATCGCGTTCGACCGTTTCTCGCACCGGATCAATCAATATAGCAGTACCTGAATCGCTGTCTGCTATCAGATAGGTGAAAGTGGATGAATCAACCTCAAACAGTTGTTTAAATATCATTAGAATCTTTATCCCGATTTATTTAGTAAGTTAACTTAGCGTTTTCATCATCGTTTGCCTATCGGATTTTCTTGGTTTGATTAGTCGCTACAACGCGTTATTGGTTATCACGCTCATGCATATAACAACTCCCGGTCGGTAACCACTCGGGTATCCGATAAAAGTTGTTACGTATATTCTCAAGTACTTCTTGATTATAAAGCTCGTATTTAAATCCAACCCCAACACCTAAATGATACTGTGTGTCTTTAAATGGCAATATGACGTGCGCAAAAGAATTAAAATATTTTGCGTAGCGCTTTGTGTCATCTTTGCGCATGAGGATGGCGATGCCTTTGCCGTTATATTTTTTGAAGTCTGTAATGATATCGTCTTGCCGCCCGTGGTGTGATCCGTGTCCGAACACCAGTACGTCTTCACGGCTGTGATAGGCCAGTACGGCTGATTCACTGTAACTCGGTGTCGCAAGCGTAAAGTCGTAGCGTTGTGAGTCGATCAGCTCTAGTAGCTCGGGGGTGTACATGGCCAGCACGATCTTTTGATAGTTATCTTCGTTATCTTTGAATATACCGGGGCTAAGTGCGTAGATGATGGCAAAGGCCAGGACGTGCAATAAACTAAAGCCCCACATGAAATAAAAACATACACGCAGTTGCCCAAAGTGCAGCAACATAATCACGGCGATAAACAGGAATGGGTAAAAACTGAGTAACCAGTGTAGACCGACACTCTTGGCAAACGACAGGGCAAAGAACAATACAATCGGTATAACAAATAACGCCAGGAATACACCCAGGCCACCATTGCGAAGCGTTTCCATGAGCACGCCGGGTTTACGCACAACATAGAACACAACCGGGGGTGTTATTATATAGGCCAACATCAGTACATACTTACCCACGGTCCAGAACGAGAAGCTGGCGTCACTGGTGCGATTAACCAGGTTAAATAAATAATTATCCCAGCAGTGCTGATAGTTCCAGTACAGGTTGAGGGCGATAAACGGCAAGGTGCCGAGTATCACAAATA
Organism: uncultured Ectothiorhodospiraceae bacterium; assembly: GCA_947259575.1. Classification (GTDB taxonomy): domain Bacteria; phylum Pseudomonadota; class Gammaproteobacteria; order UBA6429; family Thiohalophilaceae; genus SZUA-24. The sequence continues at coordinate 132,766 of CAMYMU010000029.1, read as the reverse complement.
AGATACCTATATAAGGTTTGATCCCTCTGCGCACAAACAGGATGACGTAAAGCACATAGGCGATGCCCAGCATCCCGGCAAAGAACTTGGAGAAGAAGGCCAGTCCCAGAAACAGGCCAGCGAGCAAATACCAACGATAACGATCATGGCGCTGCGCTTTATAAAAGCTCACACCCGACAGGAAGGCAAAAAAGATCAGCGGTGTGTCGGTAGTGATCAACGGTGCTAATAAATGGATAGGCGCTAACCAATATAAACCAGCCGCGATCACCGCATTGGTTTTACCTCGCGGGTAGACAATACGGTAAATCATCCAGCCGATCACGGTGGTAACCAGTATGGTCGGCATCCGCAACCACAAGGGGTGATCGCTGACCTGCAGCAGGGCTGCTAACCACCAACCCACCATCGGTGGGTGATCGTAATAGCCATAATCAAGGTGATTGCCCCAGACAATGAAATAGGCCTCATCGCCCGTCATCGGCAAGACCATGGCCATGACGACCTTGATCAGGAGGCTAACCCCGATCAGAATGAACAATGATTGTGCGGTGGTGAGTCGGCTAAAAAACACGTGCGATTACCATTTTTTTATAATTCGGTGAATACTAGCAGACTCCCTCGTTGTTCGCCTGTGTCGTAATTCTACTCTGAAATAAATCCTGCCGGATTACAGGATGAATCTGCTGTGAATCCAGTTATAATGCCGCTTTTCTCAATTCACGAAGAAACAGGCTCGCCCCACAATATGGACAAGACTTACAACCCCCAAAACATCGAACAGCGCTGGTATGAGACCTGGGAAAAGAATGATCATTTTGCCCCCCAAGGCGGTAAAGAATCCTTCTCCATCATGATCCCACCGCCCAATGTGACGGGCAGTCTGCATATGGGGCACGGCTTTAATAATACGATCATGGATACCCTGACCCGGTATCACCGCATGATGGGGCACAACACCTTATGGCAGCCAGGCACTGACCACGCGGGGATCGCGACACAAATGGTGGTGGAACGCCAACTCAATGCCGAGGGTAAAACCCGTCATGACCTGGGCCGTGATGCCTTTATTGAACGCGTCTGGGACTGGAAAGAAGAGTCCGGCGGTCACATTACACGCCAGCTGCGCCGACTTGGTTCTTCACTGGATTGGTCACGTGAACGCTTCACCATGGACGATGGTCTATCCGAGGCGGTGAAGGAAGTCTTTGTTCGCCTGCATGAAGAGGGACTGATCTATCGTGGAAAACGCCTGGTGAATTGGGATCCTGTTCTACATACAGCGGTTTCTGATCTCGAAGTTATCTCTGAAGAAGAAAATGGTTTCCTTTGGCACATGCGTTACCCTCTTACCGATGGTTCAGGTCATATGGTGGTGGCAACGACTCGTCCCGAGACCATGTTAGGTGATACTGCTGTGGCCGTGCATCCTGATGATGAGCGCTATCAATCACTGATCGGTAAGACCATCACCCTGCCTCTGGTCGGTCGCGAAATTCCGATCATCGCCGATAACTATGTTGATCCTGAGTTTGGAACCGGTTGTGTGAAGATTACACCTGCCCATGACTTTAACGACTATGAAATGGGTAAACGGCATGACTTGCCCATGATCAATATTCTGACCGTCGATGCCAGTATTAATGAGAATGCACCAGAGGCATACCAGGGATTAGATCGCTATGACGCACGAAAAAAAGTCGTAGCCGATCTGGAGGCACTGGATTTACTGGATAAAATTGAAGACCACAAATTGATGGTACCGCGCGGAGATCGCAGTGGCAAAGTGGTTGAACCCTATTTAACGGATCAGTGGTTTGTAAAGATCGAACCGTTAGCAAAGCCTGCGATTGAAGCAGTAGAGACCGGCAAGATCAAATTCGTTCCAGATAATTGGAAGAACACCTATTACGACTGGATGCGTAACATCCAGGACTGGTGTATCAGTCGCCAGATCTGGTGGGGACACCGTATCCCGGCCTGGTATGACGATGAAGGCAACATCTATGTTGCTCGCAATGAACAGGAAGTGCGTGAGAAAAATAATTTAGCAGCTGACGTTAACTTACGTCAGGATAATGATGTGCTTGATACCTGGTTCTCATCGGCTCTCTGGCCTTTCTCCACATTAGGCTGGCCTGAAAATACCGAAACCCTTAAGACATTTTATCCAACGTCTGTATTAGTTACCGGTTTTGATATTATTTTCTTTTGGGTGGCTCGCATGATCATGATGGGCATCAAGTTTGTTGGTGAGGTTCCATTCAAGGAAGTCTATATCCATGGCCTGGTACGTGACTCGCATGGACACAAGATGTCCAAGTCAAAAGGTAATGTGCTTGACCCGATCGATCTGATCGATGGTATAGAACTCGATGCACTATTAGAAAAACGCACCCGCGGCATGATGCAACCGCAACTGGCTGAGAAGATCGCTAAACAAACCCGCAAGGAATTCCCTGATGGCATCCCTGCTTTCGGCACCGACGCCCTGCGTTTTACTTATGCTGCGCTGGCTTCAACCGGACGCGATGTTAGCTTTGACCTAAAACGTGTTGAAGGCTATCGCAACTTCTGTAACAAGTTATGGAATGCCGCACGTTATGTGTTGATGAACACTGAAGGCGAAGACATTGGTATCGGTAGTGATGACATCGAGCTCAGCACGGCGGATAAGTGGATCAAGTCACGCCTACAGGCAACCATTGAAACTGCGCATAAATCGCTAGCCAATTATCGTTTTGATCTGATGGCCACTGCCATTTATGAATTTGCCTGGCACGATTACTGTGACTGGTATCTGGAATTGTCTAAGCCAGTTTTGATGAACGAAAAAAGTTCTGATGCTGCCAAGCGCGGTACTCGACAAACACTGATCACGGTCCTCGAGGCCTTATTAAGACTTGCCCACCCTGTTATTCCTTATATAACAGAAGAGATCTGGCAACGTGTAGCACCGTTATGTGAGATCAAGGCAAAGGCCATCATGCTTCAACCTTATCCAGTCGCCGACGACACACTCATCGATAACAAAGCCGTCGATGACATGGAATGGGTACAGTCCTTTGTACTGGGTATCAGAAAGATACGCAGTGGTTATGACATCAAACCCGGTAAACCCCTACCCGTATTATTACAAAATGGCACCGAACAAGATAAACAACGCCTGGTCGATAATGAAATCTACCTCACCAGCCTTGCCAAACTGGATACAATTATCTGGTTAGCCGATGATGAACAGGCGCCGGAATCGGCCACTGCACTAGTGGGTGAAATGAAAGTTCTGATTCCAATGGAAGGCCTGATCGATAAAGATGCAGAGATCCAACGCCTGACAAAAGAATTGGAAAAAAATCAGAAGCAATATGAGCAGGTTGAAAAGAAGCTCGGCAACCCCAGCTTTGTCGATAAGGCTCCAGCCCCTGTAGTCGAAAAAGAGCGCAGTAAGCTTTCTGAAATCAAGATTGCGATAGAAAAACTACAAGAACAATTAGATAAAATTAATAAACTCTAATTCAACCTATCATCCCGCCCTTTAACCAAGGCGGGATATATCACCAGCTCCCTTCTAGCCCTGTCACCATTTGATAAATGGTTATTTGCAATTCACAGGGGTATCTTACTAAGCTATTGAAAAAATAAATAATAATCAAATAAGGCGAGTTAATATGTATATTTTTTATCGGATTATGGGCGATGAATCTCGAAAAATAATTGCTGTTTTTTAAAAAAGAGGGGGATGCGTATAAATGGGTAAAAAAAACAATAAGTAACTAATCGTTCACCCATAGAGCACACTAACTTCTAGCACGGCTTAGCCATTTTTTCAAAGTCCGCATAAAACTGGTATGCGTTTCTGCCTTGTTTCTTGCAGTTATACAACGCTGAATCCGCCTTTGACATGAGAGTATCTAAATCTATCCCATCATCTGGGCATATTGTAATACCAATACTAGCGCTAAGCTTTACTTCATTATCCTGGACCGCGATAGGCTGTGTCAGGTTTTTCAGAATCTTCTCTGCTGTCGCTTTGATATCATCGTAGTTGACTGTCTTATGCAAGAGAACAATAAATTCATCACCCCCCATACGCGCTATAGTGTCAGATTCACGGATACTGGATTTAATGCGATTAGCTATCTTCACTAATACCTGGTCGCCTGCTTCGTGACCATAAGCATCGTTAACATCCTTAAAATCATCCAGATCAATATACAATAGTGCGCAGGAAATATTATCTCTTTTGGCGGAGCGGATAGTTTGCTGCATAATTTCATTGAACAAACGTCTATTGGCCAGACCCGTTAGGGCATCGTGATTAGCATTAAACGCCAAATCTTCATAGGCTTTTTGTAGACGACGTTCTGTCTTGCGAGAGACACTAATAATAAATAGAGTAATTAGCGTAATAACAACTAACAGTAATAATATTGGTAATTGTAGCTTAGCAATCACTAAGTCACCGTGTTGTTCAGGTCGCCAGGAAAGCCGCCCCAGGGTTTTATCCAATGGGTTAATAATTTTAATCGAGCTGTCAGTTGCACTGCTTTGACCACTTGCTGTAAAGCGTAAATCGCTTAGCCTGTATTGCTTAGATAGCTCCTGAAAGTAACCCTGATTGAGGCGATTTGCCAGTAGCAACAACGGACGGGGTGATGGCAACGAGGTACCATCTTCAGGTGCGAGAACCGATACACCGACGATCGCAGGCGTACCATCAATCATTAGTATTCCAGATACAGGAGCGGGTACAGTGCCTGATTGTCGTGCCTTTTCAATAAGGCTTAATAAAGCATCCTTGTTTATTGTTGCATAAGTTGAATTGTCAACCTGACCATATTTAAGAGATAGAACCGGGTTATTCTGACTATTGATAATGACCAGGTCAGTAATTTTGAATGTATCAGTTAAGTACTCACCGATATTCTCTTTAATCCATTCAGAATTTTGGGAATGATATGCAAACTCTATTGTATCGTCCCAGTAAGCATAATCCTTGGTTAGAGTTTGTAGCTGATTTAATCTATCGTCGATTATTGCTTTTACATAGTTTTCTGTCGTTACACGCGCTTCTTCATTAACTTTTTCGGCGCCGTAGTAAACAATTCCGAAAACAAATATTAGTGTTGTCACTAATAATAGAATCAACGATAAGATAATTCTCCAATTCGATGATTTATTTGGCTTAATCTCTAGATTCGGAATGTTAATGTCCCCAGGTCAGAGAAGGTTGTTCTAAACATTAAATTTATAACACTTCTGGTCCCTGGCACAAATAAGACATTCCTTATAAACTGCTTAAACACAAAGGTTTTTCAAAACATATTTTGGAGATGGTTTTTACGATAGACTATTTATCCAATGAAAATTATAGGCATTGGGGAAAAGTTTTATTATGTTAGCAAGGCGTTTAGAATCAGCTTATCGTCTGCTGTGGCTTGTCACTTGATGACAGGATTAATAATGCGAAAAAAAAATAAAATCCTCTACGGCAAAAACTCCATTATCAAAAAAATAGATCGTATATATAATCGAATTATCGATAGAACACACAACCACCTTGAGTAGTTTCGTATAGTTTACACATGAAAAATAGGCAACTCGATCACCGTCACTATCAGCCGACCAAAGACAAATATCCTGTGTGTCTGCTGGCCCATGATATTGAACGGCCAACTAACATAGGTAGTTTATTTCGAATTGCTGATGCACTTGGGGTTGAGAAAATCTATTTATCTGGCTCATCACTAACACCACCCAATAACAAAATCAGCAAAACCTCACGCGCTACCGAAAAGGTTGTCCCCTTCTCTTACATAGACGATCCCATCGACTTGTTAGCAAGGCTCAAAGCAGAGAGATACACCATTATCAGTCTCGAAATCTCCACATTAAGTATCGATATACTGGATTTACAAATTCGGCCCGACGAAAAAATATGTCTTATTCTGGGATCAGAGAATAAGGGGGTATCTCAGGAATTGCTGGATGCATCAGACAAAACGGTTCATATCAAGATGCAGGGGCAGAACTCTTCTATGAATATTGCTTCTGCGTGCTCTATCGCAGTTTTTGAAATTATTCGAAAATTCAACCCGAAGTAATTACGTGAAACGAGAAAATGTTGCTACTATTAAATAAAATAGTATCTATTGGCGCATATTAGCCACTGATGAAAAAATAGCTTTATTTGGGGAATATAAATGCCGATATATATAGTATCGATAGTCATTCAAGTAGCATTCGTTGTTCACATCCTTAAAACTGGAAGAAACACCACCTGGATATGGATCGTTGTATTAATTCCTGTAGCGGGTTCTATTGCCTATTTTATTGTCGAGCTTTTACCCGGCTTAATGGACAGTCGTAGTGGCAGAAAAATACAACGCAATATCGGAGAGGCAATCAACCCCAACAAAAATATGAACGAAGCACAGTTTAATTATACTGTGTCTGACAGCATCGAAAATTCAATCCAGCTCGCCAATGAATGCCTCAACAAAGGAATGTTCGAAGATGCCAAGCAGCTATGTGTTAAATGCTTACGTGGTGTACACGAACATGACCCTTATGTGATGCACTGTCTTGCACGTGCTGAATTCGGCTTACGCAACTTTAGTGAAGTTAAGTCCGTCCTTGAAATGCTCATTGCTCACAACCCTGAATTTAAAAATGCCGATGCCCACCTGCTATATGCCCGGTCACTCGAAGAATTAAATGAGCAAAAGGCGGCGTTGCATGAATATGAGGCCCTGGAGGGATACTACCCTGGACCAGAAGCCACATACCGTTATGGCAAACTACTCAAAAGCGTTGGCGAAAATGATAAGGCCAATGAGATGTTTGAAAAGATCATTCACCGTTCAAAAATATCGGGCCGACACTACAATTCATTACATAAAGAATGGATCGCCCTCGCCCAAAAAGAGAACAGTGGCTGGAACTAACTACTCATACTGTTTCCCAAACAACTTTAGTAAGTTTTTATGATATGTTGGTCGGGCTTCCAGGCCCATTACCTATTAGGGATCGGCTATTTTAGCTGCTAATATTATATAAAGTATTGTTTCACTCCTTACTTGCTTCGGTCATTGCTGTTCCTTTCTTTCAAGCGATTAGACTCGGTGCAGTCCCCGGCTTTCTGATCGCGGGTGTGGTAGTTGGTCCCTATGGCTTAGGTTTAATTGACAATATTAGTGATATCAGACACCTGGCAGAGATCGGAGTCGTGTTTCTTCTTTTTGTCATTGGTATTGAACTCAAGCCTTCTCGACTCTGGCAGATGCGTCGCCTCGTATTTGGTCTGGGTACACTGCAATTAGTATTTACCAGTTTATTGATTGGTGGCGTAGCACATTTTGTTTTCGCAATCCCATTGCAGGTAGCTATTCTGGTTGGCCCGGCATTGGCACTCTCATCAACAGCATTTGTGCTACAAATACTCTCTGAAAAAAAACTACTTACATCGATGTTCGGCCGAACATCATTCTCAATATTGTTATTACAGGATCTTGCGGTAGTACCACTGCTAGTACTCGTACCCTTAGTAGCCATGCCTGAGTTGAGCATTGGTGAAGATATTGGTATCGCGTTTGCGGAAACAATACTATTACTTGGTCTTGTTGTTTTAATTGGGCGCTATTTATTACATCCGATATTACACCGTATCGCGCTTTCGGGTAGTCCTGAAATCTTTACCGCGTCCGCAGTTCTCGTGGTGCTCGGCACGGCATTAATTACCGAACATGCCGGTCTATCAATGGCGATGGGCGCATTCCTGGCTGGCTTGCTCATTTCAGATTCATCGTATAAACATCAAATCATGGCTGAGATCCAGCCATTTCGTGGTCTGCTGCTAGGACTGTTTTTTATGTCCATGGGAATGTCGTTAAACCTCAATCTGCTACTCGAGAGCCCAATCTTTTTTATCGGCCTTGTTTGCCTGCTTATCGCGGTAAAAGCCTTTGTGCTTTTCCCCATTACTTATGTATTCACGCGCAAACTTAAACACAGCATCGCTGTCGCCCTTTTACTTGCCCAAAGTGGTGAATTTGCCCTGGTTATATTTTCCCTGTCCTTCCAATCAGAGCTGATAGTAGAGACTGTTTATCAACAACTTCTGTTAGTCGTCTTGCTAAGTATGTTGGCCACCCCTTTTCTCGCCTATTTTGCCCATCGGCTTGTAGCAAAGACAAGGTCGACTAAATCAAAAAATGAAGAACCCCCAGTTTCGGCACCAATAGTTATCGCTGGTTTTGGCCGTGTTGGCCGACGGATTGGTGAAATCCTTTCTATCGCAAAAATGCCGTTTGTTGCCCTGGATGTAGATAATAATATTGTCGAAATAGAACGAGCTAAGGGTTATCCCGTTTTCAATGGTGATGTACGCAACCCCGAGTTACTAAAGTCTGCGGGCGCCAGTAACTCGGAGATCATCATTGTGACCTTGAATGATCCCGATGCAACTGAGCAAGTGGTCGAAACGCTAAGAAAAAGTTACCCAGACATTATTATCTATGTACGAGGGCAACGTATAAGTCATTGCCGGAAACTGAGAAAACTGGGGGCAACCGCAGTTATCTCCGAAAACGTTGAGGCCAGTCTGGAATTGGCTAATATCGTATTAACTAACGTTGGTTTAAATGAGACTAAAATAAAAAAGATTATCACTAACTTTAGAGAAAAATATTTTGCACAAATTGAACATGATTAAGTGTTCAATAAAATAGCTTTTCAAATTGGAAATAGTTAATGTCAAATGAGGGGGGACATTCGAGTTACCACCTGGTGTTACTACCGGGCCTTGATGGTACGGGAAACTATTTGAACCGTTTATAAAACAGTTTTCTAATCCAAACCAGGTTTCCGTTATCGAATACCCAATGGATCGGCACATCCCTATTGCTGATATGGCGAATATATTGTTCCTAACAGAATAATCTTGCTAAACCCAGAATAAAACAATAATCTTAGTCAGACTCTTCACATAATAATAACAATCAATCATGACTGATATTACCGAAGAACAACTACAAAGACCTGATCCTGTTTCATTCTGGGAGGCATTTAGTTACTGGCTAAAACTTGGATTCATTAGCTTTGGCGGTCCCGCCGGTCAAATCAACATGATGCATCAGGAGTTAGTCGAGAAACGCCGATGGATTTCTGAACGACGTTTTTTACACGCGCTTAATTACACCATGGTGTTACCTGGGCCTGAGGCCCAGCAATTGGCCACCTATATCGGCTGGTTGATGCATGGTATTTGGGGTGGCATTATTGCCGGGGTCTTGTTCGTTCTGCCTTCCCTCTTTATTCTCGTTACACTTGCATGGTTATATCTAACCTTTGGTTCACACCCCATTGCCGAGGGTATTTTGTATGGCATCAAACCAGCGGTAACGGCCATTATTGTTTTTGCTGCCTACCGCATTGGATCTAAGGCGCTTAACAATAACCTTCTTCGTATTATGGCAGTACTCGCCTTTATCGCGGTCTACCACTTTGAAATTATGTTTCCCTATGTTGTACTCGCAGCAGGTATAATTGGTTACATCGGTTCACGTTATGCACCAAACAAGTTTACAGCCGGCAGTCATCATTCGGATGCAAAGAATTCTTACGGCCCTGCGATAATCGATGATGATACTCCACCACCCGGTCATACGAAATTTAAATGGAGTCGACTCATCCTGTTTGCCGGCGTCGGTTTGTCGATTTGGACAGCCGCAATGCTTGTCCTGTTTCTAAACTATGGCTGGGAAGGCACACTCACACAAATGAGCTGGTTCTTTACCAAGGCAGCACTCGTTACCTTTGGTGGTGCTTATGCTGTCTTGCCATATGTACATCAAGGTGGTGTTGAACAATATGCCTGGTTAACCTCTGCACAAATGATTGATGGTCTGGCATTAGGCGAAACCACCCCGGGACCACTGATCATGATCGTAGCCTTTGTCGGTTTCGTCGGTGGTTGGAGCAAAGAGATCTTTGGCACCGACATGCATCTTGTTGCTGGTATCGCTGGTGCAAGTATCGCAACCTTGTTTACTTTTTTACCTTCATTTCTGTTTATTCTTATCGGTGGGCCCGCAGTCGAAGCAACCCGACATGATATTAAATTCACTGCACCACTAACGGGCATAACCGCCGCGGTTGTGGGTGTCATCATTAATCTGGCGGTGTACTTTACCGATCATGTACTTTGGCCTCAAGGCCTGGGTGGAGACTTTGAATGGTTTTCTGCATTGCTAGGTATTCTTGCTTTAGCAGCACTGTTTAGATTTAAGATAGGAATAATCCCTGTCATTGCTGCCTGTGCCAGTGCTGGTCTTGGTTATTCCCTGATCTTTTGATCTCTCACGTTGCTTTTGTCTGACACTGTACAATTAAACTAAATGTAAACAACTGTCACACCGGGCACGTCAATCTCTTAGCATTTTTTTTGCGATGAACTTCACATTTTGGTGTTGGTTATTAATGCCTAGATGAATTAATGTTTTTATACAATTACATTTTTTATGCATTAATGGACATGAATTATGGCTGCAAAAAACCTTGACTTGTGGATAAGCTATATATGCGAGCAATCCGTCCCTGTTATGAAAACGACCGTGCAGTCTATACTCAATATATGCAATGACGAACAGGCAACATGTAAAGATCTTGCTGACACAATCATGAAGGATCCGGCCTTTGCGTCACGGGTCATCCGTATTGCAAACTGCCTTTACTACAATCGCACAACAGCCCCTATTAAGGATATTCGACAGGCTGTTTTGCTGGTGGGTTTTGATAAGATTCTTGCTATTAGTCTTACGGTTTCCATCGTTGATTCATTAGTGAACAACAACACCATGTGCCATATTAAAAGGCTAATGATGTGTTCTTTACAAACGGCTTTGTTATCTACGGCAATTGCAAAAACACTGAAGCTACACCGTCCCGATGATTTATTTATCGCGGGTCTATTTTATAATTTTGGCGAAATTGCCTTCTGGAGTCTGACAGGGGCTTCGGGGGATGACATCGCAACACAACTTGAGGACATGAGTATCAACTTGCCCAGTGAAGAAGCCCAACAAGAGTTACTGGGTGTGACATTCGACGAGCTCACTATAGGCCTGGCCACACGCTGGCAACTCAGCCCAATTCTACGGATGGCGCTATTGGAACCCAATATTCATGATCCATATGTTCAATGTCTTTCTCAAAGTCATGCTGTCATCATGGAATTTGGTAACAATAATTATTCTCTACAAGGTTTGCAATCATTAGCGAACTGGATGAAGCAACCTGTCGGACTGGTTGCCGAGCTTGTGCAAAGTCACTTTGAAAAAGCCGCTGAGCTTTCAAGCTACTACCTACCACGAGCTACTTAGCGCACTAATTAGTCATATATCTCCCACAAAGTTAAAAATTGACTATATAGCATCCAGATCTCGGCAAAAAGATGCTTCAACTATTTGTAAATAATTGTCACAATGCTTGTGCAATCTTCGTTAAATCAACGAGCTATTCCATTTTTCAAAGTTATTATAAAGTAAAAGCTTAATTCCATAGTTTTTGTGCCGATTATACTAATAGCACTACGACAAAAGAGAGCTTATGCCACTAATTTACGATAATGACGTTGTTGAACCGGATGCGGCAAAATCTATCAACCTAGAAGCGATAGATGAATTATTGCGTCATTGTGAGATTCTCCAATTCCCGAAAAAAGGCATTATCATCAAAACTGGTGAGACTGCGGAGACACTCTATTATTTAATTAAGGGATCCGTGAAAGTCACGGTACTTGACGAGAATGAAAATGAGGTTGTCCTGACATACCTGAATGCCGGAGACTTCATTGGTGAGATAGGCATGTTCTATCAGGTAAAACACCGCGTCGCCAGAGTACGCGCTCGCACTCCCTGTGAATTGGCTGGAATAAAATACCAGAAGCTAGAGCAATTATTTTCCAACAAACTTAAAGATTACCAATCAGACATCTTAACCGCTATTGGCTTACAGTTAGCCCAGCGACTATTGAAAACGACAAGACGTGTCACCCAACTCGCACATATGGATGTCTCTGGGCGTGTTGCACGCATCCTGCTGGACCTTTGCCGTGAACCCGAGGCAATGTCACATCCTGAAGGAACACAGCTGCATATCTCACGTCAGGAGCTTGGTCGAATGGCTGGTTGTTCACGTGAAACCGTTGGCCGCATTCTCAAATCGATGGCCGAAGACGGTATGATCGAAGCAAGCGGTATGGATATCGTGGTCTATCACAGCCGTTAAACGTTAATTAGTAATCTGCAATGACCGCACATCATTCCATTCACCATCCAGCCCTGTTTCAACACCTTTGAGTCTGATTGTATTTAGTAATGCGCGACCGACTGGGTCCTGATCCATTGCTAACATCGCATCTTGTAGTCGTTCAATCACTTCTCTTGGTATGCGTGGATGATGTGCAAACGCATGAGGTGTATAGCCATCGGAAGTCCAAAGGATCCGCAGATCTTTTCGAAGCTCGGGAGAACTATTCTTAAAGGTACGCATTACACCACCACCAGCAGGATAACGTCCTTTGGCAATATTTCGATAAACAGAATCATGTGATGACACAAACTTCCAGCTGATATTAACGCCAATACTATTAAAGTAAGCACGTGGAATCTGGCTAGCAGCAAAGGCATTAGATGGAAAAGCCAATTCCTTATTGTCCAGATCTTTTAAGTCACGGTAGGGGCTGTCTTTATGTACAACCAGAATTCCCTTTAGTCGTTTTCCTTTAGCCTTGGCAAACGCCTGATAACCGGCTGTAGCGTTAACCTGGGTGTAATGATAAGGGTTCATATAGGCAATATCATACTGCCCGTCATGTAAACGTTGTTCAAAGGTTGGAATATTCCGAGCCGTCGCAAACTCCAGATCATAACCTGTTTTTTCTTCAAGGTAAGTTAGAATTGGCACCCAGGTCCGGGCCAGTTTACTACCGGAGGATTGTGGTACGATGCCGAATCTAAATTGTTGCTTCGTTGCAATTATCTGACCACTCATAAATGTCATTAACACTGCAAATGACATATATATGCTGTAGCGGAATTTATATAGATATTTCATACAGTCACTCCGATGTTTTAGTTACTGTTTTGTTAGCGTAAAATACATTCTTTAATTGAGTCTCGACGACATCTAATAACTCATTTTCTGAATAGGGTTTAACTAGATAAGCATTGACTCCAGCGATATCTGCCTCACCACGGTGTTTTTTAGTCGCGCGAGAGGTAATCATTACTACCGGCAGATCGCGTGTTACAGGATTAGCACGGACATAGGATGTAAATTCAAGTCCATTCATACGTGGCATTTCCATGTCCACCAATAGTACATCAGGTGCCTCTTCTTCCAATTGATCGATAGCGTCCATTCCATCGCGAGCAGTGACAACACGATATCCCACATCATGCATAAACTCTGCTAGGGTGCGTCGTGCACTCATAGAATCATCAACCACTAATACTTTTGGTGCGCCTGATTGAATACCGCTTAGCTCACGACTCTCTATAATCGGGACATACTGGGTCCCCTGAAATGCATTTATAAGTGAAGGTAAATCGATTACAGGGGCAATACTGCCGCCACCCAGTATAGTCGCGCCCTCTACACCTGTTATTGCTGGAACATAGGGGCCAAGCTTTTTCAACACGAGGTCTTTCGTCGTAGCGATCTTACCAACTAAAACTACGTATTGTTTTCCATCCTCACCACTTAAAAGTAACGCAGAATGATCTAATTCTGATTTATCCTGCTTTTTACGCATTACACCAAGAAGATCTTCGATATAGAAAGCACTATATGTTTCATCTGCATAGTCGTAATATATTTCACCCTCTTCTTCACGAATATTGCCAGCGCTGTAGTGTAATATTTGGGTAACGCCACGATTTGATAAAGCGATATCTTGTCTACTAACCTTCACCATAATGCCATGCATCGTGATGAGTGTGATAGGTAATTGGATCTCAATAGTGGTCCCTTTACCATGACTGGTCTCTATTTTCAGGGTACCTTTCATTTTCATGATTTGGCTGTAAACAGCATCCATGCCTATACCACGTCCTGAAATCTGTGTAGTTTCATCTCGAGTTGTAAAACCAGCAATGAGTATTAAGCGACTAAGCTCATTATCTGTCAAACTGCTGTCGCTATTTATCAATCCTTTATTTATAGCTAATTCTTTTATCGCTTTTAAATCAAGTCCATTTCCATCATCTTCACAGCGTATTTTAATATTTTCACCTTCTTGTGAGAAATCCAGCTTGAGCTTTCCCTTTTTTGGCTTTTCCTGTTGCGCGCGACTTGTTTGATCCTCAATACCATGATCGACGGCATTCCGGAGAATATGCATAAGCGGATCAGCTAACATGTTGAGGATATCACTATCGATCAACGTATCGGTACCAATCAACTCCAGGTCTACTTCCTTTTGTAATTGGCGACAAACCTGGCGAACACTCCGTTGCAATCTTGGCACGATTGTCTGTACCGGCAACATACGTGTTTTCATTACGACTTCTTGAGTATCTTTTTCAATTCGTGACTGACTATGAAGGAGAGTCTCTAGTTTTTTTAGATCATCATCAGCAGTCTGTGTCATTTCACGCGAGTCAGTAGCTGCTTCAACTAAACGTCTGGATAATGTGTGTAGTTCGTTATATTGATCCATCTCCAGAGCATCAAACTTAGAATCACTGGCTTTTGACATATAATTATTAATTCCACGAACATCAATTACCTGCTCAAGATCGAAAGCTAGCTGTTGGAATAAAGAGCTTTGCTCCTGAATTATCTGATTTTGCAAGACGATATGTCGTAAACTTTCATGTAGCTGACCATTCAAAATGATACTTTCACCAACCAGCCTCAAGATTTCATCAATAGTTGGTGTCGTAATGCGTAAGCTTGTCTGTTTAACATCACTTTCAACTGCGGTTTGGTTTGTCTGTTCCTCTGTGTCAGGACTAGATGCAGGTATCGTCGAACCTGACTCAGGTAAACCATTCTGCTCTATTTGGTTTGCCCAATCCAGGACTTGCTGTAATACAGCAAGTGATTGTTTTTCTGGCAGGGTGTTCATTCCTAGCAACGACTCACTCATTATTTCGAGAATATCCGCGGCCTCTTGCAAGGTAGTAGTTAATGGTTCTTGCGGGAGTTCTTTTTGTTTTGTAAACGCTGTTAGAATATCTTCAATATGATGCGTTAATGTTGCTATGCCAGTGACTCCGACCGTATTGGCCGATCCCTTAAGGGTATGTGCTATCCGTTGAGCAATATCTACATCTTGTAAACTACCCTCTCCACTGATTATGCTGGTGATAGCGTTCGAAAAATCGGCCGTTTGTTGGGGTAATTCCTGCAATAAACTATCGAGCAATTGCTGATTCACGTCTTCTGGCAACTGTAGGGAAACATCAGAAAGCTCTGCCGTTGTCTGGCGAGGTTCCGTCTCTTCATCATCAAGCACGAATTGTGGATTCAGCAGTGCATCACGAAAATCACTAGCCTCAACATCGCTTATTGTTATGACCGAATTTGATGACCGACAGTGGTCAAAAAATTCCATCGCAACCTGGTGAGGATCAGTTAGGTAATTCTCAACATAAGCCGGCCACTCAGCCAACCATAATTGTTTTTCCGGAGTTAATAAGTCTGCAGGTTGATATTGTTGAAAATAATCTACCAATTTTCTGAAAAAAAACTGTAGCCCAACCAAACCGATGGACTCAGTAACACTATAAAAGCGTTCTATAAACGAAGCATACTTATTTGTAGATTCTTCCCTTACTTTTGAGTCTGTATTTTCATTGCATACATCTTGAAGACTTTCAGTCAATTCTACCGTAACATTTTCAAACTCTACGGCGATTAATTTTAGTAATTCAGCATTTTGATCTGATAGTGGTTGTGGCTGAACTTGTTCTTCATTATCCTCTGCCAGTTCTTCATCACTGGTACTACTTGTCACATCAGATTCGTCTAACAGCAATAAGTTACGTAAAGTATTCACTTCTTCATCAGGCATTGGTTCCTGCATCGAATACTGCCGAATCGCTGCTATCAATTTGTCTACGGAATCACTATCAAGATCATGCTTCAGGTAGTTTTCAATGGCTATTTTTAATTTAAAAATATCTTGCCATTCATTCTCAGCTAAAATCTCAGCTTGATAGCTGCGTGTACGTAATCCTGATTGTAAAATCTGCGCAACGTCCATCAAACCAATTAACCCAGAAGAAGCAGCTGACAAACCAAACAACTCGAGCTTATTCGACGTATCCACCAGTAATTTTTTTACCTGCTGATAATCATGATGAGCATCATTTTTATTAAGTAAAATCAATCCCTCGATAACTTGCCTGAACTCTTCGAGCAAGCCCCCATATAAATTCGAATTTGATTCAGATTTTATCTCTACTTTTTCAATCAAGTTCAAGTCAGTTTGTTTTGTATCGGCCATGTCTGCTTTCGGCCACTGGGTATTATTTAATAAGTTTTCTATTTCCTCGATAAATTCAGAATTATCGGTGCTGTTCATATAAGACATTACAAGCAAAGGCCATTGCTCAAGAACACCACGATACTTATTAATTGTCTCCGGTTTACTTTTCAACAAGTTTTTGAGAATTGCCTGAAATTGCACAAAATAGTCTTGAAGTTCATCCAGACCACTCCGGCCTGCAGATAGTCCACAGCGAGTGACATGTTTGATATAACTTTTAAGAACTTCGTGAATATCAGTTTGGATATCAACCTGTGTATCAGCATCCATAAAGGCCTCAATCAGCTCAGCTGACAGAGTGCTTAACTCCTCCTCTAAGGAAATACGAGGTTGTGTAAGTTGTGGCATAGCGATAAACCTACGAGGCTTTCCGCTCAAAGTCAGTTGTTACGACATCTGCTTTTGCTGGTTCTGGTTTTGATTGTTCTGGTGGTGCTTGTTTTTTACCATTATTAGGAAGCTGGAATACTTGCACCGCTCGCACCAGACTACGTGCATACTCTACAAGGCGTGTCGTCACTATTGACTGCTGGTTCAATTGTTCTCCAGTTTTACGAGCGCTTTCATGGATGTGTTCAGCACGGCCTTGTAGTTCATTACTCAGCTGTGCTTGTTGTGCCGAAGTTTCTGCAATTTCACGAACTGAGGACACCAGGTTTTCAGTACTATCCCGCGTTTTACGCATTTGCTCACCTGCCTCTTCAGCCATTTGTGATCCTTCAACAACCTGGCTAATAGCATCGTTCATAGTTGAAACCGTATCGGAAGTCTCGACTTGAATATTATTTACCAGGGTCGCAATTTGGCTTGTTGCATCTCTTGCATTTTCAGCAAGTCGTTGCACTTCGTCGGCTACCACCGCAAAGCCTTTTCCTGCCTCACCAGCAGAGGCAGCATGCATGCTCGCGTTAAGGGCCAAAATATGAGTTCGTTCAGATATACTATTAATCAAGTTTACGGCACGGCTGATTTCCTGTGAACGTTCGCCGAGACGTTTGATTCGTTTTTCAGTTTCATGAATTGTTTCACGAATATTATTAATTCCGTTAACTGTATTATTTACGGTCTCGAGCGCAGTGTGTGTAGTATCAATCGCATTTTCAGCAGCATGGTTACAGGTTTGCGCGAGAGCCGCGATATGCGTCATCGCCTCAACAGCATCAGCTAGGCTATTAACTGTTTCTTGAACATCTCGCTGTTCATCGTTTGCTACTTCGATAACCATGTCAGACTGTGATTTCACCATGGTTGATGCCCGCGCAACTTCTTCTGAGATATGTCGCACACCTAGCAAGACCCTCGAGGTCTCTGAGGTTAATTGATTCAACGCATCAGCAACAGGGCCTGTAACATCCTCGGTAACTGGTGCTTTAATTGTCAGATCGCGTTGACTCAGCTTAGACACTGCTTGCAAGAGCGAAATAACTGACTCGTTTAGTTGTTCATTATCCTTTTCTGCCTGCACCAGGGTTGCTACTTTATCTTCTAACAAATGGTCAAAGGCGATACCAAGGTGACCTAACTCATCTGTTCCTGTCACCGTTGTCCGTGCATAATAGTCACCATCCGAAACCTTATCCACGGTGGATGAAATTAATCGAATTGGTCTAACAATTGATCTATATATAAGGTATCCAAGCAAACTGGTAATCAATAAACCACCGATCATAATGGCTGTACTATTGACCAAGGCCGCCTGGTTCTGTTCTATCGCCTGATCAAAAAGGCCTTCAGATATCAATTGCTGTTCATTTACCCTTTCATTAAGCTCGACAAGAAATGGATTGACCAGGATATTTAATTCATTTTCAGCGAAACTATTAAAGCCAATCTGATCCCCAGCCTGTAAGAGTGATTCCATTTTTGTAAATGCCGCAATAATCTGCGTATACTCCTTACCAAATGACGCTTCAATATCTTTTATAACTTGCTGGCTTTTATCTTGCTTGTATTCTTTCCAGTTGTTTATAAACAATGCCCTGGCTGCCATTAAATACGCATAACCCAGTTGCGGTTCAATTTTACCCACACTCATTTTGTTTGCTGTATCAAGAAGATCACTACGAAGCACTTCATTAAGTTGATTTAGCTTTACTTGCTCAATAACATTGTTATTTAGTACTGATGATGTATTAGCAGCGAAGTTAAGACCTAGCACCGCAGTAAGACCAAATACAATCAGTACAATGGTCTGAATTGTTAACAATATGACTAGTCGCGGGCCAATTTTTATCTTGTTAAACATGAATCTCTACCTCAGTTATCTGGTTGTGGGTTACTAGCTTGTGCTAGTTTGTAGCTGGCCTTCTTCCTCTTCCTTCATTCTTTTTGCTAATGCTTTAATATCGAGCTCAATCCAGTTTTTGTCTTCCGAGACAACACCTGGGGTTAGATAATCGGCAGAAATATTGTTTATTTCCCCAACTCCTTCTGCAGCAATTGGATTTGGCAAGGACTTTGGTAGTGCATCGATTAATAGTGCTAGAGCATTGACACCCTCATCGACTACTAATACATAATGACCCGGAGACGATTTCAAATTTGCCGTTAGTATTTGAGTAAGGTCAAACACTGGTAAAATATTACCCCTCAGATTAATCATACCTTTCAACCAGTTTGGGCCATTAGGTACAGGGAAAATTGTTGGCTCAATGACTATTTCAGTGACTAATTTTTTCTCCAATACAAAATCAAAATAACCAATACTGTAGCCAAAGCGAATTTCGATATCATCTAACGACTCATCATGAATGACATGCTCACTCAGCTGCAGAATATTGCTTGCATGCTCTTTCCCTTTAGCATGCACAGGCATTTGTGGCGTATTTTTATCCATCATCAACGATTAAATATACGTATCTGATTAAGGATTTCTTCCGGCTTATAAGGCTTAGTGATATAGCCTTTTCCGCCTTGCATCTGGCCCCAGAGCTTATCGGCTTTTTGGCCTTTACTAGAAACAAATATGATCGGGATATTTCTTACCTCAGGATCATTACTCAGCTTTCGAGTCGCTTCGTAGCCATCCATTTCCGGCATGATGATATCCATAAAAATGATATCTGGGAGCTCTTTTTTAGCAAGCTCGACTGCCTGAATACCATTTGACGCACTAATCACAATGCATCCCATGTCTCCAATAATTTTTTTGATATTTGATAATTCAGGTGCTGAATCATCGACAACTAGAACCTTATTAATCGCCATCATGTCTCTCCATTTAATACTTGTTTTAATTACCCATGCATTGCTTCATTTTGTGCCTTAAGTTTTATGTAGTTGCATACGGTATTCTGAAAAGTCATTCTCCCCACAGGTTTAACCAGGTAAGCATCACAACCAACCATGGTACCTTTAATTTTGTCTGCTGCTGTCGCTTTACCTGTCAACATGACGACCTTTGTTGTTCCGGCCGTTTGCTTAATCGTTTTGCATATTTGAAATCCATCACCATCTGGTAGTACAACGTCTAAAAACGCAATATCATACTTATTGTTGTTCAAAAGCTCGAAAGTCTGTTCAACAGATTCTGCATAATCGACCTCAACATCAAATAAATCCAGTTCAAGCTCAATCTGTTTCCTTACTGACGCACTATCATCTACGACAATCGCTCGAGGTTTATCACGTGCAGTTATCGTTACTGCCGCATCCGTGCTGGTTTGTTTAGGTTTATTTGGTGAACGTTCAAAAGCAACAAGCGTTGTCTCTTGATTTATCACTTTTGGTTGTGGTATTTCAACCTGCTCATTAGCCGGATTGGACAATGTTTCATCAGCGACAATTGCTAGTTCAGAAGCCTCTTCTTCTGTAATACAGAAATCTATGCCCTCTTGCTCATCATTTTCATTTTTGCTCTCTTCTTCTACTGTAGCTGTCATATCTAAGCTTGTCTGTTGAACCTCTAAGCAATTTTGAATATATCGATCGAGCACCAAAAGTGTGCGTGTTGCAATCAAAGGGCGTTGGATAACGAATGAACAGTCTGTACATTCGTTGCCCTGGTCAACCAGAAATATTTTCTCATCGCTGGCAGAACCGTCACTTCTGAGAGTTGAGATCAGAACATCTTCAGTTGTACTATCATCATTCTCATTCTTAATTTGATAGTGGTGTGGCCGATTTTTGGTTTTTTCTGAGATGGAAAAGATCAACTTAAAGATCAGCTGCTCAGTCTCTGGGACATCCTCAAACTGAACGATGTAATGCTTGGTTTCTGTCATGACGGACACCTGTCTAAATTGCATAAATTATAAGTTTTACATAACCACAATTTGAGTATCGACGTTATATTTCAGCTCTCCATCGGCCCTGACAAAAAGTGTGACGATCTTCATAAAAAGCGATTTTGCTACGCATGAAAATAGCATTTAAGCCTTAAAAACCACGGTGTTCCTGTATTGCCTGTAACATATGTTCACATTCTGCAAGGCTTATCCAATGCTTTTAAACCATACCCCGACGCACTAATTTACCAACAAGAAAAACTGCGGCAATGCTCACAGTTTATGGATGTACTCACACTGAAATATCCCGATATATTCAGACATATTATATATATGGTGATTTGAGACAGCATAAATGTCGGATAAATTAAAGCTTTACTCTGCTGGGTTAACTGAGCAAGACAATATGGTTGTGAGTACCGCAGCTAAGTTATTGTCTTATGACGATGTGGGTTTTGTTGTGAATGACGGTGAGATCAGTAAAGCACATTTACTTATTATTGATGAAGATAGCCAGTCTGGGAAACAGGCACTACGCCAAAGTCGAGCCGGACAAGTGAAATTGCTCGTATCGAGCAATCCAAAAATGGCCAAAAATACGATTGGCCTACAACGACCCATAGATCTAAGTACGCTTAAATCTGTGCTGAAAAAACTCTACGCAAAATTGCATGCGCAACTGTCTACACAAAAAATTACTGCTTCTGCTCAACCGAAAACTCAAGCAGTTCTCGAGTTAAAAGACTCACTTTTTAATATTTTGATCGAGACTAAGCTTAAAAAAAGAGTTTTACATATAACTTGCGATGAACTGCCCGATATTTTCATCGATGGCTGCAATCAATGCCTTGCCACCACCGCCAACGAAACTGAACTGGAAAAAATATTCAGCTTAGCACTAGACCAAATTACATTTTATAAGCTAAAACCTAAAAGTTTTGCCGTGCATAGCAATGAAATGAATGTGCAATCACTGCACAATATATTATGGCTAGCTGGAATTCGCTGTTCCAAGGGCAGACTTTTACCTGGCCACTCCCTCGACAAGCCTTTTCGGTTAAAAGCCTGGCCTAATTTCACGCGTAGTTCATTTATAGCAGAGCACTTGAAATTAGCAGCCATTCTTGCAAAACAACCCATGTCAATGCACCAACTAGCTGAGGCAACAGGAGTTAAAATGGCCGAAGTAGTTAATTTTTATAATGCTGCACTCGCTGTTGATCTGATAATACATGAGCAAGGCAACAACAACTTATCAGGGAATTCACGATCTCGCTCACTTGAGCAACAAAGCCTATTTTCACGCATTGCTAAGCGACTTAGCCTAAAAGGTATCTTCTAGTGCATATGGATAAAATAATATTTGCCGGCCCCGTTGGAGCGGGTAAAACCACGGCGATTGGTTCGATTAGCGAAATCCCTCCTGTTGGAACAGATGTTGCCTGTACAGATGAGTCAGCCCAGATCAAGGAAAAAACGACCGTCGCCATGGACTATAGCTACATCACACTTGATGATGGCACACGAATCCACCTTTATGGCACTCCTGGTCAGGACCGCTTCGATTTTATGTGGCAAATCCTCGCAAAAGATGGGATTGGTCTGGTTTTACTAATAAATCGAGACCACCCTGATCCGCTTCATCAACTTGGCTTTTATTTAAATGCCTTTGCTGATTTTATCCAGGATACGGGAGTAGTAATCGGTCTGACTAAGTCAGATATTAGTGACAAACATGACATCAGTAAATTCCAGGATTTTTTATACGAACGCCAGCAAATTTTTCCCGTTTTTGATGTCGATGCACGTAGTGAAGATGACATTAAGGTACTTGTTCATGCCCTGCTCGCTGTACTTAATCATTAGAGGTATCCAATATGCGAATCATCAATGATGTAATTGAACAAATTAGTCATACCAATCTTGAGCAAGATACTCAGACTCAAGAGGTGCTTGCACAGGAATTAGACAAAATACTGGATGCCCTGTTAACCAGTTCCGAAGATATTAGCGCAGCGATTATCAGTAGTGTTGATGGCCACTCTAAAGCCCAAAGGCTGGAAGCCGACATGGATGAACATCGTTTTGCCGCAATGAGCAGTGCACTACTGGCTTTAAGTGATAATATTGCCAGTGAAGGGGGTAAAGGAAACACAGAGAATGTTTTGATTGAAGGAACAAACGGTAAGATTTTTCTGCTACATGCTGGTCCCAAACACCTACTCACAGTGTTTACTCACAATTGTGGCAGTCTGGGAATGCCTCTGGCATATGCAAAACAGGCAACCGAACAAATTGCAGCCTTGATGGAAGTGCTCGCCTCATAATCAATTCTCCTTTTAAATATGTCTAATATTGTGCATACTTTTCATTCCTCAATGCACATATGGAAAGTCTAGACATGCCAAATCTGAACGATATCTGCGATGACATGATTGGTTCTGTTGATTATGCATACGCGGCTGCTATCATCGATCAAGAATCAGGACTGTTATTGGGGGTTGCACACAATGTATCCTATATAACACAAGTATACCTTGATGCTGTTGCTGCCTCCGCCGTAGAGATGTTTCGTGGTAAGGCGGTCGTTACCGCAGAGAAGATGATTGCTGACCTAAGAGCAGAAGAACCGCGCAGACAAATCCAGGAAATTCAGTTGTCAACAGAATCCACATTTCACTTTATGTGCATTGTCCCGGATAAACCCGACATACTTGCCGTTCTAATTGCGGGAAAAAAAATCAATTTAGGCATGGGATGGGCTAGCTTGAGAAGCAGACTCAAGGAAATCGCAGAGTGCTGCCCCTGACGCTGCGACATATTTATTTGATAATTCGAAAACTAAATTGAACATGGACAGGTGATTCTTTATTTATCCTGACAGGCTCAATTCGATAGCGTTGACCATTCACATCAACAATAAAAGTTTTGGCATGACTAAAGTAGCTGTATTCAAATAGTAAACTTGCTGGTTGTTTGGTTCCTTTGTTACTTGGAAAATACAACGCAGGGAAATTGATTGGTTCATCACTATCTGCCAGTTCAGCAGAGCAGTTCACCGAAATTGGAATACCTTCAAGAAACTCAATGCCCATTTGCACCTTATCATCTATATACCGTAACCAACGAATAAAGCCAGTTACAATAAGATGTTGTTGTGTCTTCGATAAGAACTCGACGCTGGAAACAATCTCTCCTACTGAATAATGCGTGCCCTCTTCCAGATCTGACACTAACATCCGACCTTTCGGGTTTACATTAGCGATTTTCCAGGTCGACAACTCGTGTTCCGCCTCGAACATATCAATGTCTCTTACTTCTATCCCATTTACTGCCTCTTCAACCTCTTGTTCAAGAAATTTTTCACGATGACTAATGTAGTAACAGGTTGCCTCTACACCATAGGCTACATGTGCAGTTTCTGAACTTGGTTGACGAAGTGTTCTGTCTGCACTAGTTTGTCGTAAATTATTGCAAAACAACCGTAATAGACGTTGTTCATGCGCCTGAAATGAATCTAATGAATGTTTTTTTGTGCTTCTGAGATCAGCGATTAACATCTCCAATACAGGTGCTACATCAAGGATTCGCTGAGTTGGAAGCTGAATATTTATATTGAGGCCATTACGCGGACCTGCATCTTCGGTAAAATCAATATAAAACTCTGTATTTTTTTGTCCGGCCTGAATTGCTGAAGTAAGTTGACTGCAGGCGGTATATTTTTCCAGTAAAAGGTACAGTTCATTTACCTGACTACCATCGTAACCATATGCATCACCGGCAATTAGTAACATTATTTGCTTATAGAGGTTTTGAATCGTAGCCTTAGAAGACCGATTACCAAACTTGCCAACGTCTTTATTTTCAATATTGTATTGCTCTGCCAAATAGTAAAGTTGATGGATTTCAAGATATACCAGTGGCGGTGGTGTCTGGTGGTCACGAAATGCATACAATAAGGCATTAGAAATTAGTTCGATAGCTCGATAAATCGATAATGAAATATTATGCTGTGACGAACTTTCTTCTTCCCCTTCATAAACCGATTTTACTATTGATTTATAGCCATTAGCTAACTCAAGGTATACCCACATTATATCGTCAGATAGTTTCCTTCTTTGCTCAACATTAAGCGGAAGGGTTCGCAGATGAAGGTCGTCATAGGTATAAAGAATTGTTTCAAATGAGCGATGGTAAATCTCCAATAACTTTATTCTTGTACGAACATCGATTTGAAGTTCATTGAATGGTTTCAGGGTAGAAATGAGTTCATCGACGGTTACCTGCACATTTTCGATAGGCAATTTATCTAACCACAGCTTGACACGCTTAGGATCCTGCTCGACAGCAGAATTCTCAGCAATATGTTGCATTGGTGCAGTTAACAAAAGCATCGTCAGTTATTTTCTCAATAATAAAACATTAATATATAGATATTTTAAACACCACACTTTTTCTCGGCCTGTAAATATCATCCTTTAGCTGTAGACCTTTTAAAAAATGAAGAAGTCATCACATTTTTTCAGGTCCAGTTAAAACTAGAACATAATAAAAACCAGCAAATGAGAAATAAATTACCTGTGAATATTTGTCACAAAATGTAAACTGTAATCACTTTCCACTCCCGTTTTATAATTATTGTTTCCTAATTTTGATACAACAAAATACCGACGACAAAATGTGTGACCAATAACGCAGTTTTTGAATGTACTCGCTGCCGCAATGAGAGGATAACATTACTAAGATTGTTAGCATCGTGATGAGTGATGCTTGAGACTGAATCAGAAAGGTGAATGTTATGTCAAATTGCCAACACAATACTGCTGAACCTTTAGCGCAAGATAATATTTTTCCTCATGGAAGTTTTATTTCACGCAATATGCGTAACCGCCGACTCGGGCACCAAAGTGGCGTCATATGGTTAACCGGACTATCAGGAGCAGGTAAGTCAACGATCTCTACTCTGGTTGAACAAACCTTATTTGATCGCGGCTATCTCATTACCGTACTCGATGGTGACACAATGCGCGCAGGTCTGAACGCAGATCTTGATTTTAGTAAACAGTCTAGACAAGAAAACCTGCGCCGTGCAGGCGAAGTTGCATCACTGTTTGCACAAACCGGTCATATCGTGCTAGCTACATTTATCTCACCTTATCAAGAGGGAAGAGAATATGTACGCAGCATTATCCAAAATAATTTTTATCTTGTTCATGTCGAAGCAAATCTTGATGACTGCATAGATCGTGATCCTAAAGGTTTATACAAAAAGGCACTTTCAGGCGATATAGAAAACTTCACTGGAATTGGCCAGGGTTACGAAAATCCAAATGATGCTGACTTGATTATCAATACGTCTGAAAACGAGATAGAAACGAGCGCGAATAAACTTATCGCTTTTATTGAATCCATATCCAGTCTCAAATAAAAATTCATAAATTAGGACTTATCAGGTTATGAATCATACGACTATCGACATGAATCTTAATGCGTCTACTGATGAAAAAGACGCTCAAGCAGATACTCCCAATAAAGTCTCACTCTGGTTTTTATTCAAGACTTTCTTAGGAATCGGCTGCATTTCCTTTGGTGGTTTCATGTCGTTAATCTCAGTGATCGAGACTCGTATAGTTAAACAACGACAATTACTCAAACACGCTGAGATGCTTGATGCAATCTCCCTCGCTAATCTTTTGCCCGGGCCACAGGCAGTCAATGTTGTCGCCTATGTTGGCTACCGTTTGCGGGGTCCTGTTGGCGCATTAACTTCTGCCGTTGCGGTACTGATTCCTGCATTTGTCCTGATTGTAGGACTAAGTTATTTTTATTTTAAATACGGTGAAATTATTGCCATCAAGAAAGTCTTCATGGGCTTTATACCCGCTGTAACAGCAATAGTTATGGTTGTGGTATTGCGCCTCGCGCGGAAAACCATCAAGGGCTGGCGAGAAGCAGCTCTAGTTATTCTTTCCTGTGCAATCATGTTACTTGCACCGTTACAGTATAAAATATATGCCACTCTCGGTATCGTCTTAGGTTTTGGTTTTCTAGGCTACTGGGCCTTCAAAAAACAAGAGACAGGCCAAGTTCAGGATATTGAACAACGGCCTTTTTCACTTGTAAAACTGCTTAGTGTGATTCTCTTTCTCGTTGCCCTGGTCGTTTTATGGTTTATGCCATTACCACTTGAGCACAACAGCCTACTGCTCCTGACACTAACGTTTGCCAGTATGAGCTTGATGTTATTTGGTGGTGGTTATGTGTTTATCCCAATTATTGGCAGTGTGGTTGTCCTTCAATATGGTTGGGTAACGCAACAGGAATTTACTGATGGTATTGCAATGGGACAGATAACACCTGGTCCAATCCTGATTAGCGCAGCCTTTATCGGATTCAAGTCTCATGGCTGGCTTGGCGCTTTGCTAGCAACCGTCGCTATCTATACTCCGCCTGCCGTTCTGATGGTAACGGCCTCGCATGCTCTTGGTTATATTCAGCGTTCAACCATGATGCAAGCAGCAATGCATGGAATTCATTGTGGCGTCATCGGCCTGATAGCTATTGCATCACTTATTTTGCTACAGGCAGCTTATCCACCCTGGCCGTTTTCAATTAATGAGGCATGGCCATCGACCCTTATCTTGCTTGCATCGCTGTTTGTGCTGATTCGATACAACCTGGATATCCTTTGGGTCATCTTAGCCGCTGGTTTTCTTGGGTATATGTTGTACTAACTATTTACGAGGTAATAAGTATGCAGTCCATTCTAATGGTCGGAGAACAACGTTCTGGATCGAACCTGTTACGCCTGATATTAAATTCATCATCAGAAATTGTTGCACCTCACCCTCCCCACATCCTGCAAAATCTTATGCCATTGATGCCGGATTATGGTGACTTATCTGATGAAGATACGATGAACCGTTTAGTAGACGATGTTTGTCGCCTGGTTGAACATAATCCAGTTGTCTGGGACAAAATTGAGCATTTTGATAGAGATGAAGTGCGTTCACTTTGCCGTGAGAATAGTCTCGTTGCTGTATTTAGTGCAGTGATGGAAATCTACGCGCAAAAACATAATGCAAAGGCATGGTTATGCAAAAGCATGCAAAATATTCGCTGGGCAAAAGAGCTTGATGATTATCTGGATAATGCAAAATTCATCTACCTCTATCGTGACCCGAGAGATGTCGCGTTATCATTCAGTAAAGCCGTGATTGGTGATAAACACCCATACAACATAGCAACAAAGTGGGTCCAGCTTCAACAACTCTGCCTTGATGCAGAGAAATGGTTGCGGCCAGATCAATTTAAACGTGTTTGTTATGAAGCATTAACCAGTGAACCTGAAGACACTATTTCGGATTTATGCACATTCTTAGATATACCGTTCATACCAGATATGCTCAACTTTCATCGTTCAGGTGAGGCTAGTCGCACCGCTACCAAAAGTTCACTCTGGTCGAATTTGACACAACCTGTCATGGCTGACAACTCAAACAAGTTTAAAAAGAATATGTCGGAACAGCACGTCCGCATAATTGAGTCAATCACTGGAAACATCATGGATCAACTAGGTTATTCGCGGTACATCGTGGAACCAGGAAAGGAAGAGAGTTATAGCCGCAAAGAGATTGACCAGTTCAATGCTGAAAATGATTCAAGCATGAAATCCATGTCAAAGAAAACAGATCCTGAGGACCTCAGACGCCGTCAACGGCAACTCAGCATCATTCAAGAAATTAGAGATGCGAATCGCTATCCTCAAATGGAACAAGTCGCAACTCGCTGATCCGCATAATTTACCTTCCCAGCACCTTTACAGGCACTACTCACGTAGTGCCTTTTTTTATTCTACTTAAATAAGTCGCAGTTAATTACGAGTATTTATTGTTAAATACCTCCATTGATTAGACTAAAATGAATTAAAATATCTCAGAACTTTTGAGGACAGTTGTCTCAATACAGGCATAAAGGTCAATAACGTGACTACAACATCTCAATTTTTACTTACCCTAGGTGGAATTTTGCTCCTGGGTCTGGTCACCTCAGAGCTTGGCCGCCGTACCTTTTTGCCTCGTGTGACCTTATTGCTTATCTTTGGCGCCATTATTGGTCAGGAAGTACTCGATATTATCCCTGATGTCTTTGCTAATCGCTTTGATCTGATAGCAAATATGGCGCTGCTCATGGTCGGTTTTTTACTCGGTGGTAAGCTTACTCGAGCTTCATTTTATAATTCGGCAAATAATATTCTCTGGATCTCTATTAGCGCGGCGATCGGTACCACTGTTTTGGTTAGTCTTGGTCTGTTCTGGGCGGGCGTCTCCCTCGAAGTCGCGATCTTACTTGGTTGTATCGCCTCTGCAACTGCTCCTGCCGCAATTCTTGATACTGTGCTCGAACGCAACTACCAGGGTAAGTTTAAAGATTTGTTACTTTCAATTGTTGCCTTAGACGACATCTGGGCACTGATATTATTTAGTCTTGGCATAGCCATCGTAACCTCATTAAATGGTAACGGCGCAGAAGTGTCGCCAATGCTAACAGCAGGAAAAGAGATTGGTGGAGCTATCCTTCTCGGTTTATTGATTGGTTTCCCTGCAGCCTACTTAACAGGGCGGATAAAACAAGGGCAGCCGATACTAACCGAGGCGCTTGGACTCGTGTTTGTATGCGGAGGCCTTGCAATCTGGTTAGATGTGTCATTTCTGATTGCATCAATGGTCATGGGTGCTGTTATCACTAACTTTGCCAGACATCATGACTATCCTTTTCATGCGATAGAGGGTATCGAGTGGCCATTTATGGTTGTATTTTTTGTGCTCGCCGGCGCCCTGCTCGAATTAAGCTCATTGAAGGAGCTTGGCTTAATCGGATTAGTATATATAGTATGTCGGTCGATTGGTAAATATGTCGGCGCGTACCTTGGTAGTCGTTGCAGTCAAGCCGATCCTGGGGTCAGGAATTGGATGGGCATTGCGCTTTTGCCTCAGGCGGGTGTCGCCATCGGTATGGCTTTAGTTGCCACCAATCATTTCCCAGAATATCGCCAAACTTTATTAACTATCGTAATCAGCTCGACCGTATTCTTTGAGATCATCGGGCCGATTTTCACAAGACTAGCTTTACAAAAAAACAAATCCGCTGGTACCCGATAATGGCAAACTGTTGTAACGATAGTGCATGTGAAATTGAAAAACTCCGTGAGCGTCAGTACGGCACACTAAAGTGGGTACTCGGTATAAACCTATTCATGTTTCTGGTTGAAATTACAGCAGGTATACTTGCTAGCTCAACGGCTCTGCTCGCTGACTCTTTGGATATGCTCGGCGACTCGATTGTTTATGGCTTTAGCTTGTACGTCGTCGCCAAGTCAGTGCGCTGGAAGGCCATCTCTGCCATGATTAAAGGCAGTATTATGGCAGGCTTTGGCCTATTTGTGCTTGGCCAGGCAACCTACAAACTAGTATTTCCAGCGGTTCCAACTTACGAGTTAATTGGCATCTTTGGCTTGCTGGCCTTAATAGCAAATGGCATTTGTCTTTTACTACTCTGGAAACATCGATCAGAGGATATCAATATGAAGTCAGTATGGATATGTTCGCGGAATGACATTATTGCCAATAGCTCTGTGCTCGTTGCTGCTGTTGGTGTATGGTTGACACAGAATCAGTGGCCGGACATTGTGATTGGAGTGGCGATTGCCTTCCTCTTTTTGCGCTCATCATTCTATGTCATCAAGGAGGCGAAGTCGCTAAGTTAATAATAATGGAAGACGATTACACACAATGAAAGTGTTTTTGACAAAATTTTTAATTACCCTTTTTATTGCTGCTAAATGCACCATTGTGTTTGCGCAATCACCCAAAATATCTACATCAGAAAAAACCGAACAGGATCCCACAGTCAAGTCCGAATCAGAGCCATCACCTTCCATTCTGGATCGTCGTATTGAAATCGAGCGGACTACTCGCTTCAAACCTTATGTGCTAACACCACACAAACCAAATTATATTATGCCGTACACATATAATTTCAAACCAAATCTTGAACCTTTTTTATCAACGCCGGATGTAACCCTAGATAACGAGGAAATAAAATTTCAATTTAGTATTAAATTTCCCATAGTGGAAAACTTATTTGGTGAATCTGGCACAATTTATTTTGCCTATACTAACCTTTCATTCTGGCAAGCCTATAACTCATCATCAAGCCCCTTTCGTGAGACTAATCATGAGCCTGAATTGTTTGTCACAGTACCAAATGACTGGGAGTTGTTTGGTTTTAAAAATAAGATCAACATAATAGGTGCTGTTCACCAGTCGAATGGCAGGGGTGGCAGTCTTTCTCGTAGCTGGAATCGAGTATATGTTGATTTTATATTTGAACGTGATAATTTTTATTTCAGTCTCAAACCCTGGTTACGGCTTAGTGATACAGGCACTGATGACAACCCCGACATTGAAGATTTTTTAGGTCATGGTGAATTCCGCATGGTTTATGCAACTGGAAAACACACAGTAAGCCTTATGGCACGTAACAATTTCAAGGCCGATAACAAAGGCGCACTTGAACTAAACTATAGCTACCCTATGAGTCGACGTGCCAAGTGGTTTATACAGGCATTTGATGGTTATGGCGAAAGTCTCTTAGACTATAACGCCCGTTCTAAACGTATCGGTATTGGTATTGCATTAACGGATTGGTTATAACATGGCGATTATGCTATTCAAACTCCGCTTTGTTCCAGAGGATGAAGCACAGGATATTCGTGAACTACTGAGTGATAATGAAATAGATTATTACGAAACCAGCGCTGGCGTAATGGGCATCTCCTTACCTGCAATCTGGCTTAAAAATGAGTCACAATTAGAACAAGCTCGGAAGTTAATTAATCAATACCAGGAACAAAGAGCCGAACACGCTCGTCATGATTATGAGAATCAAAAAATGGCTGGGACGACGAAGTCGGTTCTCGATATGTTTAAACAAAGTCCAGGGCAATTTATTGGATACTTATTAGCGATCATCGCACTAATATACTTTTCTGTGATACTGTTTCTCAATCTTGGTAATTAGTATTTAGCACTTTGGAACCACCATGGCTGAGTTTAAACAAACAACACAACTCTGGTTTGCCTGGATTACCGTCCTGGGATCACTTATAAGTTTTATCTGGTTATCTTATGTGATTCCGGAATTTATTGAACTCTTTGAAGGATTTAGCGCGGACTTACCTGGATTCACTAAGTTAGTAATTAATATACATGATAATTTCTATTTACTCGCCATCCCTGGGTTAGTAGGCAATATCCTCATTCACATCAAAAAACAATTCGCCGGATGGTGGTTGGTTGGTTTCTCAGGTGTAATGGCAATTATATTAATACCTTTAACCATTGTCGCGATGTACCTACCTATTTTTCAAATGAGTCAAGTTGTTGCTCAGTAGTCCATCACACCCCAGCCATGGACAATACAATCATTACAACCGAAATGACAATAGCGATAAAAAGTCCAACACCTATTAATCCGATAATTATATATTGCCAGGGTTTGCCACTGGTAAAATCTCGCTCATAATTTTTCCTGCTTTGCACGCCCAGCCCCGCTGCCAGCACGCTCTTAGTGACGTCCCATAAGCTGGGCGCATTACTCTTTTCTTCTTCGGCCATCGTACTTTTATTTACTCATATCGCAAGTTTGTAGGCTGTACTTTACTCTTCTGTAGCCTGTTCTTCCATTTGTTTGTACAGACGCATGGCCATAAAGGCTAGTGCAATCACGCCGAGGATCAATACTGCCCAGAGCAGGTAACGTTTCCAATCGACGGGTGGCTTGGGTGGCTCAAGCCTTGAATCATCGCCAAAATCTATACTGGATCCTAGTTTAGCCGATTTGATTAGTGCACCTTGTTGCTTAATGGTTTTAGCACTAAGTAATTGAGCCAATGGTGCGGCTACCGGCCCAACCCTGGCACTACCATAGGCCAGAGTAAAGGGTGACTCACCTGTGGCAACAAACAATAACTCTTCTGCAATCCAGCCCAGATTTAAGCTTGGCTCTCCACCAAATTGACCTTCACCGTTTAATATTTGCAAACGCCAATGTCGATGCGAATTAATTGATTGATGGATACTTGGGTTTCTAAGCATAGTCTGACCATATTCTAAATCATACAACAGGCCACGATAGCGGCTATACCAGGGCCCGGTTTCTTTCGGGGCCGATTCAATCAGGACTTTGACCAGGGTATTCCTGGCAGGTAGTTTGACATTCAATCTATCGACAGGAAGAACCGTGTTAGTATCAAAATAATAGATCTGTTGTGTCTCATCGACCTTGCTTGGTGAAAATGCTGACCACTGTCTTGGCTGGGCGTGATACGTTTCTGGAAAATCTAATTTTATCGAGTCTATCGTTAGCGATTCATAACCAGCCCAGGTTAAGCGTAAATATTTTGGGATCGAGCGAGGTAAATCGATGGTTTTTTGTAACAGGGTATGCGTACCATGCTGAAGATGACTCAGAGTGCTCTGCTGAACGATATTACGCCAGCGCGTTAAGTCATCACTGCCTTCAATCCTGACCCTCGTCACAAAATCAACGTGTTGGGCATTCCAGTTAATGGTCATTAGATCTGGAGCATTTTTTAGACTGCTTGCATCAATAATATACGCAGAGAGCACTGCCTCATCTTTTGTCACTTTACCGTAATTCAGATCAATAATGGCACCTTGATCATTTGTTGTGATGCGAACATTGGGGCTTGCCTTTGTCTCTGTCTCGCCGTGTTTATTTTTATAAACGGGGAAGATGGGTAATTCTACCGATGATTGCTTTTTACGGGTCATTTTTTCTGCGCGACGTATATCATGTGGCACCACCTGTCCATGGCCATTAAATATACGCAAGTCTCCTCGGTCTTCCCTGATTAATCCTTTGTATACTTTTTCATCCAGAAATAATGAATAAATAGCACCGTCACCATCAACTTCAATGCTATAACCGTATGCGAAATCACTTTTCGCCACAGCTGCAGATGCTTGTTGTGGTCCCAGCATCAGAACCAGTAAGGAGCTAAAAACTACCGTCAGTGACACAAAATTCCTTAGCTTGATAATCATGACTGACTCTCCTCTTTTTTCGGTGGCAAGGGTGACAAATAATATCCGAATACGACAGCGATAATACCAACGACAGTTATCGATATTGCCATTGT
Source organism: uncultured Ectothiorhodospiraceae bacterium (assembly GCA_947259575.1). Classification (GTDB taxonomy): domain Bacteria; phylum Pseudomonadota; class Gammaproteobacteria; order UBA6429; family Thiohalophilaceae; genus SZUA-24. The sequence continues at coordinate 98,757 of CAMYMU010000029.1, read as the reverse complement.
TAATGCATTTGCATTCCCCATGTCGTGCAGAAATAACTTGGCTGCGACAATAATAAACAAGCCCAAGCCTACAAACCACAAATGTCGTTTCAGTCGTCGACTCGCGATGACCATTATGCTTATAGCAAGAATGGTCCATACAATAGATATTGTTCCCTGGAATTGATCTGCATTTAACATGCTGACTAGATCATGACGTACATCAAACCAATGATGAATAGTACGAGCTACCATGCCATTGATCCACATGAAGACAATGCCAGCCATGGCATAATTAAATACGCGCTTATCGATCACCTTGGCAAGATTGCTATCAATCTTCTCAAGTTGAGTACGCCATAACATTACCAGGTATATAAAGAAGCCAACGGCAAGATCGACAGGATTAACGATGGGAATGTATTCTACCGGCCAGGGGTTGCCCTCGTGCAAGACGGCAAAGCCTAATGCGACTATTGCCAGAGTAATCATCACAGGTGAACCAGCATGACTGGCGTACCATCGGTAATGTTCTTTAATTGGCCAACGAACGTGCTTACCAACAGTAAACAATAAGAGCATTAATAGGGCCGGTGTCATGGCAAACATTACGTCACGCCACGAGTGCGCACCATCGATAACTTTATTTATATACCAGGCAGACTCCCAGGAAGCGACCAGTAATACTAACCAGAAAGTTATAATATGCTGCCATTGCATGACAATCTGGCCTACCTCGTCACTATAACGATATAAGAACCAGTACTGTAGTAGTAGTGCCACAGGCCAAATGATCCAGCCATAATCAGCAAAAGGATGATTGCTACCAACAACCGCACCAATCCAAAGGAAACTAAGCATGATATAAAGATGACCCAAAACAGGAAAACGCATCATGCGCCACTTTGTCCAGAACTGTACGGCATAACATAAATACAAACTAACCGTGACAAAGGCGAAACAGGCATTCAGCAGGTAACGAGAACTGACATGTGCCTCCATTTCACTTAAGCCTGCAACAAACCACCAGATGAGACCCCAGACAAACAAAATCACATGAAATGGTACTTCAAAGTTTCGGATCGCTTCCTTATTTTTGTATAAGTAATAGCTAGAAAAGAGACCCGCCAGACTAATGATCGCCCCCCCCATATAAAGACTATTCAAGAACATCATTGAGTCGACCGGTGTACTGGACTTGAACAAATCAACTAAGAAGAAATAACCTGCGCCGAACTGGAGCAAAATGCCGAACAACCTTGGCATAATTCTAGATTGTCGAACACCTACCCATATCAGCGCAGCTCCTTCCATAGCCCAGGCAGCCGAGGTCCAGCGTCCGTCAAGTGCTAACGGTATCGCCAGTGAACCGAAGACAACGCCCATCGCCAAAAATGATTCGGTTAATAAGCGCATTCCTTCAGGACCACGTCGCCATAAGGTACTGGCCAGGAATATATAGAAGGCACTCATGCAAAGTGCACTAAAGGCAATCCCATATTCTATATGATGAACTATTGCTGCCTGATAACCAAAGACAATAATCGGCACACCAAATACCAGGGTGCTATCAATATAGCCTTTAAGTTTTGGTGGTTGTCTAAATGCAAACAAAATGGCAATCGCGACATACATAAGAAAGAACAAAATCAGAAAGGGTTCTGTCGTAGAAAAGATTGCCTCTGTGTAGCGATCTGCACCCCAGGCACCGGCAACGCCAAACGTAAACAGGAAGCCTAATAAGTTTAATTCTCGCCAGCTACGATAGTAGGCTATCGAGAGAATACCGAAGTTTAAAAGACCGTAGTAACTAAACAAAACGATGTAATTACCACTACCAGTCGATAACAACACAGGCGCCAGGAAACCACCAATAGCGCCAAAGAAGGCAAGCTGTCTTGCATTTTGTAAAATGGCGAGTATTGCCGAGAATACGACTAGACCAATCATCATGGCAAACGCCATTACAATTGGAATCATGCTATAGAACTTGGCAGCACCAAATACGGTTAGATACATGATACCAATACCACCACCCTGCAGCAGGAGTGCATAAACTTGCTTTTTATCTCGTAATCGCCAACCAAATACAACTAAAGCAAGGCCAAGTAACCCTGCCCCAACAAAGCGCAACTCCATTGGTATAACAAGCAATTTCTCATCATAGGCATACTTGAGTAAAAAGCCGACGCCGATGATTAAAATCAACATGCCGACTTTGACTACAACGTTTCCGTCGGTGAAAAATTTGTGCACAGCTGCGACCAGTTTATCGATGAAGTTCTCTTTGAATTCATTTTCACGCGAATCCAGTCGTTGCTGGATTGAACTCTTTTGAACAGCAGGGGCAGGCTTAGGAATGTTATGTTTTTGTTCGGGCTGTGCTGGTTCAGGTTTCGGAATTGGAGGCTGTGTCGGTGGTTGCACTGATGATGGTGTGGACGGTTGTGCAGTAGGCTCTGAAGGTGTTGGCGGAGGCACAGGAGCCTGGGCGGGTTTATGTGTCGCTTCTGGGGCCGGCGCCTGCTGCTCGGGTTTTTTATCTGTATTCTTCAACGTGAAGAACATGTTATCCAGATGATTCAGCTTTCGCTTGATGTCACCTATCTGGGTAGTCAACTGGATAATGGCACCCAGGCAATAACCAATTAAGGCGCCAAAAATTAATCCACCACCCCCTTCCATAATGAGGCCAACAACTGCGACCACTATTGCCAGAATTACGCCTAATATAGACATACCTTCCCCCTTAACCTTCCGTCGTTGTCTTCTTACGTTCAAAGAAATTTTTCGACTCGAATATTGAAGTTGAAAATGCTTTTCCCTTCCACGCTAAGTGACGTTTCAATACAAAATCATAGAGAACAGGATTAAAACGTCTTAATTCTTTCAGTGGCTCAACCGCCGTAGCCTTTAAATAGCCCTTGTCATGTAAAGTCTGCGTTGAAAACAGGGGCATCACACCAGGTAACGGATAGTCTGAGCCATTCAGTAATCGATGATGCCAGTCATCCCTTCGGAGTACTGTTTTTAATGCAGGACCTATTCTATTGAGCTGGGTCATGGCAGATATCTCACCATGCAACAATTTTTCGTAGCGTTGCTCACTCATCAGGCGCTCAAACAACTTGAAATTTGATATGCTTTTCTCGTTACTACCTTTATCCAGATCGGCACCCATACCTTCGCTGGCACAGTGTGCAACTATGACTCTAACACCATGATCGAGTGCGCGTCGTAACAAGAGTGGATTTCCATATTCCTGATTTTCCACACCGGCGACGGCATGTTCATCGCCTGCATGGGTCAACAGAGGAATATTATGTTTAACCAGTGCAGCATAAAAACGATCACAGCGCTCCGATGAAGGGTCGATCCCCATCACTGGCGGTAACCATTTGATTGCCTTTGCACCGCCGTGTACCACCTTTTCTAACTCCTCTACACAATCTTCCCGGTAAGGGTGTATCGATGCTATCCATTCAAAACGTGCTGGATTGTCTTGCACTACTTTTTGCACATAATGATTCGGAGTTTGAAACGGTGACTTATCTTTGTCGGCCACACCATATTCGTTATGATTGTAATCAAACCCTAACAGCATGGCTTTGGCACCAACGGGGAACGATTCCATATGTTCGGTTAATTGGTAAACATAGCCGCGATCAATACCATCCTGGGTTTCTGCGCACGATGCATTCATGTAAAACTTAAAACGCACATACTGGGCCGGACTTAACACATCCTGCATTGAAGGATGAAGATAAATACCACTATCGCTATCACCTGCACCGAGCAAATGTGTGTGAACATCTCTGAAATTATTTGGGTTGATCCCATCCCAGGCTGATTGCACCAGGTCATGTTCTAATAGATCGGTTGGCACCGGCATTTTAAGACAGGGATTAAGGATCCCTTCATGCGGCCAGTTATAGGCAACTGCACCACCGGCCAATCCCAGGCCTAATAGTTGTAAAAATCTTCTGCGACTTCGTTTCATATCTCATCCTCTAACAATTCTGTATCACGGTGCGGTAAATTCAGGCCGATCAAGGCTGTTAAAATAAGAATAACAATTCCCATTGAGAACATAATCGTGTTTGCAGATACACCCATTGCAAATATTGCGGTATACACTAGCAGAGAAAACAACATCGAAATATTCTCACTAAAACGTTGCACGGCAACCGCACCACCACTACCAATCGTTTGATGTCCAACCTCTTCCAGTGCTGCATTGATAGGTACAACCAGGATTCCACCCGAGATGCCCGCCAGGATCAGTACTATATAAACGGGATAGAGTGAATGTAGCTGGCTAAGTAAAATCACAAATCCACCCAGACAATAGGCCGCAAAACGAGTGCGACGTAAATTATGTAACGAGATAAAACTTGGTACGATCGCTGAACCAATAATGATACCGACACCGATAAAGATTCCTAACACAGAGATATCAGATGCCTCGGTAAGGTTTATCGCGGTTTTGGACCATTCAAGGAGTAATACTTGTAGTATCGTTGCTACCGACCAGAACAGACTAACACCTAATAAGGCAAACCTGACAACGTGGTGTTTCATTAATTCTCTAAAGTCGTAAACAAAATTTTTCAGAAATGACTTTTGCGGTTTGTGTTCGACTGGCGTAATTTTGATTCCGAACACCAGCAGAGTAGACACACCATATATTACCGCGGCAATAATCAAGGCAAGGTTGACATTAAACTCACCAAGGCTTGCGCCGATATACTGGCCTGCAAGTACAGCCACAATGGTTGATGCCTCAAGCCAGGCATTCACCTTAACCAGTTTTTCTTCAGGCACCAGTTCAGGAATCAGGCCATACTTGGCCGGACTAAACATCACCGCCCCAAAACCAATAACAAAATATCCTGTAAGAATGACCCATTGTGTCATACCAGGAATGGCATATAAAAACAGGATACCCAGTCCAGTTAGCTTGATGATGTTGCCATGTAATAAAACCTTGCGCTTCGGACGTCCATCACTGTAGGTGCCTGCCCAGGGGGCAAACAATACAAAGGCCAGAATAAATGCCAGTTGCAATAAAGGCGTATACCAGCCAGGCAGGTTATCAAACTTACCGATGATAACAAAAAGGATAAAAAAGATAGCGCGATCGGCAAACGCCGTTGCAAATTGTGTGACCAGCAAATAGTTAACACTTTTATTCACGCCGCTCCCCTTAGAATTATTCTATACAAGACCCAGCTCAGTCGACACGAGTGCCTGGACTGCAGGATAGTCTGTCTTGCCGGTGCCTAGCAGAGGCACTTCTTTTACTTTTATAGTTTTTTTCGGTACGTTCAGCTCACCAATGCCCTGCTCCCTGGCAGCTGTTACTAATTCCTTGCGTTCTGCAGAATCATCATCAGTGACTAAAACTAATTGCTCACCTTTGACGTCATCAGGAATACTCACTACAGCATGTTGCTTATCTTGCCACACCCGAGAAATAAATTCCTCTACCGCGGTCAGTGATATCATCTCACCACCTACTTTAGCGAAGCGTTTGGCTCGCCCTCGAATAGTTACAAATCCATCTTCATCCAATGTCACGATATCGCCGGTGTCATACCAGCCCTCGCCTTGCTCTGTCACGGGCGGCTGTATCACCCCCGGCTTATCATGTAACAGATAACCACGCATAATATTCGCGCCTTTAACAATTAAACGCCCCCCCTTTCCCACGCCCGGAACCGGCAATAATTTATACTCAATACCCGGCAGCAATCTACCAACCGTGCCTGACTTATTATCCATCGCCGTATTTGACGTCAATGCTGGGCTAGTCTCAGTTGCACCATAGCCTTCAAGAATTCGAACCCCAAAGCGCTCACTCCAAACCTTACGTGTGTCTTCATGAAGTTTCTCTGCACCAGCAAAAACATAGCGCAGACTGTAAAAATCATAGGGATGAGCAAAACGTGCATAGCCCTTTAAGAAAGTGTTAGTACCAAACATGATTGTCGCATTAACCTCATAGACCATTTCAGGCACAATGCGGTAATGCAATGGTGTTGGATAGAAAAATGTGCGCATGCCTGATAAAAGTGGTAATAAGGTACCGGCTGATAAACCAAATGAGTGAAACATGGGTAAGGCATTAAAAATAATATCCTGCGCACTAAAATCGATCCGCGTTGACATCTGCACACCATTCGCAAGGATGTTTGCATGTGAAAGCACAACGCCTTTCGGCACACCTTCTGAACCCGATGTAAATAACACAACAGCAGGATCTTCAGGCTTCGCCTTCTTTGACTTACGCATATACGTAGTGTTCGCGAAGCGCGCATTTACTGCACCGCGTAGCTTGTCAAACAATGTCACGGTCGGTATCAGGTCATCGAGATAAACGATCTTGACCTTTTCAGCCAATGCCGCAATCGTATCTTCCATTCGACCCATTTTGATAAAACGACGGGATGTATATACCGTTTTGATTGCCGCCGTCTCACAGGCTGAAATCATTCCCTTTGCACCGGCTGAGAAATTCAACATTGCAGGTACATAGCTATGAATTTGTAAGCCTAAAAAGACCACAACGGTACCAACTGAATTTGGCAGCAACACACCTACATATTCACCGTGCTCATGATTGTCTTTAATCTTATTGCCTAGGATAAACGCCCGTGTGAGTAATTGATTGTAACCTAATGGCTGGCGCTCAATGTCTTCAACGATTTTATGATTCCGTCCATGCGTCTTCATGGCATCAAGCACGCCCTGCATAATGGTCCGGTTATAATTACCCGTCTTATACATCATGTCGGTCATGATGTCGGATAAGACCTGGCCCGCATATTTTCGACGGGCACGACCCCGGACATTATCCGGTGCACTGATCACCTGCGGTGGTAATACCTTGATCGTAATCTTAGGGAACCAGCGTAAACGTACCCGTCCACGTAAACGTGAAAACGGTGTGTACTGTGCACCTTCCAGACGAACAGGCAGTACCATTGCACCCGAACGATCAGCAACCAAACCAGGACCGTTATAGATTTTCATCAAGGCGCCGGTGACAGTTATCCTACCTTCAGGGAAAATCACGACGCGTTTATCTTGTTGCACATAACGAATCAGTGATTTTAAAGATAGGGGATTAGTTGGATCCATCGCAAATAAATTCACGATCGGTCGAATCAAACGGGAATACCAACGCTCAGAAATTTGTGTGTTGATCGCAAAGCTTAATTTTTTTGGTAAGAAGCAGGCCAACAGTAGCCCATCAAGAAATGAAGTGTGGTTTGCAACAATCAGAACACGATCACCGGCTTGCTTAAAATGCTCAAGCCCAGTTATCTCAACTCGATAAAAGAATTTAAGTAACACTTTTAATATTCTACGTAACATGATCGCCCCTTAAGCCTTTGCAAAACCAATTAAATAATTTTCAACCAGAGATTCTATTAATGTATCTGGCTTGAACTCCCCGCCAAAGGACAATTTACCATTCAAACCTAAATCGCATGCCCCATGTACTCCACTCCAAATCTCACGTGCGGCCTGTAGACAGGTCTGCGCATCGCTATCGGGGCGAAGTTGTTGTAATGGTTCTCTTACTTTCTCGAAAACACCGGCAACCTTGGCATCAAACCATTCAGGGACAGGCTCTCCCTCGGGCAAGCGCCAGGTAAACAACAAGGACCAGCGTGCAAAGTTATCCTGGGCGTAATGCAGGTAGGCCAGTGCCATGGCCTTGAGGGTAGAGACAGGATTGAGCTGATCTTGTGAGACGGCCACAATGCCATCCTCGAGTTCATCCAGGGTTGTCGCATTCACCTGCAGGATGAGCTCATCCAGATTCTTGAAGACCAGGTAGAGGGTGCCAACCGTGTAACCGATAGCCTTAGCCACCTTACGGGTAGACAGGCTGCCAGGCCCTTCATTATTGAGAATATCAATCGCCGCCTCGATGGCCATGGCCTGTATCTCTTCCCTGCTGTGGTCGTTACGTCGTGCCATCCAAAACTCCAAATTTGGGTTATTTTCTGAACAGTGTTTAATTTAGAAGTAAGAATAGTGAACAGTGTTCAATAATGCAAGTCAGAATGGGCAAAAAGCTTGTAGGAAAATGCTGATCTTTGGGTGTCAGTCAGAAGTTCGGGTCAATGCTCACGCGTGGCGTGGAATTCGATCTCGGGCCAGCGCTCAATGGTTAGCTCCAGGTTGACTCTGGTCGGCGCCAGATACGTCAGGCTACCACCTGCATCAATTGAGAGATTGTCGCTGGCTTTCTTTTTGAACTCTTCTAGCTTCTTTTCATCATCACAGGTGACCCAACGTGCAGTGTTGACGTTGACGGCCTCGAATCCACACTCGACGTTGTATTCTTCTTTTAGACGGAAGGCAACCACATCAAACTGCAGCACACCGACTGCACCAACGATGACGTCGTTGCTGTTAAGAGGTCGAAATACCTGTGAGGCACCCTCTTCGCTCAACTGATCTAAACCTTTTTGCAGGGCCTTCATGCGTAGAGGATCTTTTAGCCGCACACGGCGGAACAGTTCAGGGGCAAAGTTGGGGATACCGGTAAACTTAAGTTTTTCACCTTCAGTAAAGGTATCACCAATCTGTATAGTACCGTGATTATGAAATCCGATAATGTCGCCAGCGTAAGCCTCTTCAATGTTTTCCCGTTCACTGGCCATAAAGGTAGTTGCATTGGCAATTTTGACATCTTTGTCTAAACGTACCTGAAAGACTTTCATGCCCTTACTGTAAGTTCCAGAACAGACTCTCACGAAGGCAACGCGATCACGATGTTGGGGATCCATGTTGGCTTGAATCTTAAACACAAAACCAGAAAATTTTTCTTCAGAGGAATCTACTTTGCGTACATTAGTATTACGCGGCTGCGGCGCTGGTGCAATCTCGACAAAGTAATCGAGTAATTCATTGACGCCAAAATTATTAATACCTGATCCAAAAAATACCGGGGTTAGTTCACCGGCTAAGTAAGCATCCAGATCAAACTCATGACTGGCGCCTTGTACTAATTCAATTTCATCACGGAACTCTTGTGCATTGCCTTCAAGGAGTTCGTCCAGGCGAGGATTATCGAGGCCCTCAATCACTTCACCGGTTTGGATCTTGCCGCCATGGGTGGCACTGTAGAGATGCACCTTATCTTGCAGAATGTGGTAAACACCTTTTAATGATTTACCCATCCCAATAGGCCAGGTAATCGGGGCACATTTTATTTTCAGAACTTCTTCAACTTCATCAAGCAATTCCATTGGATCGCGGCCTTCACGATCCAGCTTATTGATAAAGGTCATGATCGGAGTATCGCGTAGGCGACATACATCCATTAATTTTATCGTGCGAGCCTCGACACCCTTGGCACAGTCGATCACCATCAGGGCCGAGTCCACCGCGGTTAAGGTGCGATAGGTATCCTCCGAGAAATCTTCGTGACCCGGTGTGTCCAACAAGTTGACAATGTAGTCACCATAAGGGAACTGCATTACTGCTGAGGTCACCGAGATGCCCCGCTGTTTCTCCAGTTCCATCCAGTCAGAAGTTGCATGGCGATCGGCCTTTTTACCCTTAACGGTACCAGCCATCTGAATCGCACCCCCGTACAGGAGCAGCTTCTCAGTCAGGGTGGTCTTACCTGCATCAGGGTGGGAAATAATCGCAAAGGTGCGTCGCCGCGACATTTCCTGTTGAAAACTTGCCATGAAATTACTCTATATATTAATTGCAGACGGGATTGTACCAGCCAACTCGCTAAAAGCCACCAAAATGGCTTCAGGATTAACTCTTTAGGAATCCATACCACTGGTCGTATAGGGTCTGATTAATTGCGATCACCGCTGAGCGTGATTCCAGAGTGCCATTAAAGACTGGCTCACCCTCTAGAGTAGAACTGACACCACCGGCCTCTTCCAGAATGAGGCTGCCTGCGGCGAAGTCCCATAGGTTCGCCCTGCCATGTAAATAGACATCCCCGCGTGCTGCGGCGAACCAACACCAGTCCAACGCAACTGAACCAAAACTGCGCTGTGATTTATATGGAGGGTTGGCAATAATCTTTTGTGCAAGTTCAGGGCTAAGGCGTTTAAAATCTACTTCAGCAACTGAAATCGTGTCGACTGTTGCAGACTCGATCAAATCGAGTGGCTTGCCGTTTAAGAAGGCACCTTGATCTCTAATCGCATGGAAACACTCATCGCGCGAGGGATCGTAGACTACACCTAGCTGAACCTGGTTATCTTTGATGAATGCAACTGATACGGAATAAAATGGAATCCCCAAACTGAAGTTGGTCGTGCCATCGATGGGATCAACAACCCACAAACCATTTTGCGCTTCTGATAACAGTGCCTCTTGCTCCTGGCTTGTCATTTCTTCACCAAGAAAAGGGATCTCGGGCCAGTGTATTTCCATCTCCTCCATGAGGCAGTTTTGCATCGCCCGATCGGCTTCAGTGATGATGCTGCCGTCCATCTTTAATTCTTGTGTCACGCGTTCAAAACGTGTCAGCAATTCCCGCTTTGCTGCAGTACGAACAATATCAATCAGCTGACGACTATCGGGTAATGAGATCATAGGAAATGGCGTAAATAATAATGTTAGATGTTCATCGCCATGATGAGTGCATCTTCTCTACCGGACTCAGCAGGATAATAGTTCGGACGAATCGCTAAATCATTAAAGCCAAAGCTGCTATAAAGTTTTATCGCGATATGATTGGAAGGCCTAACTTCTAGTAACAGCGTGTCGGCCTTGTACTGTTTTGCCGTATTTTTTAAAAACTGCAACATAATTCTACCCAGGCCCTGGTTACGACTACTTTCCCTGACTACCAGAGTGAGTATGTGCGCCTCTTCGGCACCAATCGACATTACCGCATAGGCTTCAATACCATCATCCGCCTCATAGACCCAACAGCTATAACCAACATGCATGCAGTCATGGAAAATGCCAAAGGTCCACGGAAATGGATAGGTCGCACGCTCGATAACCATGATCTCTTCAAGATCATCTTCAGACATTTGTCGAAGGCCACTTGTGGTTTTTACTACTGCACTCATATTATAAATTCTAATATTTTATTGCGTTGATGCCAGTGTCTTTTTCACAAACAGAAGATCTTGCCAGGCTTTACGTTTTTCCAACGGCGCACGAAGTAGATAAGCTGGATGGTAAGTCACTACGAATGGCGTTTGGGTCTCGGCCAGCACATGGACCTTGCTGCGTAATTTAGACAACGCGGTATCGGTTTTTAGCAGACGCTGGGCTGCAATACGCCCTACCGCGACAATCAGTTTGGGTTTCAATAATGCAATCTGCTGATACAAGTACGCCACGCACTGTTCAGCTTCTTCGGGCTTGGGGTCACGGTTATTCGGTGGTCGGCATTTGAGGATATTGGCAATATAAACCGACTCTCGCTGCAAACCAATCGCACGGAGCATTTCGTTGAGTAGCTGACCGGCACGCCCGACAAAGGGTTCACCGTGGCGGTCTTCCTCTGCGCCAGGGGCCTCACCCACAATCAGAAGGTCTGCATGCTGGTTACCGACACCGAAGACGGCCTGGGTCCGCCCGGTATGTAGATCACACGCCGTGCAGGTGCTCACCATATCGGCTAAATCAGTCCAGTCTAAACTAGTGATATCCAGATTAAGCGATGGTGTTTTTGATGCTCCAGGATTGCCGCCAAAACCGGCTACTGGTGTCGGTGAGACAGAATCCGAGGTGACAGGAGCCGGCTGGACAATATCCGGGGCAGACTGATCCGCCCAGACGGTCACCCCCATGCTAGTGAGATAGGCTTGTTGTTGTGGTGTCAGGGCCAACTGACTCTCCTGTTGCCTCAGTTGCCCCTGATTGTACCTGAGATCGCGCTGCTGGTTGAGGCCTGGACCTGGCCGAACTGGCTAGATATAGCCCAATCTGCTCAGATCGGGCCTGATTCTAGACATCACCGGATTGTGGATGAGCCCGCGGTGCATCAGCCTGGATCTTGTTCAGCGCATTGATATAGGCCTTGGCTGAGGCAATCACGATATCCGTGTCGGCCCCCTGGCCATTGACGATGCGGCCCTTGTTCTTGAGCCGGGCCGTGACCTCTCCCTGGGCATCGGTACCACTGGTGATGTTGTTCACCGAATAAAGTAACAACTCACTACCACTATCGAAAATGGCCTCCAGGGCACGAAAAGCAGCATCTACCGGGCCACCCCCATCGGAGCTGGACGTATGCTCTTCACCATTCACATTCACCGTTATGTTGGCATGCGGCGTTTCACCCGTCTCAGAGCAAACCTTCAATGCAACCAGGCGGATATTTTCATTTTCTGATTCCATTGCCTCGGTGACCAGTGCTTGCAAATCATCGTCATAGATTTCATGCTTTTTGTCGGCTAACTCTTTGAACCGGGCAAAGGCCTCATTCAGCTCAGCCTCCGAATCGAATTCCACGCCTAACTCTTTCAAGCGAGTCTTAAATGCATTTCGCCCAGAGTGCTTACCCAATACCATGCGGTTATCACTCCAGCCCACATCCTGGGCTCGCATTATTTCATAGGTCTCACGGTTCTTTAGCACGCCATCCTGGTGGATCCCCGATTCATGGGCAAAGGCGTTGGCACCCACAATGGCCTTGTTGGGCTGGACCGCAAAACCGGTAATCCCGGAGACCAGCCGTGAGGCACTGACAATCTGAGTGGTATCCAGATGATCAACATTGCACGGGAAGATATCTTTACGGGTTTTAACCGCCATAACGACCTCTTCCAGTGAGGCATTACCTGCCCGCTCACCCAGACCATTTATTGTACATTCGACCTGGCGTGCACCATTCATTACCGCTGATAACGAGTTGGCGACGGCCAGCCCCAGGTCGTTGTGGCAATGGACGGAAAATACCGCCTTGTCTGAATTTGGAATACGTTCACGCAATTGTTTGATCAAACTGCCGAATTGCGCGGGCACGTTATAACCGACGGTATCCGGGATATTCAGTGTTCCGGCGCCAGCGTCGATCACGGCTTCTAATACCCGGCAGAGGAAATCCGGATCTGAGCGTCCAGCATCTTCCGGAGAAAACTCGACATTGTCGGTGAACTGACGAGCCTTTTTGACCGCGGCGACCGCCTGCTCCAGCACCTGATCCGGTTCCATCCGCAATTTCATTTGCATATGAATCGGCGAGGTGGCAATGAAGGTATGGATGCGACCCGAGTTGGCCGGCTTGATAGCCTCACCTGCCCGCTCAATGTCTTTGTCCAGTGCCCGTGCCAGTCCACAGACTGTACTGTCTTTGATACTACTGGCGACAGCGTGCACGGATTCAAAATCACCGGGGCTAGCAATAGGGAAGCCTGCCTCGATCACATCGACGCGCATGCGCTCCAACGCTTTGGCGATACGCACTTTTTCATCCTTAGTCATTGAGGCGCCAGGGCTTTGTTCGCCATCGCGCAAAGTGGTATCGAAAATAATTAATTGATCACTCATCAATCTACTCCTGGGATCTTATCAGGGGATCTTTCTGCGGATATACCAACAAGATCCACTATTTTACATCCAGCCTTTGGATGGGGTTGTATTCTACAAGATTGTTTTCTGGGTTGCGCTTTCGCGCTAGTAAAAAGTTATGCTGCCCCACTGGGCAGGAGGAATAGACCCAGACCCAGGAGGGTTTGAGTGTTGTTGGCTGACGCCTGAAATGTGTTAGATGAACAACTCATGACCTAACTATACATGCTCATTCCAAAATTGCAAAGTTTTGCGCCCCTCAGCTGAATCTGTCCCAGATTCAGATTCGGTTCAGCTAGTGCTCGTTACAATGATTTCATTTCGGTAAAAACCTATCTGAGGAGATAACCATGACAATGACCACATCCCTGAAAAGTTGCGCCTTATTTCTCAGCCTCGGCCTTGCAACCATGATTCCAGTGAATGCCGCGCAGGCTGCACAGCCTGGTCCATACATCGGTATCGGAGCTGGCTCGGCGCATGATGATATCCTGAATGAAGATGAGTCTGCCTTCAAATTCTATGGTGGAGTCAATCTCACTCCACATATTGGACTAGAGCTAGGTTATGTTGACCTGGGTAGCTACGTTAATGGTGTCCTCACCCAGGATGGCATTAGTTATGAACTCATTGGTTACATTCCAGTTTCAGGCAATATTGATTTGTATGGTCGAGCAGGATTTTTCGATTGGGAAGTCGCGACCGCTTTCGCCTCAAATACCGGCACAGATACCACCTTTGGTGTTGGTATACAGGCCCAACTCGCGCATCACCTTTCCTTACGTGGCGAATACCAGTCGTTTCTAGATGTCGATGGTGGCGATGTCGACCTTTATACGGCGAGTCTTAATCTGCATTTTTAAAATTGCAGAACTGAATTGATCCAAATTATGCAGGCGAATTCGTTATTGATGAGAATCGGCGTGCTTCGAATCGTCCTTTCGAGCACGTCGTCTTTCTTTTTGACGTTTACGTAATTCGTTTAAGGTCAGGATGGGGCCCGAAATAGCATACAGAAGGAAGATCGCGAATAACACAATGGGTGGTTCAGAAAAGACGACAGCGATGACCATCACAATCGCAACCATGCCGACAAAAGGAATCTTGGAACGGAAATCGATACCTTTAAAACTATGGTAGCGAATGTTACTTACCATCAAAACACCGGCACAAATCGTGATGAAGACCGCAATCACATTTAACACAGGATGTGTATCCAGATATTTGTGACAGACCCATACATAACCCGCCACAATCGCTGCTGCCGAAGGACTCGCCAGGCCTTGAAAATATCGCTTATCGGCAATCCCAACCTGGGTGTTAAAGCGTGCTAAGCGTAAAGCTGCCGCCGCGGTGTAAATAAAGGCTGCTAACCAACCAACTTTACCGAGCTGTGCAGTATTCCCAAGGGCATATTCGAACATAATCAATGCAGGTGCGACACCAAATGAAACCATATCTGCCAGGCTATCGAACTCGGCACCAAAGTCGCTCTGTGTATTGGTCCAACGTGCAACCCGACCATCAGCACCGTCAAAAATCATCGCACTGAAAATGGCATAGGCTGCCCAGTCAAACCAGCCCTTGGTAGCGGCAACAATGGCAAAGAAACCGCAGAATAAGGCGGCAAGTGTCAGTAGATTCGGTATCAGATAGATACCGCGACGACGGAGCTCTTTTGTACGTTGTCCCATCTATCTAGTGTATGACGAGCAGCAGTGATATTCCAGAGAGAATTCTGGCTCTAATGAACAAATTCAGCAATTAAATCGCTTCCTGCCAGCACTTTGTCGCCGACGTTAATTTTGCTTCTAGCTTTTATCGGTAAGATAATATCGATTCTGGTTCCAAAGGGAATAAAGCCACAGCGTTTACCCTGTCCCACTCGTTCTCCAACTGATGCGTAACAATGCATACGTCTGAAACGCCCTCCAGCATGAATCGCAATAATGACATCATCCTGCTCATCCGTTTGAATCCAGATGGCATGTTGTAAGTGTCCTTGTGTATCACTGTCGGTTTCGTGCAACCAGTGCTGCATAATCTTACCCTCAGTAATTGCACGCAGAACATACGCACCCGACCAGCTCATCTGAATCCCAATCGTAAGCGCTTCACGTTTCAGAAATGTGTCAAATTTATTTTGAACCTCAACGACCGTACCATCAACGGGGCTAATTACACCTAATGGTGCTGATGGAATGATTCGCCTTGGATTACGGTATAAATAGGCAACAGCTATCACCAGTCCCCATAGGGGCCAGGCAATAAAGCCGACCGTCAAGTGCAGCGCCAGCATTGCTAACAACAGCAAACCAACAATCAATTTGCCTTCCGGCGCGATCATTATATAACTCCCAAAGATAAAAGAAGAAGGCCGCTTGCTAGCGGCCTTTAGTTGTTATTAGTTTTTACTTTTATCGACCAGTGCATTAGCGGTGATCCATGGCATCATGGAACGTAGCTTGCCACCAACCTGTTCGATTGGATGTGCTGCATTCAGGCGACGACGGGCCGTCATCTCTGGATAATTGGTTTGACCTTCGAGAATAAACTTCTTGGCATAGTCACCAGACTGAATGTTGGCCAGTGCCTGTTTCATAGCTCTACGGCTCTCTTCATTGATCACCTTCTCGCCTGTTACGTATTCACCGTATTCTGCATTATTCGAAATCGAATAATTCATGTTGGCGATACCGCCTTCATACATCAGGTCAACAATAAGCTTGAGTTCGTGTAAGCATTCAAAGTACGCCATCTCTGGTGCATAGCCAGCGTCAACCAGTGTTTCGAAACCAGCTTTAACCAGTTCAACTGCACCACCGCATAGCACAGCTTGTTCACCAAACAGGTCAGTTTCTGTTTCATCTTTGAATGTTGTCTCGATAATACCAGTACGACCACCACCGATTGCAGAAGCATATGACAGCGCAATATCTTTTGCCTTACCAGATGCATCCTGGAATATAGCGATAAGATCGGGAATACCACCACCATTCTTAAACTCATTGCGAACAGTATGGCCAGGGGCCTTTGGCGCAATCATAATGACATCAAGGTCTTCGCGAGGAACAATCTGGTTGTAGTGAATACTAAATCCATGGGCAAAAGCCAGTACTGCACCTTTCTTGATATTCGGTGCAATCTGATTTTTATATAACTGTGACTGGAATTCATCAGGCGTTAAAATCATAACAACATCTGCATCTTTGACAGCATCTTCTACTGGCTTCACCGTTAAACCAGAAGACTCTGCTTTAGCGACAGAAGCTGAATCAGCACGCAAACCAACGGTCACGTTTACACCTGAGTCTTTCAGGTTGTTTGCATGTGCGTGGCCTTGAGAACCATAACCTACGATCGTTACGTTCTTGCCTTTGATTAGCGACAAGTCACAGTCTTTGTCGTAAAAAATATTCATGGTTGTATCCTTTTAAGTTCTTAAATTTAGAAATTCGTTAATTAAACTGTCAGGCCGAGGCTTTTTTCACCTCGAGCAATACCCGACACACCGGAACGTACGGTTTCGATAATGTCCTGTCCTTGTATAGCTTCGATAAACGCATCCAGCTTTTCGTTTGTGCCTGTCAGCTCAATAATATAAGTCGTGTCTGAGACATCGATAATCCGTCCACGAAATACATCTGATAATCTTTTTAGTTCTTCGCGCTTATCAATGTCATCCGCTTTTACTTTAATCAACATCAGCTCACGCTCGATGTGCATGCCTTCGGTGATATCCGCAAGTTTTACCACATCAACCAGTTTATTTAATTGCTTGGTAATTTGTTCGATAATGTTGTCAGAGCCACTAGTAACGATGGTCATACGCGATAACGATTCATCTTCAGTTGGCGCGACCGTCAGCGACTCAATATTATAGCCGCGCGCGGAGAAAAGACCGGCTACTCGCGACAATGCACCAGACTCATTTTCCATTAACATTGAAATAATATGTCGCATTACGATAGTTCTCTATCGGGTGACATATGCATTTCGTTATGCGCCTTACCCGCTGCAATCATTGGATAAACGTTTTCGGTTTTATCCGTGATAAAGTCCATAAATACCAGACGATCTTTCATGCCAAAGGCTTCGCGTATCGCACCTTCAACATCACCTGGTTTTTCAATGCGCATGCCCACATGGCCGTAACTCTCAGCCAATTTAACGAAATCAGGCAGGGCCTCCATATAAGAATGCGAGTAACGGCTTTCATAAAAGAACTCCTGCCACTGACGCACCATGCCCATATAACGATTATTCAGCGTCAGAACTTTAACCGGCAGGCTGTATTGTAGAGCTGTCGATAACTCCTGAATACACATCTGAATACTGGCCTCGCCAGTGATACAGGCGACATCAGCATTCGGGTGAGCCAGTTTGACACCAAGCGCTGCAGGCAAACCAAAGCCCATCGTGCCAAGACCGCCTGAATTAATCCAATGGTATGGACTCTTGAATTTATAGAACTGGGCTGCCCACATTTGATGCTGACCAACATCCGAAGTGACATAGGCATCACCACCCGTCACTTCATATAATGTTTCAACTACATACTGTGGTTTGATTAAATCACTGTTACGATCAAAACCTAGACAATCTTTACTGCGCCATTGGTTAATCTGATTCCACCAACTACTCAGGGCCTTTTCATCCGGTTTACCTGCGCCATCCAGTATCTTTAACATGTCGTTTAAGACGTTTTTGACATCGCCGACGATCGGAATATCTACCCGAACATTTTTCGAAATCGATGAGGGATCGATATCGATATGGATAATCTTGGCATTGGGGCAGAATTGCTTCACATCACCCGTTACACGATCATCAAAGCGGGCACCAATCGCAACCAATACGTCAGATTCATGCATAGCCATGTTGGCTTCGTAAGTACCGTGCATACCCAACATACCAACGAACTGTTCATCTGTTCCTGGGTAACCCCCCAGGCCCATCAAGGTGTTGGTCACCGGATAACCCAGCTTTTTTGCAAACTCGATAAGTTGCTTGTCAGCCTGACTGAGAATCACGCCACCACCGGTATAGAGCATTGGCCGTTTCGCTGACAAGATTAAATCAACCGCTTTCTTTATCTGACGCGCATTGCCTTTATCAGTGGGATGATAGGAACGCATCTCCACAGACTTTGGATATTCGTATGGTACTTTGATATTTGGATCCGTCGTATTTTTGGGTATATCGACCACAACCGGGCCAGGGCGGCCTGAAGTCGCAATATAGAACGCCTTTCTCAGAGTGGCCGCAATATCGTTTACATCTTTCACCAGAAAATTATGCTTTACGCAGGGGCGTGTTATCCCAACCGAATCGACTTCCTGGAAGGCATCGGAACCAATATAGGCTGTCGGGACCTGACCAGTAATGACGACCATGGGAATGGAATCCAGGTGAGCGGTAGCAATACCGGTTACCGCATTAGTTGCGCCTGGACCTGAGGTCACCAGGCAGACACCTGGTTTGCCTGTCGCTCGCGCATAACCATCAGCCGCATGGGTTGCCCCTTGCTCATGACGCACGAGGATATGACGGACATCATCCTGCTTGAACAATGCATCATATATATGGAGTACTGATCCACCAGGGTAGCCAAACACGTACTCAACGCCCTCGTCCTTCAAAAACTGGACGACGATATCCGCGCCGTTTAATTCCACTTAAAAGTCTCCCAAAGACGAAAAATGCCCGTAAACGGGCCTCGATTGCACCCCCTAGTGTCCACTAGGTGCCGACGTTACTCCGTGGGTGCAGAAAGGATAAGAAACTACTTATTTTCTCAGACGAGGTCAAGATAAGTAGGTGTAATCAAGGCCTTTCTAGCCCAAATGAGATAGATATTTGAGCTTCAGCTAGAGAATCATGACAGCGATCACAAACCTTGTGTATTTGCTGTGATAAACCATAATTTACATAATAATCAGAACATTGCATACTCAACCAGTCTCAAGTGACGGATTTACATATGAATCATCTCATTAAGCTTTGCATCACCACAGGTCTGTGCCTGTTATTCTCCGCCAGCCTGCAGGCAGGCTCTTATAAGTGGACCGACAAAGATGGCAATGTCCATTACGGATCACGCCCACCCGCAGGCTCACAATACGAGAAAATGAAGATCGATAAAGCGCCTCGTCCGAGCCAAACTGCGCCTAAGACATCCGCTGCCAAGACTGACAAGGCCTCGCAGACAATCGAGAGCGAGGCGGCAAAAAATGCTGAAATTCGCAAACAAAACTGTAAAGCAGCGAAGAACAACCTTAAGCTTTACCAGGTTCATCGATATATAAAAGGTGCTGATGGCAAAGTACGTAAACTAAGTGATTCGGAACGTGAAGCCAAGATCAAAACGGCAGAAGGCCATATTCGCCAATTCTGTGACTAATGCCTTATTTAAAAATCCAGACCAATAGAGAATTAACCGCTGAACAAAGCAGCGATTGGCTCAAGCGAGCATCAAACCTGGTGGCCGAGCAACTCGGTAAGCCAGAACGTTACGTGATGGTTGCCATGGAGCCTCCTGTACCAATGGTCTTCGCGGGCAGTGACGATCCTGCTGTGTTCATGGAGCTCAAAAGCATCGGCCTGTCAGAATCCCAGACCCCTGACTTATCGAATGCCTTGTGTGAACTGGCTCATGAGACCGTCGGCGTTGCCCAAGATAGGGTTTATATTGAATTCGCTGATGCACCGCGCAAAATGTGGGGCTGGAACGGCGCAACCTTCTAGGTACACATGAAAAAATTTCTGCTCCTCATCGTGGTATTGCTGATCGTCGGTGGAATCTATGTCTATCAAACACCTGCTTACCGTGCCTGGTTTGAACGCCAATCAGATGAAATCCTTCCCGACACCGTCACCCACAACAAAGTCTATCGATGGAAAGATCAAAAAGGCCAATGGCAACTAAGCGACAGTCCACCTGCTAAAGGGATTGATTACGAAGAAGTGGAATATCACAAAGATACCAATGTCATCCCTGCTGAAAAGTTGACAGGCAAGTCTAAGTAGCAATAGGGCCGACTAAACCTGTACCTGTGCCCTGTCTGCATTTAAAATATTTCCTTTATACTAACCTTAAATTTAATTAGAGAAACTCAAGCCTATGCGCGCCTCACAATTACTTATAGCGACTGTCAAAGAAACCCCTGCCGACGCCGAAGTGATCAGCCACCAGCTGATGTTACGTGCAGGTATGATTAGGAAGTTGGCAGCCGGCCTCTATACCTGGTTACCACTTGGGCTACGTGTCTTACGAAAGGTCGAGCGCATTGTTAGAGAAGAGATGGACCGCGCCGGTGCACAGGAAGTTTTGATGCCCTCGGTACAGCCAGCTGAACTTTGGGAAGAATCGGGTCGCTGGGAGAAATACGGACCTGAGTTGCTCCGATTAAAAGACCGACATGATCGAGAATTTTGTTATGGCCCGACCCATGAGGAAGTCATCACAGATCTGATTCGTAATGAGATCAGAAGCTATAAACAATTACCCAGTAACTTTTATCAGATCCAGACAAAGTTTCGCGATGAGATTCGACCACGCTACGGCATTATGCGCGCACGTGAGTTTTTAATGAAAGATGCCTATTCATTTCACCTCGATCAAGATTCGCTTGAAGAGACTTATCAGGTAATGCATAAAACCTATTGCCGCATCTTTGATCGTATCGGACTTGCCTATCGGCCTGTACAGGCAGATACCGGTTCGATTGGTGGTAATGCCTCGCATGAGTTTCACGTACTTGCTGATTCTGGGGAAGATGATATTGCCTTCAGTACCGACAGCGAATACGCAGCTAATGTTGAACTCGCCGAGGCAATTAAACAGGACTTAAAAACTGACAGCCACCAGCAAGACATGCAAACCGTTGATACTCCCGGACAGAAATCGATAGATGAAGTCAGCCAGTTTCTCAAGCTGAGTCCTCAGCAATGCATTAAGACCCTCTTAGTTAAAGGTGAAGAATCAGATGTAGTCGCACTTGTCCTGCGCGGTGATCACGAATTAAATGCCATCAAGGCCGAGAAACTGGATACCATCGCCTCGCCCCTGTGCTTTGCGAGTGAGGATGAAATTAAAAATGCAGCGAATTGTGAGCCCGGCTCTATTGGCCCTGTCGGTCTGAGTATCCCCGTAATTGTTGATCACAGTGCAGCTAGTTTGACTAATTTTGTAACGGGCGCCAACCAGGATGGAAAACACCTAACCGGTGTTAATTGGGGCCGAGATTTACCTGAGCCTGTCAGTGTTGATATACGCAATGTGGTTGAAGGCGATCCAAGCCCTGATGGCAAAGGCCGCTTGCAGATCAAACGCGGCATTGAAGTAGGTCACATATTCCAGTTAGGCAAAAACTATTCCGAGGCAATGAAAGCAACCGTGCTGGATGACGGCGGCAAGTCAGTTGTCATGACCATGGGCTGTTATGGTATAGGGGTCTCGCGGGTGGTCGCCTCTGCCATCGAACAGAATCATGATGACAAAGGTATCATCTGGCCCGATTCCATCGCCCCCTTCCAGGTCGTCATTTTAGCGATGAATTTCAAAAAATCTGGTCGCGTTCGCGAGGCAGTCAATGATTTATATGCTAATTTAATAGAAGCAGGAATTGATGTATTACTTGATGATCGGGGCGAAAGACCCGGCATTATGTTTGCTGATATGGAATTGATAGGCATACCACACCGAATCGTGGTGGGTGATAAGAGCCTGGATAAAAATATCTATGAGTACAAAAACCGTCAAGGTGATGATGCGCAAGAGGTTCCGATTGATCAAATGCTGGAATTCATTAGCGCCAAACTGGATGGAAGTAATTAAATAAATATGCTGCGTTCATTCTTCACAAGTGTTCTGATTCTGAGCTTGTTCAGCTCGACTGCGTTTGCCTCACAGAAGCAGGTGCCTTCAGTTGAATTACGCAACTTGTTGAAACAGGCGATCGCGGACGCTGATAGCTTTGAGGATCGATTCGAGGCAGAAGTTTGGCTGGTTGATATGTCAAATCGACTCAAACCATTCGTAAAAGATGATGCAAAACGCCTCGCCCTGCTAAAACAAGTACACTACGAAGCGACAAGGGCAAAGCTGAGGCCTGAGTTGGTTCTTGCAGTTATTGAAGTAGAAAGCCGTTTTGATAAGTTTGCAATATCTCACGCTGGTGCACGTGGACTTATGCAAGTCATGCCATTTTGGTTAAAAGAAATTGGCCGACCTGATGATAACCTGTTTGATATGAAAACCAACTTAAGAATGGGGTGCACCATACTACGTCATTATCTGGATAAGGAAAAAGGTGATCTAACACATGCCCTGGCTCGCTATAATGGCAGTCTCTATAGTCATCGGTACACAAGTAAGGTGTTTAGAGCGTTAGATAGACGTTGGCGCTGTATTCACTGCTAAATTAAAACACTACATCAAAACCCGCTGGCACTTCTTGATCTTCAAATAATTCACATTTCACGTTGCTAACATGTGCCTGCTCTGGTCCATCCCAAAGCCAGGCCTTCATATGCCCAACTGCTTCTGGTGTACCACAGATCAACACTTCAACATGACCTTCCGGTATATTTTTGACGTAGCCCGTTACACCTAGTTTTTCAGCCTGTTGTTTAGTCGAGTCGCGGTAAAATACACCTTGCACGAGACCAGTAACAATACATTTTTCACAAAAACTCACTTGATAATTACCTTTGCTGTTAGTCCTGATCTGAGTGCTTCATTTCCGATCTTGAATTCTATATCAACAGGATAGCCAGTTTTTCCTTTCTTAGTGGTAAGCAACTCTAGTCCGACCGCCTGAATCTTTCCAGTAAAAGTCTTATCTCCAATGTTAATATTTGCTGATTTACCTTTGTCCATTCTTTTCAGTTCATCCTCTGTAACCAATAGCCGTGCAAGCATCTTGTCTGAAGACGCGACGACCACCAATGGATCCTGCTTAAACTGAGTCGCGATTACTTGACCTGGTTGAGCATTACGATTGAGCACAATGGCATTAAATGGTGCCCTTACAACGCTATACTTTAGGTGATATTTCTGATCTGCTAACCCTGCACGCACCTTCTCATACTTGGCTTTTGCATTAACATAGTTATTCTTCGCCATTTGTAGGTCGTGCTCCGATAGAACTGTACGCTCGTATAGTTCGAGAGCGCGATCCCGTTCACGCTCCATTTCCTTTAAATATTCTTGCGCACTCGCAAGTTTTGCTCGAAACTCCACAACTCGAGCTTCAGACACTGAAGTATCAAGTTGCAACATCTTCTTGCCTTTTGCGATCTTATCTCCGGCATCGACATAGACCTCTTCAACAATACCACTAACGACTGTTCCAAGGCCCGTTTTTTGCGACCACATTAAAGTTGCATCATATTCCTGAGCCCAAAGAACAGGAGAAAAGATAACCATAAACAAGACCATCAGCTTGTTTATAAAATGCAATTTAAAACCATGAATATATTTCATTGTTCACCCCGAAGGTTTTCTTCAGGTTGTTTGGTTCTATGATTAAGATCCAATACAACATTAGCTGTTAACAAATCCAGTTTAAACCATGCTAGTGCTAGCTGGTAATCCGTTTTCGCCGATTTTAATTGAGCCTCAGTCAACGCAGACATACTGTATCCAAGGTCTGCCTTGACTTCCATTTCATACAAAGCGCGACTTTTTTCCAACTGCAATTCACGTAGGACTAACAACACCTCTGTTTCATCGCGCTGAGCCTTAAGTTCCTCCACATGATGCCAGGTTTTGAGTGTTTCTTGTCGGAGATCAGACTCAGCCTTTTGCAACTGGGCTCTAGCCGCATATAAACGAGACAACTCAGCAGCGACGTCGCCATCCCGTTCCGGTTTATGTAAATTATATATCAATGATAATTCTGCACGGACCTCGTCTGAACTACCTTGCTCACTTTCAAAACCATATGCCTCCACTCGCCCCCTCAACTTGGGACCATCACTTTGACGAGCGGCAGCAAGATCACTCTCTGCAGCAATCACTTCATGGCGCAATGCATTAATATGAAAATTCTTCTCAAGTGCCTGTTTTTGTAATTCATCAACATCGATCAAATTACGGTTCATTACATCAAGTTTAGGAATTGCCAGATTTGCTGGTAACTGGCCTGGTCTGTTCAAGACCTCTGCTAATTTTGCACGAGTCTCACGTTGTTGATTTTCACTTTGATATCTTAAGACACGGAGCTTTTGATATTCAGCCTCTCTTCGGGCAACTTCTAGATCTGTTCGCTGCCCAAGTTCTCTACGATCTTTTGATTTATCATAGTTAACATAGCCTACTGCCATAGCCTCGTTATATAAACTAAATTTAAGATCTGCCAATAACACATCAAAGTACGCTGCCATGATATCTAGACGCCGTTGACCACGTGTATCGTGATAAGCGAGTTCTCGGCTATATCTCAATTCATCTGCACCACTAAGCAATGAATCTGTATGACCGAAATCATAAAAAGTTGAAGAGACAATCACACCAGCCCTAGCATGATCCCTTCTCCAGGCATTACGGTCACTGTCGTCATCAGTCGCAAAAACGCTAAAATCAAGATCAACGTTTATTCCACCCGTCGCCTCAATATTTTTCCTTCTTGCTTCAGCGCTGAGAATCGCAGCATCTTTTAGCAACAAATCAGGATGCGCTTCATCTGCTAAGTAAAGTGCATGTTCCAATGTTAGTGGATCGGGTAATTTCGATACTGATGGCTCATCAGCTGTAACTGTAGAGGACATTACCGCCATCAACGAAAGTCCAATGGCTAAAGCCCTGTTAGAAAAGAATCCCATAAGGCTATTATAAGTAATTTTTACTGAAAATTAATTCTTTTGGCGTTTTTTACGTTTATACCTTATGAAAGGCATTTCTTTGTGAGCCCCATCAACGACATATTCTCCCATCCATAGAAATTCCTGGACACCATTGGTTTTACCAATATGACGGTGTACGCGCTTACCATTGAGATCAAAAAAAGCTATAACAGGAGTCGCCCTGACTCTGTGCTCCTTAAACGCAAAATCTTTTTGCTTGGTCGTCTTTCCTTTGAAATTGACCATTTCGATATCACCTTCGATATCGACAGAAATATTAATAAAATTCTTTTGGAAATACTCCTGTACTTCCGGCTGATTTAATACATTCATTTTCATGTAGTGACAAAATGGACACTCATCCATTTCAAAAAATACCAGTATGCCTGCTTTCTTTTGCTCTTTGGCCTTCTGCACTTCCTCGGGTAAGTCACCCCAGCTCTCGTGGAAAAAGAATTTGTAGGGGTCACGTGGCTCACCAGCAAATGAATTACTGGAAAAAGCTAAGATCAGGATGCTTAATAAATACCGCATGCTACTTGCTCACTTCTTAACGCTAGTTAATTTTGCCTTTGGTTTAATAACCGATTCCAGCCATTCCATATCCACTGTACCAATTTTTGTCTCGACCAATTTACCGTCAGGTGAAATCACAAAGGTCGTTGGTAGCCCGTGTACTCTGCCGAATGGAGGGGTACGATTCAGGTCAGCTTTCAAGATTGGATAGGATATAAAATACTCTTCAACGAAGGACTTTAAATAAGTGTCATCAACATTCTCATAGTTCACACCCAACACCAGGGCATTAATCTTTGCATCTGATTTGTTGTGTGCTTCATGGAACTCGACTAACTCGGGAATCTCATCCAGACAGGGCGGACACCATGTTGCCCAGTAATTAACAATCACCCACTTACCTTTGTAGTCCGAGAGCTTGTGCTCTTTACCCGCTAGATCCTGGGACGAAAACTGGATACCACCTGCAAATACAATCGCAGGGATAAATAAAAGACTGATCAAGAATAACCTGATTCTGAAATACATCTTGTTGCACCTATCTAAACTCATACTAAAATTTATGACAATCTCATGGGGCAGGAATTCAATAAAAAAAGGGACCAAAGTGGTCCCTTTTTTACTTATATCCTGCCCTGTACTGCAAATTACTTACTGCGCAAGATAGGCCTTATCTGAGTCTTCAACAACACCAATCGACCATTCACCACGTGTTTTAGCGTGGGTGATTGCCGCACTAGCTTCTGCTGACGAAGGACTGGTATTGATGTCGAAAACCTGCCCAGGGTAAATAAGGTCAGCATCATTAATCTTGCCGCTGTTTGCCTTGTAAATAAGAGGCCATTGGTATGGGTTGTTATATACATCGGCTTTAGCTGAAATATCCCAGAGGTTGTCGCCAGCAGCAACGGCATACTGGCCTGAGCCCGCCTGAATTACCGGAGGCGGTGCTACACCACCAAACAAGTCAGCGATCCGTGCACGCTCAGCTTGCTCTTGCGCGATAGCATTTTCAGCCTGACGCTTCGCCTTATTCGCTAGTTTAATTGCCTTGTCATAATCTTCATCTGCAAGGGCTTTTTCAGCTTTTTTGATGATCTTGCCGGTATCGCGCCACTCATAACCAACGGCCTTGGCATCTTTATTGGCTTTTTTTGCTGCAGCGATTGCATCTTTGGCTGCCTGCTCGGTTGAGCCGCTGCTATCAGTTGTGCTTGTGCAGCCGACTGCAACTGCAAAGACCAAGGCAATTAAGCTGGTCAATTTAAGCATATTCATTATTTTCATTTTAGTTCGCTCCAAATCTCTCTCTGGCTAGCCAGTTTGTTAGGTAAAAAGTGACTGATTTATTTTAGGTTCAACCTATCAATCAGGCCTGTCACTGTCAAGGAATTAGGGCTATCGAGGCCAGCCAATTCTGAGTATAAAACAACCACCTAAAGTAGTGTTATCAGCCGCAATTTGCGCGCTATTGTTTCTGTCTGCTAATCGCCTGTTGCCGTGCCTTGATTGCATATTGCTGAGCTGAGACCGCATATTCCCTGGCCTGGCTATAATCACCCGTTTCCAGTGCCTCTGTAGCCTGATCCATGAGCTTTTCGGCTGTTTCAAGATGCTGGGGGGAATAAACCTCCGCTTTTACTTCAATCGCGGCAGCAATGGTCTGTCTTGCATTGCTCATTTCTTGCACAGGTGCGGTAGTGGTACAGCCAGATAGCCCAGCGCCCAAACCGCAGCCAACCAAGGCAGCTAGAATGCAGATTCTAAACAGTGCTTTCGAACTATGAAATATGTGCGCAGACATGCAGTACTCAGGCCGATCTTCTCGTAAGTGCCAGATGATTGAAATGCCAAGCTATCACCGCACTTATAAGCTGTCAACCGGCTCCCAATTGGGCAAAATTGTGAATTCTGGATGTCCACAGAGTAAACACAGGACCCCTAAAAACCTGTAAAATCGCGCATCAAAACGAATAAGGAAGAGTCCGTTATGTCCGTTACGATCTACCACAATCCTCGCTGCTCCAAGTCACGACAAACACTGGAGTTACTCGAGCAAAAAGGTGTTGATGCTTCCATCGTTGAGTATTTAAAAACACCCCCCGATGCAGAAACGCTTAAAAACATAATCCAGATGTTAGGCATCGAAGCCAAACAATTACTGCGTACCCATGAAGACGAATTAACGCAAGCCGGTCTAGACAAAGATGGCCTGGCCAATGATAAATTCAGTGACGATCAGATCATCGAAGCGATGGTGAAATTTCCAAAACTGATTGAAAGACCCATTGTCGTTTGCAACGGCAAAGCAACAATCGGTCGTCCGCCTTCACTGGTATTAGATATCATCAAATAGGATTAAGCATGTCAGAAATTCTCGTACTTTATTACAGCCGCCACGGTGCAACTGCACAGATGGCCAGGCAAATAGCACGTGGCATTGAAAAAGTTGATAGTGTTGAGGCCCGTCTGCGCACAGTGAGCCCTGTGTCTGCTGAATGTGAAGCGATTGCCCCGGCAATACCTGACGAAGGCGCACCCTATGCACAACTGAGTGATCTACAGGAGTGTGCGGGTCTGGCTCTGGGTAGCCCTACTCGCTTCGGAAACATGGCCGCAGCCTTGAAATACTTTATCGATTCTACCAGCCCACTCTGGTTATCAGGCGCACTCATCAATAAGCCCGCGACCGTATTCACCTCCACCTCATCCATGCACGGGGGGCAGGAAACGACCTGTCTTAGTATGATGCTACCGCTCTTACACCATGGCATGACTCTAATCGGCGTACCCTATAGCGAAGCCGCGCTGATGAAAACACAAACTGGCGGCACCCCCTATGGTGCCTCTCATTTAGCCGGTATCGATAGCGACAAAGCTTTAAGCGATGATGAGATCAGCATGTGCCAGTCAGTTGGCCAGCGGATTGCAACCCATGCCAAAGCGATGTTGGAACAAGGACTGATAAAAGTATGAATGAAAAATTTCAGACCTGGCACAACATAGCTTTATTTAGTTATATTGGCCTGATTATTACGATCGTTGTCTGGTATTTTTTTATTGCACCACCGCAACATACTTATTCTCTGATTCTAACTGTGACTTATGTGTTAGTACTGCTATCACCAGCAGTCAGCCTGCTGAAAAAATCACTTGGGGTCTACATGTGGAGTAGTTATATCATGTTGATCTACTTCGGCCACGCAACCATAGAGCTATGGGCCAATGAAGATGAGAAAGTTTATGCGTTTTTAGAGTTGGTCTTGAGTAGTGTTTATTTTGTTAGTGCGACAATGTGTTACCGGTATGCAAAGCAATTAAACAAAAAGTAATTTTCTCTTCCCGGCTTACAGATCAAGACACTCTTTAATAAACGGAATAGTCAACCGACGTTGTGCCTGCAAACTTGCATCATCCAGTCGATCAAGGATAGCGAAAAGATTTCGCATATCACGCGGACAATGTTTTAGCAGATAACTAGCCACTTCATCCGACAAACTAAAACCGCGTTGTTTTGCTCGCAGCGACAAAGCCACCACTTTATCTTGATCGGCTAAAGCTTCGACCTGTACCGTTACCCCCCAGGTCAAACGCGACACAAGATCATTCAGACTAACGCCGATGTTGTTTGGTGAAGCGTGCGCACTCATTCTTAACTTCTTACCACTATCTCGGACTCGATTAAAAAGATTAAATAACGCCAGTTCCCACTCGGGTTTATTTGCTAAGTGCTCAACATCATCCAGACAAATCAAATCAAAACTTTCCAGGCCATCAAATATTTCTGGTTGCCATTGTTCTATATCACTTAAGGGAAGATAGATCGCATTTGGCATAGCGTGGCACAAGGCCTGTGCCAGATGTGTTTTACCAGTCGCTTGCTTGGACCAGTAATAAACGAAGGGTTCGTCGGACTTTAGTAAACTAACGAGTTGTTCATTGCCTTTAGAAATAAAATTATCAAAGGTCGCTGCATCATTCAGTTTAATCTGTAATGGAATCTGGTAACTCGGCATGGATTACCCGGAATACATGCTGCTGGATTTATATTGTTCATGTAGGTAACGCAAAATCACGAGCAAGACAGCTGCAACAGGTAATGCTAATAAGATGCCAAGGAAGCCAAACAACTGACCACCGGCAAGCACAGCAAAGATAACCGCAACCGGATGCAATCCAATTCGATCGCCAACCAATGCAGGTGTTAGCACCATACCTTCAAGCATTTGCCCAACCATAAAGACGAGACCGACATAGAGCAGATGGGTCATATCACCAAACTGCATCAATGCAGCGATGCTGGCCATAACAATGCCGACTATAAACCCAAGATAAGGAACAAAACTGACCAGACCGGCAATCAATCCAATCAGTAATGCCAGCTCGAGTCCGACAATACCCAGGCCAACACTATAAATCAGACTCAGGGCCAGCATGACTAATAGCTGACCACGTAAAAATGAGCCTAATACCTCGTCAGATTCTTTAGCGATCTTGCTGACAACGGGTTCGCTTTTGCGTGGAAGTAACTCACATACGCGTGCAACCAGAATATCCCAGTCACGTAACAGGTAAAAAGTGACAACAGGTATCAAAACAACATTCGCCGCTACTGCTGCCAGGAAGGCACCAGAACGAGTGATGTACGAGATCACTGTGGTTGCTACGCCACCTGCCTGTTTCCAGTCAATATTTAAACTTTGTTTTAGTTGCTCAGGGTCGATAGCAATGTCAATGCCAAAACGTGCACTTAACCAGGGGATTATCTTTGTCTGGACGGTTTCAATATAAACCGGGATCTTCTGAGCGAGAATAACAATTTGCTTCTCAAGCATCGGCACTAAAATTATCAAGGCAGTAATTGCGAGCAGACTCAAAACTATAAAAACAATTGTTACTGCAAGCATGCGGGGAATCTTATGCGCTTCAAGCTTATCAACCAGGGGGTCACCGATGTAAGCCAGAATCGCCGCGATCATAAACGGCGTGAGAACTGGTGCGAGCAAATAGATAAGTAAACCACTTATAGTAAGGACGACTAGCCAATACCACTTATTAGAATCCGTCATGATGTCTTTTTCCCTCTTGTACCTTCTACTGCCCGTTTCGACCAAATAAATATATAAGCCAATCCACTTAGCAATGAAGTAATCATAACCAGATAAATGGTTCCCTGGGTTAACCAATCCGGTACTTCACCGACTATGCTAAAGGCAGACAACTTGAACAACATCAACAAGACTAAAAATATCTGCGCCGCTGTATTAATTTTACTGATCAGCAAAGGGCTCATGCTGATGTCCTGTACCAGCAAACGATAGGCTGATGCACCCAATACGATCACCAGGTCACGACCTATCACAATGGCCACCAGCCATACGGGTAAGTGCCCTAACAAGCCCAGCATAAAATAGCTGGCGGTCATTAATAATTTGTCGCCCATGGGATCGAGGAAACTACCCAGGCGTGATGTCCAGTTAAAACGGCGAGCCAAAAAACCATCCAGGCCATCTGACAGACCAGCAATAAAAAACAACAACAATGCATAACTATATTGATGCATCCACAGTAGATACACTGTTGGTATCACTAACAGGATTCGCATAATGCTGATCAGGTTAGGTATATGTCTGAATAGATTTATCACGGCACTAAACGGTATACCAGGTCGGGAGTAATTTCTTTAGGGTCAGCCTTGTCACCCGCCTGCGCAGGAGGGGCTTGGGTTGGTTCGGTTGTCGCCTTCACCGTATCATTTATCAAGGTATGCCCAAGCGCAACACCACGCGCTACTCCTAATCGTCCCTGTGGCGTCGTCAGTTTGAAAATCGCATCACTGGCAACAAGATAATATGGTTGCACCGCACTGACATTGGAGAGTTTTTTTAGATAGGCGAGGACCCGGTTATAGTCCGCCAGGCTTTTGATGTCTTTGACCTGCACGATGACCGTACCTGCTTCCGCCTGACCAGCCGAGGCATAACGGGAAGAGAGAATTTCTGCTGTGGTATCGATACCCGGTAGGAGGACTTCATCAAGCTTCGAACCCGACATTGACCAGTCCTGGCGACGGCTGTCTGAATATAAGGACCAACGTGCATTCCAGTAGCCCCCCGAGCTTTGGAAGGCCCGCCCAACCAGGACCGCTTCCGTCTGATAACGCTGTGAGGCCTGCATAATTGGCGCTTCAAAATTTCCCCATACATCACTGGTGCGCAAGGCAGAGCGATCTTTTAAGTCAAGCAATGGCAAACGTAAGGGCAGGCCTCGCTGGTGTGATTGTCGAACCAGGATATTGCGCGCTGCATGTTGCGAGTTATTTGCCAAGAGTTCTCGTTGACCACGCTTATCAATCACCAACCAGACAAGGGTGGCAGGTCGCGTATTTCCCCAGACCGGAATATTGTTATTTTTCAATAAGCGCGTCACCGCTGCCTCGTCGAAACGAACCCAAAGTATTAATTTTTTGGTCGGATCGTCACTGGGCTTTGGCTTGTATTTCAGGTAACGATATTGCTGAGCATAACGGGTTGCCAACTCAATCGCTTCCTGGATATTTGGATAATCGGCTGACTGCACAAGATCAAGCCGACCCGAGACCCGAACAAGAATCTGCATAAAGGCCTGGCGTAGTGCCTCAGTTCGCTCTTTTCTGGCCTGGCTAGTGACAAGAATCTTAGACTCATAAAGGCCTTTTACCGTATCGGCCTGTGCACTTGGCAGTGTTTGAACTAAAAAACCGAGTAAAACAATGCCAGTGAGGACTAACCTGGCCACTCGACTTGGTGTGATATCTCTATACATATGCTTGATTGAACAACAATAAATTTTATAGTGCACCTGCTGATTCCCTGCTTGTCGGCGAATTGATAAACTACCCTATTATTACCTACTGTCCGAGCACAAAAAAGGTGCAATAACGAGGAGTTGTGAGTGTCGCAACAAAAAAACGGTTCTACCCCCGGTTCTATGACGGGTTCAAGTGATTCATCTAGCCCATCTGGTCTTAGTTACCGGGACGCGGGAGTCGATATTGACGCCGGAAATGCGCTGATTGAACGAATTAAACCATTAACCAAAAAAACCATGCGACCCGAGGTACTGGGTAATCTAGGTGGATTCGGTGCCCTGTTCGAGCTGGATCTGAGCAAATATGAGGCACCGGTGTTAGTTGCTGGCACCGATGGCGTGGGCACCAAGTTGAAGTTAGCCTTGCAACTGGACATTCATGACACCGTTGGTATCGACCTGGTGGCAATGTGTGTGAATGATCTGATTGTCCAGGGTGCTGAGCCGCTCTTCTTTCTCGACTACTATGCCACAGGTAAACTCAGTGTCGACGTCGCTACCGGTGTTATCTCCGGTATTGCCAAAGGCTGTGAGATCTCAGGTGCCGCTTTAATCGGTGGTGAAACCGCCGAGATGCCAGGTATGTACGATTCGGGTGATTATGATCTGGCTGGATTCTGTGTCGGCGCTGTCGACAAGGCCAAAGTCATCGATGGCCAGTCTGTTAGTGCTGGTCAGGCAATTATCGGTCTAACCTCAAGCGGCCCACACTCCAATGGCTATTCACTAATTCGCAAAATCATCGACCATGTTAAAGCCGATCTAAACCTGGACTTCCATGGCAGATCACTGGGTCAAGCCCTGCTTACGCCAACCCAGATTTACGTTAAACCCCTGTTGGCCTTATTTGAAAAAATTAAGGTCCATGCCCTGGCGCATATCACGGGTGGTGGCTTATTAGAAAATATCCCCCGCGTGTTGCCACAAAATACGCAGGCGGTAATCAATAAAGACAGTTGGCAACGCCCTCCCATCTTTGACTGGTTACAGGAAAATGGCAGCGTAGCTGACGATGAAATGTATCGCACATTTAACTGTGGTATCGGTATGACATTAATCGTTGATCAGGCTGATGTTGAGACAACCATCCAACAATTTAGTGATGATGACTTTGATGCCATACTCATTGGTCAGATCGAAGCACACTCAGGTGAACCTCAGGTCATTATTAAATAAGATATGGCCTCACCTCTAAAGCTTGTCGTACTCATCTCCGGTAATGGCAGTAATCTGGGGGCGATCATTAAAGAGATTCAGCAAGGTTCTCTCGATGCCGAAATCGCTGAGGTGCTTAGTAACCGTTCTAACGTCTACGGTTTAACCCGAGCACAAGAGGCCAATATCCCCGCTTCGGTGATCAACAACCATGATTATGCCAGCCGTGAAGATTTCGATCAGGCCTTGATCCATAAAATCGATCAGCACAAACCCGATCTTATTGTACTCGCCGGCTTTATGAGAATACTCACTGATGCCTTTGTTGAGCATTACATGGGAAAGTTAATCAACATCCACCCTTCGTTGTTACCGAAATACCAGGGATTGAACACCCATCAACGTGTGCTGGATGCAGGCGATTCCGAGCACGGCGCCACCGTACACTATGTAATACCAGAATTGGACAGCGGACCTGTTATATTGCAAGCTAGAATTCCTATTCAGAAACGAGATGATGCAAACTCACTCAAAGAACGCATACATCGCCTCGAACACCAGCTCTACCCAGAGGCGATTCGACGCATCGCCTCTGGTCAGGTTACGTTCAGGGAGGGCGTGGTTTACTACGACAACGCAGAAATCAACCATGAACAGCAGCAGTTCAAAGTTGATATTAACTAGCCCGCTGACAGGAGTAGCGACTAGCATGAAATCAAGCCTAAAAGCCTTTCTATCCATCCTGCTGATCAACCCCCTGCTGGTTGCAACGGTGTCTAGCAACGCCGCGGGATTAGTGGATTCTGGCTATACAGCCACGTATGAAGTCCTGCACAACGAATTCTATCTAGGCGACGCGGTTCGTACCCTGGAAAAAACTGACGATAGCTGGGTGTTTCGTTCCCACACTGCACCCAAAGGGATCGCTAGTGCCTTTGTTTCAGATGTCATTGATGAATTAAGCTCGATTCAACGATTAGAAAATACCGTGCGACCTAACTTTTATAGTTATCACCAACACAGTGGTAAAAAAGAAACCAAATTCCAGCTGGAGTTTGACTGGGATGTTGCAAGCTTAACAAACACCTACAATAAAAAGACTTCTGCTCTCAAATCAGGCACGCATGATTTACTCAGTTTTACGCTTCAACTCATGCTTGATTTGCAGGATGGGCAACAATCGATTGCCTACACGATTGCGGATAAAAAGCGGATCGATACGTACCAGTTGAAGCTAACTGGAAAAGAGCAAATTGAAACGTCGATGAAAACATTTGATGCGGTAAAACTGGTGAGCAACAAAATACGTAACAAGATGCAGTTTATTATCTGGTGTGCACCCGAATTAGATTATCTACCGGTGATGGTGATGAAGATCGACGAAGATGGCGATGAATCGGTTCTAGAGTTGAAGTCCGTAAAACCGAATTAATCAGGTCTTTGGTAACGTTACTCCTTCCTGCCCCTGATACTTGCCACCACGATCTTTATAAGAAGTCTCACACACTTCATCAGACTCAAAGAACAACATCTGTGCCACACCTTCATTTGCGTAAATCTTAGCGGGCAGTGGCGTGGTGTTAGAGAACTCCAAAGTCACATGGCCTTCCCATTCCGGTTCGAGTGGCGTGACATTGACGATGATCCCGCAACGGGCATAGGTTGATTTACCTAAGCAGACCGTCAGGACACTTCGAGGGATACGAAAATATTCAACTGTTCTGGCCAGGGCAAATGAGTTAGGAGGAATGATGCAAACATCGCCCTGGAAATCAACGAAGCTATTTTCAGAAAAGGCTTTGGGATCGACTATCTCTGAATTGATATTGGTGAAAATCTTGAATTCGTCAGCGCAACGCACATCGTAGCCATAGCTTGATGTTCCATAAGAGACAATACGGCCACTGCCATTTTCACGCACCTGACCTGCCTCAAATGGCTCAATCATCTTTTGTTCGCTCGACATGCGGCGAATCCAGTTATCTGATTTGATGCTCACTTAGGTCTCCCAAAATTCCTATCCTAAAAAATCAGGCGGCATTATAAACGAAAAAGGCCCCGTATAACGGAGCCTTTTTTCTTTACCGAACTTAATCAGAAAATTAAGTATTCTGAATCACGATTTTGGGGAACGCTGCCGAATGATCTTTGGCCCGTTTGGACAATTTCGCAGCAACACGGCGACCAATCTCTTTATAGATTTCAGCAATACGACCATCTGGCTCGGCTGCCACTGAAGGCTTACCTTCATCCGTTGAGGTACGGATACTGATATCCAGTGGTAAAGAACCCAACATCGCAACATCGTACTGGTCGGCCATGCTCTGACCACCACCCGAGCCGAAGATATGCTCTTCATGGCCGCACTCAGAACAGATATGGGTGCTCATATTTTCAATGATGCCCAATACCGGTACTTCAACCTTTTCAAACATCTTCAGACCTTTACGCGCATCTAACAGGGCAATGTCCTGTGGTGTAGTGACAATCACCGCACCGGTCACAGGTACTTTCTGCGCCAGGGTCAGCTGAGTGTCACCCGTACCTGGTGGTAAGTCGATAATCAGATAATCAACGTCTTTCCACTGGGTATCGTTTAATAACTGTTCCAGGGCCTGGGTGACCATAGGACCACGCCAGATCATTGGCGTCTCGTCATCCACCAGGAAGCCGATGGACATGGCTTGCAAGTTATGGCTATTCAGAGGTTCGAGGCTCTTGCCATCTTTTGAGTCAGGCTGTTTATTAATCCCCAGCATACGCGGCTGACTAGGACCGTAGATGTCCGCATCCAGGATACCCACCGTGGCACCCTCTGCAGCTAAGGCCAGTGCCAGGTTAACAGAGGTTGTTGATTTACCTACACCACCTTTACCTGAGGCAACGGCAATGATGTTCTTCACACCCGGGATACTCTTCACACCTTTTTGTGCTGCATGAGAGTCAATCTTGTGAGAAATGTTAATACTTACTTCGTCTGCACCCACGTCACTTAGGGTATCTTGTAATTTCTTGGTTAGATCAGCTTTGTAGCCATCTGCCGGGAATCCCAGCTGGACGTCAATAGTCACTTTACCGCCGTCGACCTTGATGTCCTTGATGCTTTTGCTGCTAACTAGATCTGCTTCTAGATAAGGGTCGATATAAGTTTTGAGCTTTTCTTCGACCGCTTGCTTGGTGAGTGCTGCCATGATTATATCCTGTCTATATTTATGGTTTAATACCTGAGCAAATTGCTCGGGAACGTGATTCTACACAATTCTTTCAGATTTTTCTAATATACTCTGAAAGCCGCGAAAAATCAGGGATTTACTGGCTTAAATCGGGCAATCCTGATAAGTTACGCCCTCTTTTGAGTCCGCAAATTCGACACTATATGCCTAAAAAACAACGACATATTCTGGTTACCAGTGCCTTACCCTATGCCAATGGCTCGATCCATATTGGCCACCTGGTGGAATACATCCAGACCGATATATGGGTGCGTTTCATGAAAATGCAAGGACACAAATGTACCTATGTCTGTGCTGATGACGCCCACGGCACCCCAATTATGCTCAATGCACAAAAACTCGGCATTAGCCCCGAGGAATTGATCGCCAATACCGATAAAGAGCACCGCGCTGACTTTGCAGAATTCAACATCGACTTCGATAATTTTCATTCAACCCATTCGGATGAAAACCGTGAACTGGCGGAGACGATTTACAAACGCAATCGCGATGCCGGCCACGTGCATTCGAAGACAATTGAACAGTACTACGACCCAGAAAAAGAGATGTTCCTGCCGGATCGTTTTATCAAAGGTGAGTGCCCCAAGTGTGGAGCCGCCGATCAGTATGGTGACAACTGCGAGGTCTGTAGTTCTACTTACTCACCCACTGATCTGAAAAATCCTTTTTCAACCGTGTCCGGCGCCAAACCGGTGATGAAAGAGACCGAGCACTTCTTTTTCAAGCTTGGTGAGTTTGAGGACATGCTCAAAGAGTGGACCGGCAGTGGCAAGATTCAGGCAAGCATTGCCAAAAAACTAAACGAGTGGTTCGAGTCGGGTCTGCAAGACTGGGACATCTCTCGAGACGCACCTTACTTTGGCTTTGAGATCCCTGACGCGCCGGGCAAATACTTTTATGTCTGGCTGGATGCGCCGATTGGTTACATGGCTAGCTTTAAACACCTCTGCGAGCAGCGCGACGATCTGGACTTCGATGATTACTGGAAAGCAGATAGTGATAAAGAGGTTTACCACTTTATTGGTAAAGACATTGCTTACTTCCATACCCTGTTCTGGCCGGCGATGCTACATGGCGCCAACTTCAGAACCCCGAGTGGTGTCTTCTGTCATGGCTTTTTGACTGTCGATGGCACCAAGATGTCAAAGTCGCGTGGTACCTTTATCAAGGCACGTACCTACCTGGATCACTTGAACCCAGAGTACTTACGTTATTACTTCGCTGCCAAACTAAGTAACGGCATCGAAGATATCGATCTAAACTTGGAAGACTTCGCGGCACGCGTTAATTCAGATCTTGTTGGCAAGGTGGTTAACATTGCCAGTCGTTGCGCCGGATTCATCAAGAAAAAATTTGACGGTAAACTGGCAAGTACCTGCACCGAACAAGACCTCTATCAAAAATTTGTCGATGCCGGCACAGAGATCGCTGAGTTATTTGAAGCGCGTGAATTCTCGCAAGCCATTCGTAAAATCATGGCCCTGGCCGATCAGGCAAATCAGTATATCGATGCTGAAAAACCCTGGGTAATGATCAAAGAAGAAGGTAAAGAACAACACGTTCAAAACGTCTGTAGTGTAGGGTTGAACTTGTTCCGCGTTTTAGTTTGCTACTTAAAACCGGTCATTCCATCTCTGACCCAACAATCAGAAGCATTTTTAAATATAGATGCTATGAACTGGAGCAGCATAGAAAAACCACTGCTTGATCACACGATTAATAAATTCAAACCACTGATGACACGCATCGAAAAAGAAAAGGTCGAAGCCATGGTTGAAGATTCAAAAGACACACTTGCAGAAACCACCAAACACAAAGGACAGCCGCCAAAGTCAGAAACGCTACCCTCTGACTCACTGGCTCCTGAAATTGAGTTCGAAGACTTCGCCAAAGTGGATTTACGTATCGCCAAGATTGTTAAAGCCGAACATGTCGAAGGTGCCGACAAATTGCTGCAGTTAACTTTAGACATCGGCGATCAAACCAAGAATGTCTTTGCCGGCATTAAGAGTGCCTACGCACCAGAAGACCTTGAAGGCAAACTCACGGTGATGGTCGCCAACCTCAAGCCACGCAAAATGCGCTTTGGTGTTTCAGAAGGAATGGTGCTAGCCGCGGGACCGGGTGGAAAGGATTTGTGGGTGCTGCATCCAGATGATGGAGCACAGCCCGGGATGAAAGTTAAATAAGGTGTTTTTTCGCAGCATTGATGCGAAATAAAAAATAAAATAACACCTAGATTCCCGCATCCGCGGGAATG
Organism: uncultured Ectothiorhodospiraceae bacterium; assembly: GCA_947259575.1. Taxonomy (GTDB): domain Bacteria; phylum Pseudomonadota; class Gammaproteobacteria; order UBA6429; family Thiohalophilaceae; genus SZUA-24. The sequence goes on along the minus strand of CAMYMU010000029.1, from coordinate 59,391 downwards.
ACGAAAAACCAGCTCAAGAAAAAAAACCTATGCCGCTGCATGCTCCTGTAAATAATTCCACACATCATAATTCGCCATATGATAGGCAATAAACTGCATGCTTTTTCCTGCTAGCTCCACAGAAGCATCCGCACCACACTGCTTTATTAATACTTCAACCAATTCAACATCATCGTTATAGAGGGCATGTAGTAAGGCTGTACCACCTAGTTTGTTTGCCAGATTCACATCTACACCCGACTCAGCCAGATAAATAATATTAGGTATGTTTCTCGCCAGGCAGGCTTGCATTATCGCATTGTTATTATTTTCATCGACCACAGTCAAATCAACGGCACCAATATTGGCGATATCTACGATTTCTTTTACTAAGGCATTGTCATAAATTGCACACAAGGCATGAACTATCGGTAAGCCTGTTTTTGTTTTCAGTAAAAAATCCGCACCTTTTTCTGCGAATTGTTTGAGATATGGTTCAAGCAATTCTTTATCACTAATCATCTTTTGCAAAACGGTATAGCCATTTCGATCAACGATATTCAGGTCTACGTCCTGTTCGAGAATAGCATCAAGATACTCTTTTCCTTTTCCCGAATATTCATCCAAGCAGAAATGGATCAATGGTATTTTATCGATGGTCAGGTTCGGGTTGATACCCGCGTTTAGCAACGTAACTATTGCTTGTTCATATCGCTGATATTGTCGAGCTTTTACCTTGTCAAGAATTGTTTTGTTATTAGAAAATTCCAGATTTAAATCTGGTTCGTACTGTAAAAGGTATTCAAACACCGCTTCATGATTTGCTAGTGATAACGCAGTATCATAGTCATGCTCATCATCGGTAAGCTGGTTTATGTTTACACCCAGGTCATCGATCAGACAGGAAACGATTTCATTAAAATCTTCTGGCACTTCATCATCCTCGTCATACAGGTAAACAAGGGCATGAAGAAAGCTCTTACCCGTTCTGTCGTAGGCAGTCGGGTCGATAATTTCCAGCTGTAAAACTTCTGCTATCGTGTAGTTTTTAGCCTCTGCCAATTTTCTCAGGAGATGCTCATTAGCAGCGTGGTTTTCAAGCCCCAACTTAGCACCGTTACTTATTAACAACTCAATCATATCAATTGAGGCATTGTTAATAGCTTTCTCAAGCAAGTTTTCATTATGCCAGTTGGTTGCGCCTACGTCCGCACCTTGTTCGAACAGCATCGTTAGTGCTTCTGGGTTGTTCTCTTCTAGTGCAACAAACGTTAATGGTTTAGAGTAACTATCATCATTCATATCCAGCCCGGCATCAATTAATATCTCCAGGATGCTATTGGCTTTATTTTTTATCGCCTTTTCAGCAATGGAATGATAATCAACTTCCTCAGCATTAAATGAAATGAGGTGTTTTATAAGTTCGGAATGGTCATCTATAATGTAATCCGATGAGTAGCTCTGCAGATAATGTTTCCAATCAAAATCGTTTAGAGACTCATGTTCGCTGCTATATATTGCAGCAACTATTTCGGGATGATTTCCTTCTACGGCTATTACAATTGGTGAGTCACCCGAAAAACTCGCTATAGGTATCGCGCCATGCGCTAACAGGATATTAACTGTTTCCAAGTTACCACTTATCACTGCATGAGCGAGAGCCGTTCTACTTTGTCTATCCTTTAGTTCAACATCAATACCTTCGCTCATCAGCGAAACTAGCTTGTTGACATCGTTCGAGTCTGCTGCCGCAAACCATTCTTGTGCATTTTTCTCTTCCTGCTCTGCTGCTTGTTGCTGCACTTGCTCCATTTTCCTGAATACAGGACCAAAACAATCCAGAAAGGCCAGTAGTACTTCACTCTGGGTATTTTTCACATTCAAGAAACTCAAGTAAGCGAGTAGTTCTTTTGGTTTACACACTTGATCCAGTGGTCTGAGATTAGGTGCTACACTGGAAAAGTGTTCTATACAATCCAGCGCTGGTTCCAAGCCTCCACTTGTTTCGATTTCATGGAGTAGTTCAGCATACTCATCAAATAGTGCATCCGATTGTTTATGTAGTTGTTCTATCACATCAACAACAAGACCATCCAACTCATCATCAAAAAAAGAATGCAGATCCAAATCCGTTGCTTTGCCACTAATCTCACTAGCAAAATCTGACATGGCTTTTTCAAGGACTTCTGTTAGGCCTGAAAACATCGCACTAAACTTTATAACTTCAGGTGCTGTATACAAACATACAGCATTAAGCAGCATGTTTTGTACTTGAGGTTTTTGTACTTTATCCATTAGTTAGGCCCTCTACGTAAGGTATCATTAACTCACCTGATTCCAGCATATAAGCCTGATCGCAGTTTCCAGCTGTAGATAAGCGACTATATTCAATCAAGGCTTGTAGAGGCATATTTAACTCGCGGTAAATAGAAGCCTTTAATTTGGTCGCATAAATATAATGTCCATCATTGGTATATTTGCTCATTTCCGCATTAGAAATAACCTGCTGGAGTTGTTCAAGTGCCTCTTTATATTTTTTATTCCTAAATAAATAAAACCCTCGGTTCGAACCTAGAAACTGTGAGTCGGGGAAGACTTTAAGCCCATTTTTTAAAACTTCAATTGCTGCCGTGTAATTTTCCTGCCTGGCATAACAATCTGCCCACATATCCCAGGACGACTCATTATCGAGTTTAGTGTCAAGCACTTCGTAATAGCTGATCGCTTTCTCGAAATTACCTTTCTTGGCTAAGCTATCGGCTATTAATCGAACATCAAGAAGCCTCTTAATCAGCCCGTCCTCGACAGCCTTTAATAACTGTGCCTCTAAGTCTTCTGGAAAATCATCACTCTCAACTATTTCCCGCCACTTGTCAGTGGTGTAGTAGTCGATATTATGTAAAGCACTATTTTTGAATTCAGCTAAAGCACGAAGACACAGTCGTAGATACTCAGAACGTATTGTTGGATCGGAATCCTCATCCATTAAATTATCATATGCAAAGTGAAGGTCATGGAAACATTCCTGAATTTCTTCATTACTTGTTTGTCCCTCTTTAAGCTTCCAAAACTCTTCTTGTTTTTGTTGTAATTCTTTCCGTTCATCACTCATTTTTATATCCGTTTTCCCCAATTGAGTTGAAAGTAAAAGTATATGTTCTGAGCTCGAACAAGAAAACGTATCATGCCTCCTCTTGGGTCATTTTCTATGGAAAATTACACGCTCAGGCTGATAATCAGGATCAGATAAAAATTTGGCCAAAAAGCATAACCGCATGAATTACCCGTTGTATCCAACCCTCATCCCCCTTACTCTATATATATGAAAGAATATGCGCTCATTCTGGTCAGCACGATCTTGGTCAATAATTTCGTTTTGGTGAAATTTCTTGGCCTGTGCCCTTTCATGGGCGTGTCGCGTAAGCTGGAGACAGCGACCGGCATGGCGTTGGCGACGACCTTTGTGCTGACCCTGTCTTCAGTATTGAGTTATCTGGTCAGCGAGTATCTGCTTGTCCCTTTCGGTCTCGAATATCTGGATATTATTGCCTTTATTCTGGTCATCGCCGGTGTGGTGCAATTGACTGAGATGATTGTCCACAAGGTAAGTCCTTTACTGTACCAGGTACTGGGTATCTTTTTACCGCTCATCACCACGAACTGTGCGGTGTTGGGTGTGGCGCTACTTAACATTCAAAAAGAAAACACCTTCATCGAGTCATTCCTTTATGGTTTCGGTGCCTCGATAGGCTTCTCATTGGTTTTGATCCTGTTCGCCGCGATGCGTGAGCGCATCAACGTGGCCGATGTACCCGCTCCTTTTAAGGGTGCTGCGATTGCGCTGATCACCGCCGGACTCATGTCGATGGCCTTTATGGGCTTCTCAGGTTTAGTGCAAGGATAGTTATGTTAGAAGCGATTCTTGTTCTGGCGGGGCTAGCTATTGTCTTTGGGCTACTACTCGGTTTTGCCGCAATTCGATTCAAGGTTGAGGGCGATCCTGTTGTCGATAAAATTGATGCCATACTTCCCCAGACCCAATGCGGTCAATGTACTTATGCCGGTTGCCGCCCCTATGCCGAGGCCATCGCCAAAGGTGAGGCAGATATCAATCAGTGCCCTCCAGGAGGCGAACAAGTCATTCTTGAACTCGCCGACCTGCTGGATCGTGAGCCCAAGCCACTGAGCGAAGAACATGGCGTCGAAAAAGAAACTAAAACTGTGGTCGTCATTGATGAGGAGGTTTGCATTGGTTGTACCCTCTGCATCCAGGCCTGTCCAGTTGACGCTATCCTCGGTGCCGCAAAACAAATGCATACCGTAATCGCGGATGAGTGCACAGGCTGTGATTTATGTATCCCTCCCTGCCCGGTTGATTGCATCCATATTGTCCCGGTAGAAGAGACACTTGAGACCTGGACATGGCCTTACCCTGCCGACGAGTCGGACGAGGAACCGGTAGAGGGGGCCAACCATGCGTAAATTGACTTCATTCCATGGTGGCCTAAAGCTCAATGGGCATAAAAAGATGTCGTTGCAGGAACCAATCATTACTGCAGACATCCCGGACCAATTGGTTCAGCCCTTACACCAACATATCGGTGAAGCGGCCAGCCCCATAGTGGAAGTCGGCGAGCATGTAAAAACGGGACAAATCATTGCGCATGCTGAGGGTTTTGTCAGCGCGCCAGTACATGCCGCAAGTTCAGGTACAGTGACAGCGATCGAGCATCGTTCAATTGCCCATCCTTCCTCAATAAAAGATAGCTGTATTGTTATCCAGACGGATGGTAAAGATGAGTGGATAGAAACCACTCCACATGCAGAAGACTATAAACGCATGGATCCTTCGGGCTTACGAAATCTAATACGAGATAATGGCATCGTAGGGCTCGGTGGCGCAGGCTTTCCAACCTTCATCAAACTCAACCCCGGCCCGAAAAAAGGCATAGACACTTTGATTTTGAACGGTGCCGAATGTGAACCCTACATCACCTGCGATGCGGCATTAATGAAAGAGCGGCCACGAGAGATCATTGATGGCCTGTTGATTATGCGTCATGCCTTGCAGGCCAAAGTATGTTTAATCGGCATCGAAGACAATAAACCAGAAGCTATCAAGGCCGTGCAAGAGGCATTGACCTTACAGGAAAAAACTATTGTTGAAGTGATAACCATACCAACCCTCTACCCTGCTGGTAGTGAGAAGCAGCTCATTAAAACATTAACTGGCATCGAGTTGGGAGCAAATCAGCTTCCTGTGCATAATGGTATCGTCGTTCACAATGTTGGGACCGCTGCTGCAGTCGGCCACGCAATCTTGCAGGGCAAACCACTTATATCACGAATTGTCACGGTAACAGGGCTACCTATCGATAAGCCGTGCAATTACGATGTGCGTCTCGGCACCCCAATGCTATCCTTATTAAGGCAAGCAGAACTGCAATCACATAAAATGGAACGCCTAATTATGGGTGGACCAATGATGGGTTTTGAAGTCACCGAACTTAAATCACCTGTAATAAAAACCACGAACTGCCTGCTCGCACTGAGAGAAGAAGAATTACCGACACAAACACAGGCAATGCCATGTATTCGCTGTGGTGAGTGCACTCGTGTCTGTCCGGCCAATTTGCTTCCTCAGCAATTATACTGGCACGCCCGTGCAAAAGAGTTTGACAAGTTACAAAAATATAATCTGTTCGATTGTATTGAATGCGGCTGCTGTACTTATGTTTGCCCAAGCCATATTCCACTGGTGCAATACTACCGTTTTGCGAAAACAGAAATAGATGCACAGGAACGTGATCGTAAGAAATCTGATATCGCGCGGCAACGACATGAATTTAATCAATTCCGGGCCGAACGAAAAAAACGGGATGACGAAGAACGTCGTCGCAAGAAAAAAGAATTATTAAAAAAATCTCAACAAACAGATGAAAAGCAAGATGCTATTGCTGCTGCATTGGCAAGATCGAATGCTAAAAAGGCAGCCGCCCAAAAAGTTAATACCGATAATAAGGAAGCTAACGAGTGAGTAGCCTACATACGTCACCGCATACACTCTTCACAAACAGTGTAACCAGGGTTATGTTACTTGTGGTTGCCGCTATGGTCCCGGCGATGGTTGCCTACATTCACTTCTTTGGTTGGGGCATTCTCATCAATGCGACAATTTGTTTATTCACCGCCTTTAGCTGCGAAGCAGCGATGTTGCGTTTACGTAAACGACCTTTACTCCCTTTTTTAACCGATGGCAGTGCGCTGGTCACTGCACTATTAATCGCATTCGCCTTACCTCCAATACTGCCATGGTGGATCCCGGTATTGGCCACCGCCTTTGCCATTATCATCGCCAAGCATTTATACGGTGGCTTAGGTTACAACCCCTTTAACCCTGCCATGGCTGGCTACGCAGTCTTATTGATCGCCTTCCCAAAACAAATGACGGCGTGGCTGCCGGCACAAAGCGATCAAGCTTATAGTATGAGCTTTAGCGACAACCTTGGTTATAACTTGTTTAACGAATTACCCGCAGACACAAGTTATGACATGTTAACCCAGGCGACACCGCTTGATATCGTTGAAGTCCAGACTGGACTCGGCAAGAGTATTGAAGAGATTGAGAATAGCTTTGTACAACTAAGTGGCTACTTTGGCACAGGTTGGGACTGGATCAGTCTGATGTTCCTGCTTGGAGGCTTGTTCTTAATTTATAAACGAGTCATTACCTGGCATATTCCAGTCGCCATGCTTGGTACACTTGCCTTACTATCCAGTATCGCTTATTTAGTTAACGATCAGATTCATCCTGATCCACTCTTTCATTTATTAGGTGGTGCCACCATGATTGGTGCCTTCTTTATCGCAACCGATCCAGTCAGCGCAAGCACGACACCGCGCGGCCGGATTGTGTATGGCATCGGAATTGGTATCATTACCTATGTGATTCGCACCTGGGGCAATTATCCTGATGGAGTTGCCTTTGGTGTTTTATTAATGAACATCGCTGTACCTACTATTGATCATTACACACAGCCCCGTGTGTTTGGACATGACCTTGAAGATTAAGCAATGATTAAGAGACACGCATGACATCAATAAGTAAAAACATGTTTATCAACGCTGTCTTTCTTGGCATCTTCACGATTGCCGGTACCGCCATTGTTGCTTTTACTTTCGAAAAAACCGAGCAGCGTATTGTAGATAATAAACGTGATTATAAATTGCGGAAACTGCATGAACTCATCCCACCAGATATGCATGACAATGATCTCAATACTGACACCAAAATTGTCAGGGATGCGTTATTAGCACGAGATGCGGATATGACCGTCTATCGTGCACGTAAAAATAACAAACCAGTAGCCGCCATTATCGAATGTATTGCACCAGACGGTTATAGCGGAAAGATTCGCCTGTTAGTCGCAGTTAACCTCGACGGCAGTCTGGCTGGCGTGCGTGTCACCGAACACCTGGAGACACCCGGACTGGGGGATGCTATCGAAGCAAATAAATCTGACTGGATTAATATTTTCGAAGATAAATCACTGGATAAACCAGAACCAAGGAACTGGCGAGTTCGTCGTGACGGCGGTGAGTTTGATCAAATCACCAGTGCCACCATCACCTCGCGCGCCGTTGTAAAAGTCACCTATAATGTATTAGAGTATTTCAAAGTTAACCAAAAGAGTTTGTTCAATTAAATTATGAGTGCATATAAAGACATCATTAACAACGGTCTCTGGAAAAACAATCCAGCCACCGTGCAACTACTTGGGCTTTGCCCGTTACTGGCGGTCTCCAGTACCGTTGTTAATGCGCTCGGCTTAGGCATTGCAACAATGTTAGTGCTTGTAGTCTCAAATGCAACGGTGTCACTGATTCGTAAGTATGTGCGTGATGAAATTCGGATTCCTGTCTTTGTAGTTGTAATTGCAGTTGCCGTGACCATAATCAAGATTTTAATGCAGGCATTCTTTTATGATCTTTACTTAATCATCGGTTTGTTCGTAGCCTTGATTACAACTAACTGTGTCATCATCGCAAGGGCTGAAGCCTTTGCATCAAAGAACAACGTTTTTCAATCCAGCCTGGATGGATTTTTTATGGGACTGGGTTTTACAGTGGTCCTGGTCATCCTTGGTGCCTTCCGCGAGCTCATCGGATTCGGCACATTGTTCCAGCAAATGAATCTATTGTTTGGAGAAGGTGCACACTGGCTACAAATAACCGTATTTGAAAACTATGACGGCTTCCTGCTCACCATCTTACCTCCCGGGGCATTTATTGGTCTTGGACTCATTATTGCCTTAAAAAATGTAATTGATAATCGCCTAAAACAAAAAGTTAGCGACGGCCTGCCACAAACTGCAACATAAAAGTTATTTCATCTTTATGACATAACCCCTAAACTCGCCTGAAAATAAGGAACAATAATAAAAACGGAATGGAACCTGTGTCATGCGTTTATCCGCCATTGCTATAAAATTATTACTCGTCGGTTTAGCGGCCGCTGGTCTTATTAATATCTCATTACTACTGGAACAGTATCAGTCTGGACAGATTGACCAGCAGTTAATCTCAACACTATATCAAAATAATCCTACCTATTTTTATTACGCGCTATTTAGTGTAGCCATCATCATTACATTAATATTCTGGCAGATCTTATCGCGTAAACCGGTAAAGTTTTACCAGCGCTTTCATGATATTGATTCACAAGCTCTCGACAACAATAGTCAGCTCGCGCATGACTTTTATAAGGCAGCCTTATTTTATCGCGCTAAATATGGTCACAGACGTTATCTTCGCAACATTGTTAAACATTTTGACTTTTTTTATGATTACCACAACTATGCTCTCACCTGGATCGATGAAGTCGTTGGCCGTTGTGGTTCGCGAATTATCCCTGAGCACTTTGTTTTGGCAGCAATCACCTCAGGGCATATTGGACGAGTCTTTTACCATGCTCACTACGCATCAGGTTTGCCAGCATCTAATCTAAAGGCTAATTCACAGCTTTTATTTCACGATTGTGCAGAGAGCATAGAAATTTGGTCGTATCACTCACGTAGCCCGCTCTGCAAAGTACAGAAACAATCGATCAAGCTACAAACTGCTCATCGTCACCCAAACTATATCTCTGCCATCCTCGCCGGGACCAACCCAGGTGAACGCGACAAAATCATGGTGGAACTGCGCTTCTTGACCCAGAGCTCAACCAATAGCAAGCAACAACGTAGTGAAGCCGTGGCTAAACATATGCTGCATGAGTTTCATAAGTGGCTTAAGAAAATGTCGCGCACAAGATCGCGCTTTCAAGGTGATACTGGTATCGAAGTGTCCGAGATCGTCAGCAATGATTCTATCTATACGACACCCCTGATTCGTCATCTTGAACAACTGGTTTATCGCAAAATCGATGCCTTTTATCCGCGCTCGCGCTTACCGATTACTGATGCGAATATCCCACTAGATGCACTGGTCTTATGTAAAGGGATTGGTCTGCTGGCTATAAGCGAAAAACATGAACAGGGTGAAATCACTTATAGTGGTGATCCCATCTGGTATCAGTATCTAGGTGATGACGCCTTTGAGTTAAAGAACCCTTGCCTTCAGGCCAAGCTCGCTAAGTCATCACTGAGTACCCTGCTGGTCACTCACAATCTCACCCGTTGGCCCATCACTAGCCTGGTGATTTATAGTAAAGACGAAGCTAATTTAAACATGGCTATCGGCACTGCTCGTTTACAATGTCATGTCATGAAACTCAATCAGCTAGAACGATGGATCAGTAAGCACCAAACCCACCCAGAGATTCAATTTAGCCAGAATGATATCACTCTGTTTAATTCCATACTTGAGCAAAACCAGAATCTGTCTGGTGTAGTTTGATCCAACCCTCAATCCACACTAGAATCCACTCTCTTAATATATAAAGTCAGCGCAATTGGGAACTACATGGATAAGGCGACTATAAGCAAGATATTTTCACGTCTAAAAAAGCATAATCCCGCCCCCACTACCGAGCTTGAATACAAAACTCCCTTCCAGTTGCTTATCGCCGTAATGTTATCGGCTCAGGCTACAGACAAAAGCGTTAACAAGGCCACCAAAGAACTGTTCAAGGTCGCTGGCACTCCCCGGAAAATGCTCGACCTCAAAGAGTCTGGAGTTAAAAAACATATTAAGACCATCGGCCTATTTAATACCAAGGCGAAAAATGTCATTAAGACCTGTAAGATCCTGCTGGATGAGCACAAGGGCAAAGTCCCGGAAGAACGCAAAGCGCTGGAGGCGTTGCCTGGCGTCGGCAGGAAGACTGCAAACGTGATTCTTAACACCGCCTTTGGACAACCCACCATCGCCGTTGATACCCATATCTTCCGGGTTAGCAACCGGCTTGGCATCGCCCCTGGTAAAAATGTCCTCGAGGTGGAACAAAACCTCCTTAAAAATGTCCCTAATGCTTATATGCAAGATGCCCATCACTGGCTGATCTTGCATGGGCGCTATACGTGTATAGCAAGGAAACCGCGATGTGGCAGCTGTGTACTGGAAGATCTCTGCCCGTTTGAGGAAAAAACAACCGAATAGGGCGCCTGTTAGCAGAAATCTGAACGACTTGTGAATCAAGTCATAACATTTCTATAAAATCTTACAATTGCGTCTATATTTTGTGTGAACTTTACTTAAAATCGATATTCAAAGCATATAAGTTTGAACAACAAGAGTTTTGGTTGAATCCAACCACCTGCCTGAAGCGTATATTGGCTATCCCTGACGCGTAACAGGATTTTTATAAGGGGATGGCTAATTATTCCTAACTACGGAGAGAACGACAATGTCTAAAGAAACTAAAATCTTAAAACCTTTATCAATTGCTATCGGTGCAACCTTTGCGGTATCTATGGCAGCAAGCAACATCGCTTCTGCAGCACCCGCTGGTGATAACCCGTTTGCAATGAGCGAACTTGAAAGCGGTTACATGCAAGTTGCTGGCAAAGACGGTAAGTGCGGCGAAGGCAAATGCGGCGAAGGTAAAAAATCCGACTCTAAAAAGAAAGACGGTAAGTGCGGCGAAGGTAAGTGCGGCGAAGGTAAGTGCGGCGACGATAAGAAAAAAGACAAGAAAGAAGGTAAGTGCGGCGAAGGCAAATGTGGTGGCAAGAGCTAATCACGCGAGCTAAGCATCCATGAAAACTCAACATCGGAAAAACAATCCATATCGTTTTCATGGCGCAGGACTCGGTCTGCGGCGGGACATTATGCGCCCGCTCGCAGACTCCTTTCCTTCGCAGGTTAACTTTCTTGAAGTGGCTCCCGAAAACTGGATCGGCGTCGGTGGCCATCAGGGTAAGTTATTCCGCAAATTCACAGAGCAACACGACTTTGTTTGTCATGGACTATCCCTGTCGATCGGGTCACCTGCTCCACTTGATGAAGCATTTCTGCATAAACTCAAACGCTTTTTGAAAGACCATGAGATTCGTCTTTACAGTGAGCATCTGAGTTACTGTAGTGACGATGGTCATCTCTATGACCTGATGCCTATCCCTTTTACTGAAGAAGCTATCCATTACGTCGCAGATCGCATCCGACGTGTTCAGGATATTCTCGAACAACCCATTGCTATGGAGAACGTGTCATATTACGCGGCCCCAGGTAAGCAAATGGAAGAGATCGACTTTCTAAATGCAGTCTTGACTGAAGCTGACTGTCAGTTGCTACTCGATGTGAACAACATATATGTCAACAGCATTAATCATGATTACGACCCACTCGAGTATTTAAAGGCGATTCCGGAAGAGCGGATTGCCTATATTCATATCGCTGGACATTACGATGAGGCTGATGATCTTAAAGTCGATACCCACGGTGCAGATGTAATTGATCCAGTCTGGGATCTGCTCGACAAAACATATGAAATGTATGGCGTGATTCCCACGCTTCTCGAACGGGACTTCAATATCCCGCCTATTCCTGAATTATTAGAAGAAATAGACACCATCCATAACATTCAGGATAAATGGAAAGCAGAAGAAGATAGTCATGCACAGCAAGGCTGAGCAACCCACATTTAAAGAACTCCAGTACGCCTTTACCCAGCATGTGCGTAATCCGGCAAAACATCCTCGACCGGAAGATGTCGAAGCACGTCGTATGAACATCTACAACGAATTGTTATATAACAATGTTGAAGATTTTATGCAGAACGCTTACCCGGTTCTCCGAGAAATCACCCCTGATGAAAAATGGCATCGAATGATTCGAGACTACTTTGAGAATCATCATGCCGCTACACCTTTGTTTCAGGAGATGCCAAGAGAGTTTCTCAAATACCTGATGCATGAGCGAAAGACTGAGCAAGATGACTATCCATTCATGGCAGAACTGGCTCACTATGAGTGGGTCGAGCTGGCCTTAAGCGTCACTGATATGGAAAATGATTTTACCGGTGTCGATACCTATGCCGACTTGCTGGAAGGTGTCCCTGTCCTGTCGGTTACCGCCTGGCCTCTGACATATAGTTTCCCTGTCCATCAAATCTCTGATGAGTTTCTACCTGAAGAACCTGGCGAGCAACCTACTCACCTGGTGGTGTATCGCGATCAAAAGGACGATGTGCATTTTTTGGAAATCAATGCCGTTACCGCACTTATGTTACAAATGCTGAGCGAAGATAAACAACTCACCAGCAAACAGATACTCACGCATATTGCTGAGCAACTCAATCATCCTAACCCGGATGTAGTCATTCAGGGTGGTTTGCAGATTTTATACGATTTGAAAAACCGGGGTGTCATTATTGGAGTGAACGATTCTCAATAACCCTGTCTAATCCCTTACAAAAATAACAGGAGAGAGACATGAATTTCTTTTTACAAATGCAAGGTCTGCTCGACAAGACCAAACAAGTCGATTTTCTTGCACCACTACTATTACGAATATTTCTAGCGCCTATTTTGATTATTGCCGGCTTTGGCAAAATAACTAACCTGGAAGACACCGCCGCTTATTTTGGTAACCCTGATTGGGGGCTAGGTATGCCCTTACCTTATCTCATGGCTGTGTTAGCAGGCTATACAGAATTTCTAGGCGGCATTGCTATTCTCATCGGATTAGCAACCCGTTGGTTTGCTATCCCACTGATGTTTACCATGATCGTTGCAGCCGGTACAGCACACTGGCAAAATGGCTGGCATGCCCTGCCAGAACAGACTCTCACCGTACCCTGGGAATGGCGTATGGATAAGATTGAAGGCGCGGCTGAAAGAAAAGATAAAGCCAGAGAAATCCTAAAGGAACATAGTAATTACGACTATATTACTGAGCATGGAAGTATCACAGTATTAAAGAACGGCATTGAATTCGCAGCTACATACTTCTTGATGCTACTTGTACTCTTCTTTATGGGTGCTGGGCGATATGCCAGTATTGATTACTGGATAAAACAGAAATTTTACCCTGCTTGATATTTAACTAGACTAATAAAAAAGCCGGCTTATTTAAGCCGGCTTTTTATTTCATTATAACTAGTTACTATTTATGTTTTCTTTGCGCGGCAATTCGCATACGCAAGGCATTGAGCTTAATAAAGCCGGCTGCATCTTTCTGATCATAGGCCCCTGCATCATCTTCAAATGTCGCAATCGCCTCATCAAACAGGCTATCTGTCTTCGACTCGCGCCCTTCAATGATCACATTGCCTTTGTATAATTTCACACGCACCATGCCATTAACAGACTGCTGCGAGGCGTCGATCATTTCCTGCATCATCACCCGCTCGGGTGCCCACCAGTAACCGTTATAAATCAGGTTGGCATATTTAGGCATCAGCTCGTCTTTTAGGTGAGCAACTTCGCGATCCAGGGTCAGTGATTCAATCGCACGATGCGCCTTGAGCATAATGGTACCGGCAGGTGTCTCATAACAACCACGAGACTTCATACCGACATAACGGTTCTCAACAATATCCGCACGTCCAATTCCATTTTTACCGGCAACGCGGTTCAGATATTCCATCACTTCTGAGGCAGACATGGTTTTTCCATTGATTGCTACGATGTCGCCTTGCTTGTATTCAAGCTCAAGTATGGTTGCATCATCGGGCGCATCTTCTGGCGAGACCGTCCAACGCCACATATCATCTTCAGCCGTCGCCCAAGGATCCTCAAGAATGCCACCCTCATAAGAAATGTGCAGCAAATTGGCATCCATAGAATATGGCGACTTCTTACCTTTATTGAAATCCACGGGAATATTATGTTGTTCTGCATATTCCATCAGCTTCTCACGTGAATTCAGGTCCCACTCACGCCAGGGAGCAATCACCTGAATATTCGGGCTCAGGGCATAGGCGCCTAGTTCAAAACGAACCTGGTCATTACCTTTACCCGTCGCACCATGTGAAATCGCATCGGCACCCGTCTCCTCAGCAATCTCAACCAAACGCTTGGCAATCAAAGGGCGGGCAATCGACGTACCCAGCAGATACTCTCCTTCATAGATGGTGTTGGCACGAAACATCGGAAAAACATAATCACGCGCATACTCTTCACGTAAATCTTCAATATAGATTTCCTTCACACCCATGGCCTCAGCCTTGGCGCGTGCCGGCTCCACTTCCTCACCCTGACCGATATCGGCAGTGAACGTGACCACCTCACAGTGGTAGGTATCTTCCAGCCATTTCAAGATAATGGAGGTATCTAACCCACCAGAATAGGCCAAAACGACCTTTTTAACGTCTGACATTTCGAGCTCCTGAATTTTGGAGAGGGAATTATACATGATAGACAGGCAACCGGTACCCGGAAGCGAAACGCCACATTGCATGATCCTGATCAATCACACTCATCGTTATTGCAAACTATAGTTACAGGGTAGTGAGGATCAGCAAGGAGAAGTTTCAGTGACCAGAACCGTAACGATAGATGGCAATCAGGCCGCAGCAACCATAGCCCACCAGACCAATGAGGTCATCGCCATCTACCCTATCACACCTGCTTCACCTATGGGTGAGTGGGCAGATAGCTGGTCAGCAAGTGGCCAGGCCAATCTATGGGGAACCATCCCGGAAGTCATTGAAATGCAAAGCGAGGCTGGTGCTGCGGGTGCCATTCACGGGGCCTTGCAAAGCGGTGCACTGACCACGACCTTCACTGCCTCGCAGGGTTTACTCCTGATGATCCCAAATATGTACAAGATTGCGGGAGAACTCACACCAACCGTGTTTCACATCGCAGCACGTTCCATCGCCTGTCAGGCCTTATCTATTTTTGGTGACCATAGTGATGTCATGGCAACACGGGCCACAGGGTTTGCGATGTTGGCCTCGAATTGTCCTCAAGAGGTGCAGGATTTTGCCTTAATCACACAAGCGGCGACACTGCAATCCAGAGTACCGTTCTTGCATTTTTTTGATGGCTTCCGGACCTCGCATGAAGTCGCTAAGTTAATATGCATCGATGACAACACAGTACGCGCCATGCTAGATGACAATTTGATCAATGCACATCGCCAACGTGGTTTATCACCGGCTCATCCAGTTTTGCGTGGCAGCTCGCAAAACCCCGATGTCTACTTCCAGGCTCGAGAAAGCGTTAACCCTTATTACACCGCCATGCCCGCCATTGTCCAACAGACCATGGATCAGTTTGCAAAACTGACCGGCCGGCAATATCAATTATTCGATTACGTGGGTGATCCACTAGCAGAATGGGTTGTGATTCTGATGGGGTCCGGAGCAGAGACGGTGCACGAGACTGTTGACTACTTACAACGACAGGGTAAGAAAGTCGGACTGTTAAAAGTGCGCCTGTACCGTCCTTTCTCTGCAGAGGCGTTGCTCAAAGCCTTGCCGAAAACCACGCGCAAGATTGCGGTACTGGATCGCACCAAGGAACCGGGTGCAGATGGTGAACCCTTATACAAAGATGTAGTAACCGCGATTGCCCAACAATTTTGCCAGGGCCAAGCCGATACAAAGCCGCAGCTCGAGACAATGCCCGTCATCATTGGTGGTCGTTACGGTCTGTCGTCCAAAGAATTTACCCCGGGGATGGTCAAGGCCATCTTTGATGAATTACGAAAAGATTCTCCTAAAAATCATTTCACGATTGGCATCCATGATGATGTCAGCAACACAAGTATTGACTGGGATGCTCAATTTCGCACGGATGCCCATGAAGAAACCTTCCAGGCTGTTTTTTATGGCCTGGGTAGTGATGGTACGGTCAGCGCCAACAAGAATAGTATTAAGATCATTGGTGAGAGCACTGAGATGGAGGCTCAGGGTTACTTTGTCTATGATTCAAAAAAAGCCGGCGCAGTCACCATCTCTCACCTGCGCTTTGGTAACAAAGCTATACATGCCAGTTATTTGATTGGTGATGGTGATGCACAGTTCGTCGCCTGCCATCAACCTATTTTCCTTGAGCGTTATCCTATGTTGGATATGGCTGCTGATAAGGCCGTATTCTTATTGAATTCACAGGAGGACAAAGACAAAGTCTGGGACACGTTGCCCGCTGACATGCAACAACAGATTCTTGATAAGAATATAAAAATGTACAGCATAGATGCCTACTCAGTCGCTGAGAACACTGGCATGGGTAAACGTATCAATACAATAATGCAGACGTGCTTCTTTGCAATCTCAGGCATCTTACCTCGCGAAGATGCGATTACGGCCATCAAAGATGCCGTACAAAAAACCTATGGTAAAAAAGGTAAGCGTATTGTTGAATTGAACTACCAGGCTATTGATGAAACCCTGGCTTGTTTGCATGAGGTCACCATTCCTGCCCAAGTCACGAGTAAAATGGAGATTACTTCGCCGGTCAGTAAAGATGCACCTGACTTTGTTCGTAATGTAACGGCCGAGATCATTGCTGGTCGTGGCGACAGTATTCCTGTGAGTTTTATGCCAAGCGATGGAACCTTTCCTTTAGGTACAGCTGCATACGAAAAACGTAACCTGGCATTGGAGATTCCCGTTTGGGAAGAAGACTTATGCACACAGTGTGGTAAGTGTCCTTTAGTTTGCCCACATGCGGCTATCCGTAGCAAAATCGTACCAGAGTCTGCATTACACAATGCGCCAGAAAGTTTTAAGCATCGTGCGATGCTGGGTAAGGACTTTCCAAAAGATATGCACATCAGTTATCAAGTCGCACCTGAAGATTGTACAGGTTGTGGCTTGTGCGTTGATATCTGTCCAATTCGAGATAAAAGTAATGCCAGTCGTAAGGCACTTAATATGTCGCCACAACCCCCTCTGCGAAATCAGGAACGAAGTAACTGGGAATATTTTTTACAGTTACCTGAGTATGATCGCAGTTCCATCAAGGCAACCACCATTAAAGGCTCCATGGTCTTCGAGCCCTTGTTTGAATTTTCAGGTGCCTGTGTTGGATGTGGTGAAACACCTTATATAAGGCTTGCGACTCAGTTGTTTGGTGATCGTATGATCGTGGCAAATGCGACGGGCTGCTCATCCATATATGGTGGAAACCTTCCAACCACACCATGGACAAAGAACAAGCAAGGTCGTGGTCCTGCCTGGAATAATTCTTTGTTTGAAGACAACGCTGAATTTGGTTTGGGAATGAGAGTGGCGGCAGACAAACATCGTGAGCAGGCACGAGAAGTATTAATCGCACTTAAATCACAACTCAACACAAAGTTAGTCGAAGATATCTTAGATGCAGATGAATCTGATGAGGCCGGTATCTATGCCCAACGAGAGCGCATTGTAAAACTACAGAAGCTACTTACAAAGTTAGATGACCCACAAGCCAACTTACTTAACCAGCTTACTGAAAGCCTTGGACGTAAAAGTATCTGGATTATTGGCGGTGATGGCTGGGCCTATGACATTGGTTATGGCGGACTGGATCATGTGCTGGCATCAGGGCGTAATGTCAACATTTTAGTGTTGGACACTGAAGTCTATTCCAATACCGGTGGTCAGACATCTAAAGCCACACCCCGGGGCGCGGTTGCAAAATTTTCTTCCGGTGGCAAACCGACTGCCAAAAAAGACCTGGCCCTGTTAGCGATGGACTATGATGACGTCTATGTTGCTCACGTAGCCTATGGTGCCAAAGACATTCAAACCTTACGTGCCTTCCTCGAAGCCGAAGCACACGATGGTCCCTCCATTATCATCGCCTATTCACCCTGTATTGCACATGGTGTCGATCTATCGAACAATCATCGACAACAACAACTGGCGGTAAAAAGTGGACACTGGCCTTTGTTCCGATTTGATCCAGAGCGAATTAAAGATGGCAAGAATCCCTTACACCTGGATTCGGCAGAGCCCAGCATCCCCTATCGTGAATACATTAAAACCGAAACACGCTTTAGCATGCTCTGGCACACTCACCCTGAAGATGCTGAGCGCTTTTTGGAACAGGCGCAACGAGAGGTCACCCATCGTTATCATTACTACAGACAACTTGCAGGCCTGGACTGGAGTGATACAGTCAGTATCGCTGCCACCAAAGCCAAACTGGCCACTGCCGAGTTGGTCAATACCGATTTAGAAGCCGGGCAATCCACCAATAAAAAGACGGAGTCATAAATATGGTCGATTTATCTACTGAGTACCTAGGTTTAAAACTTAAGAATCCCATCGTGCCCTCGTCCTCACCCTTGAGCAAAGATGTAAACAGTGCAATCGCCTTAGAAGATGCCGGCGCTTCTGCGATAATCATGCACTCTTTATTTGAGGAAAAAATTAATTACGAAAACGAACACCTTGAACGTTTTTTTCATCAACAGTCCATTGGCCACGGCGAAGCTGAGGACTTCCACCCCGTTCCAGAAGACTACCAAAGCTATCAGGAAAAACACCTTGAACAGTTAAGCAAACTTAAGTCGCAATTAGATATTCCAGTGATCGCCAGTTTAAATGGAACAACGCCAGGTGGATGGATCGAATATGGATCTGCATTAGAAGAAGCAGGCGCTGACGCACTTGAATTAAATGTTTATTATCTCGCTGCTGACCCACTCGAAGACAGCCAACAGGTAGAGACCCGGTATATAGAATTACTTCAATCTTTAAATTCTCATGTCAGCATTCCCATTACAATGAAGCTGTCCCCCCATTTCAGTGCATTGATTCCCTTCACACAACAGTTACAAAAAAACGGCGCGAAAGGTATCGCCCTGTTCAATCGTTTTTATCAGCCCGATATTAATCTCGATACCCTGCAAATCGAATCAAAACTGGAACTATCAAGCTCACAGGAATCATTACTACGCATTCGTTGGACAGCAATTTTATTTGACTACCTGGATTGTTCAATAGCAATAACAGGTGGAATGCATAATCACGAAGATGTCTTAAAGGCATTACTGGCAGGTGCAGATGTTACTCACATGTGTAGTGCACTGTTACAGAACGGACCCAGCCAGATTGAAACGGTCTTGCAAAACCTCAAACAATGGTTAGAAGAACACGAATACGAATCTATACAACAACTAAAAGGAAGCAGCAGTCGACAACATGCCATCGACCCTGCTGCCTATGAGCGGTCTAATTACATAAATGTACTTGATAGTTACACGAGTCCTGATGGGGTTTTAAGGTAATTTTTAATTTTTATGTACTTTTTTTCGCTTCGCTGAAGATTCTGTTTTTTTTCGTCCCAACTGGGACGAGATACTTTTCTTTGCTTGTCCAAAGAAAAGTATCCAAAAGAATCGACACCCCCGTTGCGGGTGTAAGCAGTGAGTTTTCCTGTTTTTGCCCTGTCCGGTTTTGATTCGCTTCCATGCTCAGCAAAACCGGGCTCGCCTTCCCTGGCTCGCTCTATTTTAGTTTCCCAAAAACCATTAAAACTCACACACCCGCACATGGGGGCTTTCTGCTCACCACAACAGTAGAGATAAATTCCTGGTAACTCATACTGTACCTGCTCAGTGGACAATCCCCTTGCGCAGCCATGAGAGACGTTTGGCTAAGCGCAAGTGAAACCCGAATGGGGCGAGGCAGGGAAGCCGAGCCTTTATGATGAGCTATGGAGGGCGAATCATAAAGTTTCACTGAGTAAGCCAATAAGGCTCGAATGATTGGCAAGCGCAGGGGAAGAGCTTCTTTGCCTACTTTCTTGTCGATACAAGAAAGTAGGTCGTCCCAGTGGGACGAAAAAAATAAAATCAAAACAATAAATTCCCGCGGATGCGGGAATAACAGAAAACCTATTTCTTCTTGTCCCCACGCTTCAATGCTATATGCACATCCGATTGCTTATAACCCATCTCATCTAGCTTACTCTTCTTGTGCGTGTGTATTTTGATAAGAATCTTGTCTTCAGGAATACCACGTTGGACGAAGTAATCACGTACCGCGCGTGCACGGCGGGTGGCGAGGCGGAAATTGTATCGCACCAGGCCTTTGCTGTGTGTGTAGAGTTCCAGGTTGATCTCTTCGATTCCGGGATCGGCATTGAGCATTTCCAGGATTTCATCCAGTTGCCGTGCGGCACTGCTGCGTAGTTTTGAACTATCCGCATGGAAGTGAACGATCGTGCGTTTCACGGCATCGAAGTCATAACGCAGAACTTGCCCCAAACAGCGATTAAATAAGTCGAGGCTTTCCTGAAAGTTTAGTGATGATAAAAGCACTTCCATCTCATCAGTAGAGTCTGCTGCATCCCAGTAACGCACCACAGGTTGCATACCTTCACTTAGTTCGAGTAGTAAACGCTGTGCCCACTCAGGTGGTGTACTCACCGCAAGGTCACCCGGTTCTATTTCAATCACACCGAGATCTTTTGCACGAGAAAAGTGTCGCCATTGTGGGGGTTCAGTTCGGATGTGGGCATGCCCCACACCAGCAGGTGGATAAGTTACATAGAGTGCGAACTCCAGAGGTTGGCCCACCCCTTGCCTAAATTCGACGTGGCCATAGCCTGGAATATTCTGTTTCATCTGACACATGATGTTTGATGATTTTACTTTCCAGAATTCCTGGTAACCACTGGAGAAGCGATGCATATCCGCAATACCGAGCTGATCTACTTTGCTTTCATGATATTCATGAGTTGTCACCAGCTCTTCATTTTTCTTGTAAGTTCTTTCTTTCGGTAAAATAGGCTTACGTTTAAATAAGTGGATCAGGGGTTCACGCTTTTTCGCAATCTTCTCTTGTAGAGTAGATGGCGCAGCTGCCTGTGGACTAGCCTGAGCAGCGGGCTCATTGACGACTATCTTGCCATCGACGTACTCAACCTTTGCTTTATCTGTGGTTGTAGTTCCTGATGTTTGATCCGCTGAAACTGTGTCAGCCTTTTCTTCTGAATCCGTTGACTTGGCCGTTGGCTCGTCCGCTTTCTTTTTGGGAATCTGAGGCGTGCCATAACCAGAAAAACGTGGTGGCGCAGCAGACAGGTTCGTTGCCATAGAAAACATGACAGCCATTAAAG
This sequence comes from uncultured Ectothiorhodospiraceae bacterium, assembly GCA_947259575.1. Lineage (GTDB taxonomy): Bacteria > Pseudomonadota > Gammaproteobacteria > UBA6429 > Thiohalophilaceae > SZUA-24. Next base: position 37,966 of record CAMYMU010000029.1, on the reverse strand, counting down.
CTATGAGCACAATACGAATAGACATGCCCTGTAAATAGCAGGTTTTGTGCCAACTATCGGGGCTGAGGGGAGAACGGAGAAGAATGGGGGAGTATTTAGGGGCTGGTAAATACGAGCCCCTGCTAACCGAAAGCTACCAGGGGCCCTATTCAGCCTGGAAACGGCTTATTTCTTTTGGCGTCGCTCACTTCTACGCAAACGAGATGCCAACCTACGCGCTAAATCACCAAATAGTTCGGTTTGAGTCGGATGGGGGTGAATCGCGCCACCTACCTGCTCTAGAGTCATGTTGCCCGCGACCATCATCACCGCTTCGCCAATCAGTGTATCCGCATGATCGGCCAGGAAGTGCACACCAATAACCCGGTGCGACGCCTTGTCAGCAACAATCTTGATCAGGCCGTGTGTTTCGTTATTAATCATAGCCTTAGCGTCTATACTCATAGGCACTTTGATCTCAACCGCGTCAATACCCTTGGCCTTGGCCTGCTCATTAGACAGCCCCACGAAGGCGGCCTGTGGGCGGGTAAAGATAACTCCGCAGTCCTTGTCTTCGTCATATTGTGCGGCCTCACCAGAGATGTTCATCGCGGCTACGCGCCCCTGCTGGCCTGCAGTGTGAGCAAGCATTAACCCACCTATCACATCGCCGACTGCAAACACGTTGGAGGCGGAAGTGCGGCAACGATTGTCCGCTGCAATAACACCATTTTCCGCTTTGATGCCGGCTTTGTCCAAATCCAGGCCGTCCAGCACCGGACGTTTACCGGTCGCCATAATGACGTAATCACAACCAAAGCTGCGCGATTTACCTTCTGCATCCTCAAAGCTGAGCTTCATATTACCGGGCTCACCCTTGATGGATTTAATCTTGGCGCTGGTTTCAATTGTCAGTCGCGAATCATCATTCAGCACAGCCGTTAGCTGGGTCGCGACCTCTTTTTCAACTTCAGCAAGGATTCGATCTTTTCCTTCGAAAAGCATCACTTTAGTCCCAAAATCCTGGAAGATCTGTGCCATTTCGACTCCGATCGCGCCACCCCCGATCACACCGAGGCGCTTGGGTGCCTCTTTGAGCCCCCAAACCGTGTCAGAGGTCAGGACACCACCTGAAGCCAATCCCTCGTGGGCACCTTCAATCGGTGGCACAAAGGGAGGTGCGCCCGTTGCGACAATCGCGGCACCAAAGGTCACTTTCTTACCCTTCTTGCCATCACCCATCTCGGCGCGCTGATGTGGGTCCTTGCTGTTGCCACCGGTATCAACAAAAACAGTGTGATCATCGACGAAACGACCAAAACCTTGCATGACGTCAATTTTCACGCCTTTATCGGTTTTTAGCGCCATATCACCGCGTGTTTCCAGCACGTTCTTGCGCGTTTTCTCTAATTTCTTCCAGTTGAGTTTGGCTGACTTAGTGCCTTCAATACCCAGATGGCCATCTTCGGCACGATCACGGATACGATCCGCCGCAGCACGCCAGGCCTTGGACGGGATACAACCGCGCCACAGACACTCACCGCCAGGGAATGGGGCATCATTAATCATTGCCACTTTATAACCATGTTCGACCAGGTCACGGGCTGAGTCTTCGCCACCGGGACCACCACCGATCACAACGACATCATAGTCGTACTTACCCTTCTCAAGGGTGAAACCTGAAGAGACGGGCTTATCCTGCACTGGCGTAACCGAGGCATCTAACCAGGTTGGGTTTTGTACATATTCTTTGAAAGCGTTTAAGAACTTGGCCGCATCCGCACCATTCACAATACGATGGTCAGCGGTCACTGTCACCGGCATCCCTTCTGGCCCCAGTGTTGAGATCGCAAAGATCGCCGAGGTGCCGGGGGATGGAATCGCATCAAACATCGCTACGCCCATCATACCCATGTTTGAGATAGTGAAGGTTGGGTTTGAATACTCATCGGGTTTCAGTCGGCGGTTACGCGCACGCTGTACCAGGTCAACCCAGTTAGAACCCAGGTCTGACAAATCGCGATTAGCAACGTCTCGAAGGACTGGCACCACAAGGCCCATGCCTTCAGTTTCAACCGCCAGACCGATATCGATCTGCTCACGCTCGACAATACGGTCTTCATGCTGATAGACCGCATTCACGATTGGGAAGTCCTTGATTGCCAGTGCCGCAGCTTTTGCCAGGGCGACAGTTAGTGAGACACCTTTGGCTTTCGATGTGGTTTTTAATACGCTGGGATCGACGTTCACGGTCACACGGAACAGTGGCATGGACAGCGAGAATTCCATGTTGTGTGCCACGGCCTTTTCCATCGCGCTCATCGCACGCCCCTGACCAGGCACCTGGAAGACACGGCGTGCAGAGGTTTGTACTTCTGCATTTAAAACGTCTGAGGCAACAATCGCACCAGAAATACCACTACCGGTAATCGCATTAAGATCAATACCGTGTGCACCCGCTAACTGGCGTGCATATGGCGTCGCCATGCCTTGTTTCGGACGTGGCGCTGGGGTTGCACCGGAAGGCTGAGCCGGAATACGTGTTTTCGGTTTTGCGGTACCCGCAGGCTCTGTTTTTGGTTTAGAGACGGTTGTCTCTGGCTTGGCACCACCGATTGCCTTTGCCTTCGAATCGATAACAGCACTGCTGTCCTGTACCAAAAATCCGATTGGATCACCAACCGCGACCACACTATCTACATCAGCCAGTGGACCAGAAAGAATGCCGTCACGGAAGATTTCTACATCCATGATCGCCTTATCGGTCTCGACCTGGGCAACGACATCACCGCGATTAACCTGCTCACCAATCTCTTTATCCCAACTAACCACCACACCTTCGGTCATGGTGTCGGAAAGTTGTGGCATCTTGATCATATAACTATCAGCCGGTGCATCCGCGGCAGGTTGTTCCATTTCGACCGTCGGTTCATCACCTGAATCAGTCGAATCAACGCTTGCACCCGCGACAGGTGCCTCACCTGATTGATTCACTTCAGCCTCAGTCGCGACTATATAACCCATTGCATCCCCTACTGGGATAACAGAATCAACTTCAATTAATGGGCCGGATAAATAGCCTTCACGAAACACTTCCACATCCATGATGGCCTTGTCGGTCTCTACTGTCGCAACAATACTGCCCCGCTCAATAAACTCACCAACTTCTTTTTCCCAGGTCACCACCGTGCCTTCTGTCATCGTGTCAGAAAGCTGGGGCATTTTAATAATGTAGGGTTCTGCCATTTAATTCTTCTCTTGTTTTACTCTTTCCGCCGCTTCAAAAAGATAGCTACGGATAACCACTCATGCCTTCTCTTGAAGAGAAAGCCTTAGTTAGAAGGAGATATTAAGCTTTGCCTAATGCCTTCAGTGCACCTTGATAAACATCATCCACATCAGGAATTGCTGCTTGCTCAAGCTTATGGTTATAAGGCACAGGCACATCCGCCGCGTGAATACGTACGGGCTGTGAATCCAGGGCGAAGAAACAATCTTCCATAATGCCGGTGATGATTTCTGAACCTACACCCACTGGCGCTTCATCTTCTTCTGCTACCAGGGCACGATGGGTTTTTTCAACTGAACGACGAATGGTCTCACGATCAATCGGCTTTAATGAACGCAGGTCGATAACCTCGGCGCTGACACCATCGGCCTCAAGTTTTTTCGCCGCTTCCAGACACAGATGCACAGAGAAGTTGTAACCGATTAAGGTGATGTCTTCACCTTCACGCACGACTTCGGCACCTTCTAAGGGGCGGAAGAATTCTTCTTCAGGAATATCTTCTTTCAGGTTATACATACGCTCGTGTTCAATGATGATCACAGGGTCATTCGAGCGTACCGCAGACTTCAGCATGCCATAAGCATCCAAAGGACCACGAGGGGTAACTACCCGCAGACCCGAGGTACTCATAAACATACGCGCCAGTCGTGCTGAGTGTTGTGCCGCTAACTGGTGTGCAGTACCACCCGGGGTACGCATCACGATAGGACAGGAAACACGGCCGCCTGACATATAACGAATCTTGGCAGCTGCATTAACCAGGGTATCCAATGCCAACAGGGCAAAGTTGATCGACATGATCTCAATAATCGGACGCATGCCAATCATTGAGGCACCGATGCCAATACCGGTGTATGAGTTTTCCGAAATCGGACAATCAACGATTCGCTCAGCACCATACTTATCAAACAAACCCGAGGTCGCTTTATAGGTTCCGCCGGCGACGCCGATGTCTTCACCCATTGCAATGACCATTGGGTCATTTGTCATTTCTTCATCGTGGGCGCGTAGAATCGCTTCCCAATATGCTATCTCTGCCATAATAATTCTCTTTTTGAATTTTATTCTGATTTATTTCAGGGGGCCCACCCAGCGTGGATCCGGGTTGTCATCGAGTACGTACTTGTTCAAGTCTGCTATGTTTGGCTCAGGACTATCCTCTGCAAACTTGATGATCTCGTTCTCGATCTCATTTTGAATTTCGTCTTCCATCGCCTTGATGTCTTCTTTGCTAAGCGTGCCGGCTTTGATCAAACGATCGGAAAGAATCTTGATAGGATCACGTTTTTCCCACTCCGCTTCTTCTTCCTTGGTACGGTAACCCTTGGCATCTGACATGGAGTGACCGCGATAACGATAAGTCATGAATTCAATAAAGTAAGGCTTTTGTTCGTTACGCACATAATCAACTGCTTTCTTGGCCTCTTTCATGACGGCTTCAATGTCCATTCCATCGTGCTGGCTGGACTTCATGTTGTAGGCGGTATCAACACGCTTGTACTGATCCGTTTGTGCAGTAGAACGATCAATGTGAGTACCAATCGCATAACCGTTGTTTTCACAAACAAACAGTACCGGAAGATTCCAGACACTGGCCATGTTCATGGTCTCGTGGAAGGTACCCTGGTTGTTGGCACCGTCACCCAGGAAACAAATCGCAATCTGATCTGTTTTCTTGTGTTTACAACCTAGTGCCAGTCCTGCCGCTAATGGGAAAGGCTGTCCAACGAGTGCGTAACCGCCCATGAAATTGGCAGTTGGGTCAAAGATATGCATCGAACCACCACGGCCACGTGATGAACCGGTCTCTTTACCATATAACTCAGCCATGACTTCTTTCGCAGGGGCGCCGGACTTTAAGGCATGCACGTGATCCCGGTAACCGGTAATAACATAATCACCTTTTTCACCGACACCAACGTTCGCCATTTCCAATACGCCGGTGGCAACCGCTTCCTGGCCTGAATATAAATGAAGGAATCCACCAATCTTGCGCTCTACATAAGCCTCGAAACAACGGTCTTCGAAGCGGCGGAAAAAAATCATTTCGCGTAACAGACGTTTCTTATCGCTGTCGTTCATTGAAAATCCTTAAAGATTGCTTTGTTGTGTTGTGAGCAGTTGCTGATTATTTATTCACCAGCAGCAGGCCCGAAAGGCGCGTATCATCGGCTTTTTCTTGAATAAAATCAAGGAAATCCCATAATCTGTCCAAGTGAATACCCTTAAAAAAGCTTACAAAACATGAACTTGCAGTATAATCAACTTCACAAAAAAATGCAGTTTAAGCCTGGCCGCTTTTGGTCGACTTAATAGATACCATGAAACAAGAGTATATATAAAGAATGAACGCCGTTAATCAACACGTCATCGATCTTCAAACCGTGCAGGCCTGGTGCCTCGACATGTCACAAAGCATCAAACAGCGTGACCTTGATGAACACATGCAATTGGTTTCAAAGAAGATCAATGTCTATGGCATGCCCAGCAAGGGCGTCATCGATTACAAAGAATGGCGTGCACGTCGCAAGTACGAATTTAAAAACGAGTCACTGATTGCGCTTAACCACCAAGACATCAAACTGGTAGGCAGTACCGCCAAGCGCCTGCGTTTCACCGCCAATGTAACCATGCTCGGTAAAGACGGCAAAATGGTCATCATCAACAAGAACGTCACCCTTGAGCTCGAAGATGATGATGCCTGGCGTGTGGTCGAAGAAAATGTAAATGACTGGCGAGTGAAAAAATTAAACCTCGAAAGTTTCTAATCAACACTTCAGGCGGTTATACTCCTTTTCATGGCAGATAAAAAGTTCAGGACTGAACGCGATAGCATGGGTGAACTCAAAGTTCCTGCCGATGCCCTCTACGCCGCCCAAACCCAACGTGCAGTTGAAAACTTCCCAATAAGCGGACTCACGATGCCACGTGCCTTTATTCGTGCACTGGGATTAGTCAAAGCTGCCTGCGCCGCAGCCAATCATAAACTTGGCTTACTGGATGAAACCATCGCCGCGGCCATTCAAGATTGTGCTGAGCAAGTATCCAAGGGGCAACACGACCAACACTTCCCGATTGATGTGTTTCAAACCGGTTCCGGCACCAGCACCAACATGAATGCCAACGAAGTGATCGCCAACCTCGCCAGTACCTTACTGGGTGATGATGTGCATCCTAATGATCACGTCAACATGAGCCAAAGTTCCAACGACGTGATCCCAACGACCATCCATGTTAGTGCCTGTCTGGAAATTGAAGATCAATTACTCCCTGCCCTGCAACACCTCATCGACACAATAGAAACGCGTGCAGAAGAATTAAGCGAGGTGACGAAAACTGGTCGTACTCATTTAATGGATGCGATGCCCGTTACCTTTGGTCAAGAGTTACAGGCCTGGGCCACCCAAATCAAAAATGGCATGTACCGTATTCAGGCATCGCTCACCCGTATGCGTGCCCTGCCACAAGGTGGCACTGCAGTCGGCACCGGTGTCAATGCTCACACAGACTTTGGCAAACACGTTGCGGCCGCTTTAAAGGCACGCACCGGTTTTGCCTTTACCGCAATGGAAAATCCGTTTGTAGGTTTAGCCAGTCAGGACACCGCCGTTGAAATGAGTGGTCAGTTAAAGACACTCGCCACCTCCTTGATGAAAATCGCCAATGACCTGCGCTGGATGAACTCCGGTCCACTGGCTGGCTTAGGTGAGATTGCCCTGCCCTCGTTGCAACCTGGTAGCTCGATCATGCCGGGTAAAGTGAATCCTGTCATACCGGAAGCCGTCGCTCAGGTCTGTGCACAAGTGATCGGTAACGACGCCACCATCACCCTCGGTGGTCAGAGCGGAAACTTTCAGCTCAATGTTATGTTACCCGTGATCGCTTACAACCTGTTACAAAGTATTGAGTTGCTATCGAATGTATCAAGAATCCTTGCCGATAAGGCGATTAAAGATTTCACGGTAAACCTTGGCAACATAAAAGAAGCCCTGGATAAAAATCCGATCCTGGTTACAGCGCTTAACCGCGTCATCGGTTATGAAAAAGGTGCCGCGATTGCCAAAAAGGCCTACGCCGAGCAACGCCCTATCCTGGAGGTTGCCCTCGAAGAGACTGACTTATCTGAAGACGAACTAAAAAAATTACTCGACCCAACCAATTTAACCGAAGGCGGCATTTAAGCCTTACTTACAGTAACTCATTCTGCCTTTTTCTTTTTAATATCAGCATAAGTAACTACTGATATTGCCGTCAAAATAAATGAAACCAATCTGATAAGAGACAATTCCGGTACAACATCTTGAAATTGTTGCGGTAGAATTAATACTAGTAAAAAGAATTAGGAAGAAGTCTGCCTAACACCGTAAAATACAGACGTCTGTCTAATACACTGTTATGTTTTAAGAGGGGGGGGGGTAAATGAACTATATAAAGATTGTTTGTGCAGCAAGTATTTTACTTGTGTCAGATTCTGCTATTGCATCATCGCCAGGTCTGAATGCTTTTATAGCACCTGTAATATACTACTCAATGTATGCCATTAGTGTAGTTGGTGGAATTGCAATTAACTTTTGGATTTTTAAACACTCTCACAAAAAAAGGGTATGGCTAATATCACCTCTTTTAATACTTGGATTAGCGTCTATTCTTTTTTATGGTTACATGTTTTACATATTTCTAATACTGAATGTTTTTTAATGTTTGATATTCTGATTGACTATATAAACATAACAAGTCGTTCAAGTGCGTGGACGCCCAACAGCTTCGCTGTTCTGGGCGCCACTTAACTCAAACGTTATGGATAAAAGGGAAGCGCCCCCATTAACTCTTAACTGAAGATGTAAAACGTAGACTAATTATGGACCTTGAGTCCATTACAAAATAAAACCAGCTAATAGCTATAAAAGGAGGCAATATGTTGATAAAAAGTAAAATGTCATTATTAATCACCCTGTTAGTAATTGGGTTTTCCTCTCACGGTAATCTTGTTTTCGCAGATACACTAAATGCTGAACAGGTCAAAGCACTATTCACTGATAAAACAACTTATGCAACTCATGTAAGAAAAGACTTTGATATTACGACATATTTCGCGTCAGATGGAACTTTAATTTCAATACGAAAGGGTGATGAACAATGGACCGGAAAATGGCGTGTAGAATCTGATGGCAAACACTGTATCAGATTGAATGATCCATACTCAGGTGTAGCTAAAATAGAGAGATGTATGATTGTTAAGGATGATGGTGGCACCTATAAACGCTTTAAAATAAAAAAGAACGGGGATCTTAAGCACATCATAACGTACAAACGCTTTGCGGATGGTAATCCAGAGAACTTAAAGTAATTATTTCCAGAAAATGGGATCAGAGAGTATTAAATAGAAGTTAGGGGGGCAGAGTAAAATCTCTGGCTTACAATGACTAGAGTTTTTGCTCTGACCTCAAACTTTGCTAAAAGCAAACGAACACATAACTAATCAATTAAGTTCGCCCGCAAAATACGCGGGCTGGACGCTGCGCGTAAAACGCGCAGCGCCTCTTATTTAAACCGTTAGTATTGGAGAAAATATGCTATCAGTATTGTGAGTTGGTTCATACCATATATTTCTATCTTGTTTTTTTCCGGTTACATACTCGTACAAATTGGAGGTGCTTTATCGTCACAGGGAGCAGGTCGTTAATACTAACAAGACAATCAAGCGCGTTCGCTTCACTCACTGGGACGCAGCAAAGCGTCGCCTCTTATTAAAGTCGTTGGATGTAGATAATTGATAAAGAATATTTGAATGATAAAACTATTCAACTTTATAAAAACAAAGTGGATTGTTATCACAATATCTACGTTTACAGCAATTACTGTTTTATCTTTCTGGCCACTTGAAAAATTACCATTGGTGCCTGGATCTGATAAAACCCATCATATTATTGCTTATGCTATTCTTATGTTTCCTGCAGCTTTAAATAAAGCAAAAAATTGGAAATTAATAAGTTTATTTTTTATAGCTTATAGTGGTGTTATTGAATTATTACAACCTTATGTAAATCGCCACGGAGAGTGGTCGGATATGGCTGCAAATACAACGGGGATCATTTGTGGTTTGCTGTTAGCTGAAATTGTAATTTACTTTTTTCCAGACAATTTTAAACGTTCTCGTTAGCTTATAATCAATTTGTGTTGACGAGGATATTACTTACTACTGTAAAAAATCGAACTAAGCATTGAACCTGACTGAAAAAGCAGGTTAGTTTGATGCCATATAAAATATGTTATTAAATATTTTTTCAAAGAGAAAATGGATAACACTAAACAATTAACAAGACGCCAAAGAAATAAAGCAATTAACTCAGTTGCTTTAATGGCCTTATTTTCGATGCTACCAAATATCAGCTATGCGGCTGGTGTAGATGCTATTCTACTATTACCCGTCTCATGGTTGTTATCGTTGATACTCGCGATTGTGTCTATAACTATATCTAATAAAAAATTAATAATTTTTTATATTCATCTTGCAAGTGCTGTTTTTTATATCGTCTCAAGGAGATTTGAGCTAGAAGGTTTTGCACCAACAATTGGATTCATCTATTTAGTTATGTATCCAATATTATCATCAAGTTGTATTTTAATATTATCAATTCGTTGGCGTTCATTGGCTAAAAGAGAATCTGGTGATGGATAACAATTTATTCAAGTCAGCGGGTACTATGTAGCTTCATTGTTTATAGCGCCACTTAACTCAAACGTTCTGATTCAAAATATTCAGGAGGATATAATGGTAATTCAAAGTCCTTTTATCTGGCACGAACTTGTTACATCCGATCAGAAGAAAAGTGGTGTATTCTTTAATGAATTGATGGGCTGGAGCACTAAGGAAGTTGACGCTGGCGAGTATGGTACTTACACACTGTTCCAGAAAGATGGGGAAGATATCGCAGGAATGATGAATCCCACTCCAGACACACCTGGGAAAGCCCCCTATTGGCATTCATACATTGCTGTAGAGGATGTTGACGATTGCGCTAGACGTACTCCGGAACTTGGCGGGAAGGTATTGGTAGCTCCTCATGATATTCCAGATGTAGGTCGTATTTGTATAGTATCTGACCCAATGGGCACTATCGCGCATTTAATGACACCCGCTGAGGGTGGATAAAACAATTCGTCCTGCACGCGGAGACTAGACTGCTGCGCGGTTTGCTGGGCCACTTTGCTCAAACGTTAGATTCCTGTACAAAATGGATGTTAAAATAATCGCCTCAGTCACTTGATGGTACAGAACTATGAATAGAGCCTGCCCTATCGTTTTAAGAAACCATAATAATGAGCTTGAATTGCTTGCTTTCAAACACCCCAATGGCAGCAAACAACTGGTAAAAGGTGGAATAAATAAAGGAGAACATCTTGAGAATGCCTGTATCCGGGAACTGGAAGAAGAATCAGGAATTCAGGCACAGGCGGTGAGACAACTAGGAATCTGGGATTCAAATTTCAAAAATCAGGTCTGGGGATTTTGCCTGATGCACTACGAAGATGTACTGCCAGATGTGTGGAATTTTGATACTAAAGACGATGGTGGCCACATATTTAGCTTTTTCTGGCAACCATTGAATAGCCCGCTAGACGACAGCTGGAAAGAGGTTCACAAACGCGCATTTCAATATATTAAGCCTGCTTTGAGCTAATAAGTCGTTTAAGTTCGTGAACACACATCAGCTTCGCTGTTTTTGTTGTGCCACTTACCTCAATCGATACCAAATTGATACATAGCGAAAGGAATTGGTTATGAGTAATCCCATTATTGCAGATAACAAACCTGCTAAAGTCAGCTTGTCTAAAGGTGAGGAATATCATTTTTGTACCTGTGGACGATCTAAAAGTCAGCCTTTTTGTGATGGCTCACATGTTGGAACCACATTTACACCCAAAGTAATTGTTGCTGAAGAAGATGGCGATGCATATCTATGTGCTTGCAAGCATAGTGCTAACCGACCTTATTGTGATGGAACACACCAGAAATTTTCTGATGAACAGATCGGTACTGAGGGTCCTGGCCTCGGCTCACAAACTTCGGAGGTTCCCGTTGCCGTTTCAACAAAGGAAGAACCCACTGTTGAGTTTATTCACCAGTTAGCCAAAGAAGGCCTGACGACGATGGGTCATCATGGTCCAATGACTTCGATGGGCGTGCCTCGTCATGAATTACCACATTGGGATGATTTACAGCTGATGGTTGCCCAAATGGCAACTAAACCGTTAATGGAAAATCAAGCCGTCGCTACGGAACTGGTGATAGGACCACAAGCCAGGAAACCATTAACCTTGAAGCTACCTTTATTTGTATCCGACATGAGTTTTGGCGCATTATCTGAAGAAGCCAAAATCGCCTTAGCAAGAGGTGCAGAATTGGCAGGCACCGGAATATGTTCGGGCGAAGGCGGTATGTTGCCCGAGGAGCAAGCCGAAAATTCCCGCTACTTTTATGAACTTGCCAGTGCGCAATTCGGTTATAAAGAAGAACTATTGAAGAAGGTTCAGGCTTTTCACTTTAAGGGGGGCCAAGGTGCCAAAACGGGTACCGGAGGACACCTCCCTGGCAATAAAAACAAGGGAAAAATATCCACTGTGCGCGGGATAGCCGAAGGTCAACCCGCTATCTCGCCACCTACCTTTAAAGATCTCTCAACGGTGCAGGATTACAAAAAATTTGCCGATCGCGTTAGGGAGATATCAGGTGGTATTCCCATTGGTTTCAAACTGAGTGCTAATCATATTGAAAAAGATATACAGTTTGCTTTGGATGCAAGTGCTGATTACATAATCTTAGACGGTCGAGGTGGCGGCACAGGTGCAGCCCCTGAAATGTTCAGGAATCATATTAGTGTACCCACCATTCCTGCCCTTGCGCGTGCGCGTCGATACTTAGATGAACAAGGTGCCAGTGGTCGAGTTACGTTAATCATCACCGGTGGTTTACGCGTCCCGATTGATTTTGTAAAAGCCTTGGCATTAGGTGCTGATGGAATCGCTATCTCGAATAGTGCCATGCAGGCGATTGGCTGTGTCGCGGCGAGAATGTGTAACACAAACAACTGTCCTGCCGGTATCGCTACCCAGAAAGAGGAACTGCGACAAAAGTTGGATATAAAGACATCTGCTACACAATTGAATAATTTCTTTAAAGCGTCTACTGAGCTCATGCAAGTCATGGCACGCGCCTGTGGCCACGATGCATTAAACCAATTTAATAAAGATGATCTTGCAAGCTGGCAGCGTGAAATGGCGTTGCTATCGGGGGTAAGATATTCTGGATTTGTAAATTCACTTAACGATGTATAACAAAGTGGTTATTACAAATTTTCTGGCTTACCAATGATTAGACTTACTAAAGCATTAAATGGCTGGGGAACCCCTGATTTTAAGGATAAGCTTAAGCAGGAAATTGAACAATTAGGCGTGAAAGACCTGCCCTTACAGCAAGGACTATCATCGAGCAGCTATGCAATGGATGACAAACTTAGTGTAGTGATCATGAATGTAGCGGAGCAAGCTGACTTTATCCGTGCCAAAGTAGGCATCTTTTACACCGGTATTATTGCTGGCTGTAATTGCGCCGACGACCCAACACCTGCTGATGAACAAAGCGAGTACTGTGAAGTACAGGTTGATATAAATAAAAGCACCGCTGAGACGAACGTGATTCTTTTAGCGGAATAGATTTTAACCAAGTTGATATACGCTTGAAGCGACGATAAAAGTTTTTTATTTTTACGATGCCTACTATCACTAACCCAGAGGTCGCACAAGTTTACAAGAGTTATCCAACTCAGATGCGCAATCTTTTGCTCACGCTTAGGCAATTAATTCTTGAGACTGCCGCAGAAACAAAAGAGATCACTGAGCTAAGGGAAACACTAAAGTGGGGAGAACCCAGTTTCCTGAGCAAAACTGGCAGCACCATCAGAATAGCCTGGAAAAAAACGCACCCAGATCAATACGCGATGTATTTTCATTGCAAAACCAGGCTGGTTGAGACGTTTCGTGAGTTATACAGTGATATTCTCGAGTTTGAAGGTAATCGTGCCATTGTGTTCCATAAAAACGATACCATCCCTGTTAATGAATTGAAGCACTGTATTTTCCTGTCGCTTACCTATCACCAACGTAAACACCTCCCGATGCTGGGTGTTTGAGTACACTATATTACTAACACTTATTATGTGTTGGTTAGTATCAGTGCCTGGATTAACAGACCGATAACAGGGTACTATACTTTTTATTGGACTGATCTATCTTGGGCAGAATGTGATACTCGCTACTGTCATTGCCGGCTCAAGTATATTTTTAGGGCGGTTACTTGCGATTCGATACAACATCAGCCTGCCACGTTTTCGCTTTAAATCGTGAACGATTGTTTTATGCTAAAGTAATAACCAACGGATAATATAAATTCTAGCCAAAGGTTGATCATGTCTTCAGCTGAAGAAAATCTACTTGAATCTGTTATTCATATAACTGAGGAGCGCGATAAACGTTCGCTCATAAAGGTATTGTTTGAGGTTTTATCAAGCCTTATCGACTTTGATGTAATGTATTGTCTACAAATACCTCGTGGGTCTGACGGTAAGCATTTGGAAATCGCTGAATCAATCCCCATAAGCGTCATCCATGACAATTTACAACTACTCCCAAACCAACAAGGTGAACAATATGTCCTACAAGATGACGTGGCGACTCGATGTATAAATAGTAGGGAAATCATTACAGAGGTGATCAATAATTCGAATCGAATTATGTTCCCTATTATCGTTAACAATGATGTGACTGGCATTCTGGATATATATGGGCATAACAATACCGCCAATTCTGAAAAACTCATAAAAGGCTTTGTACAAATCTATAGCAACTTTCTTGCGATCATCTCGGACAATGAACATGACACGTTGACAGGACTTCTAAACAGAAAAACCTTTGATGCCCAGCTATCTGAGCTCATCCTCGATATCGAAAACAAATCCGTTCCATTTTCTAGTGAAGAGCGCCGAACCGACAAAAAAGAAGACAAGCATCATTGGGTCGGCATCCTCGACATAGACCGTTTCAAATCCATCAATGACAACTTTGGACACATCTATGGTGATGAGGTATTACTGATTTTTTCTGACCTTATGAAGCAGTCGTTCAGAGCCAATGATTTATTGTTTCGTTACGGCGGCGAGGAATTTGTCGTAGTGCTTGCGCCCGCCACCGAGTCTGACGCATTTATCGTATTTGAGCGCTTTAGACAGAAATTAGAATCATTTAATTTTCCTCAGGTCGGAACAGCAACTGTTAGCATTGGCATGGTTCCCATTGGCAAATATGAACACACTACCACTTTACTAGAACATGCTGACCAGGCTCTCTACTACGCCAAAGAACACGGTCGCAATCAGGTTTGTAATTACAATGAATTAACAAAGGCTGGGCTGGTTAAGTCGCGAGATATTCAAGATGATATTGAATTATTTTAATGTCCTGATGATTGACCACTTGAGCTCAGCATTATGGAAGAAGCGCGGCCACTATTAAACTTACTACGTGAATTCGAATTTCTTATTAACCAAAACTAAGCCTTGTAAACTATAGTTATGAACGTTCATATAATACTCGCTCTTGCAACCATCGCCTGGTGCGCACTGCATAGTGCGATGATCTCGGTTAGCGTTACCCGGACATTGCAAAAGCATGTGGGTTCGTCCTACCGCTATTATCGTTTGTTTTTCAATTTTGTGGCCGTTGTTAGTCTGATACCGATCATCGTTTATCAGCACTCACTTAAGGACGAACCTTTGTTTGAATGGCAGGGCTATTTTCGTGTGTTGCAAATATTATTTATTTCGCTTGGCATCATTTTCTTTTTACTCGGTGCCAAAAAATACGATGCGCAACGATTTTTTGGTTTTGCCCAACTAAAAGACTCGGAGTCACGACAAAGCATGGCAGCAACACCTGACCTGGATACTTCCGGCATTCACCGTCTGGTCCGACACCCCTGGTATACCGCCCTGTTGTTGCTCCTCTGGTCGCGCCCTCTGGATATCGCGACGCTAGTGATAAATTCTGTATTTAGCCTTTACTTGATTATCGGTTCGCTACTTGAGGAACGAAAGTTAGTCATGGAGTTTGGCGAAAGCTATATTCGGTACCAAAAAGATGTTTCCATGCTGTTACCCTTTAAATGGTTACGCTCAAAAATTACTCGTCGTTAAACTACACTCAGTTGGAGTAAACCCATTGCTCGCATTCTGCACAGGTGGTAAAACACAGTTATGGCTACTAAGGTTCCAGGAGAAAACGTAACCAGCCCACACGCGCGGTCGGCAGAGGAAATTTTTGCAGATCTGCAAACTTCCATCCATGGCTTAACACAGGCACAGGCCCATCAACGCCTTGAACAGTTCGGCCTGAACACCCTACCCCGCGCAAAAGTGCCAGGAATTTTCCGTATTTTTCTGCGCCAGTTTGTCAGCCCTCTTATTTATATACTTGTCGCAGCTGCTATTTTTTCTGTTTTTATTCAAGAGTGGCACGATGCCATGTTTATATCTGCAGTCCTGTTGATTAACGCCCTGATAGGCACAGCTCAGGAACATAGCGCGCAACGCGCTGCAACCGCCTTGCAAAAACTGGTTAGTGTCCGTTGCCGTGTCCTACGTGATGCGGAGGACTATGAAGTAGATGCGGAACAATTGGTACCCGGTGATATTATTTTACTTGAGTCCGGCGATCGCATTCCCGCAGACATACGCCTGCTTACCAGCAATGATCTACAAGTCGATGAATCATTACTCACAGGTGAGTCTAGCAATGTCTTAAAAAATTCAACTAGCTTACACGACCCTGAAACGTATCTTGGTGACCGATTAAATATGGCCTTTGCGGGTACGCTGGTGAGTCGTGGGCGTGGTCAGGGCATCGTCGTTGACACTGCACAACGATCAGAACTCGGGCATATCGCTGCCACGGTACTAAGCCGTCGCCCAGCTAGTGCACCGTTGTTGATACGTATGGAACGATTTACACAACGTGTCGCGATCGTGGTCGGACTTGCTGCCCTTGTTCTCGCCGGAGTCGCCTTGTTCAGAGATATCCCACTGACTGAGATCATGTTACTGGCCGTTGCCCTTGCGGTCTCGGCAATTCCTGAAGGTCTCCCCGTTGCGATCACAGTTGCGTTGGCCATTGGTATGCGGCGCATGGTTAAACGTAATGTGATCATTCGTCGCCTGATTGCAGTCGAGGCTCTTGGCTCCTGCACCTATATTGCAACGGATAAGACAGGTACTTTGACCATGAATCAGTTGACGGTCAAAAAACTGATCATGACAAACGGTAAGACCCTTGATGTCACTGGTGAAGGCAAAGAGCCCACCGGCACGGTGACAGCCGGACAAGATAAATTATCTGAAAAGGAAACTGCCCTACTGACTCGTATATGTTATGCATCAGTGTTACCTAATGATGCCTTTCTAGGACGACGCGATGGTGGTTGGGTCAATCAGGGAGATGCTGTAGACGTTGCGCTGTTAATCATGGCACACAAAACCGGTATGGTAAAAACAGAGGCCAACGCCCGTTTCCAGGAATTAAATACGATTTCATTTGAATCCGAGCAACTTTATTCCGCCAGCCTTAACCAGGATACTGAATCAAACAATGAAAAAATAATTTTTGTTAAAGGTGCACTAGAAAAACTATTGCCTATGTGTTCCCTGATGGCAGATCCTGATGGGGACATACCGATTGACGCGCAGGGACTGACAGAACATACATATCAACTTGCCGATCAAGGATATCGGGTTCTGGCTCTGGCCAGTGGCTCAGGGCGAGCAGATGAAACATTCTCAGAAAACCAATTACACGATCTAACCTTGTTAGGACTGGTTGGCATGATGGACCCATTAAGAGAAGAGGCAAAAGATGCCATAACATCATGCCGCGATGCCGGTATAGAAGTAAGCATGCTCACAGGTGATCACCCACTGACTGCTCTGGCGATTGCCAAACAAATTGGTATGGCCGATAGCATTGATCAGATCGTCACGGGACCGCAGCTCAAGCAGGCAAATACTCAGGAGGAGCTAGATAAGCTCACGGCCAGGGCTAACGTTTTTGCACGAGTTGAACCCAGGCAAAAACTCGATATCGTTCAGTCATTACAACGCGGAGGTCATTTCGTTGCGGTTAGTGGTGATGGCGCCAACGATGCACCTGCTCTGCGTGCGGCCCATGTAGGCGTTGCCATGGGTAAGAGTGGTACGGATGTGGCGCGTGAAACAGCAAGTTTAGTCCTTGCCGATGATAATTTCGCGTCGATGGTTGCCGGTGTTGAAGAGGGTCGCATTGCCTATGCCAATGTTAGAAAGGTCATCTTTTTATTGATCTCTACTGGCGCTGCCGAGCTAGTTCTGTTTACTCTGGCATTGCTCACAGGACAACCGTTACCGTTACTTGCCGTTCAATTACTTTGGCTAAATCTTGTCACCAATGGTATCCAGGATGTTGCGCTTGCCTTTGAACCGGGTGAAGGTGATGAACTGAAACGACCACCACGCTCTCCTGGCGAAACTATTTTTAACCGATTAATGATCGAACGTGTCGTTGTCTCTGCACTTACGATTGGTATTACAGCCTTCATCGTATTCCAATGGCTGATCCATAGTGGCTATAGCATTGATGCTGCTCGTAACGGAACGATGTTACTGATGGTGCTGTTTGAAAACATTCATGTGTTTAACAGTCGATCTGAAGTGCGATCTATTTTTACACACAATCCCTTGCGAAACCCGATATTACTTTTTGGTACTGCAGCAGCACAACTGATTCATATTGGTGCAATGTATACACCCTGGATAAGCGATGTACTACATATTCAACCGGTCTCTATTGAACATTGGCTCGAGTTATTAGGGATTGCACTGATCATACTCGTTGTCATGGAAGCGCATAAAACTTTTCGCCGGCATTTTCCGATGGGTCCTATGGCTCCAATGACGCAACATTGATTTACACTATCTAGTAAGGATAAAAATTTAGAAAAAGGAACAACACGATGCAAGCAACAAAGTATAAAGGTAGCTGCCTGTGCGGAACAGTGAAGTTTGAGATAAGTGGCGGAATCCAGGACATTGTTTACTGTCACTGTTCACGCTGTCGTAAAGCCCAAGGTAGCGCCTTTGCTACCAATGGCGTTGTTCAGGCCAGCGACTTTAACTTTATTACCGGGCAAGATAACCTTACCGGTTATAAGTCATCCGCAGATCAGACAAAATATTTTTGCCGCACCTGCGGTTCTCCCATCCTCAGTAAATCGGAATCGCAGCCTGATCAAGTGCGCATACGGTTAGGCACTGTTGAATCAGATATAACAGAGCGACCTGCTGCGCATATCTTTAGCACCTCGAAAGCCAAATGGGATGTTATTTGTGATGAGCTACCACAATACACGGAGTATGAACCCGGCCGAAAATAGCTAGCAATATCGACAGTAGCTAATCCAGATCAATTTTACAGCCAGTCTGCTTATATAGACTGCGGGTAACAGCGAAATATTTTGTTACACTATATCTGTAGATATTTGGGGTGTGATCAGTAAAGTATATCTGTGCAGAAGAAAAAGGAGACTAGCATGGGTCGGCGTCGGCGTTTTTTCATTATTAGCATCATCGTAGTCAGTGCGGTCATTGCGCTTATTGTCTGGCTACAACGCCCTAAACCTGTTGCAGTTGAATTGACAAGGGTTGAGGTCGGGGAAGTACAACGCACAGTGACCAACACTCGCGCCGGTACCCTGAGAGCATGCCGGCGAGCCAAACTCTCTCCCTCCTTTGGTGGACAAATTGCCAATTTGCCTGTGCATGAAGGTGATCAAGTAAAAAAGGGCCAGATTCTATTTGAAATCTGGAATGATGACTTACAGGCTCAGGTCGAACTTGCCAGGAGTGAAAAGCTAGCAACTCAGGCACGTGCCAAAGAGGCCTGCATACAGGCCGATGTGGCAAAACGCGAGGCCAAGCGTCTTACTCAGTTACGAAAGCAAAAATTAGCCTCTGAAGAAAGCACCGACCAGGCTATCGGTCTGGCCAAGGCTCGACGTGCGAGTTGTGATGCGGCCAAGGCGACTATCCAGGTAAGTGAGTCTAAATTGGCAGTCGCGATCGCTGCACTGGAGCGCACCCGTTTAATCGCCCCGTTTGATGGTACCATCGCCGAGGTCAATGGCGAACTGGGTGAATATGTTACCCCTTCACCGATCGGTATCCCTACCCCACCCGCTATTGATCTTATCGATGCCAGTTGCCTGTATGTTACCGCACCAATTGATGAAGTTGATGCCCCGGAGATCAAAGCCGGTATGACAGCGCGTATATCATTAGATGCGTTCAGCAAGGAATACTTCAAAGGTCAGGTCCGTCGGGTTGCCCCTTATGTACTTGATGTCGAAAAACAGGCACGCACCGTTGATGTTGAAGTTGATTTTCTTTCCGAAAAAGACAATGCCAATATGTTGCCCGGTTATACTGCTGACGTCGAAGTAATTATCGATTCACGCCAGAACAGTTTACGCATCCCTTCTGAAGCCTTGCTCGAGGGTAACCGTGTTTATATATACGATACGGATAGTAGCAGTATTTATGAAGCCTCGATTGAGATCGGCCTGAGTAACTGGAAGTTCACAGAAGTCAAAAGCGGACTTGAAAGTGACCAGCAAATTGTTTTATCGATTGATCGTGAAGGTGTCGAAGATGGCGCACTTGTTAAGATCGATAAACCTAACAACAAATAACAGTCCATATGATTAAACTGGAAAATATTCATCGTGACTTTGAGGTAGGTGACCAGATTGTCCATGCCCTGGATGATATCAATCTTGAAATTCAGCAGGGTGAATACCTGTCTGTTATGGGGCCCTCCGGCTCAGGTAAATCTACTTTATTAAATCTTATTGGTATGCTTGATCATGCCACTTCGGGTAGTTATTACCTTAATGGTAAGAACGTCACTGAACTCGATGAAAAGCAGGAAGCAGAAACTCGAAATAAAAATATCGGTTTTGTGTTCCAGGCATTCCACCTGGTACCACGTTTAACCGCTGCACAAAATATTGAACTGCCTTTAATCCTGGCAGGAATCGATCCGAGTATTCGAAAAGAAAAAATTGATAAGGTATTAGAAGAGCTTAATCTAACTGATCGTGCTCACCACAAACCTGACCAACTGTCCGGTGGCCAAAGACAACGTGTCGCTATTGCGCGCGCTACTATCTCTGAACCTTCAGTTCTCTTAGCTGATGAACCCACTGGCAACCTGGATACCAAGTCAGGTCACGATGTCATGAAAACCCTGGAAAGTTTAAATGATCACGGTATAACCCTGATCATGGTCACACATGATGTGGCATTAGGTGACCGTTCGAAACGATCCATCAAGATGGTTGATGGCCGCATTGAATCTGATACATTGAGTTAATAAACATGATCCGCACCAATGACGTTATTGCATTTGGCTGGCAGGCATTAAAAGGGTATCGCTCACGCACTGTTTTAATGTTACTGGCAATGTGCATTGGTGTGGCAGCGGTATTAATGCTCACTGCCTTAGGTGAAGGCGCGCGCAATTATGTTCGCAGTGAATTTGCCTCACTGGGTACCAACTTGGTAATCGTCTTTCCGGGACGCAGTGAAACAACAGGCCAGGGAATGGGTACCATGATGGGGGTAACCCCACGCGATCTCACTCTCGATGATGCCATCGCCTTAACACGTAATCCAAACGTACAGCGTATCGCACCGTTAAATGTTGGTGTTGCTGAAGTCTCATGGCAAAACCGTAAACGAGAGATTACTGTGTTAGGTAGCAACAGCGAACTGCTGAAAATTAGACACTGGAGTATGGCACGTGGGGACTTTTTACCCGAAACGGATTGGGACCGTGCCAGCGCGGTGTGTGTGATCGGCGCAAAAATACGCGATGAAATTTTTGGCGCCCATAATGCCATGGGGCAATATATCCGGCTGGGAGAGAACCGTTACCGCGTAATTGGGATACTTGCCTCTGAAGGTCGCTCCATTGGTATGGACGTCGAAGAGTTAGTGATCATCCCGGTATCATCAGCACAATCCCTGTTTAATACCCCTTCCCTGTTTCGTATATTTATTGAAGTTAAGTCTCGCGCAGCGATTCCAAACGTTATTAAATTTGCAGAAGACACTATTCGCGCCCGGCACCAGGGTGAACTTGATGTAACGGTCATTACCCAGGATGCCGTGCTGGCGACATTCGATAATATTCTTGGTGCGCTAACCTATGCAGTCGGTGGAATCGCCGCGATCAGCCTTGCGGTTGCCGGTATTTTGATAATGAATGTTATGCTCGTCGCTGTTTCACAACGCACTTCTGAAATTGGCCTATTAAAAGCCCTGGGGGCTTCGGGTAGAGAAATTGTTTTTCTGATCCTTGTCGAAGCTTTATTACTATCTTCTTTAGGTGGTTTGATTGGTCTGATAATTGGGCATTTGGGGAGCTGGGGAATTCGCGCCGCCTTACCTGACCTGGAAGCCTACCCGCCTGATTGGGCAGCAATCTCTTCATTTTTAATTGCTCTTGCGACCGGTGCTATATTTAGCTTACTACCCGCTAGCAAAGCATCAAAACTCGATCCTGTCATGGCACTGGCAAGGCGATAACATGTTAAGCAAAGACTTCATCACCCTGACAGGAACTTCATTATGGACACATAAGCTGCGAAGCTTTCTTACCATGCTAGGCATCTCTGTCGGTATCGCTGCTGTTGTACTGTTAACATCGATTGGTGAAGGTATCCATAAATACGTTGTAAGTGAGTTTACCCAGTTTGGTACGACGATTGTAGCCATCAATCCAGGTAAGACTACGACCATGGGTATGAGTATGGGGGTTTTCGGTACAGTACGACCACTCTCAATCGAAGATGCAGAGGCATTAAAGCGACTGCCTTATGCAAAGAGCGTTGTGGGTTTTGTGCAGGGTAATGCAGAACTGGAAGGGAATAATCGTACTCGACGTACTACAGTCTATGGTACCGGGCATGATTTTCCCGTTGCCTTTAGCATGCCTGTCAGGTCGGGAAAATTTTTACCGGATGATGATCCAAACTCACCACGCGCCTTTGCTGTGCTCGGAAGTAAGGTTAAACAGGAATTATTCGGTAACCTCAATCCACTTGGCCAGCGAATCAGGATTGGCGGCGATCGTTACCGAGTAGTCGGCGTAATGGAGTCGAAAGGACAGATCCTCGGCTTCGATATGGATGACACTGTTTATATTCCCCTTGCTCGCGGTCTTGAATTATTCAACCGTGAAGGCCTGGTTGAAATTGATGTCATGTATGATGAAGGAACCAATGTTGATCAGGTCGTTAAAGGCATCAAACGAATTTTAATGGCTCGCCATGGCCGCGAAGATTTCACCATTACAACCCAGCAACAAATGCTCGATGTGCTGGGTTCTATATTAGACGTCTTGACCTTTGCCGTCGGTGCAATTGGTGGCATTTCACTCCTGGTTGGTGGTATTGGCATCATTACCATCATGACCATTAGCGTAAATGAACGCACCTCTGAAATCGGCTTGATCCGAGCTCTGGGCGCCAAACATTCACAAATACTAAGTCTGTTCCTGGGTGAAGCCGTGGTGCTATCGGCGATTGGTGGTATCGCTGGGCTAATTCTAGGAGTAGGCATTGGCCTGCTACTCACCACCGCGATACCTGCCCTACCAATACATACGCCCTGGACCTTTGTCATTCTGGCCGAATCGATCGCTATACTCATTGGCCTCGCTGCCGGTGTCATCCCTGCCAGACGTGCAGCCCGCCTTGATCCGGTTGAGGCATTAAGGGCCGAATAGACCTTCTGACTCTATTTAGTCCCATTTTGTAGACGTTAACCCGCTTTTTTGCGAGAATAAATCTTAGACGGCCATCTTCCAGCGATAAAAAAAATGACTGGGTATTAAAAAGAGCCGTTAAAAATAAAAAAAACAAAAATGGGAGGGACTGAGATGATGGCCGTCGTACGACTGCGCCTGCTCGGTGGATTGGAAGTCCGTAATGCCAATAATGAGCTTCTTGACCTGCGTGTCAAAAAAGTCGTGGCGTTGCTTGCCTATCTGGCTGTTCAGCCTGAAACACTATTCTCGCGTGCCCAAATATCACAACTATTTTGGCCCTCTAAACAGAACAAACAATCTCGGCACAGTCTTCGCCAGGCGTTGGCGGACTTACGCAAATACTTGCCTGATTTTGAACAGGTCTTCATCGTCAGTCACAATGAAATACAGATCATCCCGGGAAGTATCGCGGTTGATGTAGCGGAATTCTTAGAGCATGCAAAAACGCAGGATCTCGCCTCACAGAAAAAAGCTTACCAACTATACCAGGGCCCTTTACTTGATGGCTTTAAAATCCGCTCCGAAGCTTTTGAAATTTGGCGTGAAGAAACCGCTTCGCTTTTATTTCAGCGTTACATTCAGGTGATTGAATATATTGCTGAACACAGCCTTCTACAAGGCGACAGTAAGCAAGCCATAGAGCTTAACCAGAAATTAATTCAAATCGATCCAATTCGTGAGTCAGCATATCGTTGCCTAATGTCATTGTCTGCCAAGCAAAACTTATTTGATCAGGTAGAAATCCAATATCAGCAGTGTTGCAATGCGCTTGCGAAAACACTTAATACCACACCGGAAGATAAAACAATCCTGACATATCAGCGCATCATGCAACAGGAAGCTGATAGTAACACGGCTACTAATGAGAGCTCGCAAAATTTGATCGCCCCACACCAGACCGGCCGTGACAAAGAATTACTGTCAATCGCTTCACTACTGAAAAATTTTAAAAATGATAAGCAAGGCCATTGTATCCTGGTCACTGGCGAAGCAGTGACAGGAAAGTCCTGGATACTTGAGCAATGTGACGAGATAACCGAACAAGCCGGTTTACGTACCGCATGCTGTCGCTTTTTTGATGTGAAATATAATCATGAAAACGGGATTCGTGATCTTCTCAGTGAAATAGCTAACCCGGATCTTACTCTAACGAATAATGAGATCCCCAAGATCATAGCCCAACGTTTTTTCAATGATAGCGCTAAACGTGATGTTTATCTTGCCATACTCTATATTATTTACGATCTACCCATACCCAAGCAATTACAGAGTAGTTATTCCGCTTTAAGCCCTGTAAGCCGTGAACAGCTTCATACCCGGGTCATAGTAGATATTCTTAGTCGTGCTGCACTCGATGAAGAACTTATTCTAATTTTCGATGACATCCATCTTGCGATGCCACGCGCCTTTTCTATTATAAAGTCATTACTCAACCGAACAGCTACACATAAACTATTTCTGATACTTTCCTCCGAGAATGATATTCCATTTTCTGAAATTGATGATGATGTGCAGCTAACTCCACTAAAACTCAGTGAGCTTCCCATTTCGGAAATAAAAATAACGTTTCCACTAGCATCTGGTAAATACTCTAAGGATATGAATTACCTGAAGTGGGCTATGCGCCTGGAGAAAAGAGGTTTCAACGACTACACAGATACGCTTAATGGAGTGCTAAGGCAATACATCAACACTTTAGATAAAAAGGATCAACAAGCATTACAGGCAGCGGCCGTATTAGGTATGCGTTTTAGCCCGGCGGCCTTAAAATCAATTTTAGATAACCCACACTTTGACGCAACAAACCTGGTCGAAGCAGGATTCCTGGCATACAAAAAACAAATTCTTGAGTTTACTCATCAGCAAACTCAACAATGCATTTATCAACAAATCGATAAAAAGGACCGGAAAACCTTACATTCACGCGCAGCATCTTATTATATGTTTGGCAACAGTCATTTATACGCATACCACTTAGAGGCAATAGGTAGTGTCGATACAACCAAGGCATATATTTCTGCAGGCATCTCAGCGCGAGACGAGTATCGCCTCGACTTTGCCAGCTACTTCTTTGAACGGGCATACAATTGTGCAACAAACGAAGAAGATAAGTATTTTACTGCCATGCAAAAAGGTGAGATGTTACTGAATTCAGATCGTGTCTCAAATGCGATCCAATCATTTGAAATTGCACAACGCCTTACCCATGATGATAACCAACAGGCACAGGCCTGGCTTGGAATGGCTATGGGTTTGATACAGCGGCAACAATATATTGCTGCCGCAGGATTATTAGAGCGTAGCGAATCAATTCTCGCAAAGAACTCCGAACACAATAATAACGATCACAAATCGTTAGCGCGTTATTATTATCACCGAGCCATCACTGCGTTGCATACTGAGACATCTGATGCTGCCTCACGATACAACAGGATAGCTTTTGAACATGCTAGGCAGTCTCAATCCAGTTACTGGCAAATCAGTATCTCACTACTGTCAGGCAACATAGATCTGAATAACTTACAACTCTCAGATGCCTATTCTCACCTGGATTTAGCGATTCGTACTGCGAGAGAACACAACCTTGGCCATTTTGAACTACAGGCGCTATTATCCTTAGCCAGAATTGAGCTACTACAGGCTAATTTCTCCTCCAGCATTAGTAATCTAGAACATGTTATGCGCCAAGCCTCACTGGTTGAGGATCACCCCACCATACTTGAAGTGCTGTCAGTGCTTTGCATGTCTGATTTTTATAAAGGTCGATTCAATCGTCTACGCCAACACACTACCCTGGCACAGGAATTATGCAAAAATGTTGATGACTCTTTACTCGAGAACCATATTAACAATTATCGACTACTGGCACTTCACTATCTAGGTCGACATGATGATGTCAAACAACAGCTCGCTCAGATGAAAACTCAATTGGGCGAAACACTCGCAAACCCGGATTTGCCACTCAGCAACCTGAACCAAGCGAACGCCCAAGCTCAATCCCAGCATACTTCATGGAACTTCGCCCCCATCATGGCTCTGATTGAAGAAGATACAGGTGATACCGCCCGTTTTCTTGATAACATCAATACAATCATCGAGCATCTGGATGGACCCGATCGTCTTGAGTGTTGTTTTATCGCAATCGAAGCTGCCATCAAACACAAATTATGGGAACATGCAGAAAATCTGGCCGATACTATTATCATGATTTTACGTAATGAATCGTTGCCGTTCTTCTTAATGTGTGCTGAAAGGGTAAGAATTTTGTCATGCATTGACCAGAGGCAGATTAGTCATACCACGCGAGCCGAATTAGTTGATATACTCACCTCAGCAAAACAATACGGCTTGGCAATTCATCTACCTGAATATGAAAATGCACTAGAAGCAATACGACACGGTACCGAAACTGCCTAGCCCAGATAATTCACTCTCAATTAAATAGAGGCAGGGCAATGTCAATTATAAAAAACCTCCACGTCATTTTTGCGTTATTGTCGATCACGGGTTTTATTTACCGTGGATTTCTTAAACTGAATAACGCCGATAAATTACGCGCCAAATGGCTGAAGATATCCCCTCACATTATTGACACCCTGTTACTGGTGAGTGCAATCTATCTTGTAATTGCAGGACAGAATTATCCAGAAATATTTAACTGGGTCACCGCAAAAATCGTTGCCCTGATCGTTTATATTGGATTCGGACTCTACACGTTACGTTTTAGTAAAACACGAGGCGGCGTGCTAATTGGCTTTTTATTGGCCGTTATGACTTTTGTGTATATCGTTGGTGTCGCAGTGACTAAACAAGTATGGCCGTTGATGCTATAGTATTTCAAAACAGGCGTATTCATGACCTCAATCACTATTAAACAACCTGATGACTGGCATCTGCACGTCCGCGATGGCGATGCCCTGGCTGATATTTTAAAAGAAACAACGCGCTGTTTCGCTCGGGCCATTATCATGCCTAATCTGAAACCTCCGGTAACCACAACTGAACTGGCTTTGGCATACCGCGACCGAATCATGGCCGCGATTCCTGTAGAGACTTTACAGTCAACCGGCTTTACCCCGCTGATGACACTCTACCTGACAGACAACACCGATCCCGCTGAAATTAAAAAAGCAAAGCAAACCTCAGCTATACACGCGGTAAAATATTATCCTGCGGGAGCAACAACCAACTCTGATTCTGGCGTAACCAATATAAAATACACTTACAAGGTTCTTGAGCAACTTAGTGAACATGGAATGCCTCTGCTCGTACATGGTGAGGTGACAGATCTGGATGTTGATGTTTTTGATCGAGAAAAAGTTTTTATCGATAAAGTGCTAAGCCCACTTGTAAAAGACTTTCCCGAATTACGTATCGTATTTGAACATATTACAACCAAGTATGCCGTCGATTTTGTGAAAGCGGCGCCCGCAAATATTGGTGCCACCATTACCCCGCATCATTTACTTTATAATCGCAATGCAATGTTTAAAGGTGGTATCCGACCACACTATTATTGCCTACCGATACTTAAACATGAGCAACATCGTCAGTCACTCATCGCAGCAGCAACATCCGGTGATGCCAAGTATTTCCTGGGCACTGACAGCGCGCCTCATTCCATTGCCAGCAAAGAATCGAGTTGTGGTTGTGCCGGTATTTACAACGCGCCGGTTGCTATCGAATTGTATGCTTACATTTTTGAACAGGCTGGCGCGCTTGATAAGTTAGAAGGTTTTGCCAGTATCCATGGCGCCAACTTCTATCAATTACCTGTAAACGAAAAAAGTATCACCCTGGAAAAAAGTGAGTGGCAAGTGCCAGAGAAGTTGCCGCTGGGCAATGAAACAATCTCACCACTTTGTGCGGGCGAGAAAGTTAGTTGGCGAGTAACAAGCTAATAAATGGCCTTAAGCTGGTAACCACGATTTTCCAGCAACTGTAAAATCCCCTCTTCACCAGGAAGATGTAATGCACCAATTGCGACAATCGCCTTGCCTTGTGCCAATTGTGGTTGCATACGTTTAACCATTAGATGATTACGCTTAGTAATTAAACGCGTAGCCAGAACATCTTTAAGTGATGAATCCAGTCCCGACATTTCTTCATCATTAAATTTCAGTAAACCCCGTAAATCACGCTGCACATAATATTCAATCAGGGTCGCGTATTTTTGTGGCATGTTCGGAAAAGCATTTATCGCATGACTCAGCATGAGTTTTTGTTGCTTGACAGGCAGGTCATCGAACACATTGATTTGCTCAGCGACCGTTTCCAGTCCATGAAGTTTTAAACCCTGCTGCTGGGCGAGCTGATAGAGTTTTAAATCAAGAATTAATCCCTTTTTTTCTTTTGGGGAACTCAATTCAACAGCTACCACCCAGGGCTTCATTTTATCAACGATGGGCTCAGGCACGCCGTATCGACTCATCAACAATACACTCTCTTGGTAAAGCTGAGGGCCGACGATTTTTTTCAGGCTTTGATTGGCAGGTAAAAACAGTTGCGACTGGAGCTGTAACATCGCCTCAGTATTTAAATCGACCTCGACAGTAAAACTCCGCGCCTGTTTTAATATACTTTTTAACTGTGCAGGTAGTTTTGTCACCCGAGGATCGGCAGAGTGAATAGTCCCAAAGATGTAACTATTTAGCTGGCCAGCTTTACTGACCTCCCAGAGGATGCCTTTGTCAAAATTACCCGCCCATGCCGAGTATGGCAAAACGAGCAGCATCAGGCACAACCAGATAGCCCTTTTGCCAATCAATTTCATCAACATCTTCATCCCCGTCACAAGTTTTCACAGTAATTGTGTAAATTTAGCACTCTTTTGGTTATCCTGTGCGAATGAACCACACAAACGAAGAAGTACATATCCCGCACATCTCACACCGATTTCGAGGATTCCTGCCAATAATTATTGATGTCGAGACATCAGGCTTTGATCCAGACAAAAATGCTCTACTCGAAGTCGCTGCGGTACCCATAATTATCGACAATGAAGGCAAAATGACACCCGGTGCCACCACCGCCTGTCATGTTGAACCCTTTGAAGGTGCAGAGCTGGACCCACGATCGCTGGAATTTACCGGCATCGACCCACACAACCCATTCCGAATGGCAAAACCGGAGCGTGAAGCACTCGAACACATATTCAAACCCATTCGAACCCTGATTAAGAGCAAACAGTGTTCACGCGCCATACTCGTCGGCCATAACCCCTTCTTCGACTTAAGCTTTCTCAAAGCTGCTATCGAACGCAGCAAGATAAAAACACACCCATTTCATTCGTTTAGCACCTTCGACACCGCCACCCTCGCCGGGCTTGCCTACGGACAAACAGTCCTGGCCCGTGCCGCCATCGCCGCCGGCATCGAATGGGATGCAGAGCAGGCGCATTCAGCAATCTACGATGCGGAAAAAACGGCTGAGCTATTCTGCAAGATTGTGAATGCCTGGGATAAGCACATCGGTATTTGAGATTTTTCGCTCTCGCCGAGAGGGCTACTGTCATTTCCCCCAGTTGGGAATCCTTGCTTTATATATCTTTATTTCGTCCCACTGGGACGACCTACTTTCTTGTATCGACAAGAAATTAGGCAAAGAAGCTCTACCCCGTTGCGGGTGTAATCAATGAGTTTTAGTGTTTTTTGCCCTGTCCGGTTTTGATTCGCATCCATGCTCAGCAAAACCGGGCTCGCCGTCCATGGCTCGCTCTAATTATAAATTTCTCAAACAACATCAAAACTCACACACCCGCACATGGGGGCATTTTGCTCACATTAAGATTAGAGATAAATTTTTAGCAATTTCGCACTGTACTCGCTAAGTGAATATACCTCCATGCGCTGACTACGAGAAGAAATTGGCTGCCACGCAAGTAAGGCCCGTTAGGGGCGAGGCAGGACGCCGAGCCTGCGCGTTGAGGCAAGGAGGCCGAATCGCGCAGCCTTACTGAGTACTGCCAATTTATTCGAGTGATTAGCCAGCGACGGAGGGCCCTTTTTCTTTCGTCTCTTTCTTTTTGGGCAAGCAAAAAGAAAGGGACTCGTCCCAGTGGGACGAAAAAGGAATGTAAAAACTAAATTGAGAGTGCTGGGGAAGAATGACCATCCCTCTAGGTGAAAGCGAAAAAATATATAAAGTCAAAATCAAAAAAGCCCGCTAGAAGCGGGCTTTCTCATCAATCAAAAATCAAACTTAGACGACAGCCTCTTCCACCATATTCTTAAGCTCACCCTTTTGGAAAAGCTCCATGGTTATGTCGCATCCACCAACGAGTTCGCCATTGACGTAGATTTGCGGGAAGGTTGGCCAATCCTGGTAACGCGGTAGATTTTCAAAAATCTCTGGGTCCATCAGGACATTTACATGTGCAAATTCCTGTCCGCATGCCTGTAGTGCCTGCGCTGCTCGCATTGAGAATCCACATTGTGGGAGTTGGGGTGTACCTTTCATAAAAATAACGACAGGGTTGTCTTTTACAATCTTGTCGATTCGCTCTAATACGTCCATCGGTTTACCTCTATTGTAAATAGCTTGCCC
The DNA here is from genome assembly GCA_947259575.1 of uncultured Ectothiorhodospiraceae bacterium. Classification (GTDB taxonomy): domain Bacteria; phylum Pseudomonadota; class Gammaproteobacteria; order UBA6429; family Thiohalophilaceae; genus SZUA-24. The sequence goes on along the minus strand of CAMYMU010000029.1, from coordinate 7,185 downwards.
TACCCGACGGTGGGCTCAAATATCATGCAATTCTAATATAGTCGTGCTCAAAACGGAACAAATATCTGACTATTTTGTTAAGGTATGTACGAATTTGCTAATTTCAAGCTGACTTAGCGAATCAACCGAGGTGTGTCTGTAGCCAGAGTTCGAGCAAGGCAAGATGCCATAATTTACTGCCCTGTAGGCGCGTAAAGTGTTGATCTGGCTCTGATAGTAGCTTTTCGACATAGGCTGGCTGGTAGAGTCCGCGCTGTCGTGCCGTGTTTGAGAGCAGGATGCTACGCATGAAGTCGAGAAATTCACCACGGACGTATTTAAGCGCAGGCATTGGGAAATAGCCCTTGGGTCGGTCGATGACGGCATCTGGCAGCAGGCCTCGGGAGATCTCTTTCAGAACGTGTTTGCCACCACTACCGAGCTTCATGTGTGGCGGCATTTGCGCAGCCAGTTCGACCAGGGCTGAGTCGAGGAAGGGCACACGTGCCTCCAGACCAAAGGCCATGGTCATATTATCGACTCGTTTTACCGGATCATCGACCACCAGGGTGGTGACATCCATGCGAAGAATGCGGTCGATAAACTCATCTGCATCCGGTTCGTTAAGTAACGCGTTTATTTTCTGTCGAGTGTAATCGTCGCCATGATATTTGTTGGCAACCGTTTGCAGGTACTCACCATGTTCCCGATCAAAGTAGTAACGTGCAAAACGATCGGTATATTCGCCATTGATATCCTCAACCATTTTTGAATACCAGAAGTAGCCGGCAAAGACCTCATCTGCACCCTGCCCACTTTGTACGACTTTTACATGCTGTGATACTTGTTCCGATAATAAAAAGAAGGCCACGGCATCCTGACCAAACATGGGTTCGGCCATATACTGAACCGCTTCAGGCAAACGCTTCAACACCTGGTCATTGGGGATATGAATTTTGTGGTGCTGTGTTTGATAGCGCTCAACCACCTGATCAGAAAATTCAAACTCACTGCCTTTTTCTTCAGGCTGATCTTCAAAACCGATGGAAAAGGTTAACAAGTCTTTCACGCCCGCTTCCGCTAAAAGCGCGACCAGTAAACTCGAATCCAGACCACCGGACAACAACACCCCGACCGGGACATCGGCTACCATCTTGCGTTTACGGATCGCATCACGGAGTTGATCATGAATCCGCTGTGTCCATTCTTCATCTGTGTATGTTTCTTGTGGCCGAGTGGCGGTCAGTCGCCAGTAACGTTGTGTCGATACCTCCCCGGTTGGCTGGATGGTCATGGAGGTGCCCGGTTCCAGTTTTTTAATACCACTCAAAATGGTATGCGGCGCAGGAATCACAGCATGTAAAGTAAACTGGTGATGTAATCCAACTTTATCGATAGACGTGTCTTCTTCACCGGTCGCGATCAAGGCCTGCATGTTTGATGCAAACCGAAAATAGTGATCAGTCTGTGAAAAATAAAAGGGTTTAATCCCCATTCGATCACGGGCAACAAACATCTGCTTTTTATTATTATCCCAAATGGCGAAGGCAAACATGCCATCAAGATGGGAGGGACATTGCTCACCCCATTTGTGATAGGCCTTAAGAATGACTTCCGTATCCCCTTCACTCTGAAAGGAGTAACCTTCATCAATAAATTGTTTGCGTAGCTCGGGGTAATTGTAGATCGCACCATTGAAGACAATAGTTAAACCCAGCTGCGCATCAAATATAGGCTGATTGGAGCGTTCCGATAAATCAATGATCGCCAAACGTCGATGGCCAAACTGTACAGACTCGTGTTGCCAGGTCCCTTCAAAATCAGGGCCACGACGAGCAAGCTTCGGTAACATCCTGGTTATGATCTCAGGGTCTAATGCCTGCTGATCAAAACGTAACTCTCCACAGAGTCCACACATATTAACTTTCCATTTTGTTATTAGTTTGCTTGCCCATATTTCCCTTCAGGCCCCAACCACCACCGCCGGCAGTTTCTATAGTCAGCCGGTCACCCTTGTTAACCGTGGTTGAAAACTTAGGCGGCATTTGCTTGTCGTTAATTTTATTCACCCCTGGTTGTCCATCTTCACCTTCTCTCAAGCCCCATGGGCGAGTGCTGCGCCGTTCGGTTAAGAGAGTGATCGTTGTCTTATCAGTAAATTCCAGCTCACGAATTAAACCATCACCACCGCGATGTTGACCTGCTCCTCCTGAGTGATGTCGTAGTGCATAACGATGTACTCGCACAGGATAGGATGATTCCATCACTTCAATCGGTGTGTTGCGTGTGTTGGTCATGTGGGTTTGCACTCCAGAAATTCCGTCTGTGTCTTGCCCTGCCCCCATACCACCACCCATGGTCTCGTAATAATCCCAGTGTGACTGTTTGTGTCGCCCGCCCCCATAACTACCACCCATTGCGAGATTATTCATACTGCCATGACTCGCGGCGGGGATCTGTTCGGGTATGGCTTGCGCCAAAGCCCCCATTACGACATCCACAACCCGTGTGCTGGTCTCAACATTACCTGCCGCCACCGCTGCCGGACGTTTGGCATTAAGCAGACAACCTTCCGGGGCGCTAATACTCACTGGACGAAAACTGCCTGCACAGGCAGGGGTATAATCAGGCATCAAACAACGGAATACATAATAAACAGCGGCAGCGACTACCGATAGAGGACAGTTAATGTTGCCGTCAGTCTGAGGATCGGTCCCGGAAAAATCGGCATACACCTGATCATGTTGCACACTGAGTTTTAAGTTAATCTTTATTGATTCATTGCCAAGCCCATCATCGTCCATCACATCACTGAACTGATACTCACCATCAGGAATAGTTTGAATAACATGCAATGCGATAGTTTGTGCATAATCATTCAGAGCATCTAACAGTTGCTGGTAGTGATCAACGCCAAATTGCTCAATCAATTTTTCCAGACGTTGCATACCGGTTTTGTTAGCACTGATCTGCGCCGCGAAGTCTCCTTCACCGATGGTCCTGTTGCGCGTTGAATCAAGAATCTTTTGCATCAACTCCTGGTTCATGTCTCCTTGCTTAACAAGATATTGCGGTGGAATGACAATACCTTCTTCCTCAAGGGTCCGGGAGATCGGCATCGAACCCGGACTATGGCCACCAATATCGGCGTGGTGGGCACGGTTAGCAACAAAGCCCTGTAGCTGTTTCTGTACAAAAACAGGACTGATCAAGGTGACATCAGGTAAGTGGGTACCCCCAAGAAAGGGATCGTTAACCACAATGACATCATCTGCATGCCAGTCGATTTGTTTGACAATATCACGCATCGCATAGGCCATGCTGCCTAAATGCACGGGGATATGTGCTGCCTGTGCACATAGCTCACCATCGACATCAAACACGGCACAGGAGAAATCCAGCCGATCACGAATGTTAGGGGAGAAAGCTGCACGCTGTAACACCGCACCCATCTCATCACAGATGGCGTTGATCCGGTTGGAAAATATACTCAATTCGATCGGGTTCATGGGCTAGCAGCTTAATCGCTAGGGTGTAGAATAAACAAGTATTTCATATGGTTATATCAACCTAACTGCACTGCTCAATGCTTGACCAGACACATTCAAAGGGGTGCCTGGCAGTGGAATAGTATAGTAGAATACTCAAAATTTATTTTACCTAACTCGATTCATTCACAGACATAAAAAGATAAGGGGAGAACACTCCATGAATCCACTTAAATCCGTTCTTGGCACCATTATCGCAGGTGCTGTACTCGCAATCATTCTTATTTTCGTACTCAAAGGTATGCAACCTGCTGCAGAAGGTGCTGAAGCTGCAAAAATGACTATCAACCCATGGGCCTTCTGGGTCTGGGCTCACGTCCTGGTTGGTATCACCTGGATTGGTCTACTTTACTACTTCAACTTTGTACAAGTTCCTGTAATGCCTGCCGCAAAAGCTGACGGCACAGCACCTGGTATCACCAAGCACGTTGCTCCACTAGCATTACTCTGGTTCCGTTGGGCTGCAGTTGCGACCTGGATCACCGGTGCCGCAGCGCTTGAAGCTATGCATGTTGGAGAAGGCTCAGGTGTAGTAGCTGCATTTACTATGGAGCAAGGCTATCAGGCCATTGGTATGGGCGCCTGGTTAGGTACCATCATGTTGTTTAATGTCTGGGTATTGATTTGGCCTAACCAGAAGAAGATTCTGGGCATGGTAGAAGCTAGTGACGAAGCTAAGGCAAAGGCAGCAACCGTTGCATTGATGGCTTCACGTACGAACACCCTGCTTTCTATACCGATGGTGCTGGGCATGATTGCTCAGGGACACGGTCTCCCAATCTAGGAAATAACGGGATTTAGCATAGAAAACCCGGCAAAATGCCGGGTTTTCTGCTTTTAGGGGTTTACTAAAACACAGACTAGTGTCTAGAATTAAATCCTTCAAAGGCGGCCTTATTTTGGCTGCTTTTTTATTTTTAGATGGCAAGAAATATGGATCACTTAATGAAGAATTATGCCCCACTACCAGTGACCTTCACCCACGGTGAAGGCGCCCTTTTGTGGGACAGTAATGGTAAAGAATATCTGGATGCACTCGGTGGAATTGCCGTCTGTGCACTTGGCCACGCTCACCCAGAGGTCACTCAGGCTATCTGTGACCAGGCGGGTAAGTTAGTACATACCTCCAACATCTATCAGATAGAAGTACAACGTCAATTGGCGGACAAACTCTGTGAGCTGTCGGATATGGATAACGTCTTTTTTTCCAATTCAGGTGCCGAAGCAAATGAAGCCGCAATCAAGCTGGCCAGACTCTATGGTCACAACAAAGGCATCGACTCTCCTACCCTGATCGTCACCGATGGTAGTTTCCACGGTCGGACGCTGGCGACTCTAACCGCAACCGGTAACCGTAAGATTCAGGCTGGTTTTGAGCCTCTGGTTAGTGGTTTTGTACGTGCACCTTACAACGATATCGAAGCTATCGAAAATATTGGTCAAAATAATAAAAAAGTGGTTGGGGTGATGGTCGAGCCGATCACCGGTGAAGGCGGGATTCGCATTCCCGATCGCGACTATCTGACTAAACTGCGTGCGCTGTGTGACCAACACGGCTGGTTGCTTATCCTCGATGAGATTCAGACGGGGATGGGCCGGACCGGCAAGTGGTTTGCTCACCAACACAATCAAATTCAACCCGACATCATGACCTTGGCAAAAGCGCTCGGTAACGGTGTGCCCATCGGTGCCTGCCTGGCACGTGGCGAAGCATCAACCTTATTCAAACCTGGCCATCATGGTTCAACTTATGGCGGTAATCCACTTGCGGGTCGCGCAGCGCTGGCTGTGATTGAGAGCATAGAAAAAAATAACTATGTGAAGCGCGCAGCGGAATTGGGCGACTACTTTTTAAATGGCTTTAACCAGAAACTCGATCAGATCGAAGGCGTTACTGATATCCGTGGTAAAGGATTGATGTTGGCAATTGAACTAGAGCAACCCTGTGCAGAACTGGTTAAACAAAGCCTCGACAATGGTCTGTTGATTAATGTCACGGCAGGCAATGTCATTCGCCTGTTGCCACCCTATATTATGACGAATGAGCAAGCTGATATTGTGATCGAGTCAGTTTCGAATGCCGTGATTGCTTTTTTGCTGAATAATAAAAAATAAGGTAATGGGGAATAAATCATGACTCAGCACTTTCTTACTCTGCTTGATCTTGATAAGGCACAAATTCATACATTGATTGAACGTGCCATTCAATTGAAGAAAATGCAAAAAGCCGGTGAACCACATGAGTTGTTCAAAAATCGTGTGATGGGAATGATCTTTGATAAGTCCTCAACACGTACCCGCGTGTCATTTGAGACCGGTATGGCCCATTTTGGTGGCCAGGCAATTTTTCTCTCACCACGTGACACCCAACTCGGCCGCGGTGAACCCATTGAAGATAGTGCTCGGGTATTATCAAGGATGGTCGACATAGTCATAATAAGGACCTTTGAACATGAGAAGCTAGAACGCTTTGCTGAATATTCACAAGTCCCCGTGATCAATGCCTTGACTGATCTGTATCACCCCTGCCAGTTACTCGCAGATGTTCAAACGTATTTTGAAGCTCGTGGTGATATAAAGGGTAAAACAGTAAGCTGGATAGGTGATGGTAATAACATGTGCCATTCTTATATTAATGCCGCGATTCAATTCGACTTTAGCCTGAACATTGCTACGCCAAAAGGTTTTGAGCCGGATAAAGAGATCATGGCAAGGGCGGGAGACAAAATTAATCTCACCAATGACCCGAAGGCCGCTTGCGAGAATGCAGATATAATCACAACCGATGTATGGGCCAGCATGGGGCAGGAAGGTGAACAGGACGAACGCGCTAATGCCTTTGCCGATTTTCAGGTCGATAGCAAATTAATGAAACTTGCGCATAATGATGCCCTGTTCATGCACTGCCTGCCTGCACACCGCGGTGAAGAAGTCAGCGCAGATGTCATTGATGGCCCTCAGAGTGTGGTCTGGGATCAGGCCGAAAATCGCTTACACGCCCAAAAAGCGCTGACTGAATTATTATTAAACCAAAAATAATCTCGTTCCACGGTGCGCGCGGCTAGGCTACATGCTATATATTTATAATGCTTAACAAGATTGCACGCGCTCTAATCTCTGGTCTTTTAATTTTACCTGCCAACTTTCTGCTGGCGGGCCCTCTCGAAGATGGCCACGATGCCTTCGACAATCAACAATATACCCGTGCCTACAAAATTTGGTTACCCCTGGCTGAAAAAGATAATGCCGAGGCTCAATATAATGTTGGCCTGCTTTACATGAAGGGCAATGGTGTCAAAAAAAGTGAGCGCACTGCTTTATACTGGTTCACACGTGCAGGTGAACAAGGCATGGCTGACGCGCAATACAATGCGGGTGTCCTGTTTTATGAAGGCAAAGGTGTACATCCTGACCGTAGTTCTGCGATGGAGTGGTGGCAACTAGCTGCTAACCAGGGACACCCAAATGCACAAAATAATCTCGCTGCAATGCATGCTTTTGCTTATGGCACCAAGAGAGATGCTGAGAAGGCTTTAGCACTCTGGACAGCTGCAGCGAAACAAGGTCACCCGGATGCAATGCATTCACTGATTACTGCCTATAGCGGCGCCATTCCCGGGTTTAAAAAAGATATGGAAAAAGCCGAGTATTGGTTAGA
>CAMYMU010000028.1 GCA_947259575.1 uncultured Ectothiorhodospiraceae bacterium | reverse complement strand
TGCCAATCATGACCATGCAGAAATCGATGCGAGTGAATTAGCAACAGAGAAAGAACGTGTCCTCGCACCAACAAAAGTCAAAGATGGAATTCCGCCAGAGCAAATGGAATATAAACTACGTCGCCTGGTGAATGATTATCTTCAACCACCAAAAGTAACGCGCAAAATGGAAATCGGGATGGAGCGTTTTGCCGAGATTCGTGAAGACGTATCAAAGCTACAAGCAAATGATCCTCATGAACTTATGCGTGCAATGGAGGTACAGTTCATCCTGGATTGTGCTGAAATGGCTGCGGTCTCTTCTATGTATCGCACTGAAAGTCGCTGGGGTCTATATCACTACTGTGTTGATCACCCAGAAACAGATAACGATGAATGGTTCTGCCATGTTCAAACTATAAAGGGTGAGGATGGCATGCCAACCTGTAAGAAGCGAGAAATAGAACCTTACATACTCTCGCTAGATGAAGATGAAAAGCAGGCCTATAACAAATTGCGTATTGAGAAAAATACAGTAGAAGCTTAAGGAGCATACGATGGCATTAGCAAATAGAATGAGTCGAGTCCCCGTCACCATCGATCCCGATGCCTGCATTGCGGATAAAGGTTGTACGGTTTGTGTTGACGTGTGTCCTCTAGACGTATTGGTCATTGCAGACGATAAAAGTACTGCTTACATGAAATATGATGAGTGTTGGTATTGTCTGCCTTGCGAAACTGATTGTCCTAAAGATGCAGTGAAAGTAGAAATACCTTATTTATTAAGATAAAGAGCGGAGAAAGTCATGGGTTTAATATTTGAAGAAGAACCGGATCTTTCCGACATTATTGAGCGACTCAATGATGAGGATTCCGAGGTGCGTCGCGTTGCGGTCATGGACTTGCGTGAACTGGATGAAGAAGAGGCAATCCCGTTGGCGATTAAAGCAATTAAGGACCCGGATCCTGGTGTGCGTGTCGAAGCAGCACAGTTAATGGATGAATATACTGGAGTAGAGATTGCTGAAGCGTTGGTAGGGGCATTGTCTGATAGTGATGAATCGGTTCGTAAGGCCGCCGCGACAACCCTGGCGGAAAATAAAAATGATGAGGCCGGTACAGTATTTTTAAAGGCGCTCGAGGATGTTGACCCCTTTATCAAAGCCTCTAGTCTACGTGCGATTCGAGCATTGCGGTTACCAGAGGTGCAGGGACCCGCATTGGTTTCATTGGAACATGCTGATGCAAGTGTACGACGCGAAGCTGTGGGAGTGCTCGCTTATCTTAAGAACGATGATGTGTTAATCGCACTGATGAATTCTGCACGCAAAGATAGCGATGAAACTGTTCGTAAGGTGGCAATGGGCTCTTTGATTTTTAGTAAAAATGAAAAAGCAACAGAAACATTGATTGATGGCTTAAAGGATGAAAATTGGCAAGTACGTGAAGAATCTGCTTTTGTGATCGGTAAAGTAGGTCAGTCGGCTGCGGTTAATGCACTTATTGACGCGATGAATGATGAATATTGGCAAGTGCGGGTAAAAGCAGCCAGTAGTTTAGGTAGCCTAAAAGATCCAGCTGCAGTAGATGTTCTTGGACAGGCACTTTCATTTAACATCAGCAACCTTCGCAAAGAGGCTGCCGCTGCTTTAGGAGAGATCTGTTCGCCAGATGCATTGCCATTTTTAGAGGCCGCCAAAGACGATGTCGATCCAGACGTCAGAAAAGTTGTCCAATGGGCTATAGATCAAATTAATAACGGAAATCGCGAGTAGGAGTTTAGTTATGGCATATGTGGTTGGAGATGGCTGTGTTCGTTGTAAGTATACCGACTGTGTCGATGTCTGTCCTGTTGACGATTGTTTCCGTGAAGGTCCCAATTTCTTAGTTATCGATCCTGAAACTTGCATTGATTGCACGCTATGTGTACCAGAGTGCCCAGCAGAAGCTATATTTCCGATTGATGAAGTTCCTGAAGATCAAAAGGAATATATCGCGCTGAATGCAGAACTGGCGAAAACCTGGCCGGGTATTAATGAGTCGACTGATCCTCTCGACGATGCTGATGACTGGGTTGATGTGCATGACAAACTTCAATATCTGGAACGCTAATGATCGATTCATAGAGGCATCCCAAGATGGAGTATCTTGTCCTTTTATTCACTACGATTTTTGTCAACAACCTTGTGTTATCGAGGTTTCTTGGTCTATGCCCATTTATGGGTGTATCAAAGAAATTAGAGACGGCTATTGGTATGGGATTGGCCACAGCATTCGTTCTAACGCTTTCATCAATACTTAGTTTTCTTGCGAATGAATTTATTTTACAGCCGTTTGAACTGGAATACTTAAAGACAGTTACTTTTATCTTATTAATTGCGGTAGTGGTACAAGCTACTGAAATGGTCGTACATAAAACAAGTCCGTTACTCTATAGCGTGCTTGGTATTTATCTACCACTAATAACAACTAATTGTGCCGTTTTGGGCGTCGCATTGCTTAATGTTCAAGAAGGAAATGATTTTATTCAATCTGCACTATATGGTTTTGGGGGCGCCGTGGGATTTACTTTAGTCATGGTCCTGTTTGCAACTATTCGTGAGAGACTTGAACTGGCAGACGTGCCCATCTCATTTCAAGGTGCACCGATTGCACTAATTACTGCTGGTTTTATGTCAGTTGCCTTTATGGGTTTTGCTGGCATGGCTTAATGATGAATGAGCAGGGATAATTATGGCCATATTGATTCTAACATTATTAGCTTTGGTGTTTGGCTTAGGGCTCGGGTATACAGCGATCCGTTTCAAAGTGGAAGGTGATCCTATCGTTGAAAAGATCGATGCGCTCTTGCCGCAGACCCAGTGTGGTCAATGTGGGTATCCTGGTTGTCGTCCTTATGCAGAAGCCATTGCCAGTGATGAAGCCGAAATAAATCAATGTCCTCCTGGTGGTGAAGCCGGTGTGCAGTCCTTGGCAGATTTATTGGGTCGTGATCCTCTGCCACTCAATCCAGAAAACGGTGTTGCTGAAGAAGGTCCGTCAATGGTGGCTGTGATCAATGAAGCAACCTGTATTGGTTGTACCAAGTGTGTTCAGATTTGTCCCGTGGATGCGATCGCGGGTGCTGCGAAACATATCCATAATGTGCTTGATGCATACTGCACCGGTTGTGAACTGTGTTTGCCACCGTTATGTCCAGTCGATGAATGTATTGTCATGCGTCCTGTGGAACAAACTATCAAAACATGGAAGTGGAACAATCCCGAAACGTTGAAAGAGTCTGAAGCGGCATGAAATCTTTAATACGATTTAGAGGAGGGGTAAAGTTACCGGGTTTCAAAAGCTTGTCTACAAAGTCACCCATACAGAAAACACCTCTTCCAAGCAGACTCATTTTACCATTACGTCAACATATTGGGGAATCAGCTAATCCAGTTGTTGAAATAGGTGATTATGTCTATAAAGGGCAAATAATCGCAGATTCAAACTCTTTTGTTAGCGCGCCAATTCATGCATCCAGTTCAGGTAAGATAATCAATATTGGTCCCTATACGATCCCACATCAATCAGGAATAGCTGAAACCTGTATCGTGATCGAAACGGATGGAAAAGATCAATGGCATCCCAATATCAAGCAATGTGATGTTCCTGGAAGTCTTTCAGCAGATCAAATTAGAAAAAAAATAAAACAAGCAGGAATTGTCGGATTGGGTGGTGCTGTTTTTCCATCTTCGGCAAAACTCAAGCCTACCCGGGAAATCGATACCTTAATAATTAATGGTGTTGAATGTGAGCCTTATATCACCTGTGATGATGCACTTATGCGAACAAAAGCGGATGAAATTATCCATGGTATTCTTCTTTTACGGCGAGTATTGAATCCGATCGAGTGTGTTATTGCCATCGAAAATAACAAACCTGAAGCTATCAAGGCAGTACGCTCAACACTGGCTCGTTTTAAAGAGGAAAATATCGGTAGTGTAAATACAATACGAGTTGTTCCTGTCCCAACGATATTTCCAGCAGGTGGTGAAAAGCAATTAATTAAACAGATTTGCAATAAGGAAGTTCCTCAGCACGGTCTTCCTTATGAAGTCGGAGTGGTATGTCTGAATGTGGGGACAACCGCGGCTATCTATGACTGTATATACCAGGGGCGACCATTGGTTTCACGACTGGTAACGATTACAGGTGAAGCGGTAAATCACCCGGCTAATTACCAGGTGTTAATTGGTACACCGGTGGAAGATGTATTAGCGGCAGCGGGTGGTGTACAAGCCAGTAAGGTCGACTTCATTATGGGGGGGCCGATGATGGGACAGGTGTTGCCGGATACCGGAGTTCCTGTTGTTAAAGCGACCAATTGTCTTCTAGTTAAGACCCCTGAGAAATCAAAAAAACAACCAGTCCAGTTACCCTGTATTCGTTGTGGTGCCTGTGCCAACGCTTGTCCCATGCAATTGCTGCCGCAACAGCTTTACTGGCATGCGCGCGGAAAACATTTCGAGAAGTTAAACCATTACAATTTGACCGATTGCATTGAATGTGGCTGTTGCTCAGTAGTGTGTCCCTCTAAAATTCCCCTGGTGCATTATTTTAGATTTGCTAAAACAGAGATGCGTGAGCATGAAGTGAAGTCAAAGTTTGCTGACCAATCTCGTCTTCGTATGCTGGCACGGGACGCAAGATTGGAACGAATCAAAAAAGAACAGGAAGAACGAAAAGCCAGGCGTAAAGCAGAGCGTGAAAAGAAAAAAGCAGCGAATCAAAAACAAAAACAGATCTCTGAGAGTCCTAAGGCTTCATCGGGTTAGCTGTGGGTATAAAAAGAGTAACCATTCATGAGTAATCCGGCAGGCAGTTCACCGTTTATCCCATCATCATCATCTGTCACTAAGGTGATGATGACGGTGGTTTTGGCCCTGTTGCCGGGTATCGTTCTATATATATGGTTATTTGGTTGGGGAATCCTTACGAATCTGATCCTGACCACTACCTTTGCCTTACTGTTTGAATGGCTGATGTTACTTATTCGTGATCGACCGGTTAAAGAGTTTCTATTTGATGGCAGTGCAATTGTAACCGCATTATTGCTTGGCCTGACCTTACCAACACTTGTGCCATGGTGGATTCCAGTACTCGGCGCTTTCTTTGCTATTGTGGTTGCCAAACATCTCTATGGTGGTTTGGGCTATAACACCTTTAATCCCGCCATGGCTGCGTATGCGGTACTGTTAATCTCATTCCCATTGGAGATGAGTCTCTGGAGTGCGCCGTTAGTCAGTCAACCTGAAACATTGGGATTGCTAGAATCTGTTCAGTATTCATTTACAGGTAGCTTACCCACTGGATTGGAATTCGATGCACTGACTTCAGCTACCATGCTGGATCATGTGCGAACCGAAGTAGGGTTAGGTAAGGCAGTTGATACTATTGAACAAGCAGATGTGTTTGGTTATGTAGGTGCAGCTGGTTTTGAGTGGGTTAATGCTGCATTTCTGCTCGGTGGGTTGTGGTTGGTTTATAAAAAGATTATCAGTTGGCACATACCCGTGATGTTGATGGCTTCGTTAGCGCTCATTTCCGGAGCTTGCTTTCTTATTGACGGTTCACAATTCATCAATCCACTAATACATCTCTTTAGTGGTGCAACTATGCTCGGTGCCTTCTTTATTGCCACGGATCCTGTAACTGCACCGACCACCTCGCTTGGTCGTATAATTTATGCAGCGGGTATAGGCCTCCTGATTTATATTATTCGAATCTGGGGAGGATACCCTGATGGTGTTGCCTTTGCTGTGTTACTTATTGGATTGACCGTACCGTTACTTGATTACTATACCGCCCCTAAAGTTTATGGAGCCAGAGCCAAGTATGAAAAGTCTTAGGCTAAATAATAATATTTTATCAGCCGGGTGGATGTTGGCGATAACGGCATTGCTTGGAACTGCGCTGATGGTGGTGGTTAATTGGCATTCCCAGCCATACATAAAGGTAAATGAACGACAGGTATTATTGAAAACACTCAATACACTTATACCCGCGAGTATGTACGACAATGATATAGTCAATGATACGGTATTGTTGCAAGACATGGATCTGCTCGGTAGTGAAAATGACTCATTGATTTATCGCGCACGAAAAAATAATAATCCCGTCGCGGCCGTGATGACCATCATTGCTCCAGATGGTTATACCGGTCCCATCGCCCTGTTAGTCGGTGTGAATTATGCTGGGACGATTCAAGGTGTCCGTGTAGTTAAACATCGAGAAACTCCCGGTTTAGGTGATGCTATTGATATCGAGCGGGGCGACTGGATACTGTCTTTTAATGGTAAGTCGTTAAGCAATCCACAAGCCACTGGCTGGAAGGTGAAACGCGATGGTGGTGAATTCGATCAATTGACAGGTGCAACCATCACTCCACGGGCGATTGTTCAATCGGTACACAAAGCCTTACGTTTTTATCGTCAACATCGTAGTGAGATCTTTTACATTGAACCGACAACGACAGAATAGGTCATGCTTATGACGGATACGACTTCAGGAAATATTATCAAACAAGGTCTGTGGACGAATAACCAGGCACTCGTTGCATTATTGGGCCTATGTCCATTGTTGGCAGTCTCGTCAACTGCAATCAACGGCTTAGGCCTGGGTGTTGCCACGATGGTGACTTTGGTTTTGACAAACATGATTGTCTCCAGTATTCGTCACTGGATAAAAACCGAAATACGCATTCCCATGTTTGTGATTATTATTGCCTGTGTTGTTACTGCCATTGAATTATTAATGAGTGCCCATTTTCATGATTTGTACCTTATTCTGGGTATCTTTGTACCTTTGATAGTGACTAACTGTGCAATCATTGGTCGGGCCGAGGCGTTTGCTTCAAAGAATCGCTTTTTGCATTCTACTTTGGACGGACTAATGATGGGTTTAGGTTTTACTGTAATTCTGGTTATTCTTGGTGCAGTGAGAGAAGTGCTTGGTTATGGGACCGTATTCCGTCACGCAGATTTAATGTTAGGTGAGTGGGCAGGGCAACTTAGTGTCACAGTTTTATCTGATTACCAAGGCCTGCTGTTTGCCATATTACCACCGGGTGCCTTTATGGGGCTTGCCGTTCTTATCGCGTTAAAAAATAAAATTGATAGAATTCAAATGGCTCGACAGGTGAGTGTAGAGAGTGTCGGTGTAACATTTGAGAGTAAAAATTAGCTGTTGTGTACTAACTATCAGATAGTTAGTACACATTGTTAGTCTTCATCGCTGGCGATTTGTTCAGGATCCCAGCCTTTTTGTTTAGCCATTTTAATTGCTTCGTCATAGATCGATTTATGTCGCTCACGCAAGTCGTTTGGTAGGTTACTGACCATGCAACTGTATTTATCCCATTCATCATTGACTTGCTGATGAATGGCATCAATGCGTGAAATTTCCCACCCTTCACAGGTTTCTGTTTCGGGTAAAATCCCGAAAACCCAGGCATCACGAATGATCTTACCGATCATTGTCATTCCTCCATTAAGGTCATGTTCTAAACCAGCATAAGTTCTAACGCCAGTGGGTCGTTTCATATTTGTGTATTCCTGAATTTGTTCACTAGCCGGTAGTTTAGAAGAGAAAGGCTAGTGCGTCACTTATTTCGACTCAATACCCAACTTTTTTAGTTTTCGCCATAGTGAAACACGGTCAATACCTAGAATTTTAGCCGCCTGAGTGCGATTACCATCGGCCATTTTCAAGGCATTTAAAATATGTTCGGTCTCCTGCTCTTGTAAGGTAGTAGGAGTGGCTGCCAATTCTGGTTTGAATACTCGCACACTTAATGAACCAAGGTTTTGAGGAAGGTGTTCGATGTCGAGGGTTTCGCCTTGAGCTAACGCAACACCACGTTCGATAAAATTCGATAATTCTCGAATATTGCCTGGATAATCATAATCGACAAGTCTTTGCATCGCTTCGGTACTGATGTCCTGTATATCACGTCCCATCATGGTCGAGAATTTGCGCAAGAAGAAATAGGCCAATAATGGGATGTCGTCTCGCCGTTCACGCAAGGCGGGCAGTGTCAGGGTCACGACATTGAGTCGAAAATATAGATCATTACGCATCTGGCCTTCATCGACCGCTGCTTTTAAGTCACGGTTACTCGCGGCGATTACACGCACATCAATATTAATCGGTTTAGTTGAACCCACCCGCATTAGTTCGCGCTCTTGTAGTACTCGTAGCAACTTGACTTGCATGAGTAATGGCATTTCAGCGACTTCGTCTAGAAACAAAGTACCGCCTTCGGCTGCTTCGAATAGGCCAATCTTAGTAACGTTTGCACCCGTGAAGGCCCCTTTCTCGTGACCAAAGAGTTCACTCGCGGCGATCTCCTCATGTAAGGCACCACAATTGAACGCGACAAAAGGACCATCGGCACGTTGGCTATGTTGATGAATAAACTGCGCAAGCAGTTCCTTACCCGTACCCGATTCACCATGGATCACCACACTGGTATCAGTGACTGCAATTTGACGGGCTGTTTCAAGCAGACGTTGCACCGATAAGTCCTGAGTGATGATTGAAGCCATACTCGAAATATCGTCGATGCGTTTTTTTAGCTGGTTGTTCTCGCGCTTCATTTGACGTAATTCCAGCGCTGAACGCACAACTTCTCTCGCTTCATCTAGCCGGAATGGTTTGGAGATATAGTGGAAAGCACCGATTTTCATTGCATCAACGGCTGAATCAAGTGAGGCGTGACCAGTAATCATGATCACCGGCACGTCCGGCGTTGTTTCTCGAATGTGGCGTAACACATCCATGCCATCGATACCTGGCATGCGTACATCGGTTAACACCAGATCAAATTCGGTATTCTGCATTGCGGCGAGACCGCTTTCACCATCTTTGCAGGCGGTGACTTCATAACCTTCTTTTTCGAGAACATGGCTTAAGTTTGAAAGGGCAATGGCTTCATCATCAATCAGGAGAATATGTGGTTTATTATTTTCATCATTCATAATCATTCCTGCTCCATGGTTGGTGTTTGCTTTAGTGGTAGCCAAATCGAGAATCGTGCTCCACCCTCAGGACGATTCTCGGCGGTGATGCAGCCGCTATGCTCATTTATGATTTCTTCGACCAGGTATAAACCTAGTCCAGTGCCTTCGCCACCAGCCTGGGTAGTAAAAAAAGGATCGAATAATTTTGGTAGATGATCGGCAGGGATACCGGGGCCATCGTCATCGACGTGTATTAACATGACATGCTTAAACTGACTAATGCCGATGGTATCGCCAGCCAGGTTATTACTATTAACGGGTTTGGATTCTTCCCAACTGGTTTCCTTGCCAGTTATCCAGATGTTATTGGCACCGGCGTGCGTCGCGTTTTTTATCAGGTTAATGAAAACCTGTTGCATGCGTTCGCGGTCTACCAACAGCTCGTTATCTGCAATATCTTCGATGTGTAATAACTTATCCGGTGGTAGTAAACGATGAATTAACAATACTGCACCCTGGACCAACCTGTCAGCTGCCAGTAACTGCATATGTTGCGTAGGTTGGCGCACGGTATCGAGTAGCCGCCGCACGATACGCCGTGCTCGTTCTGTTTCTCCATCGATGTGCGTTAACCACTGTTTGCGCAAATCTTCACGGGTACTGCCATCGTCTTCCATGAGTAATTGGACAGATGTGGAGATATTTGACAGTGGGTTATTTAATTCGTGGGCAACACCCGAGACCAATACTCCCAGGGCAGCAGCACGCTCATGGCGCCGTAATTGTATCTGCTGTTCGCGAAGTTGCTCGAGCATGGTATTAAAATGGAATACAAACGATTTAATTTCAGTATCGTTAGATGGTTGAGAGAGAGTTTTCAAATCACCTTCTGCCAGTTGATCAAGTTGGTTCTCTAGTTGTACCAGTGGACGGACGACACGGCGACCTGTAAACAATGCGCTCACAAGGCCAATAATGATCACCAATACTGCGGCTACCATTAATGTTTTGGCCGCCACTGATGTGGTTTCAGCAAGGATACGACGTTGTGTTTGATTCAGGTCCTGGGTTAGTTCAGACAGTCGATGGCCTGTGGCACGGATTTCTTCTTGTTTGTTGGTCCGCAACTCCATGGGTAGTTTGGTGTAATCTTGCAGCTGCATACTATATATATTGAGCACTTGTTCGAGCTGCTGTAATTCATTGTGGCCGGCAATTTCTGCAAACAGGCGTTGGCCCTGGGCAAGTGCTGTTTCCGCCACTTTTATCTGCTCCTGTAGCTGTTGCAGATCGTTACGGTTGTCATACAGAAATAGGTTTTTCTCTTCACGACGTATCTTTTGGCTAGCTGAGTAGAGTTCATTCACAGCTTGACCTTCAAGAATATGGGCTTTTAGATAGTTAAGATCAGCGATCACAACCGCAACGAATATCAATAGAGCGCCTGTAGAGAGTCCATAAGAGGTGAGTATCTTGCTCCGTAAGCTGCCCATGGTCGTTGTACGCCTGTCCTTATTAAGGGTTGTTGCATATTACAACACTGTAACAGGTGTTCACAATGCAACAGGGTGAGAGTGTTACAACTTGAAACGGTTAAAAATGCACAAAATTCTATAACTTATTGATAAATAATGAAATTAAGAGTTGGCATGATCAGTGCAATGACTTAGATAACTTAAAAATTTAAAATTTTGACTGGAGTTTGTCATGAAAAAATTAACCGAAGCGATGAAACAAATGTTAGATGCCTTAGCTTTTGCCCATGCTGGCAACAATCTAAGTTTAAAGCAAAAATCTGAGGTCCTTGATAAATCTAACTACACGATCGATAAGGTTCCATCCTCAGTGGAAGCCCGCCAGCCTCGCTCACGAAGCAGCGCACGTCGCGTAGCTTTGTACCTGGGTAGCGAATTGCCTGTTGAAGTCATGGATTATGTGATCTCAACTTGCGCAAGCCTGAAGCATGAGCTGACGGTATTAACCTTCCAGTCAGAAAGCGCTGGTATGGAATTGCTTGAGCCACACATGGAGGCACTTACCGAAGCGGGTGTTAAAATGGAGCTGGTCCCACTAACAGGTGATCCATTAGCTGGTCTGGCTCGTTATTTACGTGGCCATTCAGAGATTGCCTTTTTGACTTGTAAGGATTCTGGTTACCTGGGTCGAAGCTACCTGAAGGGCATGCAGCGCAAAGACTTGCCGGTTCCCGTCGTTGTCGTGACCACCTCTGCTGAAGGCAAAGACACACTCGAGAAGAGCTCATCTTCTCAGCATGAAGATCAGGCTGTAGTTGCCTAAGCACTAAGTGCTATAATCCACCGTTTTACGGAGCGCCTGCACGGAGAAATTCGTGTAGGCGCGTTCCTATGTGCTTAATTTTTTTAAATTAAAGTGGATCGAGTGTGTTAGCTAAAATCTTCCCTTTTCTTAAATGGTTTCCCCCCAGCGGTGAAAATCTCCGTGCAGATTTAATTGCCGGGGTCACAATCGCAATGATTCTGGTGCCGCAAAGTATGGCGTATGCATCTTTAGCGGGTTTACCCGTGGTCTATGGTTTATACGCTTCCTTTTTACCCGTCATTGTTGCTTCCATGTGGGGTGCCTCGCGATTCTTGCATACAGGTCCCGTTGCCATGTTGTCGTTGATGTCAGCGGCAGCCATTGAGCCATTAGCCAGTCGCGGAACCGAGGAATTTATCCAACTTTCTTTGCTATTAGCTATGTTGGTCGGCGTGTTACGGCTTGCCTTGGGCCTATTCCGCATGGGGGTCTTAATCAACCTCGCTTCGCATCCTGTGATTCTCGGTTTTACTAATGCGGCTGCACTTATTATCGGTTTATCGCTGCTGAATAGCTTCCTGGGTGTACCGATGCCACGCTCGGATAGTTTTCTGGCTGACCTATGGCAGGTTGCCCAACAAGTGACCTCAGTACATGGTCCAACTCTTGTGTTTGGTCTAGGCGCTTTGGGGGCCTTGTATTGGTTGCGGGCCTACTTACCGAAACTACCTGGTGTGTTGATTGTGGTTATCGCCGGTACTGTCATAAGTGCCAACATTGATTTTGAAAAAGTTCGTGTGGTTGAGCCACAACAGGTTGCTGATGCATCTGCCCGAGCTAACTTTGAATCATTAATGGCGGATCAAGCCAGGCTAAAACAGGTTAAAGATCAACAAAAGTTGATTACTAATCAGTTGCAAGAACTCAGCAGTGATGACCAACAAAGCTATATATTACAAGCTGATTTATTACGCCTAAAAGGTGAGGAGAGTAGTCTTAAAGTTAGTCTCTATGCAAAACGTGTTGATACACATCAAATTGTATTAGTGCCGAAAGAACAAGAAAACGGTCAACTGTCCTATCATGTTGCTGAAAGCTCCGGGCCATTCACCACGGTGTGGCGATGGGCTGGTTACGATAATAACAACTTTAAACTCTCTGCTGGCGGAGCCGTAGTAAGCAGCATTCCAAGTGGATTACCCAGTTTCAACGTACCAATGCTGGATCTTGGATTAATCTCCGACTTGTTTGCGGTTGCCTTTATCATGGCGATGATCGGTTTCATGGAAGCGACTTCAATATCTCGCGCCTTGGCAGCCAAGACGCGTGAAAAACTCGATCCAAACCAGGAACTTATTGGCCAGGGTTTAGCGAATATTGTCGGTAGCTTCTTCCAGTCTTATGTCGTTAGTGGTTCGTTTTCTCGATCGGCGGTGGCGGCGCGTGTCGGTGCCAGGACCGGTTTCTATGCCATTATCAGTGCGCTTGGTGTCTTGTTGGTGATGCTGTTTTTGACAGACTATCTTTATCATTTACCGAAAGCGGTACTTGCAGCCATTGTAATGAGTGCTGTTTTTGGTCTGATTGACTTTAAGTCAATGCTGCATGCCTGGCAGGTCAGACGAAACGATGGCATTGTTGGATTAGTAACCTTTGCCGCAACCCTGTTGATGGCCCCGAAACTGGCTGATGGCGTCTTAATTGGCGTGGCCTTAACAATATTACTGTTCCTTGCAAACACCATGAAACCACGTAGCGAGATACTGGGTCGCAGAGCAAATGGCTCATTGGCAGGTGCGGCCAGTCATGATCTGGCGCCGATTAGTGAAAATTACGTCGTGATGCGCTTTGATGGGTCATTAATCTTCATCAATGCGGCGCATTTTGAACAGGCAGTTCTAAAGTCATTGAGTGAGTTCCCGGAAGCCAAGGCGATCTTGATCATTGGTCAGGGAATTAATCAGTTTGATGCCACGGGTGAGGAAAAATTACGTGCACTGACCAAAGACCTCAAAGCAGCAGGTGTGACGCTGATGCTGGCGGGCCTGAAACGACAGGTACGAGAGGCCCTGGAAAGAGCTAACCTGCAAGAGGTCATTGGTGAAGAGAATATATTTAGCAACAAGGAAATTGCTTTGAAAAGACTTGAAGAGCGTTTTCCTCAAGGCCAACTTGCTTAACTAAGCAAAGAAAGGTGTTCTGTTCCCCCAATTCTGGTTGATGCTGACTAGCAGGGAGCTGATCAGCAAAATTGCCTGTGCCAGAGGCGGGTGCCTAGTCTTATTCAGATCGGGAATTATTCAGATCGAGAATTGTTCAGACCGGGAATGATTCGTTATATATAGTATGTATCGCGAATGTCTCGACAAAATGCTTAGTCAGCGGTTGCAATCACTAATCACCGAGAAGTTGCCATAGATAATTATCTATTGATATTTTCATTATTATTTATTTGCTTATAAGTATCCTGTTTATTACCATCTCCCCCCGAACCTGAGGAATGCGCCTTCTGCATCTGCGCGGATGCCAGTATTACGTCGTATCGCGTTCCTCTGGCTATATGACGAAAAAGCGAAACAATAAATGGTAGAACTCAGGACGTACGTCTTCATCGATTCACTTCAGCCGCAATTGGCAGAATTGATGGCGTCCGTGTCTCAAGGATTCCCTCCTGTGCCAGGTGATTCCTGCCTGTGGGTTGAAGTCGCACCTGGTATGGCAGTGCATCGTGTTACCGATATCGCACTCAAATCCACTCAGGTTAAGCTGACTCAGCAGGTGGTTGAACGCGCCTTCGGTTCTATGGTTCTCCACTCTCGTTCGCAGTCCGATGTTATCGAAGCCGGTCATGCCCTGTTGTCCAGTATGGGTTCTCAACTCGATGAGCGTGATGAATGTAAGGTTGAATGGTCGGAGATTATTCGTGGTATGACGAGTGATCATACAGTGCTGATTAACCGCCAGCATCGAGGTGGTTCCATGATGATGCCGGGTGAGAGTATGTACATTCTCGAAACCCAACCCGCCGGTTATATTGTTTATGCCGCTAATCAGGCAGAAAAAGCCGCCTCAATCAAGCTTGTCGATTGTCGAGCGGTCGGCGCTTACGGGCGACTGGTGCTCTCCGGTAAGGAAGCTGATATTGAAGAAGCGGCGGCGGCTGCAGTCAGTGCGATAAAGAATCCACCAGGTACCTAAGGCCCTAATATGCATCGCCAGGAATTACTTCAGCTGCTTAAAAATTATAAGACC
>CAMYMU010000027.1 GCA_947259575.1 uncultured Ectothiorhodospiraceae bacterium | reverse complement strand
TGATATTCCGTCTTATGATTGATTGCAACGCGTATCGCCATGTCTCACCTGAAATCTGAAAAGAACGAACTTGCTTTACCGGGAGGATAAATTAATCTTTAAAACACTATACAATCCCGGTCTCGACATGCAAGTTAATCTGACTCCGCACCTTGAATATCATTTATACAAACCAGAATAATAAATACTGTAACTATTCTGCACAAAATATGCCATGCACATATTTCATGAAATGAACAAAGGTTTGCATTACTTTTTTACTTCTTTGCGAGACTGGATGCCCCCAATCGGGGCACACTTCACCAGGAAAGCGCTATAACAGTACAAGATTTTCCAGGATCTGGCAGGATCGACAAAAGACGAGCAGGGATCGGTTAACATGAGGACCATGGTTCTTACTTTCACTATAGTAAAGGTAGCAAAGCTATACCATTGTACTTCAAGCTATGTCATTGATTAGGTGTGTTTCTCCTCAATAAGCTGAACTCGAATGTCCTGTGTGATTGGGTAAACCGGAGGGCCAAACTGGTTGTATATGGCGACGTCAGCGGCATCACGACCATAGCCAATTGCCACGTACCCCCCTGTTAACTCAGGCTGTGTCGCATCGAATGTATACCAACGACCGGCAATATAGGCCTCAAACCAAGCATGCAGATCCATAGGTTCTAGCCCATAAAGATAACCCACCACTAGTCGCGCCGGTATACTGAGGCTACGACATAAGGCAATTCCAAGATGTGACAGATCACGGCAAACCCCCCACTGCCTTGAATTAACTTCCACTGCGGACACAGGTATGTCGCTGCTACCGGGTTCATAACGAATGGTAGTACGTAACCATGTTTCGATAGCCTTGACCTGATCATAGCCCAACTGTTGGCCAGCCGAGAGCTCGGTAGCCATTTCACCAAAGCGGTCCGACTCACAAAACCGACTGGGCAATAGGTAACTGAGTACAGCATCGGGTAAATTCTCGACCTCGACAAACGGAGCTCCCGGTGACTGATCCACTTGATCCGCAGTCATGACATCTGCAGAAATATATATGGCGAAAGGACCGGGAGGAGCAATCAAACGCTGACAAAGATTGCCATAATTATCGGTAAACTCGAAAACCGGCACACTCGGTTTGAGTCTATATTCCTCGCTTGCTACCCATTGTTGTGCCCCACTGCGCAATCGCAGCATTAGAATGAAAGGTGTATGTACTGTAATATCGAATGTCATCTCACAGCTCGTGCGTAACCACATCTTATAAATCCTTTAATAGAATGTAAGGAAAACTGATCTATCACCACATATGTGGACACGTTTAAACACATAGTTTTTCATAATTCTCTAGGGATTGGTAGTTAACCCCGATATGTAAACACTCCCGATTGTAAAACTCCGTAAACTCGACGATGTGGGCCACGGCCTCGATATTATTCTCACACAGTGACTGATGCAACAGTTCGGCCTTCATGACATAAAAAAATTCGGCAAACGCATTATCCAATGGATTCCCTTTTGCGACTCATGCTGAGTACGAGTCCGGCGTCTACGACCATGTCACAGTAAGAGTGTGCGGCATATTCAATGCCTTGATCAGAATGAAAGATACAATCTGGTTTGGGTGGGTAACGATGCAAGGCTATCAGTAAAGCACTTCGGGTTAATCCACTATTGCGTTTACGATTAAACGCCCAGACGATGACTTTACAGCTGTACAGATCGAGTATCACAGCATGGCAAAACCAGCCTTGTTGGGTTTTGATATAGGTGAAATCACGGATGATAATTACTTCTTACAGCTAACTTTTCTAAAGGTCCACCCAAACCCCAATACTTGCATACTGATCTTTATTCTGAAAAAACTCTCCGTATTGACTGCGACCATCATAGTATTCAAGTCCTAATCGCCAGCGACGATCACGAGCAGGTATATCAAAACCGATTTGAATGGTAATGTTCTTATCCCAGTCATCCTCTTCATAAGCGGAGACATCCAGGGCACTGTACCAGCCAACTTTACTGCCCATGAACACACCGGGCTTTTCGTATTGCAGGCCAATTTGCGCACGCCCATCTTCCTGCAGTATTTTATTACGTAAAGAAAAGGCATAGGCAATATCCGAGTAGACTGTATAGTGTTCACTAAAGAGCCAGGCAATACCTGCACGCCATTCTTCGCGGGTGTACTGAATGCGGGTCCGCCCCGTACGTTCTATATATTCATCACCCACATGACTGGAGTAATGCTTGGTACCGAAATGCCACGCGAAGTCATTGTGGTAACGAAACACGGCTTGCAGACCAAATATTCCCTCCCAGGCCACATTGTCCTGGTTATTTTCGTTATCGAACTGGCCACGCAAACCAGTCAAAAATACTATTTGCCAGCCATGGCGAGAATTATCGGTATCTTTTTTCTCATAAATGATCAGGGGTGCACCGGCCATAAGATCCCATCGCGACGCGCCAGTATCAGGAATGGTTGATTCATCATAAGATCGTAACTGCATATGAAAATTAGGTTCATAGGGATCGGCTAAATAAGCTGGATAAAGGTGTTCTGTTGGGAACCAGCGTGATTCACTGTCTGCATACACCACTGCTGAGAACAGGATCAAGGGTAAAATAGAAAATGTGTATCTAGATTTCATCCCTACCACTCAAAAACGACAAGTCTATACATGTATAGCACAATAAATTGGCGTCAGGCTGCGTTGATAACCGGGACCAGAACACCGTTGTTCCTGGTAAATTTTCTTATATACTATATATAAACGTAACGGGTAAATCCGCTGTGATGACGAGATTAACAAATCGCTTTACTTACCTGTGGCTGGCAATGCTGTGCTGCTGGTTTTATACGTCGTCAGTTTTAGCGGATAGCTATACTGAGGCACGGCAAAAATTGGTAAGAATAATTGAAGCCGATGTCCGCGCGACCAGTCACTATCTCGACAAGCAGGCACTGGACCCACGTGTCTTGTTCGTCGGAGTAGATAATGTCTGTCCTTTTTATGCCTATTTACTCATGAAAAATGCTCGATTTTACTAATTAATACATTTGAAACAGTCGCTTAGCGCTACTTTAGGTAATAAATATAAAATATAGATTATGAATTTGGATGTCACATGCCAAGTATGCCGTGGAAGAGCTCTACAGCAAGGCGTACTCAGCTATTGTCTGACTCTGGACCCGAATGCCGATATCTATGTTAAACGTATCTTTGGCATAGACAAATATGCCGTCCTCGACCAAGTCGATCACTTGCCTGAGCAATTGCCTGTTCTTTTTATCAGCCTGATATCATAGTCCTGACTGTCATTTTGAAATTAGTCTCAATGGGTTACCATAGCCAACTATGACTACTCCTAAAGACATTAACAAACTTCGGCAAGATATCACTTTCAACGAAACCCTTAACGGTTTCCCTTTTACGTTTCATACTACCTGGGGCATTTTTTCGCCACGTAGCATAGATGAAGGAACACTGCTGCTTCTAAAATATGTTGAAGTTAACAAAGATAGTGACTGTCTTGATCTGGGTTGTGGCTACGGCCCACTCGGCCTGACTCTAGCCAGAATGGCACCGGAGGGAAGGACCACTCTGGTTGACCGTGATTTTAAGGCAATAGAATACAGCCAGAAGAATGCAGAGATAAACAAGATTGGCAATGTCGATATATTACTTAGTAACGGTTTTGATCAGATCCAGGGGAAAAAATTCGATATCATCGTGTCGAATATACCAGCGAAAGTTGGTAATGAACTAATGACCCTCTTTTTTCATGATGCCTACACTCAGCTCAAGCCTGGCGGGAAAATCTATGTCGTCACAATAAATGGTTTACGTGATTACATTAAGCGCACCTTCAAAGATATATTTGGCAACTATAAAAAATTAAAGCAGGGTAAAAACTATACCGTTGCCATGGCTAGCAAAGAGTAAACAGGACTACACTAGCAAGATTGTATAACGAATATAAAAACCACTTAAACTACTGCTATTGACATGCATCAACAACGTTATCACAGAACCTATTCTATACTTTAACGGATATGTTCCTCATCTCGACTACTACGCTGAATAAGAATAAACGAGGTTTTCAAGGTAATGATTAAACCGCTTTCATTGGAACAATTATTTACTGCATGCGATGTTGAGCAGTTCAGTTTTGACACAACTGATCAGCTCCAGGATTTAAAGCAAATCATTGGTCAGGACCGTGCCCTACAGGCATTACAGTTTGGGCTTGGTATTCAGCAGGAAGGTTATAACCTGTATGTCCTGGGTCCAAGTGGATTGGGAAAACACACGGTGGTACGTGAATACCTTGAAGAACAGGCCGCAAGCAAGACATCTGCTTCCGACTGGGTTTATGTCTATAATTTTGAAAAGCCCTCAAATCCACTTGCTATCCGTCTGGAAACAGGACAGGCAAGCACCCTCCGAAATGACATGTTACAACTGACGGAAGACTTGCGTAACGGTATACCTACTGCATTTGAAGCAGAAGAGTATCATGCGCGAATCCAGGAAGTAGAAGAAGACCTGAAAAAAACGATCGAGACTGCCTTCAATTCACTGGCGGACGAAGCTGAGTCACACGACATCACTCTCTTACACACACCACACGGTTTTGCTTTTGCGCCAGCTAAGAATAAAGAAGTACTCAGTCCTGAGGAATTTGAAAAACTTTCTGAGAAAGAGCAAGAGCGGCTCGAGGAGGTCATGACGGCACTAGAGGAAAAGCTCGAAAGTATCTTACGTACACGCTCTCAATGGGAGCGTGAAGCAAGAGACAAAATCAAAAAACTCAATCAGGAAATTGTTATGTTTGCTTCTGGTCACTTGATCGATGAGTTAAAGAATAAATATCTGGATAACAAGTCGATACAGAAATACCTTGATGCTATACAGGGGGATGTCATTGATAATCAGCATGAATTTCGTCGTGCTGAAGAAACACCATCCCTGATGGGCGTTCAACTTGTTGAAGAACCGACATTCCGTCGTTACGAGGTCAACATACTTGTTGAACACAACAAGCAAGGCGGTGCCCCGGTAGAATTTGAGGATAACCCAAGTTATAACAATCTAGTCGGTACTGTAGAGCACACTGCTCATATGGGTGCATTAGAAACGGACTTTACCTTGATTAAACCCGGTTCCTTGCATCGCGCCAATGGTGGCTACCTGATGCTCGACATGATCAAACTACTAACACAGCCCTATGCATGGGAAGGTCTAAAACGCGCCCTGTCTTCTCGTAAAATTAAAATACAATCACTGGGGCAGGTTTATAGCCTGGTTAGTACGGTCTCACTCGAACCCGAACCGATTCCACTGGATATCAAGGTAGTACTCATTGGTGATCGTTTCATTTACTATTTATTGCATGCCTATGACCCCGAATTCAAACAACTATTTAAGGTAGCGGCAGACTTTGATGACCGCCTTGATCGTAGTCACGAAAACCAGCAGATGTATGCGCGACTAATCGCAACCTTACTAAGTCGTGACAAATTACGCCCCTTTGATCGTGCTGCAGTCGCACGCGTGATAGAACATGGTGCACGTATTGCCGGTGACTCAGAAAAACTCTCGACCTATGTAATGGATATTGCTGACCTGTTACGTGAAGCGGATCACTTTGCCAGCCACTCTAGTCAGCCAGTAGTACACCGTGATGATGTGCAACAAGCTATCGATGCTCAAATTTATCGCAGTGATCGTATCCGCGAACACCTGCAGGAGGAAATTGCACGTGGCACCATTATGATAGATACCGACGGTGCGAAGACAGGACAAATTAACGGCCTCGCGGTTCTCCAGTTGGGTGATTTCAGTTTTGCCACACCTTCACGTATCACCGCAACCACGCGCTTAGGTGATGGGGAAGTTATCGATATCGAACGCGAAATAGAATTGGGTGGTGCTATTCATTCAAAGGGCGTATTTATCCTGTCAGCCTTCCTCGGCGAGCGCTATGCAAAAAATCGCCCCCTGTCACTCTCTGCAAGTCTGGTATTTGAGCAGTCTTATGGAGAAATCGAGGGCGACAGTGCCTCCATGGCTGAACTCTGTTCCCTACTTTCTGCACTATCAGATATTCCAATCAAGCAAGGTATTGCCATGACCGGTTCAGTGAATCAGCGTGGTGAGGCACAAGCCATTGGTGGAGTAAATGAAAAAATCGAGGGCTTTTTTGATATTTGTAACGAACGAGGCCTAACATCACAACAGGCTGTGCTGATCCCCCAGGCAAACGTAAAGCACCTGATGTTAAGACACGATGTTATAGAAGCCAGTCGTGATGGAAAATTTGCAGTGTATGCTTATAACAATGTCGATGAAGCCATAGAAATATTAACAGGGAAATCCGCTGCACAGGTAAATAAAAAAGTCGAAGCACGGCTTGTTGAACTTGAAAATATTCATCAGGAATTTTCCAAGGCCAATAAAGAAGAACCTGATCATCATGGCAAAGACAAACATTAATCGCATCCTGGTGGCTTTGGATTCCAGCCAGGTGAATCGCAGCACCTTACAGGCTGCTACGACACTTGCCACTAACCTTGACGCAGAACTCAATGCTCTTTTTGTGGAAGACATTAATCTGTTAAGGTTGGCAGAACTACCCAATGCCCGCGAAGTTGTCTATGGATCATCAAGTTATCGAAGAATAAGTGTCGATGATATGGAACGATCCATACACACCCAGACGGTACGCCTGCGTAAGCTAGTTGAAACAATCTCACAGCAATCTGAGATGGAAATTACTTTTGATGTCCAACGTGGCAATGTTGCTGACCTGGTCTGTAGTGCTTCTGAACAAACAGACCTGCTTATCATAGGAAAAAATACCCAACGACTAAGACAGAGTCTGAAGGTCGGCAGTATTACTCAAACGATTTTATCTTCTGCCAGCTGTAATCTAATGGTACTGCAACATGGTGCCACTCTCGAACGACCTGTAGCAGTATTTTTTTCTGGTTCGATGGGCAGTCATAAGGCAATGCAACTGGCTATCCAGATCGTCGAGCAAGATCATAAAAATCTCAACGTCATTTATCCTGCTAGTGCCGAAGAAGAATTTAATAAATTAAAACAAGAGGTGAATTCTTTAACCCTTCCTTTGGGTTTTGAAGCCAATCATATTCAACTCAAAGACGATAGCAGCGCTGCTATGCTAGCTACCCTGATTAATTGCGGAGCAAGGATGTTGTTACTCGAATCAAGACATGATGTGCAAAGCAAGAAATACATACAGTCACTGATCGAACAAAGCAGTACCCCAATTATCCTGATCAATTAGGATCTGCGGCTGCGTTATTCCTCTAAATGCACCTGTAGGTGAACACATCAGGTGGTTAAAAAACAACCAAAATAGCGCTATCTGATCATATGTAATTCAAGTGCTTAGCAGAGTCAGGTATTTATATTTCCATTATTTTTATTTTGGTTGCTTTATGGAATAATCGCACTAGCAAAGCCACATTCAGATTCGATCCGATAACCATATTTGGGAAAAATCTGTGTTTGAGCTAGATTACTTTATAAATCAGTAGCGTGAGGAAAAATAAGTGAGCAACACGGACAAAATGCGTACCTACTCTTTATCAGCTCTTTCCCAGTTAATTTTCTGGAGTCGATGGTTACAGGCCCCACTTTATATCGGTCTGATTGTCGCTCAGGGCGTATATGTTTATCACTTTATGGTGGAGCTCTCGCATCTTGTAGGCGGTGCGGCTGAAATTAAAGAAGTTGAAATCATGCTCATCGTTCTGGGCCTGATCGATGTCGTCATGATCGCCAACCTGTTAATCATGGTCATCATAGGTGGTTACGAAACCTTTGTCTCGCGACTGAACCTGAAAGAACACCCCGATCAACCCGAGTGGCTGTCGCACGTCAATGCGGCAACTATGAAGATTAAACTCTCCATGGCGCTGATTGGTATATCCTCGATCCACTTACTCAAGACATTTATTGAAGTCACTAATGTCGAAATCCCCGCTGGTACCGACGCGGCCCTCGCAGAACAGTTAGTCGCAGCTGGCCAGGTTGAGGTCATGTGGCAGGTCATTATCCATGCAACCTTTATTTTCTCCGCCATTGCTATGGCTTACACTGATCGCATCATGACAAAAACACTGCTTGATGCGCATGGTCATGCCGAAGGCGACCACTAACGCGTTACAACCCTGATAACTCTGTGTCTTTTCGGCTGACTTTAAAAAAACGGCCGTAAAGCACAAACACTTAATCCGATCCGTCTATACTTTAGTATAGTTATCACTCAGGTGAGGATCTGATTATGCGCTCACTCATACTTATTTTATCCTTGTGCGCTTGCCAAGCACATGCTGCTGAAAAAGCTGAATATATTCAAACCCCCTATAAAGAACCAAAGGTTGTCTATGATTTCTACTTTGACGACCCACAGAAAATTAATTCTGCTCTTTACTGGATTCGTTCACTTATGAATCCACTAAGTGAGGAGCCCTATAGTTATGCTCCTGAGTTTATGGATATTAAAGTCGTCATCCACGGCACCGAGATCGTCACCGTGGCAAAAAAGAATTATAAGAAATACAAAAACGCCGTTGAGCGTATGCGATACTACGCTCAATTAGGTGTTGAATTTAAGGTCTGTGGCCTGGCGGCGCACGATTATGGTTACCAGATTTCTGATTTCCATGAATTTATCCAGGTTGTACCATCGGCGATACCCGAGTTAGCCCACTGGCAGATGGAAGGCTATGCTTTAATAGTGCCGACGATTATGGATAAAAAATTCTCTGTAGAAGAAATTCGCTAATGCATATCGGTATTTTTAGTATCCAGCCCTATGATATCCCTTGCTTTGACCAAGCCAACAAAAAGTTTGCTCATCAGTTAACGTATTCTAACAATCGACTTTGCCTAGAGACGGTATCACTGGCACAAGGTTTTGATGCCGTCTGTGTGTTTGTGCATGATGAGCTAAACCGCACCGTACTTACACAAGTAAAAGAAAATAATATACATCTTATCGCCTTGCGTTGTGCAGGCTTTAATAACGTCGATATCGAGGCAGCCAACGAGCTTGAAATAAATGTCGTGCGATTTCCACGATATACACCCTATGCAGTCGCCGAACATGCGGTTGGTTTGATGTTGGCCTTGAATCGTAAAATACATCGCGCCTATGCACGCGTAAAGGAAAGTAATTTTTCTCTCAATGGCCTCCTAGGCTTTGACATGCATGGTAAAACCGTCGGTATTATTGGTACTGGTTTTATCGGCAACGTTACCGCGAAAATTCTCGCTGGATTTGGTGTCAAGCTACTCGCATATGATATTGCTCCTGATCCAGACATCGAAAAACTAGGTGTTCAGTATGTATCACTTGAAGAGCTATATACACAATCAGATATCATCACCCTGCACTGCCCCCTGACACCCGACACTCACCACCTCATTAATAAAACCAGCCTGGAAAAAATGAAAGATGGTGTCATGCTTATCAATACTAGTCGCGGTGCAGTACTTGATACAACGGCAACAATTGATGGTTTAAAATCGGGAAAAATAGGTTATCTCGGCCTTGATGTATACGAGCAAGAAGGGGATCTATTTTTTAAAGACCTATCTGACAAGGTTATTCAGGATGATATTTTTGAGCGTCTACTCACCTTTCCTAATGTACTTGTCACCGGCCACCAGGGCTTTTTTACCCATGAAGCGATGAGTAATATCGCCAATACAACCCTGGAAAACATTTCACTTTGCACGAGTGGCTGCCCAACTGATAACCTGGTTACTAAGCAACTCTTTACTTTTTAGCTATATTTGCTTTTTCTAGTTTTTATTACATACTTAAAGACAGGTATTCAAGTTCAAAATGGATATGAAATCACGCCTTGAAAACATCCCCGTTTATGATACAAAAGCTTGTGACATTCGGGCGCAAGACTATAATTTAGTAAAAATAGCACTAAAACGCTTAGGCTCGCCGACTCGTCTGGAAATTCCAAACTTACGTACGCTGGATTTTATTTTAGAAGATGACTTATGGGTAATCGTAGATCGTTCGATGAACGACATGCCCGTGGTTGCATGGTTAGAGTTTGATGAGTCTAATCGCGAAAGTTTACATGAAGACATAAAGTCCGAGCGACGCACCTATCACACCCATGCTCTGATCATCGTTGATAAGGCACTCGAAGCCCTACATCTTATACTTGGAGAGAAGTTGGGCGAGCTTCAGGAGGATGAACCTAATACAGTATTAGATTTCAAGGCCTCAAAATAATTTGAGGCCTTGTATTGTTCAGTTCTAGTTTAAGAATTGCTTACGCAGTGCAGCAAAGTAAGCATTAGAACCACCTTTCATAAACCAGTAGTTTTTTAGCCCTAAGCTTTCGATAGAGTACATTAACCAGCGAACTTGTTTACCAGTAGCATCATAAATTAACAATGTTTTATTCTCTTTTTGGGCCCTGGCAACAATAGCCTTGATTGCCTTTGTATCATCAAGAAAGGCGCGATTATCAATTCCGGGAAATAATGACAATGCTTCGCGTTGAAAACTATCACGAACATCGACGACGATCACATCTTTGCGCGCAACTATTTCTTCAAATTTTATAGGGTCCATTAATTTTTTCTTGAAGGTCGATTTCGCGATAAGGTGATCCGGATTGATCGGACTTCTACCCAGCAGTACAGACTCCTGAGGATACTTGTTTGCCCAATCCATAATACCTGCGTCATAGGCAACGACATTGCTGATTTTATTATTGCGACATTTCTGTACTGCTTTATAAGACTTCTTACAGGTCTTACCATTACAATAAACCACAATCTTCGACTTCGGATTATCAGCACGCAACTTTCTCATATCGGCAACATAATTTGGCGAAGACACAGAAATATTCAAGGCACCTTTTATTCGTAACGTTTCATACTCATAACTCGAGCGCACATCAACAATGATGACTTTATTGCGTTCTTTATAAAGATCTTCTAACTCTACATAGGGTACTGCTGGATAGAGTTTTCTTACGGGAAATTCGTCATTCACTTTTGCCTGTACTGCTGATACCGCTATAACAAGCGATATCATGCCTAAAAAATATCTTAAGCACTTCATTTATTTATACCTCTGAAATTTATTCGTAATTAGATTACCAACAAGACTGGTAGTCTTGCCGCGTCTTGATTATTTCCAATGCCCATGAAGCCTGCTCCACACCCTTACGCGCTGACTTTTCCCACCAACGTGTTGCTTCACAGTAACTTCTGACATCTTCACCATTGGCATAAATCGTTCCTAGATTATATTGCGCCATTGGGTCACCCTTCATCGCAGCCTTTCGCCACCACTTTTTGGCCTGATCCAGGTTTTTCTTCACACCATGTACACCCATCGCATATACAATACCGAGGTTGTACTGGGAATCTGAATTTCCAGTCCGTGCGGCACGTTTCCACCAAACCAGGGCTTTACTGATATCCATCTCAACCCCGTCACCACTTGCATAAGCCACGGCAAGATTGTGTTGTGCATGTAAGTGCCCCTTTTGCGCTGCCTGCAAGTACCACTGCGCAGCTTCAGCCGCATCCTGCTCAACACCATCGACACCGGTGTCATATAACATACCAAGTTTATAAGCAGCATCGGCATGGCCTTGCTCAGCAAGCATTTTCCAAATACGCTTAGCCATCGGATATTCGTCGTTATTAAATGACTCTTCTGCCATCCCACTTAGATTTTCTACCCAACTCGTTTGGTAGCCCACTGTCCGTGTATATTTATCCTGAACTGATGCGTAGTGAGTATCGCTGGCTGTGTGGGTCGCGGCAGTAACTTTAGTTGCACTCAGTAAACTAAATACAAAACCGACCAGTATCACCACACTGATCCAAGCCATACGAGTGAATTGCTGTTGGCTTATCCCTTTGGCTTTGAGTTTGCTGCTTTTGCCTTGATTCTGTGGGTACTTGCGGTACATACGACACCTTCCTAACGACGCTCGGCTAATGTGAGCCCTATAGGTCTAATATCGTCTTATAATAATGAGGACTTTAATTAATGCTAATATATGAGGAAAAACAATGGCTTAGAACGTAAAAAGACGAGTCCCCCTTTGACAGGGAACTCGCCTAACTACTTATTTAACGTACCAGTTTTTTGAAAACTAGGCGTTTAAGCCGCTTTCGTGACCTTCTGATCTAACTCACCAGAGGCATAACGCTTAACCATGTCGTCCAGGCTAACTGGCTTGATCTTAGAAGCATGACCAGCAGAACCGAAGGCTTCATAACGTGCCTTACAGATGTCCTTCATCGCCTTGGTAGATTCTTTCAGGAATTTACGAGGGTCGAAGTTAGAAGCATTGTCTGCCAGGTGCTTACGAATCGAACCGGTAGAGGCCATACGTAGGTCAGTATCGATGTTCACTTTTGCAACACCATGCTTGATACCTTCTACAATCTCTTCAACAGGAACACCATAGGTCTGTCCCATGTCGCCACCGTAGTTATTGATGATTTCCAGCCAGTCCTGAGGAACCGAAGAAGAACCATGCATAACCAGATGCGTGTTAGGAATGCGTTCGTGGATTTCTTTGATGCGGTCAATACGCAGGATGTCACCAGTAGGCTCTTTTGTGAACTTATAGGCGCCGTGTGAAGTACCAATTGCAATCGCAAGGGCATCAACACCGGTCTGTGCAACGAAGTCAGCCGCTTCTTCAACGCCAGTAAGTAACTGATCCATATCCAGTTTACCGTCAGCGCCGTGACCGTCTTCTTCACCCATCTCACCAGTTTCCAGTGAACCCAGGCAACCTAGTTCGCCTTCAACAGAAACACCACCTGAGTGGGCCATGTCGACAACGGTCTTGGTTACATTGACGTTGTATTCAAACGATGAAGGTGTCTTCATGTCTTCCATCAAAGAACCGTCCATCATGACTGATGTGAAACCAGACTGAATTGAACGCAGACAAACACCAGGTGCAGAACCATGGTCTTGGTGCATGCAGATAGGAATATGTGGATACATTTCCTGAGCCGCAATAATCAGATGACGCAGGAACGGTTCGCCCGCATATGAGCGTGCGCCCGCAGAACCTTGCATGATAACCGGACTATCGGTCTCATCAGCAGCCTGCATAATTGCATGTACTTGTTCCATATTGTTGACGTTAAACGCAGGCATTCCGAAGCTATTATCAGCCGCGTAGTCCAGTAGTTCACGTAAAGTAATCAGGGCCATTTCGGACCTCCTTCTTAAAGTTGCAACATAACTTGTTGATTTATATAAATTCTTTTATTCCTCATTATGGTTGGCGTTAAGTAACTCACCAACACGTACAATTTTCATTGCATTCGTTCCACCCAGGACGCCCATCATGTCGCCTTTGGTAAGAATAACCAAATCACCGTCGCGCACAGCACCACGGCGTAATAGCTCATCAACGGCCTCGCGATTGACCTCGGCATGGTCTTTTACAGATGGCTCGAAACTGACGGGGTAGACGCCCCGATAAAGGGTTACTTTTCTACGCGTCTCGACATGTTCCGTCAAGGCATAGATTGGGATTCCAGAGCTAATCCGAGACATCCACAAGGCAGTTGAGCCCGATTCTGTTAAAGCGGCAATCGCCTTCACATGCAGGTGATTGGCTGAATACATGGTCGCCATTGCAATCGCCTCATCGATACACTCAAAGGTGCTATCAATTCGATGGTCTGATCGGGTCACTTCACGTTGCTGCTCTGCTCCGCGGCAGATTCTATCCATCGCGGCAATGGCTTTATCGGGATAATCACCGGTAGCTGTTTCAGCAGACAACATCACCGCATCAGTACCATCCAGCACGGCATTCGCCACGTCAAAGACCTCTGCACGGGTTGGTAACTGACTAGTAATCATTGATTCCATCATCTGAGTGGCTGTAATCGCTATCCGATTACGTTTCCGGGCAGAGCTAATCAGTTTCTTTTGAACCGGAGGAAGTGCGGCATCGCCGATCTCAACACCCAGGTCACCACGTGCAATCATAATGACATCAGAGGCATCGATAATTTCATCAACAACGCTAAGGCATTCTGCCCGTTCAATCTTGGCGACAATCCCACCCTTACAACCAGCATCGCGCAATAATGTACGCGCTTCTTCCACATCAGCTGCATGACGCACAAAAGAGACAGCAAGATAATCAACATCCATCTTGGCTGCCGTTTTAATATCAGCACGATCTTTATCGGTTAAAGCAGGTGCAGATAAACCACCGCCCTGTTTGTTGATGCCCTTGCGATCACTGAGCACACCACCAACAACGACACGGCACTTAATTTCAGTCTCGGTAGATTCGTTCACCCAGAAGACAACACGACCGTCATCTAGCAACAAAGTATCACCACGTTTTACATCTTTAGGTAAATCTTTATAGGCCAGGCCGACACGCTTATCATCGCCATCTTTGCTGCCACAGGCAGTATCCAGAATAAAGGTATCCCCCTCTTCCAGAGTGATTTTGCCTTTTTTAAACTTCTCAATTCGAATTTTAGGGCCTTGTAAGTCCGCTAAAACACCAACCTGACGCCCATGTGCACGAGCCCGGTTACGAACTCTCTCAGCACGATCGATATGCTCTTCTTCTGTGCCATGTGAAAAATTGATGCGGACAACATCGACACCCGCTTCAAGAATCTTGTCCAACATCTTGGGATCATCGGTGGATGGGCCCAAGGTGGCTATAATTTTGGTTCTCCGTAACATGCGTTTGTATTTAGACTCGCTGTATAGTGTGGAGGTTAGTATATATGAAGTTGCTGCACATTAAGTGACGAATGCCCAGCAACCTCATCTTCTTTTCTAGCATCGTATTATTTAGCTTGGTCTTCCAACATCGCAACGGCTGGTAAGGTTTTGCCTTCCAGGTACTCCCGCAACGGCTGGTAAGGTTTTGCCTTCCAGGTACTCCAGGAATGCACCACCTGCTGTTGAGATATAAGACACCTTGTCATAAATATCATACTTCTGAATCGCGGCAATCGTGTCGCCACCGCCAGCCAGGCTAAAACCATCGGCATCAGCAATCGCCATCGATACCGTCTTGGTGCCTTCACCAAACTGATCAAATTCAAATACGCCAACAGGACCATTCCAAACGATGGTACCTGCTTTAGAAATAATTTCCGCCAATTCAGCTGCTGATTCTGGACCAATATCAAAAATCATATCGTCATCTTCAACTTCATCTGGCTTTTTCAGGACAGCAGGCTCATTCTCATCGAACTGCTTGCCACAGACAACATCGACGGCGATAGGAATATTCGCACCGCGTGCTTTCATCTTTTCAACCAATGCCTTGGCAGTATCCACCAGGTCATCTTCACATAGTGATTTACCAACATTATGACCCATGGCTTTAAGGAAGGTGTTGGCAATACCACCACCAACAACCAACTGGTCAACTTTCTCGGATAAGGCTTCCAATACGGTTAACTTGGTAGACACTTTTGAACCACCGACAATCGCAACCATTGGGCGCGCAGGCTCGGCCAGTGCTTTTGCCAGGCTATCCAGTTCCTCTGATAACAACAGACCTGCGCATGCAACCGGTGCATGTACGCCAACGCCATGAGTTGATGCCTGGGCACGGTGTGCGGTACCAAATGCATCCATAACGAATACGTCACAAAGTGCCGCATATTTCTTAGCAAGTGCTTCGTCGTCTTTCTTTTCACCGGCATTAAAACGAACGTTTTCCAATAAAACACACTCACCGGGTGCAACTTCAAAACCACCCTCAAGGTAATCTTTAACCAGCTTAACGTCCTTACCTAACTTGGCAGACATATCGGCCGCAATCGGCGCCATTGAATTCTCTTCGTCCACTTTGCCTTCTTCAGGACGACCACGGTGAGACATAACCATCACCGAAGCACCGGCTTTCATGCAATGCTCAACGGTAGGCATCGATGCAGTGATACGTGCATCCGAAGTTACCTTGCCATCTTTAACAGGTACGTTTAAGTCAGCACGGATTAAAACGCGCTTACCAGACAGATCAAGATCAGTCAGTTTGATAAAAGACATGTAAAACTCCTAAATTTAAAATTTCTTAAAACGATTTGCCAAAACATAAACTGGCTTGGCAAATAATTTTAAAACTAACCAGTCTGGCAAACCCAGACTGGTTAATCATGTTTCATGCTAAGCAGAAGCTTCGAAAGATCTGCCTAGTTTAATTAAGCGAGAGATTTTGTGCGCTGAGTAGGCGTGGTGCGAGTTTAAATGCGGAGCGTATAAATAATACGTGAGCAATTTAAACTCGTGCCGCAACACCCTCAGCGTGCAAAAGATCCGCTTAATTAGCGGCTACGTGTTCTACGAACCGCATCATGTTGCAAGTATAACCATACTCATTGTCATACCAGCTAACCAGCTTAACGAAAGTTCCATCAAGCGCGATACCAGAAACAACTTTCTCGTCTGTGTAACCAAGAGTACGGCTCATGTCACCAGATTCTGAAGCCGCTTTCATTGCTGCACAGATATCGTCGTAAGAAGCGTCTTTGTCTAACTCTACAGTCAGGTCAACAACAGACACGTCAGAAGTAGGTACGCGGAAAGCCATACCCGTTAATTTGCCGTTTAGCTCTGGAAGTACTACACCTACTGCCTTAGCAGCACCGGTTGAAGATGGGATGATGTTTTCCAGGATACCACGACCACCGCGCCAGTCTTTCATAGAAGGACCGTCTACCGTTTTCTGAGTTGCAGTTGCAGCGTGAACAGTAGTCATAAGACCACGTTTGATGCCCCACTTGTCGTTTAAGACTTTAGCTATTGGAGCCAGGCAGTTAGTCGTACAAGATGCAGCTGAAACAATTTTTTCGCCTTTATAATCGTTGTGGTTCACACCATATACGAACATTGGGCCACCATCTTTACAAGGTGCAGATTGAACAACTTTACCTGCACCTGCATCGATGTGCTTCTGACAGGTTTCTTGTGTTA
>CAMYMU010000026.1 GCA_947259575.1 uncultured Ectothiorhodospiraceae bacterium | reverse complement strand
CGGTTCGGTTTATCAAATTGTACCAAGAACAGTGGCCGGTACGTTAGTTTCAGTGTAGTTACTGGGGAATGCGAGAGGCTGCTAAGTAGGGTGAATAAACCCGGTGTTATCCTGACCATAAATGGTTTTGACTCAGGCTATTCACCCCTGGTGTATTTAAAATAACTGTCCTGGATAGTTCTTTGGCTGGAAACGCTCGAACGATGGTGCGTGATGGAAAATGCTGGAATGAACAAATGGCTTAACAGGTTGACTTTGGATCACAGTCGCTTGTTAGCCATTTAAAATGGTAGTAGCTCCTGTAATTAATACGACACTTATACATTTTTGTTTCATAACGCCTGAGTTCAGCAGCATTTGAGGCGGCGCCCGTTGTTTGCTGTAGCAAAAATGGGTGGCGGGTCAAATGTCCGCTGCAACGATTTGTTGGGTACCAGCGCGCCGATCACCCGACACCCAACATCTTTAGAAACCGTATCAACACTCTCGCTGGCAATGGCACTGGCTTGACGATTACGGTATCAGTCACGACTTCTTGCCGTTTGCCTTGGGTCTTAGTTAAGTCTGCACTGACCTCACTCAATATCTCGACGGGGAGAAGGAGGCTCGCTTCCTCTGGTTGATAGGTAGTACCCCGTTCGTAAACAACTGAAGGTGCTTTGGACATCTCAATGTGTGAACCCAGAATCGCAGATACTTCGTGACTCGAAGCGAATTGCACCAGTTTTTGTAGACTAGTCAGATATTCATCCCAATCCAAAACCGAAATTATTCCGGGATATATGGTGTCGCCGGTTAGCAACCATTTCGTGTGGGAATCGTAAACGGCTATACTTTCAGCCTGGTGACCTGGAATCGGGAAGATGCTCAATTTTCGGTTACCAAGATCGACAGTTCCAGATTCAGCTGAAGCTAAAAAACCATCGACGCCGTCTTGGTTTGGCTCCACCAGTGTCACATGCGGCATGCCCTTGAATTGAGCATCTGCGGCCTTGTGATCTCCATGACTGTGAGAATGAATGACTAGAATTTTTAACGGCTGGGATTGATCAGACTTCCGCTTCTCAACGAGACCACGCACCGTTTCATAAAGGGGAAACTTCTCCGCCTCCTCAGTTGCCCCAGTGTCTTGAACTAGAACGGTATGCGTCCCGAACAATACGTAAATGAATGGCGCTTCATAGTCCACGCATTTGTTCTGCCGCAATACGTAGGTATCTTCGTCGAACTCGTAAGTTTCAATTGCGGGATCTTCATTAGTTGAACAATCCTGGGCTCCGTGTATCCAGCGGTGACTGGCGAGAGCGCCATTTCCACCTGCTGCATGAGCCAACGCAGGCGACGCAAAGACGGCTATAGATAACAAGGCGACTGGAATGTCTTTCATGTTCATCTTTCTGGTGCCCAACGTTGCGATAAGGGGCGCGGAGCAGGCGCAGCCTGTGGAGCGTCCCAGCCCGCCTTGCGGGCGACTTTAATTGCCTTGTTAAGAGGCTGCTCCATCACCATGGACTGGCCTCAGTCTTGCATTGGCAGCTAGTACAAAACCGAAAAAATTCTTTTCCAGCTTTCATGTACAGATTGGTTTTATTGCCACAGTGGCTGCAAACGTTCTCGAGTGCCTCATTTTCTTCAGCATGATATTTATACGCTGAGCAGTACCACAGAGTATTTGGGCTAGCTTCCTCATCAAGTGCCCAGACAAATGCTTTTTCATGGCAGTTAGGACAATATTGTTCTGACATTTTGCCTCTTAACTACAAATGGATGGCAAAATCGCCATGTTGTTTTATGTCGATTGTGCAATATAGCACAGCAAATTCAGCAATAAGTTATTGAAGTATATGCGACCCTGCGCAGAAAATACCTCAATATCAATAACAAGGAATATGGCCTCAATTGCAGGGGCCTTCAATATGGTCAGCGATCAATATGCTTGCCGATGCGCAGTAAAAGAATCAGGCTGGGTATTACCATCAACGCGGTGATGATGAAAAACAAGGTCCAGTTTCCATTAAGGTAATCGACTAATGCGCCACTGGCGGAAGACAGAGTGGTGCGGCCCAGGTTGCCCAATGACGCCATGAGGGCGTATTGGGTTGCGGTATAGGTGCGATGGGTCAGGTAGGAGATGAAGGCAACAAAGGTGACGGTCGAGAATGCGGTGGTGAAGTTGTCGATGATGATGGTG
Source organism: uncultured Ectothiorhodospiraceae bacterium (assembly GCA_947259575.1). Classification (GTDB taxonomy): domain Bacteria; phylum Pseudomonadota; class Gammaproteobacteria; order UBA6429; family Thiohalophilaceae; genus SZUA-24. Next base: position 39 of record CAMYMU010000026.1, on the reverse strand, counting down.
GCGAGCAGGAGAGTTTTGTCCGGGCCGGTGGCGGCAATC
>CAMYMU010000025.1 GCA_947259575.1 uncultured Ectothiorhodospiraceae bacterium | reverse complement strand
GAAATTGATAACTAAAAATAACGCTATTGGTATGCCAGACTATCATTGGTGGACAGTGTATTTCACATGTGAAAAATTTGGGCCTACTCTTGAAAATGGAGTAATTGATGAATCTAAACCAATTGCATGTCATGAGGTTAGTCAATCAATGGGTGGCTATAAAAAAATATGGAGATGGTCAATTGATGGTGAGGCCTTAAATCCAAATGTAGCGAATATGGAGAAAGCAATAGGAATAGTCGAAGGGAATTATTATGTTTTGCGCCGACCCCGCTAACAAGGCGCTCAATCGGGACCGCAAAACCGCTGCGCGTTTTTTTGGCGCCACTTAACTCAAACGTTATGCCTTTTATGGGATAAAGGAATGGATGCGCTAAAGGGAATAGCAATAGCTTTAATATCTAGTCTATTCATCGCAATTCTATTTGCGTATATATTTCGTATTCCTATTCCATTTGGCGGGTATATTGGTCCTTTCGGTGAACTAAGCTCCTATAATATTGGTGTATTTGGTGTACTAAAATCTATTATTTTTGCATGGATGTTTTATGGATTGTTTGGTGGTTTCATTATATTGCCAATATTAGGTGCAGTATCGGGCATTATAATTGGACGAACATATCAAAACTCTATAAAGAAAAATAAAATGATTGTGCTGTGGGTAACTTTAGTAAGTGCAATACCAGTTTTTATACTTTCAATATTAGATTATATAATTGGCCCGTGGTAACAAGGCATAACAAGTTATTCCAGCCGACCGGCTGGGCCGTCACTTGGCTTGCAGAGCAAGCCGCGAGCCCGCACTGCACCGGTTGTTGAATTCAAACGTTAAATTGAATTTAGAACAATTTACAATTCTTCTAGATAGGAGACATCTCATGAAAGACTGCTGCACACAAACACCACCGAAGAAACACCGCTGTCCGGTTAATGGTCAACAGTATAGTTCTGTGTCGACCAAGACAATTCTTCATAACATTAAGACACCCTGGAACTGGAAAAACAGTAGTCAGGGTTATTATTTCTGCGATGACCCGGAGTGTGATGTCGTTTACTTTGGTCTGGATGACTCAACTATTAAACAATCGGAACTTCGAAAGGTTGTTGGCGTTAAAGAGAACAAACCCCATTCTATGGTTTGTTATTGCTTCGGTGTTAGCAGGCAGGAATCGAGTGATCAATCAATAAAAGAGTTTGTTATTCAACAAACCAGGGACAAAACCTGTGCCTGTACAACACGCAATCCATCCGGACGCTGTTGCTTAAAGGATTTTCATTAATATCGGTAATACGTCTATTGAAACTGCAGGTTAGCGTATTCCATCACTAACCACTTACTACCGGCCATTTCAAAATTGACCTGTACCCGCGCATGCCGGCCCTGGCCTTCATAGTTAAGCACAATGCCTTCACCAAACTTCTGGTGAAAGACTCGTTGCCCTAATTTTACCGGTGCATCTTTGTCTTCAACTTCTGCGACCCTGGCATAGCTACCATCATACTTTGGTGTGGCGACACTGCCGCCTAACCTTATTTCTTCGACATATTGACTGGGGATTTCACTTATAAAACGCGACGGACGGGCAAACTTCTCTTCACCATATAAACGACGTTTCTCGGCATAACTCACTACCAGTCGTTCCATGGCGCGGGTCATGCCGACATAACAGAGTCGGCGCTCTTCTTCGAGTCGTCCTGGTTCTTCGACTGACAAGCGGTGTGGAAACAGGCCTTCTTCCAGACCACATAAAAACACCTGTTTAAACTCCAGGCCTTTTGCGGAGTGCAGGGTCATTAACTGTACGCAGTCATCCCATTCATCACCCTGGCGTTCACCCGCCTCTAAACTGGCGTGCGATAAAAAGGCCGTAAGCACATCGGACTGTTCGATCTCTTCTTCAAAGGCATCTTCATCATAGTTTCTGCCCGCGTTGATAAGTTCGTCCAGGTTTTCAATCCGCGTGCGGCCCTTTTCACCCTTCTCTTTTTTATAGTGGTCGATCAAACCACTTTCATGAATCACATGTTCGATTTGTTCATGCAATTGAATTCCATCAATCGCCTTTTTCATATCTTCTATACGTTGTACAAAAAACTGCAAAGCATTGAGTGCGCGTGCAGCGAGTTGCTTGTGTTCAATAAGGTGATACGCAGCTTGCCACATGGGCACACCGGAGTTTCGCGCGGTCTCACGAATCACTTCCACGGTGCGCCCACCAATACCCCGTGTGGGTACATTCACAATGCGCTCAAACGAGGCGTCATCGTCGCGATTATTGATGAGACGTAAGTAAGCCAGTGCGTCCTTGATCTCCTGGCGCTCGAAGAATCGCAGTCCGCCATAGACTCGATAAGGCAGGCCATGTTGAATAAGTCGTTCTTCGATCACCCGTGACTGTGCGTTTGAACGATATAAAACTGCGCACTCGCTGCGCAGACCGCCCTTGTCGACCCAGTCTCTGATCTTGTCGACAATAAACTGTGCTTCATCTTGCTCATTAAAGGCGGCATAAAGCTGAATCAGTTCACCTTCGCCATCGTCAGTCCATAATTCCTTACCCATGCGTTCGGCGTTATGATCGATCAAGGCATTGGCTGCATTCAAAATGTTCCCCGTGGAACGATAGTTTTGTTCCAGGCGATAGGTCTCGGTATTTTTAAAGTCTTTTGAGAACTGGTGAATGTTCTCAACCTTGGCACCCCGCCAACCATAGATCGACTGATCATCGTCACCCACCGCAAACATGGATAAAGACTTACCCGCCAACATTCGCAGCCAGGCATATTGAATGGTATTGGTGTCCTGAAACTCGTCGACCAAAATATAGCGAAAACGGTTTTGGTAGTGCTGCAGTATCTCGGGCTGTTCCAGCCAAAGTGAGTGACTGCGTAATAACAACTCCGCAAAATCGATGACACCGGCGCGCTGACAATAACGTTCATATTCAGCATAGATCTCGATCATGTGGCGCAAATGAGGATCGCCATGGTGATCAAGGCTCTCTGGACGTTTACCCTCGTCCTTGCGCGCATTGATATACCACTGCGATTCCTTGGGTGGCCACTGCCCCTCGTCCAGCCCCATTTCTCTGATCACACGCCGCACCGCGCGCAGCTGATCTTCGCTGTCCATGACCTGAAAGTGTTGTGAGAGCCCGGCCTCTTTCCAGTGCGAACGCAACAGGCGGTGGGCGATACCGTGAAAGGTGCCGACCCACATCCCGCTGGAGGGAATGCCAAGTAACTGCTCGATACGCCCGCGCATTTCTCCGGCGGCCTTGTTGGTAAAGGTCACAGCGAGAATGCCATAGGGTGTGGCTGACTCGGCGGCCAGCATCCAGGCGATGCGGTGCACCAATACCCGCGTTTTGCCACTGCCGGCACCAGCCAAGACCAATACATTGTTGGCCTCGGCGCAGACGGCCTGGCGTTGTGCATCATTGAGGGGGTCTAGTATTTGGGATACATCCATACGCGTATTCTATCGTATACTCGTCGTTCTATGCAGAGACAATTTTCTTGCAGTCAATTAAATTATTTATTATGTAGTTGGGGCTTAATCGCGCTGATGTTTGCCAGTGCACCTTTATTTGCCGAGAACGACGAACTTAAACAGGCCCGTGAAGCCATTAACGCCATGGAATATTCGGTGGCGGTGTCGAAACTGAAAACTTATTTAAAAACACATCCTGATGACATCCGCCGTCTGCACTTACTCGCCAAGACCTATGCCTGGGATAACCAGTACGAGGAAGCACGCAAGGTTTATGACCAACTCCTGGCAGTCGATCCCAGGCAGGTCGAGTATCTGAATGGCAAAGCACAGGCACTACTCTGGTCTGAAAAAATTGGCGAAGCCATTCCGTTGCTGGAAAGGCGTGGTCACTGCAGCCAGAGAATGCAGAGATACTTCGCAGTCTGATTCTAAACCTTAACCAGAGCGGTACCCCGGAACATAAACAACGTGCAAAGGAACTTGGAAAAATAGCGCTGGAAAAATTTCCCAACATGCATTGGGATCTTATTATCGAGTAGCCTGATTAAAGCTAACTCAGTACCGATGGGAGCTCTTTGGTTAGCGCCTGTTTCTCACTGACCGCGTCGCCTAACAGAGCAAACCCTAACAGCCGCTCACCATCTTTAAACAGCGCCTTAATGCCATTATCCAACTTAGTAAGTTCCCATTCACCTTGTGCATCACGTGCAGGTGGTGAAACAACGGTGGCCATCGCTGGTGTTTTCACCAACACGGGCATGGCTGGATAACTGACCTTTGTAGATTCACCGCAAAGAGTTGCTGCCAAAGCACGTGCCCCATTCATTAATGGCATCACAAACGGTAAGACCAGACCCTCGACCTCGGCACAGTCACCAAGCGCATAGATATTCTCATCACTGCTTTGCAAAGTACGATCAACGACAATGCCGCGTTGGCATTCAAGGCCTGCTGCCTCGGCCAGGCTAATGTCTGAACGCAGACCAATCGCAGACAAAACCAGATCTGCCTGCACAGTTTGACCATCACTTAAAACCAGCTCGTAACCCGTTGCTATTTTGTTAATTGCACTGGTGGTTAGTTTCAGGCACCAGTTCACACCCAGATCAGACAGGGCTTTTTCTAAAACACGCCCGACCTCTGTGGGCAATAAGGTACTCATAGGCGCTTCATCGGGTCCGATGACGGTAACAGCATGACCAGCCTGGGCCAGGTCGTTGGCAAACTCACAACCAATCAGGCCCGGACCAATAATCGCGACGCTGGATTTAGCACTGGATTTAACTTTGGTTTTTTCCTCAAGCTTGGTGCGAAATCTTGCATAGTCATCGAGATTATTAACCACCAGGACATCATCACTACCATCTCCGTCGATAGGAAAACGAATCGGATTAGCACCGGTTGCGATGACCAGTTTGTCGTACTTCACTTGCTCGCCATTATCGAGTTGCAGCGCTTGTGTCTCGCGATCAATCGCCGTGACCGCAGTATGGGTCAATATGCTGGCCTTTAGATCAGCCCGCATTTTATCGGCATCACCCATGGGTAAATCGGTGGCCTGTTTTTGCTTGGCGAGTCCATTTGACAACATCGGCTTGGAATAAAAGGCACCGTCATCACGCGTGATCAGGGTTAGCTCGATCTCTTCGGGACGCTTGCGGAGTTCCCTCGCCAGGTTATAGCCGGCCAGGCCGGTACCAATGATGACAATATGCGTCATGGTGAGTTTAATTATTACTGTTTGACCATTTCAAAATCTGCTTTTGACACGCCACACTCTGGGCACTGCCAATCGTCAGGAATGTCTTCCCACTTAGTGCCTGGGGCAATACCATCATCGGGGAGACCCTCGGCTTCATCGTAGATAAACCCGCAGATCATGCATTCCCATTTATTCATCTTTCAGCTCCTATGCTGTATCTTGTTACTATATATAAGCGCGCCATATTAAGGATATGAGACGAGCTCGTCAAAAGATCTATATGTTTAAAAAATCGAAAATCCAGTGCCTGTTAACGGCTTTTTTAGCGATTTGCTTAATCTCTGCTAATTCCATGCTGATTGCCGGGACAAGTAGCACTGAAGATATTTCCAGTGAATCTTTCGCGCTTAGCATCAACAATGAAACCGAGATAAATATTGAAAAGTTTCCTGCCACTGGTAAGACGCTTTTCATATGGCAACCACATGAACGTGGCATACAAAAGATTGACCAGCAACTCGCTCGACAACTCGCTCAACATAATATTGAAGTCTGGTTAGTGGATTTACTTGAGGCCTACTTCTTACCCAACACAGCCAGCAATATGGATCGCCTCTCGGGTGAGGGTTTTAAAAAATTAATTACTGCAGCGGTCGCAACCAGGAAAAAAGTTGTGATTGGTGGCAGTGGTCGTGGCGCTATTCCTGTGCTGCGCGGTGTAAGAGACTGGCAATTGGCTAACACCAATCAAAATAAGATCCTGACCCAATTCAGTGGTGTGGTGTTGCTTAGTCCCAAACTATTTGTTGAGACCCCCGAGCCAGGTACCGCTGCTCGCTTCATGCCTATCGTTAAGGCGACAGATGCTCCTATTTATATACTACAACCCAACAAATCACCCTGGTTCTGGAAACTCAAACAAACTAGCGACGCGCTGCAAACCAGTGGCAGTGATATTTATACTAAAGTCTTACCTGGCCTGCGTGATCGTTTTTACTTTCGACCGGATGCATTCGAGCGCGAACAACAGGCAACAGCCGTTTTATGGAAAGAACTAAAACTCGCAACCCAGCTACTGACAGTACAAAAAAGCAGGACACACAACCCTGCAACTAAACTAACTGAAACATCAGCAAGCCGCGGTAAACAGGAACGTAAACTTCAGACATTTAAGGGTGATCCAAATCCACCGCCGCTGGATCTCGCGCAACTGAATGGCAAGATACTGAAACTCGATTCACTCAAGGGTCAGGTCGTGTTAGTTAATTTCTGGGCGACCTGGTGTCCACCCTGTGTACATGAAATGCCTTCCATGCAGCGTTTATCTGACAAATTCAAAAATGAGTCGTTTACCATCCTTGGCGTAAATATGGCTGAGACCAATGCCGAAGTTGAAAAATTTCTCACTACGCGTGTGAAAGTCGATTTTCCCATCGTCATGGATAAAGACGGGCAGGCCTTAAAAGACTGGCGGGTATTTGCCTTCCCCACCAGTTATGTATTGGATAAACAGGGCAAAATTCGTTACGCCCTGTTTGGTAGTGTTGAATGGGACAATCCTGATATAGTGGCAAAAATTCAGCAATTGATCGAAGAAAACCAACACTAACAGCACTGAGGAAATTATATTGCATCCAGTCTGGAACCCGGACCCCGTTATCTTTGAACTGTTCTCGCTACAGTTGCGTTGGTATGGACTGCTGTTTGTCTCCGGTTTTCTGATCGGTTTTTACATCATGACCTGGATGTATAAACGTGAAAACAAAGACGTCAAACAACTGGATCGCCTGCTTTACTACATGTTTGGCGGTGCCGTTATCGGCGCTCGTTTGGGTCACTGTATTTTTTACCAACCGGAATATTATTTTTCCAGCCTCGAACACTTTATTGAGATTCTTTTTGTATGGAAAGGTGGCCTCGCCAGTCATGGTGGTACTGTTGGCATGTTGCTCGCTGTCTATATTTTTCAGCGCAACAGCAGCGATAGCTTTTTCTATATTACCGATCGACTCTCGATTCCCATTTCGCTGGGTGCGATGTCGATTCGTTTAGGTAACTTTTTTAATTCTGAAATTCTCGGCAAAGAAACAGAAAGTGTATTCGGTATTATTTTCCCACGCTTTGATAATGTTCCACGTCACCCCGCACAACTTTATGAAGCCGCTGCTTATTTATTTACTTTGTTGTTGTTGTTTTACCTATATAAAACTCGAGCAGGTAAGCTTGGCGATGGTTTTATGATCGGCACCATGTTTGTCAGTATCTTCAGCTTTCGATTCCTGATTGAATTTGTCAAAACAGAACAGGCCGATTATGTACTGAGCCTGCCACTCAACGTCGGCCACTGGCTAAGCATCCCATTTATTATTCTCGGTTTTGTGATCTTGTATATCAGCCGAAAATCGGCAGGACGTGCTTAATGGCCACGGTTGCGATTTACTCAGCAAACTCCACCACCGAAGCCCACCTCTTACAGGGCTTACTAGCAAAACATGGTGTCGAATCTGAGGTCACCGGACACTATCTGCAAGGTGCGTTTGGTGAACTCCCGGTTACCAACATGATCCAGGTTATTGTTGCTAAGGATGATGAACACCGTGCCAAGGATATTATCGAGCGCTATGAATCAGGTGAATTTGAGATCTCCGATGAGACTGCTGAGAAGGATGAGAATGACGAGCAAGATCAAAACGATGAGTCTTAAAACGGTCTGTTTGCTGATTCTATTGATCCTTACCACTGGCTGCGCCACACGTAACATTCCTGATACCGCAAAAGAGATAAACGAAGAATGTGGCTTCGAGATGCAGGCCGCACGCACTGCTATTCGTTTACGCGATAAGGGTAAGACTAACGAGGATCTAAAATCAAAATTACCGCCGCTTGAAAAAAACAGCCTGCGTCTACTTGAGAAGATGTATGAAATAAGTGACGAGGTCTATCAATACACTGAGCTAAATGAGATGGTATATACAACTTACCGATTTGAACTCTGTCAGCGAGAACTATTAGGCAAGTCTTTGCCTGATTCAATACAGAGCGTGTTACCAGATTTACTAGCCTGCCAGCAGCAGTACCAGGATAAAAGCTCGGTTAAGAGTACTAATTGCATTCTGGCGGGTATTGAAAATAGATCGATTAAGCTTGCAGCACCGAAATCAGGAGACAGTCATGAAACAAACAACTAAACGTGCGTTATTATTAATCGCCTCTATAGTACTCACGTTTATCTTTTTGCGTGTCTCTTTATATATTTCACCAAACAGTAACTTTGATATTGGACAATACAATATACATCACCTCTTTACCGGTCTACTTGTACTCACCATAGCCGCAGTTCCGTTACTCCTTTCAGAGTGCAAAACTAAACTAGCTGATGGTCTGATAATTATGTTTGGCATCGGGCTAAGTATGGCCCTGGATGAATTTGTATATTTGATTGCAACGGACGGCTCCGATGCCTCATATCTCATGCCTGTCTCGTTTTGGGGTGGCGTGATCGTGATTGGCTTAACGGTATTATATATACTCGGCGTCTGGCTGTTCACACGCCGTTGCCAGCCATAAACGATTAAAGACCAATGCCAGAATACGAATACAGTTTATTTCTGATCCCCATTCTGTTTCTGATTGCATTCCTATATAGCTCAGTCGGTCTTGGTGGTGGCTCATCTTACACAGCGATGCTTGCCATCTTCAGCGTCACATCAGTTGCGATTCCAACGATATCTTTAACCCTCAACCTGTTTGTAACAACGATCGGTTCGATAACCTTTATTCTTAATCGGCATGTCCGCCTAAATTTACTGTTACCCTTTTTACTTTCATCTATCCCACTAGCTTATCTGGGTGGCAGCCTGCACTTACCAGAAAATATTTTTCTCTGGATTTTATGGGCAAGCCTGATTTTCGTTCTGATCCGGATCTACTTTGTTGAACAAATTAATCTAAAACTCGACACTAACCAACAACAACGTTTAATTATATCTATTATTGCCGGCATGTTATTAGGCTTTATTGCCGGTGCGGTTGGTATCGGCGGGGGGATATATTTAATCCCATTAATACTGGTGTTGGGTTTAGGTACGGCCAAAGAAGCCGCGGCCTGCGGGGCCATCTTTGTCTGGGTTAATTCTGCGGTCGGTTTATCGGCACGCTTCGTCCACCAACCTATCGACTTGATGCACTACCTGCCGCTAATCCTAGCCGTGATCGTAGGTGGACTGCTTGGCTCCTACTTAGGGGCAAAACGTTATTCGGCAAGAACGATCGAAAAAGTGTTAGGGCTTGTTGTAGTGATCGCTGTGGCGCTACTCGGTAAAAGACTCTTTGCGGATTTATAATTTAGCAAATAAACGTTAACAATCTCCGTAGAACTGTCGAGATAAACCAGGAATTGCTTAGAAAGCTGTGGCAAAATTATTCCTTTCACGACTGAAAAAATGGAAGTAAACATATCCGTGATATGCGATATTCTATCTAGTACACTGTTATGTTGCGATTAGGAGTATGAATGCTTAATAAGTCACTAATGGATACCTGGTCATTCTTCAAAATCCATGTGATTGCGATATCTTTGATCATTCTTCCAATAGTAGTACCAATAGAAACGCTTACAGCATTTTATCAGTACTTTTTAGCCAGTGAAGAATTCGTATTGTCCGAGCGGCTAATACCAATGATTATAGGGTTTGTAGCTTATCCAATATATGCGGTTGGTGTCGTATTTTATATAGCATCAGTAATCTCAGGCGAAACCATTGACGCAAAGACGTCATGGAGACTAGGAATTAAGTTTTGGGTTCCATATGTAGTTATGAGCATTTTTATTGGTGTAGTCATAACATTTGGTCTTTTTCTATTAATAATACCTGGAATTATATTTGCTATACGTTACGCGTTCTCTGAGTTCGAGTTGCTTCTAAATCAAAGCAAGCCATTAGATGCAATGAAAAACAGCTGGGCTATAACTAAAGACTATATTTGGGTGATTCTTGGTGGTTATATAATAATAACCTTAGTGCTCTATGCGCCTTATTATTTATTAGCATGGTTCTTCGACGAGACAAGTGTAGCTTATTGGTTGCTAGTTACAGTGTTGAATATTATTTATTCTGTAGTGGCATCTTTATACATTATATTTGCATTCCGAGTTTATGAGTTTGCAAAATCGCAACCTAACCAGTCGCAAAACCCTAGCTTGCCATAATGCGGCGCGCCTGTTGGCTCAACCGTTAAGGCGGAAATAAAAAGTATGCCACGGAGTGAGATTAAGAAATTACAAGACATACCTAATGTTGGTAAAGCCATCGAACATAATTTAATTCTATTGGGAATAAAAGAGCCAATAGAGTTAATAGGCAAAGACCCATATCAAATGTACAGTGATCTTTGCAATTCAACAGGCATCCAACATGATCCATGTGTTATTGATATATTCATTTCGGTTGTAAAGTTTATGGAAGGTGGGCCACCTAGAAAGTGGTGGGAATTCACAAATGAGCGCAAGAAAAAAATGGGTGATAAATAACGCGTTGGCTTTGTTGATAAATTACTTGCTAGCTGGTGCAATCGAGTGGCGAATAGTCTGAATCACACTCTTAGTATCCGGGCGCACACCTCGCCAGATATAAAATGATTCCGCGGCCTGTTCGACTAACATACCCAAACCATCTTGCACTTTTGCAGCACCGTGGTTTGTTGCCCAGTTCATAAATGCAGTGGGTTCTGCGCCGTACATCATGTCATAACAAACGGCATTGTCATTTAACAATTCATTCGGCAGCGGTGGGACTTCGCCTTTTAAACTGGCTGCGGTGGCATTGATTACAATATCAAACTGTTGGCCTTCGAGGCCGGGGAAACCACTACCGCTAATCCTGCATCCATTTGTTTGGCCTAAATCAGCGAAGTGATCCGCGAGGCCAACCGCGCGATCCGGTGTTCGGTTGGCAATAATGATTTCGCTGGGTTGTTGTTCCATTAGTGGCGCAATCACACCGCGTGCGGCACCGCCGGCACCGAGTAACAAAATACGCTTACCTTTGAGTTCACAGCCGTGATTGGCCGTCAGGTCAGTAACCAGACCGATGCCATCGGTGTTTTCACCCAGGATTTTATTATCGACAAACTTGAGAGTGTTAACTGCACCAGCGCGTTCTGCACGGTCAGTTCGCTCGGTTGCTAAGGCCCATGCCTCTTCTTTGAAAGGCACAGTGATGTTTAAACCTTTACCGCCGCTGGCTTTGAAGTTGCCCACTGCTTGATCAAAACCACCGAGATCAACATGAATCGCCGTGTATTCAATCGATTGATTCGTTTGCTGGGCGAACAGAGTGTGGATCATCGGTGACTTGCTGTGGTTAATGGGATTACCCATTACCGCGTAGCGTTCGACACGCTCACCGAAATCAAATAGATCGTCTGGCATCAATTATTACTCTGGTATAAAAAAATGATTCTTCACAAAAGATGCAGCTAAAATTGAATAAAGTCGATGATAGCAAGGCAAAAATGAGTTCATAAGCGGAGTTGACTGATGGGTCAATGAGCATTGCGAACTCATTTTTAACGAAGCTAGCACGGCTTTAGTCAAGATTTAGCTGCTACCCTGTAACCACTGAGCTACTTGCTTCGCATAATAAGTCAAAATGCCATCGGCGCCGGCGCGCTTAAACCCGATCATCGCTTCCATCACAACGTCTTGTTCATTCAACCAGCCATTTTGTGCTGCGGCTTTGAGCATCGCGTATTCGCCACTCACCTGATAGACAAAGGTCGGTGCGCCAAACTCCTGTTTAACGCGATGTACGATATCCAGATAGGGCATTCCTGGTTTGATCATGACCATGTCAGCACCCTCTTCTAAATCAAGGCTCACTTCCCATAGAGCTTCATCGCCATTGGCCGGGTCCATTTGGTAAGTGTATTTGTTGCCAGCACCCAGGTTGGCCGCCGAACCGACCGCATCTCGGAACGGACCATAATAACTGGAGGCATACTTGGCGGCATAGGCAAGGATACGGGTGTGAATATGACCGTTGGCTTCCAGGGCTTCGCGTACCTTGCCAATGCGACCGTCCATCATATCCGAGGGCGCGACAATATCGGCACCGGCCTCGGCATGGGATACCGCCTGCTTGACCAGCACTTCGACGGTCTCGTCGTTCATGACATAACCGCTCTCGTCGATCAGGCCATCCTGGCCATGGGTAGTAAAGGGGTCTAGCGCCACATCCGTGATCACACCTAATTCAGGAAATTCTTTTTTCAGGGCACTGACGGCGCGCTGCGCTAAACCCTGTGGATTGAAGGCTTCGCGGGCATCTTCCGTCTTTTTCTCTGTCGGGGTGACGGGGAATAAAGCCACCGCAGGGATACCCAGGTTCAGGAGCTGTTCAGCTTCTTTCAGCAAAATGTCTATACTGACACGCTCGATACCGGGCATCGAAGGGATGGATTCCCGTTGTTTCGTGCCCTCGAGAATGAACATGGGAAAGATGAGGTCATCGACGGTAACCTGGGACTCACGCATCAGTCGGCGCGAGAAATCATCCCGACGCATGCGACGCATACGAACGCCTGGAAAGGCACCGCGATTGGTATCAAATTGGCTCACTCTTTCCTCCCATTTATGAGGTGTTGGTGTTTGCTATAGTTTAAGCCTTACCATAGCATAAGCAATACATGAACAGGGCTGTGAGTTAGTCATGGAACGGATAGGACTACAGCCTGTCGATATAGTATGTAAGAGACTTTTAGAATCGGGGGCACTTATGGATATCAAACGAAACATCAATAAACGCGTCGCGAAAGCTGTACCGTTTCCTCGCATGAGTGCTAAGGCATGGCTAGTAGTCCTGGCAATTTTTGCGCTTTTGGCCAGCAGCATTCCGTTCGCCCAGGCCGAAGACAACCCCAAGATCATGCTTGAGAAAACCGCCAAGGAAATGATCACCGCCCTCAACAATAACCGCGATCGAATCAAAAAGGATCCAAAGGTGACCCAGGGCCTTATCGAAGATATCCTGCTACCCCACCTGGACTTCATCACCGCCTCGAAATATGTACTGGGTGCACACTGGGATACCGCTAGCAAAAAGCAAAAAATTGGCTTCATCAAGGCTTTTCGAAAGCTGTTGCTAAGTTTTTATTCCTCAGCGTTAACTGAGTATTTGAATTCACACGACGAGATTCTAGACCCAAGCATCATGGTCTTCTTTGAGCCTGCCGACTCAAACGCAAAGCAAATTTTGTTGCGCTCGGAAGTACAGCCAAAGTCGGGTAAAGCAGTACCGGTGAATTACAAGATACACAAGACCCGTAAGGGCTGGAAAATTATTGACGTCAGCGTCGAAGGTGTCTCAGTTATCACCACGTACAAAACCAGCTTTGCCAGTGAGATCAAAGCAAGTGGACTGGACGCACTTATCGCTTCACTTCAGTCTCGCAACAGCAAATTGCGTACAGCCACCAACAGTTAATTAACCGAAAAAACAATAACTTACTCTAAGGAACCCGGATAAGTCACACGATTTGTCCGGGTTTTCCTCATTATAAATAGTGTTAAAGATTCACCACATCCTACCGATATAGAAAGCCTAAGCAGCAATTCAGACCTTGCAGTTTATTTGGTCGTAAACGCGCATGGAGGCAAGTACCTGGATACTATTACATGCATAAAATCCTGCTGATCGAGACCTCCGCTACGCTCTGCCATGTGATGAAAAAGAGCCTCGCTCAACACACCTACACCGTCACCGTTCATGAAGATTTTGTCTCTGGCCTTGAGCACCTGATTGATAATCCAGATGAGTACGACGCAGTCGTACTGGGCTGGCCCGAGCAAACCAATAGCAGTACCGATGAACTACTCGCGGTGCTCTGTGATTCACCCTATGAACATTTACCCCTGATTGTCCTTGCCCACGATGCCGATTCAGCCAAACTTGGCTGGACCTCTGCGCGGGTGAATAGCGCCTTTTGCATGTGGGATACCTATGAGGATGTGGTCAAGATCTTACCCAAACTCCTCAACAACCATATGATCGAGGCCAGCTGTGATATCGATACCGATATGGCAATAAAAGTGCTGATTGTGGATGATTCGCCGACGGCACGGGTAAAGTTCAGGCGCGAGCTTGAGAAGTCGGGCTATGAAGTCGCGACAGCATCGTGCGCCGAAGAAGCACTGCAAAAGGCGATGGACGAACACTTTGATATTGCCATCATTGATTATTATATGCCGGATGAAAATGGCGACATGTTGTGTAAACGCTTACGGCGAAATCCACACACGGCTAACATTATTCTTGCGGTTCTAACCAGCACCTATTCGGACAAAGTCATTCAAAGCTCATTGGCGGCTGGTGCCGTTGAATGTATGTTTAAAAGTGAACCCGTCGATCTCTTCAACGCCCGGGTCGCAGCGATGAGTCGTAGCATCCGCATTACCAATCGCATTGAACAGGAGCGTACCCGTCTTGAAGGCATCTTAACCTCAGTCGGTGATGGTGTGTACGGCGTCAATCAAGATGGCCTGATCACCTTTGTTAATCCAGCAACCTGCCAAATACTCGGTTTCGAAGCTGACCAGCAATTAATTGGCTATCACCCCGATCAATTGTTTCACCGTTACGAGAGCATGAACTCTTTTGCCAGCACTACCGATCTGCATTTCCTGAAACAGGCTATTAGTGAAGGTAAAGAATTACAGGGCGTTGAATCCATCTTCATGCGCACCGATGGCACACCGATTCAGGTAGAACTTACTATTTACCCACTACGAATAGACGGCCATCATGAAGGCGCCGTGGTTGCCTTCCGTGATGTCTCGGTGCGTAAGCTATTGGAAGAAGAACTGAAGTGGCAAGCCAATCATGATCCACTGACCAAGCTTCTGAATCGTAAATATCTCGAAGATCATCTTGAGCAGGAAGTACATAGACTAAAACGATCCGAGGAATCTAGCGCGCTTGTCTATATCGATCTGGATCGTTTTAAATACATCAACGATACCATCGGTCACGCCGCTGGCGATCAATTATTGATTGAAGTTGCACACCAGTTACAAAGTCGCTTGCGACAGACTGATATGCTAGGCCGACTAGGCGGTGATGAATTTGGAATTCTGTTACGCAATGTTGATGGCGACGATGTTTTTCAGGTAGCCGATAAATTTCGAGAAATTCTGTCCAACTATGATTTCGTGCGTGAAGGACGCTCCTATAAAATACATGCCAGTGTCGGTGTCTCACTGATCAATGAACACACCCAGTCCCACGGTGAAATACTTGCAAACGCGGACATTGCCTGCCACATGGCAAAGAGTCAGGGCCGTAATTCAACACATATTTATAGCCCTGAACATGATGAAAAAGCGGCAATGGACCTCGAGCTAGGCTGGTCAGCACGTCTGCACACTGCTTTAGAAAAAGATAACTTCCAGCTTTACTACCAGCCTATTGTGCCCTTACACGAACTTGATATGGACAAACTACCAGAAGATGGAAAACTATGTGAATACCTTGCGAATTCAACCTCCGACTGTTGTAACACTTACGAAGTTTTAATTCGCCTACATAACAGTCATGGCGAGCCCATATCACCTAATGCATTCTTGCCCACGGCTGAGCGCTTTAACATGATGAGCGACATTGATAGCTGGGTAATTCATGCCGCGATGAAACGCATGGCCGAGCTGGGTCCAGAGAATGAACACATTACCTTTACGATAAATCTTTCCGGCCAAAGCCTGGATCCGGAGGTTATGGTGCCGCTCTTTAGTGAGGGAATTAAAAAATACAACCTCGATGCCAGCCGATTTTTATTTGAGATCACTGAGACCTGTGCAATCAATGATCTCTACTCTGCAACCCGACTGATCAACGAACTCAGTGCCCTGGGCTGTCGCTTTGCACTCGATGACTTTGGTAGCGGCTACTGCTCGTTTTCACATCTAAAACGATTGCCGGTCGATTACATTAAGATCGATGGTATGTTTGTTAAAGACATCGCCAACGATCCAATGGACCGAGCAATCATACGTTCCATAACTAACATCGCTCATACACTCGGTAAACAAACCGTCGCCGAGTTCGTTGAGTCAGCAGAAATTATTCGCCTACTTAAGGAGTGTGGTGTTGATCATATCCAGGGCTTCTACGTTGCAAAACCCTCGCCAAAATTAATTAAGTCAACATCTAACGTGCGTAATATCGCCAGCTAATCTTTCAGGCAAGGGTTGTGGTATCATTTCGCAATGATATCCATCCTGCGTTTAATAGCGACCTACATGGCGGTGTTAACTCTACTCGCCGCCGTCGTTGGTTTTTTCTTTCCCGGTACCTTCCTGGTCTTCGAACATATTTTTAAAGAATTATTTGCTGCCACCATGTTTTCGCTGGGGGTCGTGTTAAATCGTAGTGACTTACTTATCACCTTGAAGCATCCACTGCATATTGGTCTTGGTGTTTTCACCCAGTTTGTAGTTATGCCACTGCTCGCATTTGGAATTGTCACGCTTGCTGGATTACCACCGGCACTGGCACTTGGATTTATCATTGTCGGTAGTGCGCCCGGGGCAATGGCATCGAATGTGATTGTCTATCTAGCCAAAGGCGCTCTAGCTTACTCGATCGCACTGACCACGGTCGCGACCTTCCTGGCACCCTTTGTTACTCCGATGCTCATCGATCTGTTTGCCAACCAGAACATTGACGTGAATCCTTTGAAGCTGATGTGGACGATCTTCTATATATTAGTGATCCCTCTAGCGGGTGGGATGTTAATGCGCCTTTACCTCGATAAAGGTTTTTCGCTTAACCGTTTTGCGCTTCACATCATCGGTGCCGCGATCGTACTTGGGCTATTTCACTTCTTCGCTAACTTTTTAGTATGGCAACAACTACTCGCATTTAGCTTTTTAGTTGGCCTGCCCTTACTCACCAGTTTACGCCGACCAGGACAGGCCGAGCCCATCCTCAACTGGGCCAAAGAGATCGCGCCGGCCATCGCCTCGCTCTCAATCATAATCATCTGTGCCTATGCGGTGGCACAAAACCAGCAGTCTATCGGCAAGGTTGGCGGCTGGGTGATGGCACTGGTGATTCTACTCAATGCCCTGGGCTACCTGACCGGCTGGTTTTTGGCGAAACTCTATCGCTTTGACCGGACTCACCAGATTACGCTCGCGATTGAAATCGGCATGCAGAATGCCGGTATGGGTGTGGCCCTAGCCCTGGCGCATTTCAAGGATCAACCCGAGGTCGCCTTGCCCGGTGCCCTGTTCGCAGTCTGGTGTATTATCACCGCGGCAGGAGCGAGTGCTTACTTCCGACGCAAAAGTGACCGCCAGGCAGTCACCTCGGCAGGCGCTGTCTAGAAATATCCCTTTAGTTTTAGCGGGTTAAGCTAATACAGCACGGTCTTTTTTACTGATCTACCTTGAGTCCTTCCCGATCCGACCCTATAAAAATCCCGGGTTGTAACAAGAAATAATAAGTGTTGTACAATCGCAGCCCACCTGACTTTAGGGAGTCCACATTGGAACCATTTCACGGTACTACAATCCTGTCAGTACGACGGGGCAATAAGGTTGTCATCGGTGGTGATGGCCAGGTAACGCTCGGCGAGACCGTCATGAAAGGCAATGCACGTAAAGTTCGGCGTCTCTACCACGACCAGGTGCTGGCGGGTTTTGCAGGCGCCACCGCGGATGCCTTTACCCTGTTCGAGTATTTTGAAGGCAAGCTCGAAAAGCATTCTGGTAATCTGGTTCGTGCTGCAGTCGAACTCGCCAAAGACTGGCGGACTGATCGTACCCTGCGCCGACTGGAAGCACTGCTCGCAGTTGCCGACAGTGAAAGCTCTTTGATCATTTCCGGAATCGGTGATGTGATTGAACCCGAACAAGGCATTATCGCGATTGGCTCGGGAGGCAACTATGCTCTCTCGGCAGCACGCGCATTATTGAATAACTCTGAACTCGATGCTCGCCAGATTATTGAGAAGTCCCTGACGATTGCTGGCGAGATCTGCATTTACACCAATCAAAACTTTACTATCGAAGAACTTGATTACTAAAGACTGGAATTCTAAATCACATGCCACAAATGACCCCACGGGAAATTGTCCATGAACTGGACAAACATATTATTGGACAAGACAGCGCTAAGCGTGCCGTTGCGATTGCATTACGAAATCGCTGGCGTCGTAGTTGTGTTGATGAATCCCTTCGCAACGAAATCACACCTAAGAATATCTTAATGATCGGCCCGACCGGTGTCGGCAAAACCGAAATCGCTCGCCGTCTTGCCAAGCTGGCGAATGCCCCCTTCTTAAAAGTCGAAGCGACTAAATTTACTGAAGTTGGTTATGTCGGTCGTGATGTTGAGTCCATTGTGCGTGACTTGATGGACATCGCAATTAAAATGGTTCGTGAACAGGAAACCAATAAGGTTCGCAACCGTGCTGAAGATGCTGCGGAAGAACGCGTGCTTGATATCTTGTTACCTTCTGCACGAGGCAGTAGTTTTGGCTTTAATAGCGATGGTGAAGAAACTGAAACCGATCGCCAAACTGAAACACGGCAAAAATTCCGTAAAAAGCTGCGCGAAGGTGAACTGGATGATAAGGAAATTGAAATCGAAGTCAGCACACCTAACGTTGGCGTAGAAATTATGGCGCCTCCAGGTATGGAGGAGATGACTAGTCAGCTACAGGGCATGTTTGCCAATATGGGCGGCGGCAAGAAAAAGTCACGTAAATTACCTATCCATCAAGCACGTAAGCTACTGATAGAAGAAGAAGCATCTCGCCTTATCAATGAAGACGAATTAAAAGCGCGTGCACTCGAAACAGTCGAGCAACATGGAATTGTGTTTCTTGATGAAATGGACAAGATTGCCAAGCGCGGTGAGAACTCCGGTGGTGCCGATGTCTCACGTGAAGGTGTCCAGCGTGATCTGTTACCATTAGTCGAAGGCTCAACTGTTACAACCAAGTACGGAATGGTTAAAACCGATCATATTTTATTTATTGCATCCGGTGCCTTTCATGTTGCGAAGCCATCCGATCTCATTCCGGAACTTCAAGGCCGTTTTCCTATTCGTGTCGAACTGGAAGCGCTAAGCACTGATGACTTTGTCCGGATCCTGACAGAACCCGATGCCTCACTGACTGAACAATACAGTGCCTTATTGGATACAGAAAATGTCAATCTTGTCTTTGAGGCAGATGGTATTAAGCGTGTTGCTGAGGTTGCCTGGCAGGTCAATGAGCGCACAGAAAATATCGGTGCACGCCGTCTGCACACGGTGATGGAACGCCTACTCGAAGAAATTTCTTTTGCCGCTTCAGATAATAGCGGTGAAACCATCACCATCAATGTCGAATACGTTGACAAACATTTGAGTGACCTGGCTGAAGATGAAGATCTAAGCCGCTACATACTCTAAAAATATCTTGAGGTAATTTACGATGTCAGAAAAACACATCCCAACAAATATTACTTACCACTCAAACGCCCATACTCTGGAGCTTGAGTTTAATACCGGTGAAAAATTTGAGCTCAGTGCGGAGTATCTGCGCGTCAACTCTCCCTCGGCAGAAGTACAAGGTCATGGACCGGGTCAGGAAGTACTACAAATCGGCAAACAGGATGTGGATATTACCAAGATTGAGCAAGTGGGTAATTATGCCGTACAGCTCTTCTTTGATGACAATCATGATACCGGTATCTACTCCTGGGACGTCCTCTACCGTTTAGGTAAAGACCATGAGGAAATCTGGGCAAACTACCTGAAACGCATGAAAGAGGCTGGCCACGAGCGCCCCCAGCCCAAACACCTTCAGTAATTCCTATTATCGGGGTCCCACCAAAAGGTGGTACCCCGCACTAACTACACCAACTCCCTTCACCAATCAGCACCATTCTATCGTAAAGTAGAACTCTACTTTGCGCATCAAATTCTGTATCCTAGTATCCTATTGAATTAGATATAAACTTTAAACTGATATTTATTGCGGAAAAGCAGTATCAGTCATGCTTTTTAATCTAAAAGTCATTTAAAACTTATAAACCTGCAAACAGTGATTCACTATGGATAACAGCCAGACACCCTATGCTGATGTCAATATAGTATCGGCACGAAAGTTGTCATCTGAAAAGCAGGATCGCTGGCTGTTCAA
The DNA here is from genome assembly GCA_947259575.1 of uncultured Ectothiorhodospiraceae bacterium. Classification (GTDB taxonomy): domain Bacteria; phylum Pseudomonadota; class Gammaproteobacteria; order UBA6429; family Thiohalophilaceae; genus SZUA-24. The sequence continues at coordinate 110,347 of CAMYMU010000025.1, read as the reverse complement.
AGATATTTCCTTCTCGATAAAACCCGGTCAGATTTTTCATATCCAGGGCGCCAATGGCTCAGGTAAAACCACTCTATTAAGAATCCTCTGTGGCCTGACACGATCCGATAGCGGCCAGGTCATGTGGGGTGATAATCCCATTGATAAACAACATGACCAGTATCACACCCAAATCAGTTATGTGGGGCATACCGATGGGATTAAGCAAGACTTAACCGTCGAGGAAAACCTGCATGTCGCTGCAGTGCTCGCACAGGGCAAACAACAAAATAACCACGCCAGCAACAAATTGGCAAATCTGGACGCCACGCTTAAACAGGTTGGCCTGTATAAAAAAAAGCTCACCTTTGCCCATGCACTCTCAGCCGGACAACGTCGTCGCCTGGCCCTGGCCCGTTGTCTGTTAAGTGACACATCGATCTGGATTCTGGATGAACCACTCACGGCGCTTGATAGCCAGGGTGTTGCTCTGGTCGAAGAATTGTTAGAGACCCACACCCAACGCAAAGGGATTGCAATCGTCACCTCACATCAAACCTTAAATATAAGCGGCGCCCACTACGAGGTTTTAAATTTGTCTTAAACAATACGATGAATGTTTTTATAACCATATTGAAACGAGATCTGATTTTAGCGATTCGCCACCGTGCCGAGTTGCTTAATCCAATGTTGTTTTTTGTTTTAGTGATCGTTTTATTCCAGCTTGGCCTGCGCGCAAAGCCTGAGGTGTTAGTAGACTTTGCACCGGCGATTGTCTGGATCGCGGCCTTGCTTTCAGCACTCTTAAGCCTTGATCACATGTTTCGTTCAGATATGGAAGATGGCGCCCTTGAGCAGATGATTATCAGCACCCAGGCGACTTCGCTATTGGTACTGGCGAAGATCATCGCCCACTGGATCATCACCGGCCTTGCAGTCACTCTGGTTGGCCCCCTATTAGGTATGATGCTTGGCCTGTCGTTTGATGCAACCAAAATTCTGTTTTTAACGTTACTAATAGGTACGCCTGTATTAAGTGCAATTGGTTCAATCGGTGTCGCCTTGACGGTTGGCTTGCGTCGCGGTGGAGTCATCTTGTCTTTATTGGTATTACCCTTGTTTGTCCCGGTATTGATCTTTGCCAGCCAGACCGTTACAACCTATATAGCCGGCTATCCAATTGCAGCCTCTATAAGTTTTTTGATCGCGTTATTGGTACTGTCATTAAGTCTGGCACCCTGGGCAACCGCGGCAGCCTTACGAGTGAGTGTGAGTTAAATGTATAAATGGTTTCATCAGCTTGGTTCACCACCAACCTTCTATCGATGGTCAGGTCGGTGGCTGCCATGGTTAAGCCTGATCTGCTTTGTCCTGTTTGTCATTGGTCTTTATGGTGGCCTGGTTTATGCGCCCGCCGATTATCAACAGAGCGATAGTTTTCGGATTATGTATGTGCACGTCCCTGCGGCCTGGATGTCCATGTTTGTCTATATGGTGATGGCCATTAGCGGAGCCATCGCGATTATCTGGCACATGAAACTGGCGGAAATCGTGATGCTCAGTAGCGCCCCAATAGGCGCGAGCTTCACTTTTTTGGCGCTAGTCACCGGTTCAATCTGGGGCAAACCTATGTGGGGAACCTGGTGGGAATGGGGTGATGCCAGGCTGGTCTCAGAGCTAATATTACTCTTCTTATATATAGGTGTAATCGGACTCTATAGTGCCATCGATGATAAGCGCAAAGCCGCACAGTCAGTTGCGATCCTGTCCCTGGTCGGTATCATCAATATACCTATCATCCATTATTCAGTCATCTGGTTGAACACCCTGCACCAGGGACCGACAGTCACCAAGTTTGATAACCCCTCAATTGATACCCGTATGCTCATACCCCTACTGATTATGGCCGTTGCCTTCAAGTTGTTTTATGGCATTGTGTTACTCTTGCGGTCTCGCAATGAAGTGCTGTGGCGAGAACGACGTAGCCAATGGGTAAAAGATACTCTGGGAGATAAAACCGATGGCTGATTTTTTACACATGGGCGGTTACGCGGCCTTCGTTTGGTCCGCCTATGCCATATCAGGTGTGGTACTGATTGCCAGCCTGTTACTACCATTGTTTGAAAAGAAAAAAATAATAAAACGGATCAAACATATGCTTCAGGAGGATCAAATCTAATGCATCCGGCTCGCGCACGTCGTTTAAAGCTCGTCGTTTTAATGGTCGTTTCAATATTCATCGCAGGCGGCTTCGTTTTTTTTGCCTTCCAGGAAAACCTGATGCTTTACTTTACACCCAGTGAAGTTGCTGAAGGTAAGGCACCCACCGGTCAGCGATTTAATATTGGCGGCATGGTCGCCGCCGGTAGTGTGGTTAAATCCAATGAGTCTGTTGAAGTACGCTTCGATGTTACAGATTACGGCAAAACCATCACCGTGACATATGGCGACATCCTGCCCGACCTATTTCGCGAAGGACAAGCCGTTATCGCCAAGGGCAAGTTAAACGATCAAGGCATCTTTATTGCCGATGAAGTTCTTGCCAAACATGATGAAAATTATATGCCAAAAGAAGTTGCCGATAGCCTCAAAAAGAAAAGCTCGCCACAACAAATGGAAGGTAGCAAACCATGATCCCTGAACTTGGACAGTTCGCGCTGATCGTTGCCTTGATCTGCGCCTTGCTTCAGGCTGTATTACCACTACTTGGTAGTTTTAGTCGTATCACGAATCTGGTTTTAGTCGCACGTCCAGCGGCACAAGCGCAGTTCCTTTCTTTGTCGGTGGCATTAGCCTGCTTAATCTACGCCTTCGTCACCCATGACTTTTCTGTCGCCTATGTAAAACAAAATTCGAACACCGCCTTGCCCTTATTATATAGAGTCTCCGCTGTCTGGGGAGCACATGAAGGTTCACTGCTACTCTGGGCCTTCACCCTGAGTCTCTGGACTTTTGCGGTTAGTATTTTCAGCCGACAGGTTCCCAACATTATGCTCGCCCGCGTATTATCAATAATGGGTTGGGTCAGTATTGGTTTCTTATTATTTATGATCATTACCTCCAATCCATTTACACGATTACTGCCAGCGGCCACGCAGGGACATGATCTCAATCCTTTACTGCAAGACCCAGGACTGGCGATACACCCGCCGATGTTATACATGGGTTATGTTGGTTTTTCGGTTGCCTTCGCCTTTGCAATTGCAGCCATGTGGAGTGGTCGACTTGATGCAGCCTGGGCGCGATGGTCACGACCCTGGACCAACATCGCCTGGATCTTTCTTACCCTTGGTATCGCACTTGGCAGCTGGTGGGCCTATTACGAACTGGGCTGGGGTGGTTGGTGGTTCTGGGACCCGGTCGAAAACGCATCCTTTATGCCCTGGTTAGTCGGCACTGCCCTGGTCCATTCATTAGCGGTCACCGACAAACGCGGTAGCTTCAAGGCGTGGACTGCACTACTGGCGATCTTTACTTTTTCCCTAAGCCTGCTTGGTACTTTCTTAGTGCGTTCAGGAGTATTAGTCTCGGTGCACTCCTTCGCCTCCGACCCTGAACGCGGTTTGTTTATCCTGGTCTTCCTGGTACTCGTGGTCGGTGGCTCACTGATACTCTATGCCACTCGTGCACCATTAATAAAATCCCATGGAAACTTTGCGTTGCTTTCCCGTGAAACAAGTTTGCTACTTAACAATGTGATTCTGGTCGTACTCGCGGTATGCATCCTCGGCGGTACTCTGTTTCCGATTATCACGGTTGCGCTTGAGTTAGGTAAATACTCGGTGGGCGCACCCTATTTCAACTTTATTTTTGTGTTACTGGGAACACCTCTTGCGTTGCTGCTCGGTGTTGGCCAGTTTCTCCGTTGGAAACAGGATAATCCTGAACGCATTATTACGCCGGCTAGCATACAGTTTGTTGCAAGCATTGCACTCGGTGTCATTAGCACCTTGTTGATGCCTTACTTTTCTTTCTCTGCCTTGCTCGGCATGGTACTGGCGTGGTGGATTGCCATCAGTACCCTCTATAGTTTCATGCAACGATTCAAAAACAGCTCTATATCCATTGCTGGCTTACGTAAGACACCCCCCAGTTATTACGGCACCCACGTCGCTCACCTTGGAGTTGTAGTCTTCTGTGTCGGTATTACCCTCACCTCTGTTTACTCAAGCGAGAAAGATGTGTTGCTGAAACCCGGAGAAAGCTATCAGATGGGCAACTTCAATTACCGCTTCGATGGTGCCAAACCCTTTGAAGGTCCAAACTACCGAGGATTTGAAGGTTTAGTCGTAGTTTCAAAAGGCAATGATGTGGTTAGCGAATTACGCCCACAGAAACGTCATTATTTCTCACAGCAAAGCCCCATGACTGAAGCCGCCATCGATGCAGGTTTAACCCGTGATCTATTTGTTGCCCTTGGTGAAAAACGTGGGCAGCAAGGTGCCTGGACGCTGCGCCTGTATCATAAACCCTTTATTCGCTGGATATGGCTTGGTTCAATATTCATGGCGCTCGGTGGATTGATCGCGATACTCGACAAGCGCTACCGAAGAGAACGCAGACCCGTAACCAAGGCAGCGCAAGTACAATCAGGCGCACCAGCGTCAGGAGAATTGGCATAATGCTGAAGTTCTTAATTCCCCTGCTGCTGTTTATAATTCTGATCGTATTTCTTGCGATCGGTCTAACAAATGATCCACGTTATATTCCATCACCCCTCATGGAAAAACCTGCCCCTGAGTTCACATTGCCGCGCTTATATGCCCCGACCGCCACATTTAGCCCAGAGCTATTGAAAGGTAAGGTATGGCTATTGAATGCCTGGACCTCAGACTGCGTAGGTTGTCGACAGGAGCATCCACATTTATTGGAGCTTGCACGTCAGGATATTGTCAGCCTGGTCGGACTGAATTACCGTGACTCGAATCAGCTGGCAAAATCACTACTCGAACAAACTGGCAATCCGTATCGAATTGTTGTTACTGACACTAAAGGTAGCGTCGGGATTGATTATGGTGTGTATGCAGTACCCGAAACATTTTTGATCGATCGCAAGGGTATTATTCGTTACAAACACATAGGCCCACTTGGTCCGGATGAAATTTATGGCACCCTGTTACCACTGATTAAAAAATTAAAACAGGAACCGGCATGAAGTTGACAACACAAACCCGCCTGTCCGCTGTTATTCTACTGATCCTTAGCAGTCTCGCTGTATCGGTTCAGGCCGGAGTGGAAGTGCGTAAGTTTAGTAGTGATGAACAAGAGCGTCGCTATCATAAACTGATCGATGAATTACGTTGCCTGGTCTGCCAAAACCAAAACCTGGCCGACTCGGATTCGCAACTGGCGCAAGACTTACGCGATAAAGTCTACCAAATGGTCACCACGGATAAGACTGACCAGGAAGTCGCTAATTATATGGTTGAACGCTATGGCGAGTATGTGTTGTATAACCCGCCCCTAAACTCTATTACCTCGATACTCTGGATTGGTCCAATTATCGGATTACTCGTTGCAATTTTTCTTTTACTCTACAATATTGCAAGACGTAACAAGGCAAAACCTGTCACCCTCAGTGAAGAGGATCGCAAACGTACTCGAAAACTTTTAGAAGACGATTCAGCAGATGATCAAAAGGATGACGATAAATGATTGGTTTTATACTTTTGTCGATCGCCTTGCTTGTCCTGGTCATGTGGTTAATCGCACCGGCGTTGTTGAGTCAACAGAAACAGATTGTTGACACTACCAAACAAACCAATATTGTCATCGCCCGCGAAAAACTCGCTGAACTTGAAAACCAGTTAAAACAAAATGAGATTACACAACAACAGTATGATCAATCTCGCGACGAAATCGAACTGGCTTTACTTGAAGATACAGTAACTGAAGAAAGCACTCGCTCTGAACTCCCCAATCAGTACAAACGAAATATTTTTATCCTATTAACAGCGATCCCATTTGTTGCCTTTGGGCTCTATCAATACTGGGGAGAACCCAAGGCTATTTCTGCAAGCGTCGATACCGCCAGCACGCAAGCAAGCAATCCACATGCCGCGCAAACACAGACAGAACAAGACCAACAGAAACATGCCGGCAGCATGGAAGAGGTCCTGGCAAGACTGGAAACTAAGCTACAACAAAACCCTAATAACCCAGATGGCTGGTACACTCTGGCCAGAACCTACATGGTACAGCAGCAATACAGTAAAGCGGCTGAGGCCTTCCGACAATTACATACACTTGTAGGCGATCAAGCCGAAGTGTTGCTTGGCATGGCTGACGCACTGACCATGTCACGTAATGGCGATATGCGTGGAGAACCGTTTGAACTGGCTAAACGGGCACTAGAAATTGCACCTGAAAACCCAACCGCCTTATGGCTAACAGGTCTTGGTTATCGGGATAATGGCGATCTCACCTCAGCACTCAGCCTGTGGAAAAAACTATTACCACTGGTTGCTGGTAGTCCTCAATCAAGCCATGAGGTACAGACGCTTATCGATAATGCAGAGCGTCAACTTGCTAGCTCAGCAGCCCAGACACCATTACAGGCATCTCCACCGGAGCCTTCACCATTAGCCCCCACTGCAAGTGCTACTGCCAGTATCAAAGTCCAGGTAAGCATCGATCCTACATTACGCGCAAGCGTTTCTGACACCGATATTGTTATGATCTATGCACAACGCGTTGAAGGCATGAAAATGCCATTGGCGATGTATGACAAAGCTCAGGTAAAAGACTTACCCATGACCGTGACTCTAAATGACAGTCTTTCATTAAGCCCGATGAATAAATTGTCCGGTGAACAGCAGGTAAACATTATTGCACGTATCACCAAATCAACTCGGGCGATAAAGCAAGCAGGTGATATAGAAACTAAAATAGGCCCTGTTCAGGTCACCGGCTCCGAACCTGTCACCATAATGATAACTCGATAGACATCGACTCTACCCACAAGCAAAAAAACGCCCAACGTCTGTTGAGCGCCTTTTGAGTTTACCTGCTCTCCTGAGGAGTGCAGCTTAGTAACACTGCCAGTAGGTGACCCAGTTACCGTACGCATCCCAGTAGCTCTGGTAGTAACAAGCGGCTTGTGCACCGGTTGCATACATCATTGTTGCCATGGTTGCGGCTACAGCAGCTAATTTACGTGTCAAATTTTTCATTTTGTGTTCTCCAATTGTGTGTCGTTGTTGTTTATCTCGTCTTCGGTATATATACGAACCAGCTCCCACGGCTGGGTTAACAAATAAAAAAATAGGGCGGAATTTAGTCCCGACTTTCCGGGCCTGAGGGGTAAGCTTTCAGGTATGCTTTCCGGCTCTGGTGGTTTATTATTTACTTATGAACGATAAAACCACCCATTTCGGATTCGAAGACGTCTCCTGGGAAGAAAAACAGGGCAAAGTGGCCGGGGTTTTTCACTCAGTCGCACAGAAATATGACGTTATGAATGACCTGATGTCCATGGGCATCCATCGCCTCTGGAAGCGTCTCACGATTGAGCTTAGTGGTGTGCGTCAGGGTCAACGGGTGCTGGATATCGCCGGTGGTACCGGTGACCTGGCGGCCAAATTCTCACGCCTGGTGGGTCCCGAGGGTGAAGTGGTACTGGCCGACATTAACGATTCTATGCTCAAGGTAGGCCGGGATCGGCTGGCAGACCGCGGTATTGCGGGTAATATCCAATTTGTGCAGGCCAATGCTCAACACCTGCCCTTTCCCGACGACCACTTCGACTGCATTACCATCGCCTTTGGTCTGCGTAATGTGACAGACAAGGATGAAGCTCTGCGCTCCATGTATAGGGTCCTCAAGCCAGGCGGCCAGGTTATGGTGCTTGAATTTTCCAAGCCAACCGTGAAGGCTCTCAATCCAGTTTATGACGCCTATTCCTTCAAGATCCTGCCATTTATGGGCAAGCTCATCACTAATGATGCAGAAAGCTATAAATATCTGGCTGAATCGATTCGGATGCACCCTGATCAGGAGACCCTCAAGGAAATGATGGAGAATGCCGGTTTTAGCCAGTGTCAGTACCACAATCTCACCGCCGGCATTGTCGCCCTGCATCGTGGTTTTAAAGTCTAATGAGCATCAAAGTCTAATTAGCCCCGTATTAACCCCATGAGTCTCAAAGCCGAAATCAGCATGGCCCTCACTGCGGCGCTGGAAACCGCAATCAACACCTATTTGCAGATGGATCCGGATACCTTGCAACAACTCAGCAAGCTCTCGGACAAGGTCATTGCCATCGAGCTTCAGGATACTGGGTTGACTCTATATTGCCTGCCCCAGACCCAGGGGATGTCCATTATGAGCCAGTATCAGGGTGCGCCTGACACCACCATCTCCGGGCGCCCCGTCTCCCTGGCCAAACTGACCATCATGAATGACACCCAAGTCATGTTCGCCGGTGAGGTTACTATCAGTGGTGATGTCGAGCTTGGCCAGCGCTTTAAAAAGTTGCTCGAAAATATGGATATCGATTGGGAAGAACACCTCTCCAGGGTCACTGGTGATATTGTTGCCCACAAGACCGGGCACGCAATTCGTGAAATGGCGGCATGGTGGCGAAACAACAGTGAGCGTGCCCAGCAAAACGGGCGGGAATACCTGCAAGAAGAGGTAAACATCCTGCCTGAGAAACAGGAAGTTGAGGCCTTTTTTAGTGATGTCGAATCGCTTCGCGATGACGTTGCGCGTCTGGCCGCCCGAATCTCCAATCTGCAAGAAAAACTGAACAAAGAAACCGACTAAAACAGCTATTTTTCTCGGGAATTCACCCACATTTTCACTAAAATACTTGCGTTGAATTGCATGCAATTATTCGCTCAATCGAGTATCCTTTGCAGCCCCGAAATTTGGCGAATAAAATATGTCGAACACACGTAGACCCGAATTCACCAAAGACGAAATTCGTCTTATCACGGCCACCTTGAAAAAAGCTCGTGGCCATGACATCGAAGCGCAACAAACCGATGCTGAAATCAAATCAGGATTATGCAAATAACGAATTGGATAAATCTGAACAGAATTAACTTTAAACATTCAAATACTAGCTTAATGGAGAACATTTAATGGCTACGAAAAAGAAAGCAAAGAAGAAAGCGGCTAAGAAAAAAGCCGTAAAGAAAAAAACCAGCAAAAAGAAAGTAACGAAGAAAAAAGGCAAAAAGAAGGTTGCTAAGAAAAAAGTAACCAAGAAAAAGGCTACCAAGCGTAAAGCTAAGCCTAAGACTCCACCTATGAATGCCTTCTATGCGCAATCTGGTGGTGTAACAGCTGTTATTAACGCAAGTGCTGCTGGTGTAATCGAAGCTGCTCGCAAGAGCAATAAGATTGGAAAAGTCTATGCCGGCCGTAACGGTATCATCGGTGCGCTGACTGAAGACCTGATCGATACTACCAAAGAATCTGCTGCAACCATTAAAGCGCTACGCCACACACCATCTGGTGCGTTTGGTTCTTGCCGCTTCAAACTGAAATCACTTGAAGAAAATCGTCGTGAATATGAGCGCCTGATCGAAGTCTTCAAAGCACACAATATTGGCTTCTTCTTCTATAACGGTGGCGGTGACTCTGCTGATACCTGTTACAAGATCTCTCAGTTATCAAAAGAAATGGGTTACCCAATCCAGGCAATCCACGTGCCTAAGACCGTTGATAACGATTTGCCTATTACTGACAACTGCCCTGGTTTTGGTTCAGTCGCTAAGTATGTTGCGGTATCAACACGCGAAGCTTCTTTCGACGTAGCCTCTATGTCAAAGACTTCAACCAAGGTCTTCATCGTTGAAGTTATGGGTCGTCATGCGGGCTGGATTGCAGCAGCTGGTGGTCTGGCATCTACTGATGACACACCCATCCCAACTGTTATCCTGTTCCCTGAAGTTGAGTTCAATCAGGAGAAATTCCTGGCTCGGGTTAACGAACTGGTCAACAAACACGGTTATTGCTCTGTTGTTGTTTCTGAAGGCGTTCACTGGCCTGACGGTCGCTTCCTGGCTGAGAGTGGTCTTAAAGACGCATTTGGTCACAGTCAATTGGGCGGTGCTGCCACAGTTATCAGCGGCATGATTCAATCTGAGTTAGGTCTTAAGAACCACTGGGCGGTTGCAGATTATTTACAACGTGCAGCACGTCACATTGCCTCTAAGACTGACGTTGATATGGCTTATGCAATGGGTAAAGCAGCGGTTCAGTTCGCAATTCAAGGTCATAACTCTGTTATGCCTACGGTTGATCGTATCTCGAACAAACCTTTTAAATGGAAAGTCGGTATGGCTGACCTGAGCAAGGTTGCTAACGTTGAAAAGATGATGCCAGAGAACTTCATCACTAAAGATGGCTACGGTATCACTAAGGCCTGTCGTACTTACATGGAGCCTCTAATTAAGGGTGAAGACTATCCTCCTTATAAAGATGGCATGCCTAAGTATGTACGCATCAAGGGTGTTGCGGTACCAAAGAAACTCAAGGGTACATTTGAAATCTAAGTATTATTGAGTTGTTAGAACAAAAAAAGGGGCAGTTTTTACTGCCCCTTTTTTAATTTGTAAAGGTTAGTTTCAACATAGCGCCACGTTTCACACCTGTATTGATCTTGGTGGGATCTCGATTTTCAGCATGCGCATCATCCAGCATATTGGTCAGCAGCAGACTCAAATCCAAATTCTTCATTGGTCGCCAACCATAGCGTAGATCGACACGCGTATAGGCATGGATATCAGTGGTTCCACTAGAACTCTTGCTATCATCAACATAATAGACCATAGCATCCAGATCCATATCATTTCTAAGATCATAATTAGAACGTAGAAAAATAGTATGCTTGGGTAATCTCGAACGCGGTTCAGTGCTACCATTAGCAAAAATAGTATCACCTTCATTAAAGGTATAACCTAATTCCATACGGAGGTCCTGGTTGTGCTGGTACTTCACGTAACCCTCAAATCCAAATACATCATCAATACCTGAAGTAGTCTGTGCTGTATTACGATAGTCACTGTAGAAAACAGTCCCATCCAGAATCCAGGTATTTGATAAGCGCTTACGATAACCCAGCTCATAGGTGTAATTTATAAATGATTCTTGATTTATATTGCCAATAGATATAGTCGTACCACCAAAATCCAGTATACCGTCAGTATTAACCCGATCAGGGACACGCACTGCACGTGTTGCAGCAGCCCAATATGTTGTATCGTTATCCGGTGTCCACAGGCCACGAAGTGAGGGCTGGTATTCAAACCCAGTATAATCATTGTCCTCGAATTTTGAGCCAATTATTATTGCATATTGATCAGATAAAATTATTCGGTCTTGTATAAAGGCGCTCCAGGTTGATAAGTCTTTCTCCTCAGGATCAACAGCAAAACACGGCGTGGCAAATCCACAACTAGTTGGGTCAGTAATCCGAGCTTTATTCTCATAATAACGATAACCCAGGCCCCAGGCGACATTATGATTAGATAGTAAAATAGTGTGTTGCAGATCAACATCCAGAGTGACTTCATCATTCATTAGAATATTGTCATCGCGACTAATCTGATCAACAAAGGCATTCACCATGAGCGATTCTCCATTAGTTAACTGTCGCTTCCAGTTAAATACCGCGTTATATCCTTCAGATTCTATTGTGTTAGGTACACGTGTACTGCTAACCACACGGTCTTCATCGAACTCACCCTGGTAGGCATTTCCCTGTAACATATAACTGTCCTTACCTGAGTTCCAGTCCATGCGAAAACCCGCTTGCTGAGCTTTTCCCTCATCGTTCGCATCTGCTCCAATTGGCGCATATCCATTATTGTTACTGTCGTCAGTCCCAAGATATTCCCCCGTATCAGTTTTGTATCCTTTTGCAAACACTCTGTAGTTAATCTCACTTGCAGTTTTGTTACCATAGCGAGCACCAGCCTCATACTTCATTTCACCGGCACCGGCTAAGGCGTATGCTTTGCTGCCATGAGTATTGGTAGCTGATTTGGTGATGATGTTAATGATTCCATCAACCGCATTGGCGCCCCAAAGCGAGCCACCTGGTCCACGCACTATTTCTATGCGCTCAATATCTTCAATAAAGGTGTCCTGACTTTCCCAATAGACACCAGCGTAAAATGGAGTAAAAACATGACGACCATCGATCATAACTAACATTGTGCTAGTAAAGCGTGACTGACTATTACGAGAACTTATTGCCCACTTATTTGCATCGAGCTTAGCCACATGTAATCCCGGGACCATACGTAATATTTCAGGTAATCGTCGATGACCTGAGCGGCGAATATCTTCTTGCGTTAGTACGTAGATTGCAGCAGGCGCCTTGAACTGTTTTTCTTCAATGCGCGAAGCCAATGACACATCGATATTAGTCAACTGGCGAAGATCCATTCGCAACAACTCTTCCAGCTCAAGGTTTCGTGTTTGTGCAGCTAACTCAATATTCTGCTTATCAGCTGCGTAAACGAGTGAGTTAAAACAAAATAAGACAACAAACCAACAAATTAAATTGTATATTTTGTTTTCATGTTGCGTATAAATATTTATTTTGTACATTTTCCTGTACCTTTATTTTATACTTCGTATTGTGTTGCTTCTTCCGCGTTTAATAAACTCATTAATATCTTCTGGTCTGGCAAACAGGTAACCCTGAAGTAACTCACAGTCCTGCTCGATAAAAAAGTCACGTTGTGCAGCTGTCTCAACGCCTTCGGCAACGACGGATAATCCTAATTTGTGTGCCATAGCAATAATAGCGGTGCATATTTCGATATCATTTTTATCCGATGGAATATCTGTGACAAATGATTGATCAATTTTTAATGATGTAATTGGAAAGCGTTTTAAATATGAGAGTGAACTATACCCTGTTCCAAAGTCATCTATTGATAATCTGCAGCCCAAATCACGTAACGACTTCATGATATGAATTGCATTTTCTGAATCCCCCATCACAATCGATTCAGTAATTTCAAATTCAAGTTTTGTAGGGTCGACTTTCGTATCTCTCAGTATGCTACGTACTTCAGGTAGGAAATTGCGTGAGTAAAATTCTAGTGCAGATAGGTTGACAGATATACCATCGATACCACTATTCTCTAAATAATATTTATGTGTAGTTAAGTGGTTGCATACCTGAGTAATAACAAAACGACCAAGTTTGTGAATCACTCCCAAACTCTCAGCCAGTGGTATGAATCTGTCGGGTGGAATAAACCCTTCATCTTTGTCAGGCCAACGTAATAATGCTTCAGCCCAGACGTTCTTCTCTTGTTCTGTAGAATAAAATGGTTGTAAATATACGCAAAATTCTTCGTTATTGATCGCCTTTCGCAGTTTGCCCTCTAAACGCAAGTTTTCCTTAATATGTTTGTCCAATTCTCTTGAATAGAAGTTAACTTGCTTGCGCCCTTTATCCTTTGCGTTATAAAGAGCCATGTCGGCATTCTTAATAAGATCATGTGATGTCACACCATCATCTGGATACATCGCCACACCAATCGAACCGCTAATTTCAAGAACATGTCCACTTATATCGATAGGTTCACTAATAGTATCGAGTATCTTCTGGCCAATTACTGCTGCTTCATCTGCACTTGCATCTACTAACAAAAATAAGAATTCATCACCACCCATTCTGGATAATACACACGACTCAGGTACAATTGCTTGCATTCGATCAGCTATGATTTCGAGCAAGTTATCGCCTGTGTCATGCCCAAGCGAGTCATTTACTTTCTTAAAATTATCCAAATCAAGCATCAATATAGCGATATTGAGCATATTACGCTTTGCATCGGCAACAATATAATTCAAATGATCACGGAAAAAGCGACGATTCGGTAAATTTGTTAACGGGTCATAAAATGCGAGCTTTTCAAGCTCAATCTGCGCATCTTTTAATTCAGAAACATCCAGTAAAGTACCAATATAGCCCTCTACACTTTTTTCCGAATCATATAGGGCAGAGGTGTATTCCATAAAAGACTGAATATTCTCAGTAATTGGATTTTTATAAGAAAATTCATTTATTTGAGTCCCTGATCGTTCGCTCATATCTTTCCATGAATTTTCATATTGTCTCTTGTAAGTTTCGAGAATATTGCTGTGGAATTTATCAGTACTCTCTCTATTTAGTCCCGTTATTTCGTACCATTTATCATTGGCGTATAATATGTTTCCATTATCATCACGTTGAAATATTCCTACTGGTGAGCCGTTAGTTAATGATCTAAACCTTGACTCTGACTGAATCAGGGCACGATTCTCTTCAGCAATCGAATCCAGCATTTGATTAAATACTTCAACCAACTCTCCAATTTCATCTTCACTCAACTTTTGTGCACGCGTTTCGTATAGCTTATGAAATGCTATATCTTTTGCTGTTGCATTTAATTCTTCAAGTGGCAGCATAATTTTTGCTAACGCTCTTTTAATCGTAAAGGACATAATCAGCCACAAACCTACGAACACAAATAGCAAGGTAAAACCAAATTTTAACAATGACTCTAAAATTGCGTTTTTATTGCTATAAATAGTGATATGGCCTAACAACTCATCCTGATCAATAATCGACCTCATGATGACTATAGCCATAAGACTATTTTCACGTTGTGATCTATTTAAACCTGGACCGGCCTCCCATAAATCACAAACTTTGTTAGTTGTATTAACCTCATAGTGGGTAAATAGTTTTCCAGTTTTATCATATAAACAAAGTAAATCTATGGACTGGTGAAAACGTGCAGCTCTGAGGTTTTTGTTAGCTGTCGTTGCATCGTTGAATACTAACGCCGCGGCTGAACGGTTCCCGAATATGTTACCGATGATCTCTATATCATTACCTAGCCATTCATCATCATGTTTATACTTAAGCCCACTTAGAACAACAAAGGCTACGGATAAACCAACAACAATTGCTAGCCTGAAGGCCTTGAGCACTCTGTGTTTAAACATTCTTTTGTTGGTATTCTGTGGCATCAGTCTTTTACTACCTCAGTTGCAAGCTCTAATAATGAAGAGCTAAATTTCATCCCATTTTTACTTGACTGGCTCAGATCAATTTTAAAAGCTATTCGATTTTCAACACGCACCAGGTAGACCATCGCATCTTCATTACTGGTCTTGCAGTTATCACAAACTGTCAAGACACCATGAGATGCTTCACTGTCAGATAAATTCTTCAACAGCTCACCATTTACATTTGCGCCCATAACCAGGACATTACATTTAGAGAAGTCTGATGAATTACTATTGAGTTTGTAGATAACGATGGGCAAGGTCTGAAACTGTCGTTTACTACTAATCTCAGCCAATGCAGCACTGGAAGAAGGGCTACCGGCAGTACATAGATTAAGCGAATTAGTGAGAGGGGCATCTTCAGGCCAATTGGTAAACCTTAAGATACCTAGCACAATCGCGGCCCGGAGCTTAGGCTCTTCGGCAGTGATGTTGGGTTCAGCTGCTCTACTCGCTTGCGACAAACTAAATAGCAAGAGTACTACAAAGTATTTCGTAAAGACCTTCATCAAATCACGCACTTACCTGCTGTAGACCATTTTTCCGCCCATACATCACAAACGGCTCTTTCCAAGCCAAAAACATTATAAAAAATACAGTATACTTTGAGTAAGTCACTTGAAAACTATAGCCCTGAATCATTAAGCTTCCAGTCCTCAACTGCTTTCTTTAAAGACTAATTAGACTTGGCGCTCGATAATGCGAACTACTACAAAGCCAAATCGACTTTGGTAAATAGTTAACCCTCTCCCACTTCTCCAGCAGGAGAGGGTTAATTCTTATTTAACCGCCGCAATTTCTTCAGCGGTCTCCACTATAGTAATAAACTGACTACGATATCCATGCTTATCTTCACCTTTACCTGCACGTGCCAGTGAGATCACCTGTTGATAGTTTGCCTTACCTTTAAACTGTGAATTTCGTAACAACATACCAAACTCTGCGACGGCTGCTGATAACTGAAAACGATGGCTATCAGATTGATCATCGCTTCGTTTAACTATTTTTTCAATTAGTTTGCTCTTATCAGCATCCGGTTCTTTGTAACGGAATTTCACATACATAAGTTCATCTGCTGTACTAACCTGTTTCTCTTGCTTGATATAACGTGGTGATTTGCCCGTCTTTATTTTTTCACCGGCTTTAGTTGAGATCACTTCGTAAATTGCTGTAACGGTATGTCCAGAGCCCAACTCACCGGCATCCTTTTTATCGTTATCAAAATCTTCATTACGTAACAAGCGATTTTCATAACCGATCAAACGATACGACTTGACTGCAGCCGGATTAAACTGGATCTGTAGCTTTACATCCTTAGCAATGGTCATGATGGTACCGCCAAATTCATTGACGAGTATTTTCTTCGCTTCCTGCATGGAATCAATATAAGCATAATTTCCATTTCCTTTATTAGCCAGTGTCTCGGCCAAACCATCACGGTAATTACCCATACCAAAACCAAGCACGGTTAGGAACACACCTGATTCGCGTTTGTTCTCAATCAACTTTTGTAAATCCGCTTGCGAGCTTGACCCAACATTGAAGTCACCATCACTAGCCAGGATTACACGATTGTTTCCATTTTGTTTGAAATTATCTAACGCGACTTTATAAGCGAGCTTAATACCTGCTCCACCTGCAGTACTACCACCGGCCTGCAAGTTATCAATCGCATCATAGATTGTTTCTTTATCATTACCCGAAGTAGATTCAAGCACTAACCCTGCCGCACCGGCATACACAACAATCGCAACCCGGTCCTGGGGGCGCATCTTTTTAACCAGCAGTTTCATCGATGATTTAACCAACGGCAAACGCGCTGACATTGAACCTGATACATCGATCAGAAAAACAAGATTGGCGGCTGGTAACTGGGCTTCATCAATGACCTTACCCTTTAGGCCAATGTGTACCAATTTATGTTCCGGTTTCCAGGGCGCCGGACCTGATTCAGTCGTTATAGAAAATGGTACATTAACCTTTGGTGCAGGATAGTCATAATCAAAGTAATTGATCATCTCTTCGATCCGCACCGCATCAACGGGAGGCAAGCTACCCTGGTTGATGAAACGACGGACATTACTATAGGCCGCAGTGTCGACATCAATGGAAAAGGTCGACATGGGATTTTCCAGCACCGCTAAAAACTGGTTTTCACTGATTTTGTTGTATTCCTCCCGATCCAGGGCATCATAGTTGGGCTGCAGGTACTGCCCGCTACCATGGACTCCCACTGTTTCAGCAGACGCATGGATTGCCGCCGTCATAGGTTGCGCTGCGGGTTTTGCTTGAGGATAAGAAGGATGTGGTGCTCTACTAACGGCTTCTTGATGTGACACATCCCTCACCCCGCAACCTGACAGCAGGATCACGGCGATCACGCCACTCATAACCCCTAACTTATTGAAAATGCTTGTATATTTCATATTAATCACTCCTGGTTAATTCATTGATTGAGTAGGTCGTCCTTAATTGGGAATTATTTCCCATCTAATATTGGGAATAATATCCCATTTTGTTGGGATGTCAAGCAAGATCGGGTATGATGGCAACACTATTTAGAAGACGTGATGAACAAGGCCATATGGGCAAATTAGGCGACACAGAGACCAGTACCCAGATCTACCAGTACATTCGCTTTATGCTGAGGCCGCTGGCGCGCATCTTACTGCGGCGTGGCATGGGTTACGGTGAATTCGCTGAGGCGGCCAAGGCCGCCTTTGTCGATGCGGCGCAAATAGACCTTGCGATTCCCGGGCGCAAGCAAACAACCTCACGGATCTCCACCATTACCGGCTTATCGCGCAAAGAGGTCCATCGCCTGTTAAATCAAAACGAAGCTGAGCAAATCGAAGCCCTGCATAAACTCAACCGCGCGGCCCGCGTTATCAGTGGCTGGGTGAGTGACCCACGATTCCTAGACCCAAATGGCCAACCTGTCTCGTTAAACTTTGAAGAGGGTTCGCCGAACTTTTCACAACTGGTGAAGGATTACAGCGGTGACATCACGGCACGTACGATTGCCGACGAGCTGAGTCGCACTGGTGCCATCGAACAGGACAGCGAAGGCCAATTACGATTAGTTAAGCAGGCCTATATTCCGGATGCGGGTAGTGTTGAGCAATTTAAACTGCTTTCAGAGAATTTAGCAGAACTTATGAATACCATTGAACACAATATAGAGAATGAAGACGATAAGTATTTTCAACGTAAAGTCTACTATGACAACATCCCGGTGGAGTCCGTTGCTGAACTTCGTCAACTCATCAACGATCGTGCACAACAGTGTCTGGAAGATATCAACAAGGTGCTCGCCAAACACGACCGCGACCACAATCCAGACACAGAACAACAAGCACAGCATGAAAACAAGCGTATGAAGCTAGGTTTGGCTCTGCACTATATACAGGAAGAGAAAAAATGAAATTGCTATTAAGCGTCGCCGTTATTGTTATCGCTACACTTGTTGCCCTCTCTTCGTGCTCCAGTGTCAGCCAACAAAGTACTGAGCCAGCTGCTATGCCCGCGACAACAGACAAACCACACCCCCTTTCAAAACCTGCTACTGCCCCTGTCGCTGCACCTGCTGAAACACAGATGGAAGGTGGCATAGTCGGTACTGGCAATGAAAACGAGTGTGCAGGCAGTAATAACAAAAACTGTAACGATAACGTTAAATAAAATGCACTATAGGAATATCCAGTTATGAAAGCATATCTTATATTGGATCTTACTATTCATGATATCGAGACATTTATGGAATACATAAAAAGTATTCCTGAATTCATAAAAAAGCACGCAGGAAGATATATAGTACTGGGTGAAGAACCAACTGTGATGGAGGGTGACTGGAATCCTGAAAGAATGGTTGTGATTGAATTCCCCTCGAGGGAAAATGCTAATGATTTCCTACAGGACCCGGAGGCACAATCACTTTTTGAATTACGTAAAAACACCACAACTAGCAAACTTATTTTGGTTGATGGATGCTTGTAGTAAAATTCATCTTTATACTACATAACAAATCATTCAAGTCTGTAGAAGACCGATAGCTTCACTTTTTGGAAGACACTTAACTCAAGCGTTAACTTAAATGGGTATACCGTAATGGCAGTAGTAATACCCCATAAAATACATCTAACTATGCATTCGAGAGTCGATGTACTACAGCTTCGCTGGTGGCTCACTAATTGACTCAATTGTGAGATCAACGAAAGAATTGATTATTTATTAATATAGGAAAAATTATGAACTGGAATATATACCTCTCTGGTGAAATCCACACTGACTGGAGACAGCAGATTAAAGATGGTTGCGACAAGCATAACCTGTCCATCACTTTTAACTCAGCTGTCACAGATCATGAGGCTAGCGACGCAGCTGGCGATTTGCTTGGTGCAGAAGATAAGAACTTTTGGCGTGATCATAAATCTGCGAAAGTTAATGCGATTCGAACTAAGACATTAATAGAGAATTGTGATTTAGCCATCGTCCGGTTCGGAGACAAGTATAAACAATGGAATGCAGCTTTTGATGCTGGCTTTTGTGCTGCACTTGGCACACCATATATCACCCTGCATGATGAAGGCATAATTCACCCCCTTAAGGAAGTCGACGCGGCTGCCATGGCCTGGGCCACGACAGCAGAGCAAGTTGTTGAAATCCTGAAATATGTGATAAGTAAAGAGTGAGATTTACATAACAAATGTATAGGCAAGTCTTTAGCTTCGCTGCGATTGCCCTGACCTTTATCGCTTTTTTTCCCTATATTCGATCTATCCTACAAGGCAAAACCAAACCCCATGTGTTTTCCTGGGTTATCTGGGGCTCTACCACCTTTATCGTGTTTCTTGCCCAACTCGCCGATAAAGGCGGCGTTGGTGCGTGGCCTATCGGTGTTTCGGGTATCATCACCGTTTATGTTGCCCTCCTCGCCTATCTGAAAAAATCAGATAGCTCGATCACCCGATCCGATTGGGCATTCTTTATCGTCGCTATGAGTGCGATCCCATTTTGGTATCTGTCCAACGACCCTTTGTGGGCCGTAGTGATCCTGACCTCGGTTGACGTCATCGGTTTCGGGCCCACTATACGCAAGGCCTATTTTCACCCTTTTGAGGAACAGATGACATTTTTCGTACTGATGGCGACGCGCAATCTTTTTGTTATCATTGCATTAGAGAATTTATCCGTTACCACGATTCTTTTTCCGGCACTGACTGGGCTCGGGTGTCTGGTCTTTATCGTCGTTGTCGTTATAAGGAGAAGGGCGTTAACTTAACCAGAAAACATGGCTTTCCTGAACAGGTCTCTGGCGTTAAACTCTTTAGATATACACAACAATAGGTTCAGATTATGAGCGACTCTAATAATATTGATTATGGACCCTTACAACCACTGATTGGCACCTGGAACGGCGATAAAGGCAAAGATGTCGCGCCGGAACCCGATGGTGTCGAAAATAATCCTTATTATGAAACTATAATCTTTTCAGGCGTTGAAGATTATGTTACCAACGCAGAAGAACAGGTCCTGGCTGCTGTTCATTATCGACAGGTGGTTAAACGCAAATCAAATGACATCGTTTTTCATGATGAGACCGGCTATTGGATGTGGGATGCTAGTGGCGGCATCATTATGCATTCTTTGAATATACCGCGTGCAGTATCCTTGCTCGCAGGTGGTAACCATAATGGTCAGGCTGAATCAGATGGCAGTATGGTGCTGGAAGTCTCCGCGGATCAGAACAGTCAAGACTGGCAAATTATTCAGTCCCCTTTTATGCGTGATAATGCACGCACCACTAATTTTAAACACAAAATTGTTATCGCAAACGATGTCTTATCTTATTCTGAGACAACCATGGTAGATATCTATGGCAGCGAGTTTGAACACACCGACAACAATGAGCTACGCCGTCAGTAATCCTATATGAGAATTTGGGTCGACGCTGATGCATGTCCGAATGTGGTCAAAGATATTTTGTACCGCGCGGCTGAACGTGTACGCTGTGAATTGATCCTGGTTGCGAACCAACCTCTCAATACGCCGCGCTCTACTTTTATCAAATCAATTCGTGTCCAACCGGGCTTTGATGTTGCTGATAATTATATTGTTCAGCATGTCGCTGAGGGCGAATTAGTCATTACCTCCGACATTCCACTGGCTGCTGAAGTTCTGGAAAAGGGTGGTGAGGCACTAAACCCGCGTGGTGAACGCTACGATCGCGAGACAATCCGCCAAAAGCTAACGATGCGTGATTTTATGGATGAAATGCGTGGTAGTGGTGTTGTCTCGGGAGGTCCACCGCCATTGAGTCAAACCGACCGCCGCGAATTTGCCAATGCCCTGGATCGATTTTTAGCCAACGCCTGAAGCTTTAAAAATACGTCTATTCCAAAAATAATGAAAAAATTACTCTAGATGTCACCATTTTATAAGCTCTCTCTATATATAATGTAACAAGGTGACTAGTTGAGGGACTAACCATGCCATATAAACTTATAAAGGGCACATTTCATCTAACCGGCAAAAGCAAGACGGGTAGAGACACTTCGTTTCAGCCGGATGGTGACTCTATGCACTTCAAGCCGAGCAACCCGTCTCACCTTGACGATCTACAACGTGTCGGCCGCCCTTATCGACTTACCCATATCGGCAGTCTAAACCTGCGCTTCGAAGGTATTGATGCAACAGAGATCCATTATGGGGGTTCACGCCAACCATATCCACAGGCAGAAGACTCACGCGATTATCTGACTGGCCGAATCGGCATGAATCCTGTGACCTATAAAGCCGATGGCTATCGGGTCAAACCCCCAGCGAACGACGGGCAAAAAGGATTTATACTCTCCAAGCAGCTAGATTTTCATGGCCGACCGGTTTCATTTTGCTTTACCGGTACAACAGCCTTAAGTGACGGTAGCTGGCAGTATGTAAACAACGCATTGTTAAAACGTAGTCTTAACTACAAATTGCTTGTCAATGGCCTGGTTTATCCTTTGTTCTATGACACTCTTTACAGTAGCTTGCGTGAGACTTTGCGTGACGCCGCACTTAGCGCAATTTATGCTGGTAAGAATATCTGGCAATACGACTGGACAAATTACTGGGTGGATATCAGTAAAGAAGAACATGTTCAGAGCTTTTACAATATTTATCCTAAACTCTTTCGTAGAATCACTGATTACTATAATGATTTTGATTCATTTAACCGAGCACAATTTATTACCTGGCTGGATGAGCGAAGTGAGAATGATCAGGTCTGGTACAGACCGGACTGGAATCTGACACACCTGGATAATCTGGTTGAAGTCAAAGGCAAAAAAATTCGTATGACTCATTTTCCAGAAGACCTGGTGTTTGTCTCACGCAGGACATAACACAACTAGCCAAATTTTGTTATGCTAAGCCAAATGAATATCAGTTGGCTAAAGTAAATGGATTATCAATATAAACTGGATTTTAAGGTACGTGATTACGAGTGTGATCTACAGGGCGTAGTCAATAATAGCGTCTACCAAAACTACCTCGAACACACTCGTCATGAGTTTTTGCTTTCGGTTGGAATCGATTTTGCTGAGCTTACTCGCCAGAAGATCAACCTGGTCGTGGTTAGAGCAGAAATCGATTATAAAATCCCTCTGACGAGTGGCGATAATTTCTGGGTCGGATTAAATCTAGAGCGCTCATCAAAGCTGCGCTTTGACTTTCTGCAAGACATCTACCGGACGGCAGATGAAAAACTCATGCTCAAGGCCAAAATCACCGGCACCGGCGTCAATGAGCGTGGTCGACCATTTTTACCAGAATCACTGGACTCGATTTTTAGCTGACCTACTATTAAATAACTAGAACAAGGTTTTCAAGCTGGTTTTAGCCCGTTAAACTAGGCATTAATCAGGCTGTAGGGGGCATACTCATGGTCGAGGGCATTACTGCACAACGTATCAGTTTCTCAACGCTGTTTAAAATTCTCTATATCGGCAACCTCATTTTCCCGTCATTGCTGCTCATTATTCTCAGCACCCTCAGTTTCTTTGGCTTCGAAGTCCTCAAGTTTGGCGACAGTTACCTAACCGGTGCTGATGGATTGCTTAAAGGTCTGGTAACACTTCCCTTTATGTTTTTATTTGCCTTATTCTGGAGTGCCTTCTTCTGGGTGAGTTATGCGATCTCGCTCTGGATTTATTCGAAATGGCGCCCGATGAAATTATCATTTGTCCCCACAACTCAACATGAAAAGGATTTGGATCAATGAATACTCAACGAAAACCTGGCTGGGTGACATTTGTTGCGGTCGTAGGCATCATATTAAGTGGCTTTGGAGCACTGGGCGGTGTTCAGGAGGCGATGAGCCCACTAATGTTTGAGCATCAAAAACAACAATACGATCAAGTGATTAAAGAGTTTGGTACCATTACTGAAGAACTTGAACGCTATAATGATCCCGCAAACCAGGGCGTTATCAATTTTATGAAATGGTTTGTGAATGCATTTGAAAAAATGCTCAATATGCCTGACTGGTACAAAACCTGGATGGTTATTTCAGGGGTACTCGCCATGGCAATAAATGGTTTCTACATGTTCGGTGCTATCGCCTTAATGCAACTCAAACCCCAGGCGATACGCTACTTATTTATTGCATTACCTTTAAGTATCAGCCTTGGTGTTGCCCGCACCTTTTTTGCTTATTCCGCATTTGATGATACCGGCCTGTTTTTTATGAGCGGTACCATGGCTGCTATCGTTATCGAGATCATTCTGCTCCTAATTCTCATTAAAGCTGACAAGGCCCCGTACCGACAATTTGAAGCATAATCACCAGTTATTTAATAAAGTATGCAAGATACAAAAGACAAGAAAGATACTAAACAAGAAAAGATTGTATACATTGGTTTTTGGCTTCGATTAGCCGCTGCGGTCATTGATTCAATTGCCGTCTCTGTCGTGATCATCCCACTACTATTTATTTTCTATGGTGAAGGATTTATCACCATTAAAGTCGCCCCTGATGTCGATCAGATGTTAAGTAACCTGGTACCTGAATTTAGTGAGTTCATAATAAAGTACGTCTTACCGGCCATCGCAATTGTTTTGTTTTGGATGTTTAAATCAGCGACGCCGGGAAAAATGGCCGTCAACGCTGAGATTGTTGATGCAAAAACATTTGGCAAACCGAGTAAAACTCAACTGATCATCCGCTATCTGGGCTATTACGTTTCCACACTACCTTTTATGCTTGGGTTATTCTGGATAGCCTTTGATCGTCGCAAACAAGGCTGGCATGACAAGCTCGCCGGCACGGTGGTCATCCAAAAGCGCAGCTAAGGAATTTCGGCACTTCATAAACCGAGGCTAGAAACAGCCAAATTCACTGGCTAAATGCGACCATATTCTCTAGACTATTCAAACGCTTAGAATAATCCCTGTACCAATCAGGAAACACTACCCAGGAAGATACCAGCAAGTATGTCTGCACCCGGTCAACTTTTACGCTTAATGTACATCAGCTGGGTGCTGGTACGTCACCGGCTGGACGCCCTCATTCTGGCCAGCCATTTGTTCAGGCCCATCCGCTGGCTGCAATACGCTATGCCCTGGCACTGGATACCGCGCAAGCCTCAACCCCGCGGTGTGCGTATTCGCCTGGCACTGGAAGAACTTGGTCCTATCTTCGTCAAGTTTGGGCAAATTATCTCAACTCGCCGCGACCTGTTACCTGATGACATTGCTATCGAGCTGACTAAACTTCAGGATCAGGTGCCCCCCTTTCCCGACGATGTATCACGCAAACTCATTGAAGAGGCATACGGGGAATCCATCGATACCCTGTTTGCGAGTTTTGAAACTACCCCATTTGCCTCGGCCTCAATCGCGCAGGTCCATGGTGCTGTCTTACATAACGGTAAACGTGTTGTGGTCAAAGTCTTACGCCCCACAATCAAACCCGTGATCGAGCGTGATATTCAGCTGCTCTATGCCATCGCGGCTGGTGTTGAAAGGCATTGGCCACAGGGGAAAAAATTACGCCCCAATGAAGTCGTACGTGAATTTGAAAAAACCATTCTTGATGAGTTGGACCTGATGCGCGAAGCGGCCAACGCCTCACAGCTACGACGTAACTTTGTTGACTCAAGCTTAATTTACGTACCCGAAATTTACTGGGAATATTCGCGCCAAAATGTTTTTGTGATGGAACGCATTCATGGTATCCCCATTAGTAACATCGACGAATTAAAGCGCGAAAATATCAATCTACAAAGACTTGCCGAACATGGCGTTGAAATATTTTTCACCCAGGTTTTTCGTGATAGCTTTTTCCATGCCGATATGCATCCCGGCAATATCTTTGTTTCACCTGAAGGTAAATATATCGCTGTCGACTTCGGCATCATGGGTAGTTTAAATTCCAGTGACCAACGTTACCTGGCAGAAAACTTTTTAGCTTTTTTTAATCGTGACTACCGACGCGTTGCGCAGTTACATATCGATTCTGGTTGGGTAGCGAAAGGAACACGAGTAGAAGAATTTGAAGCTGCGATTCGTACCGTCTGTGAACCCATCTTTGATAAACCACTCAAGGAAATTTCGTTTGGCCAACTATTGTTAAGACTGTTCCAGGTTGCACGACGATTTGATATGGAAGTTCAACCACAGCTGGTCCTGTTACAAAAAACCTTGTTGAATATTGAAGGCCTAGGTCGTGAGCTTTATCCTGAACTGGATTTATGGAAAACGGCTAAACCCTTCCTGGAACGCTGGATGGCCGAACAGATCGGTCCTCGTGCTTTAATTAAACACTTAAAAGAGAATGTACCACTTTGGGCTGAGCGTTTACCGAAACTACCTAACCTGGTTTACGATGTTATTGAGCAGGCCAAAGCGGGTAAGTTACGCGTCACTATTGAAGAGCAACAACTGAACTCAATCAAGGCTGAAATACGTCGCAGTAATCGACGCACTTTTGCTGCAATAACTGGAACCGGTTTCTTTTTATCTGCAGCAATCATCGCTGCGATGGATGGGTTTTCCAAGGCAATGTTAGGCAATTTACCTTATCTGTCATGGCTGTTTGGTGGTGCCGGCATCGCCATCCTCATCGCCGCCTGGCCTAAGGATAAAAAACCAAACGATGAATAGCCGAAAAAATCTTAAATCTTAGCTAGAAATATAGGTGGTAGAAATTCATGCTACCAACCAGAATTAATAACGTAACAACCCAAAACACGATATAAATTAACATTGATTGTCGTGCTTTTCGTTTTTCCAACCAGGTTCGTGGTTTTACACCTTTAAATAAAAAGACCAACTTTGCAGCCAGGTTTACGCAGACAACATTTACAGCCAGTAACAACGCTGCTCCAAGCGCCTGTTTAAAATTACCACTAGCCAGCATTAAACCCACTGTTACCGTCGGTGGTAACAATGCAACCGCGACCATCACTCCCACCAGGGTGCTAGAGACACCGGTAGTAAGTGACAGCACACCCGCAGCACCTGAGACGAGTGCTACTACGATCCCGGAAACCCACACGTCTGTACGTGACATCAATTCATGACTCACCAACTCAAACTCCCACATCAAACCGATACAAAAAGCGAGTACAAGGGCGATCAACATACCACTTACATTGGTTTGTAGTGAACGTAAAATTAAAACCTTGTCACCCAAGGCTGCGCCAAAGGCGAGTGCGATGTTTGGGCCAAGCAAGGGTGCAATCACCATCGCCCCGATCACAACAGCGGCATTATCTTCAATTAGACCTATCGTTGCGACAATCGTGGAAAAAATTACTAACCAGAAAAAATTGGCATCGGCCCGCGCGCCTGCTTCAATTTCAACATATAGCTCTTCACGGGTTCGGCCACCACTGGATTTTTTTGCGGGCTCTTGTTGTTCTTCGGCTCGAGGTAATACCGCTTCAACTGGGTGAATAATGATTCTCCAGTTTTGTAATGCAGCGAGTGCTTGTTGGATAGCATCAAGTACAACTTGCTGTTTCTCGACCCGCACTAATAAACGCATACTACAACGTTCTTCTTCAGCACTATGATCAACCCAACAATCAAGAATTTCATTGTGTTCAGCAATACCACGTATTGTGTCTACATGGCCGCAGTCCGCTAGGACTTCAATAATTCTCATAACTTACTTACCCCAATATATTTCATATCTTTTTTATTATTAATGCTTACCTGTAAGCCAGTTTTTAAGCTGGGCGCATCAACGCTGCCTCAACCTCATCTCTTTTTTGTTTACCTGCAAGTAGCTCAATTAGTGTTAAGGCGAAGTCCATCGCGGTACCTGGGCCACGTGATGTAATCACTTTCCCGTCAACAACGACTGAATCATCACTGTAATTCATTCCTGCTACTGGATAATTATCCATACTGCCAGGGTAACTCGTCGCATTTTTATTCTCGAGTAAACCGGCTGTCGCCAGCGCCATCGGCGCGGCACATATAGCTGCAGTATATTTATCTTGTTCCGCCATTTGTTTGAGTTTTGTTTGCACGTTTTGATTTTCACGCAAATGATCCGCACCTGGGAGACCACCTGGTAAGACTATTAAGTCAAAAGACGTTGACATGACGTCAGCCATTGTTTTCTCTGGAACTAATACCATGCCGCGACTGGCTTTGACCGGCTGATTATCCAAACCTGCAGTGACAACCTTAAATCCTGCACGTGTAAGTAGATCGGTAATAGTGACGGCTTCAAGCTCCTCGCAACCCTGTGCCAGAGGAACGAGTACTAAGGGGACTTCGTTGTCTGTTTTCGCCATGCTAGTTTGCCTCTGTTATGACGCCACAGAATAAGCTCTGAAACAGGTACAAGCTTGATATTATTTTGCTCAAGCTCAGGCAAGACTTCTTTCAAAAAATGAATCGTTTCTGGGTATGGGTGCGCTATCGCAATGGCACTACCCTTTCTGTTGGCGTATTTAATAAAATAGTTCCACTGCTTTCTAATTCTTTCCGGTTGACGATTGTGATCCAGAAACACATCACGGGTCGCGTGCGCCAAACCTTGATCACGTGCAGATATCAGTGCACGACTAGTGTCGATGGTACGGCTGTCGACAAAGTAAAGATCACCATGCTGTGAGATACCCTGCATTAACCAGCTCATCATTTGTGTATTTTGGGTCAAGCGACTACCCATGTGATTACTGACACCGCGGATATTTTTTATGAAACCAAGGCTGGTATTGAGGCTAGTAAAAAATTCCTCCTGACTCATTGCCGAGTGTAAACCTGCCTTGCCAAGATACTTCTGCTCTACCGCTTCCATCGGTAGATGTAAAAGCAGTTCCTTATTCCGCTCGGAGGCATAGGCTGCAAGTTTTTTTGCATAAGGTGTATAAGGTAGAATGCCAAACGTTAGTTGGCCAGGAAGATCGATAACTCGGCGGCCGTCTCTTAAACGGTCACCGAGATCATCAATAATAATTGCAACTCTTGGTGTATTATATAGTGAAGCTGTTTCCGCAGCATTTGCGTTAGCACTTGCGACCACAAAGAAGAACAGGCCTAAAAAAACGCGCATACTGCTTACACCTCTTATTTAGTTATTTGCCCATACAATCAAAATCTATATCTCATCAGACTCGGCAAACAATTCTTATCGCCCACTCAACAGCGTTAGCCCTTTTAATAAGTTCAGCGCTTCGTATAGAGCATAATCTTCATTGGCAAGATTTTTCTTTTCATCTTTCTTGCTAGTCACAGAGTCGCCATTTTCTTCATCGTCTTCTCCGTTTTCAAGATGCCCTGTTAGATCCGCTTCTTTAACCTGGCCAACTGGTTCTTTTTCACCATTTGTGACCTTAAGATTCTGGATCTCGATATCAGGCTCGATACCTTTCGCCTGGATAGAACGACCTGATGGAGTGTAATAGCGGGCTGTAGTAAGTTTAATCGCGGTATTGTTGCCTAGTGGCACAACCGTTTGTACAGAACCTTTACCAAAGGTCTTAGTGCCCATAATAACTGCACGTTTATGATCTTGTAATGCACCGGCTACAATTTCAGAGGCTGATGCTGAACCACCATTGACCAGTACCACGATAGGTGCTCCGTCGAGCATGTCATCTGGTTTGGCGCTATGAACAACTTTATTGTCATCATCACGACCTTTGACGCTGACGATCGGGCCTTTGGTGATAAAGATATCTGAGATTTCAACCGCCGCGTCCAGTAGGCCGCCTGGATTGTTTCTAAGATCAAGCACGATACCTTTTAACTTGCCACCGTTTTCTTTCTTCAGTTTTGAGATCTGTTTTTTCAGGTCACTACTGCTGCGTTCCTGAAACTGTGTGACACGTACATAACCAAAACCTTTTTCCAATGTCTTATTTTTCACGCTTTGAACGCGAATCTTGTCGCGTGTAACTTTGAAGGTTAAGGGTTTGTCTTCACCGGTGCGCACAACCAGTAATTCGATGGAGGTGCCAGGTCGACCGCGCATGATCTTAACAGCATCATCGAGGCTCATGCCTTTTACTGTCTTGCCATCCAGGCGGATGATCAAGTCGCCGGCTTTGATGCCCGCGCGTTGTGCTGGTGTGTCATCAATCGGTGAAATAACTTTTACGAAACCGTCTTCCAGACCGACGACAATACCGAGTCCACCGAACTCGCCGGTTGTACCGACGCGAAGCTCATGAAAGGCTTCTTTGTCCAGATAGGTCGAGTGTGGGTCCAGGCCAGTCAGCATGCCGCGAATCGCATTTTCAAGCAGGACCTTATCGCCTACATCTTCGACATAGTTATCTTTGATTTTGCCAAAGACTTCACTCAAAGAACGGATATCCTCGACAGGGATAGATTGGGCCTGGCCGCTGTCACGCTCTGCCCAGACGCCACTGCCAATGGCCAGCATCATTCCCGTTAACAGACCGGTCAGCAAAATGAGCGTATTCCGTGTAAAGTTATTCATACAACAATTCCTCAGGCACTCGGCCCCTAAATTCATACTTCCAAAACAATAGTTTATAGCATTTATAAGCCGCTAATACAGCTAAAATTGCTCCTCAGCCCAGCCTGCTACTCTTAACCCCTTCGACACCAGCGTACCGGATTAGTTGGCTTACCGTTGTGTCGAATCTCAAAATACAGGCCCGCATGTTGCTGGCCACCGCTGGTGCCCACACTCGAGATGAGCTCGCCAGCTTCGACCCATTCTCCAATCTCTTTATATATAGCCTGATTATGACCGTACAAACTCATGTAGCCATCGCCATGATCAATGATCAGCAGCAGACCATAGCCACGCAGGAAGTCGGCAAAAGCAACTCGACCATGTGAAACCGCTTTTACATCACTGCCACTATTGGCCCTGATCATGACGCCAGTCCATTTCACCTTGCTCGAGTTACGGCGTTTTCCATAAAGTGCATTTAACTTCCCTTTTGTCGGCCAACGCAGCTTTCCTTTTAGCTTTGCAAATGGGGTACGTTTGCCTGGGTCCGTCAAAATATCGGGAATGGCCTGATCCAGATCGGTTATTAACTTTTGCAGGTGTCGCTCATCTTCCTGCAACTGTGATAAATCCTTTTCTTTATCAACTAATTCCGAATGTAGACTTGCCACCACGACGGCACGTGATTTAGAAACAGCCTTTAGCTCTTTTTGCTTTTTGGAATATTGTTCACGGGTCTGCTTAAGTTTCGCGGTTTGTTTCTTAATATTGGCTTCGACAGTCTGCAATGAGACAAGCGTGTTACGTGAATGCTCAATACGATTAATACGGGCTCGGTTAAAATAATCGTAGTAGGTCATAGTACGCCCAACCGACGATGAATCTTCAAGGTTGAGAATGATCTTGATATATTCCTGGCGGCCCATCATGAAAGCAGATCGCACCTGGCCAGCCAGCAATTTATGCTGAGCTTTGAGATCTTTTTTCAGTGACTTTCTTTTACGATAAAGTTTACTGAGCTTGGATTGTTCACTACGAATTTTGCGCTTAACGACTTTAAGATCTTTTTGAATTCGTGCCAGTTCTATTTCGAGTTTTAGTACTTCTTTTTGAACCGAGTCATGCAGCAGCTGAGTCTTTCGAATCTCCTTCTGCATTTTGCCGATGTCACGACGCACTTTATCAAGCGCGGCCTGTTGTTCCTCATCATCACTATCGGCTAAAGCAAACCCCGATGGACTTCCCGGTAGTAACCAGGGTGCCGGCAATGACAATAGACAAACCAGACTAACGCTGACAAGCGCTTTACGAAGAGTCGTCTTGAGACCCAATTGAGGTGTGTTTCCAATCTGAAACATGCAAGCCAGTGTAACCGAGTTGAGCGCTAAAGGTATAGCGCCAGATTAGCCGTTGAGGTAGTTTTATGCTGCAATAGTAGCTCAAACAGAATTATCGCGGCCTATGTTTCGGCAGTTTCAGCTTGTTTCAGGATCAGGGAGTGGCCGCTCATTTCACCTGGCTGTTCGAGCCCCATGAGTTCAAGCATGGTCGGTGTAATATCTGATAACACACCCTGATTTACCAATGGTAAATCTCGTCCAACATAGATAAGAGGTACCAAATTAGTAGTATGTGCCGTGTGCGCCTGTCCCGTCTCCGGATTCATCATCATCTCGGCATTACCATGATCGGCGGTGATGATCATCTCACCATCTGTCCTTTTTATCGCTTTATAGATGTGACTTAGACATTCATCAATGGCCTCGATGGCCTTTACGGTCGCATTAAAATTACCGGTGTGACCGACCATGTCCGGGTTGGCAAAATTACAGATAATCGTATCGTAGTTACCACCTTCAATTGCTTCAACCAGTTTAACGGTTAGCTCAGGTGCACACATTTCAGGCTGCAAATCGTAGGTTGGAACATTGGGAGAATTAATCAATACACGATCTTCAAATTCAAACGGCTCTTCACGACCACCATTAAAAAAGAAAGTGACATGCGCATATTTCTCTGTTTCTGCAATACGTAACTGGTTTAGTCCGAGGCTACTGACATATTCACCAAACACATTGTGCAGTCGCTCAGGTGGGTAAGCCACTGGTACATCAAAATCTGATTTATATTCAGTTAAAGACGCAAACACACCCAGCTTTGGGGTCGCCTCACGTTCGAAAGCATCAAAATCTGGCTCAATAAAGGGGCGCGTAATCTGCCGGGCCCGGTCGGATCGATAATTCATAAAGATGACACTATCACCGTCTTCTATACAAACGGGTTTTTCACCCTCGGGGACTATCGCGGTGGCCTGCACAAACTCATCTGTTTCATCACGATTATAGGCAGCACCTAATCCACCCAGTGCCGTCTCGGCCTGGAAATCGGCCTTGCCTAAGGTCATCACATCATAGGATCGCTGGATGCGTGGCCAGCGATGATCTCGGTCCATCGCGAAGTAGCGACCTATAATCGAGGCAATACGTCCAACACCCAGCTCAGTAAATTTTGCATCCATCTTCTTGATAGAATCACCTGCACTCTTCGGTGCAGTATCGCGGCCGTCAAGAAATGCATGCACATATATTTTTTTCGCGCCTTGCTTGGCCGCCATTTCCGCCATGGCATGGATGTGGTTCTCGTGGCTATGTACACCGCCGGGAGAGAGCAGGCCCATAATATGCACAGCTTTATTATTGTCCACTGCCTTCTGAACAGCATCCACCAGGGTTTGATTGGTAAAGAACGAGCCGGTTTTAATCGAGCGATCAACTCGGGTGTATTCCTGGTAAACCACCCGGCCTGCGCCAAGATTCAGGTGCCCTACCTCAGAATTACCCATTTGGTCAGCTGGCAGGCCAACCGAGGCGCCCGATCCATTAATAAAGGTATGAGGGTATTTCGCCCATAGCTTATCCCAGGTAGGTTTTTTGGCGGCTGCAATAGCATTCGCCTCGGTTTCCTCTGAATAGCCAAAGCCATCCAGGATAATCAGGAGCATCGGTTTTGCGTAATCTGACATTTAATCTAAGTTCTTTATTTCATTAATAAAATATTAAAAACACCAATCGATTTAGACAGAGTCTAATTCATAATTTGATGCATTACAAAATCATGAAAATTCAATTAAAACAAGTAGTTAGCATGATATCACAAAATCTTTTTGAAATACTCGGTAAAAATAGTGTTAATAGCCTTCTCAAACGGTAGATTATTGTATAATGTTTTGTTAATAAAGGGCACCTGTGTAAGAATCTGCAGGTCGATCCCATAATTAAATCGTCCTAACCACTTGGTGTACCCTATGATGGAAGAACTAGAAGGTCTGATAACGCGTGATGAAGATATCGACCGCGCCTCCCGATCACTTAAAGCAATGTCACACCCACTGCGTCTGAAAATTTTATGTACTTTAGGTGACAGTGAAATCAGCGTACAGGATATTGTTGAACACGTCGGAACCTCGCAGAGCAATATTTCACAGCATCTCGCTATTTTGCGTGACAAGGGAATATTATCTGCACGCAAAGATGCAAACCGCGTTTATTATAAGGTTGGTGATCAAAGGACATTGCGTTTAATCGGTATGATGCGTGAAGTTTTCTGTAGCACCGGTCTGGATGACTAACAACACATTCTGTTGAATCACGTCACTGGCCATCACGGCCACGGACTTGAATTTCACCCACGTAATACACATTAAACTAGTGTCATGTACTCTCATGTCATTTTAATGACAAATTAATGACAAACAATTTAGGCAAATTGGTATGGAACAATTTATTGAATTCATAGGTAATCACTATATCCTCAGCGCTGCATGGATTGCGCTGTTTATAATGGTTATTTACAGCTTTATCGGTGCCCGCCTGCGGGGTTACAAAAATGCGAACCCGGCCATTGCCACCCAGCTAATCAATCGTGAAGATGCGATTGTTGTCGATGTGCGCGAAGACAACGAGTATGCCGGCGGCCATATCATAAACTCTGTCCACGTTCCTTTAAGCTACCTAAAGGATCGCCTTAAAGAGTTGGAAAAATACAAATCAAAACCCGTTATCGTCGGCTGTAAAACTGGACAGCGTTCCGGACAGGCATGCGCAATGCTTAAGAAAGAAGGTTTTGAACAAGTTTATAACCTAAGCGGTGGTGTCACCGCATGGCAAGCAGATAATCTCCCCCTTACCAAGAAGTAGATACGAATGGCAAAGATAAATATTTACAGCACACTTTTTTGTCCTTACTGCACGCGTGCCAAAATGTTACTCGAGCAAAAAGGCATGGAATACAATGAAATTCGCGTCGATGTAGAGACAGAAAGACGCAAAGAGATGATGGAATTATCGGGACGCAGCAGCGTTCCACAAATATTCATAGATGACGACCACATTGGTGGTTGTGATGACTTATATCACCTGGAAGCTCAGGGCGAACTCGACGCAAAACTTGGACTGGACTAAGTCAACGCGAGAATCATATGTCAGAATCGATCCACGTTGTCTGTCCACATTGTCATAGTACTAACCGCCTTCCTGCAGACAAGCTTAAGGCTGGTGGTAAATGCGGCAAGTGTCAGCAAGTTTTATTTTCAGGCAAACCAGTCGAGCTAGACCAGACAACATTTACAAAGTTTATTACCCGCAATGACTTGCCAGTTGTCGTTGACTTTTGGGCACCCTGGTGTGGTCCATGCAAAATGATGGCACCAGTATTTGAGCAAGCCGCACAAGATCTAAGCACGCAATTTATACTTGCAAAAGTAAATACAGAAACGGAACAAAACCTGGCAGGGCAATACGCAATACGTAGCATCCCCACCATAGCCAAGTTTAAAAATGGACAGGAAGTAAACCGTAGCGCGGGTGCAATGGATTTAAATAGTCTGAAACAGTGGGCCAGGACATAAAATAAGTCAGTACAACCAAATCATAGAATAACTAATAGAGAACAATACCATGAGCGAATCGCAAGAAAGCACAGAGGGCAATGCAGAACAGCAAGGTCAATTCAATATTCAAAAGATCTATACTAAAGATATTTCATTTGAATCACCTAATTCGCCCAAGACTTTTACTGAGAAGTGGGAGCCACAAAATAACCTGGACCTAAATACCAATGCCAGCCCTATTGGTGAAAACACTTATGAAGTCGTTTTATCATTGACAGTAACGGCTAAACTCGGAGAAAACACAGCTTACCTTTGTGAAATTCATCAAGCCGGTATTTTCTCAATCGAGGGATTCTCGGATGAAGATTTACATGGCATGTTAGGAAGCTTTTGCCCAAACATACTGTTCCCCTATGCACGTGAAGCTGTTTCTGACATCGTCACTCGTGGCGGCTTTCCACAGCTGTTGCTCGCGCCGATTAACTTTGATGCGCTCTACCAGCAACATATGCAACAAGCCCAGGCTTCAGAGACAGAAACCGTTAATTAAGTCGCTCTCTGCATGGAAGCCAACTCACATATCTTTTCTGTTCTGGGTGCCGGCTCCTGGGGAACAGCACTCGCTATGCAACTAGCACGGGCTGGACATGAAACTCACCTCTGGTCGCACAGACCTGAACATGTGGAGGCCATGCAGAAATCGCGCAGCAATGAGCGCTTTTTACCTGGCATCGCATTTCATGACAACCTGGTCTGTTCTTCTGATTTAAACGACTGCCTGGCAAAGGCAAAGACTATTTTAATAGTCGTACCCTCTCATGCATTTCGTGAAACGCTGCATAAGATAAAGCCCTTATTAACAGATCAACACCGTCTTTCCTGGGGTACAAAAGGCCTCGAGAAAGGCTCACGCAAACTACTACATCAAATCGTACTTGAAGAACTGCAAACAGCGATTCCCATCGCAGCTGTCTCCGGACCTACTTTCGCGGGTGAAGTCGCGCGCGATATGCCAGGTGCAATAACGGTTGCATCCAAAGATGCAGAATTTGCCAAAGAACTGGCTATTGCCCTGCACAGCAAAAATTTTCTTACTTACACCAGTGATGATGTCATCGGCGTTGAAATTGGTGGCGCGGCTAAAAATGTTATGGCGATAGCCGCAGGTATCGCTGACGGAATGGGATTCGGTACCAACACCCGTGCCGCGCTGATCACACGTGGCCTCAATGAAATTATGCATCTTGGCGTTGCACTCGGTGGTCAGCGCGAGACCTTTATGGGCCTATCCGGATTAGGCGACCTGGTTCTAACCTGTTCTGATGACCAGTCACGCAATCGACGCTTCGGTCTTGCTTTAGGTAAAGGCCTGGATCTGGAGCAGGCCAAACAGAATATCGGTCAGGTCATAGAAGGTATTGGCACCTCAGAAACTATCTATTCACTTGCACAGGACAATAATGTCGATATGCCGATTACTGAGCAGGTATACAAAGTGCTACATGAAGGACTTGCACCTAAGGAAGCTGTGAAGATCTTGATGGACCGCGCACCGAAACCAGAAACAGCTTAGATTAAAAGACAAAAGCTGCTTAACCATTGCCCGCCATCTTTTCCTGCTGTGCAGTTAAAAAAATCTCGAATTCATCTGCAGGTACTGGTTTTGAATAAAGATAGCCCTGGGCAAAGTCACAGCCTGCATCGGCCAACAACTTTTTCTGACCTTCTGTCTCTACGCCCTCGGCAATAACTTTTAAACCCAACTTATGCGCCATCACAATAATCGCCTCGCATAACACAATGTCATTTTTATCCGTCTCAAGATTTTTCACAAAGACACGATCGATTTTTAAATAATCGATATCAAATTTCTTTAAGTAAGATAGTGATGAATAACCAGTACCGAAATCATCAATCGCCACCTGAATGCCTGCATCACGCAACCAAAGTAATTTATCGATTACATTTGTTTCAGCATTCAACAGTAAATTTTCGGTAATTTCGACAACAATATTTTTGCCTGATATTCCAAGCTCGTTCAAGCACTGGAACCACTCTAGGGCAAAGGCTTCACCTTCGATCTTAAATTGCACAGGTGACATGTTAACGCTGACCTGAAAGTCGCTACCGAATTTTTTGCTCCAGCTTTGTGCGCAACGAGCAGACTCCTTAAACACCCAGTCTCCGATCTCGTTGATAAAACCTGTTTCCTCTGCTAATGGGATAAAATCCATTGGGCTAACCATGCCGCGTTCTGGGTGCTGCCATCTAAGTAGTGCTTCTGCTTTGAATATTTTTCCAGAGCGTAAATCGACAATTGGCTGAAAATGCGCTACGAACTGCTCATAATTTAGTGCGCCACGTAAATCATTTTTTAATTTCAAACGATTATGTGCTTCATCTTGCAATGATTGCGTAAAATAGCTAAAACGATTACGTCCTTTTTTCTTCGCCGCATACATCGCCTGGTCAGCATTCTTGATAAGCGTATCGACATCGTTTGTATCATTTGGATACATAGTAATACCGATACTGCCAGATATCTGCACTAATTCGTCGCCAATTCGATAATCATCTGTCAGGCATTTAACAATTTTCTGTGCAACATCCTCAATATGATTCTTAGTTTCTAATTCGGATAGAATCACTGTAAATTCATCACCACCCAAACGTGCAACAGTGTCAGACTCGCGCACACATGAACTAATACGACTAGCAGCTTCCTGCAATAAAATATCACCGACATCATGTCCCAGCGTATCATTGACATCTTTGAATTGATCAAGGTCAATTAACAGTAAGGCAAGCGACAAACCAGCGCGTGTTGACTTAATGACTTCATGCTCTAGGCGATCATGGAACATATTCCTGTTTGGCAAACCCGTCAGTTCATCGAAGTTTGCCTGCCTCCAGATCATCTCCTCTGATAATTTTCGCTCGGTAATATCTGAAAACATCGCGACATATCGCTGCACACTACCATCTTCACCATTAATAGTATTAATGGTATACCATAGTGCGTAGTCATGGCCGTCCTTATGCTTATCCCAGATTTCGCCCTGCCACTGCCCTTTTGTCTCAAGCTGATTCCACATGTCACTATAAAAGGCTTTGTCATGCCGGCCTGAAGCGAATTCACCAGGATCTTTACCAATAACTTCGTCTAACTCATAGCCTGTAATTTTTGTATAAGCCGGGTTGATAGCAATGATCTTGTTATCTGAATCCGTAACTACCATGCCTTCACTGCTGCTCTCAAGTACTAAGGAAGAAAGACGTAAATTCTCCTCCGCTCTTTTACGATCTGTTATATCGTCTACCAACGAGGCAACACCAATTACCTCGCCTTCTTCATTCACCAAAGGAGTGTTGTACCATTCACAGAGTATGCTGCGACCATCCTTAGTAATATTTTCATTGGTACTGCGCATGCCGCCACGATTCTTCAACAAATCTTCCCATACTTTATCAACTGCCTCGCGTTCAATATCTGGCAATATATTATTAGTGATATGTTGTCCAAGCACCTCTTGTTGAGTAAAGCCAAAAATGCGCTGCGCAGATTTGTTCCAACCGACGATCTCAAAATCGGTATTCCATTCCACCACTGCTAACGGGGTATGCTCTCGATGCAATAACAAACGCTGTTGTGAAATTCGTAAGGTCTCTTCTGCTGACTTCAGCTCTTTTTCGGTCTCAGTTCTTAGACTAATCTCACTGGCAAGACGTCGATTCCAAAATGCAAATACAGCAATCAAGATCGCGGCAACGATGAGTATTTGATAGACCAACGTGTAATCGGTCTTGTCTTCAAATTTCTGTTTTATCCACTTATCAAGAATGACCTGTTGTTGATCTCGTGTGATGGTGGCAATCGCTTTGTTTAAGATTGAATGTAAAATCGGGAGATTTTTTTGTACACCCAGGGCTAATTTAGTATCAAATTCAGTCCTGCCGCTTATCCTGACATTATTTAGTCCAAGCTCAGAAATAGTGTAACTACAAAGTGCTAGTGTACAGAGTAATGCATCTACTTCACCGGTCGAGACAGCTAGCAGGCCATGCTGAATATCATCAACGGTTATAAAATCAATGTGAGAATATTTTCGACGTATCTTTGCAGCGTAACCATAATCTTTAATCAGTGCGATTTTATGGTTTTTTAACTCATCAATGCCTTCGACAAAATGATCGTGGCGGTGATCTGCGCTGCTTTCATGCCAATGCATCGCCATTACAATAGGATTCGAAATATATGGATCTGTAAAGTCGAGATGGGATTTTAAATCTGAATCATCGGTCTCTGAGAGAACATCAACCACGCCCTGTTTTGCCTTCTCAGTCGACTCGGTCCAGGTCTTACTTGGACTCATCTCAAATTGCAGACCAGTGGCCTTGTTGATGAGCTCAAGGTGCTCAGCAACAATACCTATATAATTACCATCACTATCAAATGCCTCATAAGGCAACCAGTTTGGATCGCCGGTAAAGCTGACTGTGGGATGGGCCGCGAGCCACTCACGTTCCTTGTCGGTGAGTTGTAGTTCTGCGGATTGCTCAGATGGCACTGCAGCTATCTCGGCATGCGCCAATGGTGATAGTGAAATGATACCAATCGATAAACTCAGCACCAGCACAATCATCGCCATGATTGGCGAACTCACATTAAGCTTTTGAAAATAGAGACTCGAATTAACCGTTTTAAATCTGACCTGAACCATTCATACCACACAAATAATAATTTTATATATTTCGGCAAGTGGGTCTTTAAGCATAGCCCAACACTATACTAATGGCAGCGCGCATAATTACTCGAGTTTCTGCCGCATATTTGTTTATTCAGCACCAGGAAAACCCGTCTGCCGCCAAGCCTCGTACACAACAATAGCGGCCGTATTCGATAAATTTAAACTTCTACTTTCAACCTGCATTGGCAACCGCAACACATGTTTATTCCCCATACTTTTTAACAGGTCTTTAGGCAAGCCACGTGTCTCGGGCCCGAATAAAAAGGCATCGCCCGGTCTAAAACTCGCCTCAAAAAATGACTGACGACCATGAGTCGATAATGCGTAAACATTGGCAGGCTTAACTTTCTCAAGGAAGGCCTGATAGGATGGATAAGTCTGTACCGCGGCAAACTCATCATAGTCGAGACCGGCACGCTTCAGTTTTGCATCGTCCAGTTCAAAACCCAAGGGCTCAATCAGATGCAAGTTGCAGCCGGTATTTGCGCACAACCGAATAATATTACCTGTATTGGGGGGTATTTCAGGCTCGTATAAGACTATTTCAAACATCGAAAACACTTTGTGTTAAGTCATCAGCAGTCTACCCACCTTTTTATATTCTGTCGCCCCGTGAACCTTTTGTGATATTTCTTTTCTACTATGAACATATAACAACCATCACATATAAATATATGACTAAACATGTACTTATCATCGAGGACAACCAGGATATTGCTAACTTGGTCTCACTGCATCTGGTTGATAATGGGTATCAGGTCGAACGGGCACCGGATGGCCGTGCTGGACTGGATAAGGCGCTCAGCAACCAATATAGCCTGATCTTACTGGATCTGATGTTGCCTAAATTGGATGGGCTGCAAATCTGTCGCGAATTGCGTAGCCGCCACATTATCACACCGATCCTGATGTTGACCGCCAAGAGCACAGAAGTCGATCGCGTGCTGGGTCTTGAAATCGGTGCTGATGACTATTTGACTAAGCCTTTCAGCATTCAGGAACTACTTGCCCGGGTGAATGCTATTTTCCGTCGCCTTGACTGCTATCAGGCAGGTTCAAATGAGCCTGAAACTAACTCCATTAAGTTTGCCGACTTTGAATTGAATGCCGACACACGTACGGTTGTCCAGGGCCAACAGGAGATTGAGCTCACTGCGAAGGAGTTTGATCTTTTCTGGCACTTTGCCAGTCACCCTGGCCGAGTATATACCCGTAGTCAGTTGCTCGATCAGGTCTGGGGCTACGGCCATGATGGATATGAACATACAGTGAACTCACATATCAATCGGTTACGCTCGAAAATAGAAAATGATCCCGCCAACCCGACACACATTCTGACGGTGTGGGGAGTCGGTTATAAGTTCGCAAAAACATCTGACGCCAAACTACCGAACGCTGCTGTTCACTAACATGTTACGTTCACTCTACAGTAAACTGGCCATTTCACTATTTGTTATTCTGTGTCTATTTGGTCTGCTCTTTACCCAGCTTATTCCTTATGTCGGTGAACAATATCAACAGGAAGTCACCCAGCGACTAAACGAGACGCTAGCCGATCACGTTATCGCCGAACTTAAATTCTTTGACGATTCAAAAATAAATAAGTCCGCCCTTAAGCAGACCTTTCACATGATGATGGTGATCAACCCGAATATTGAAGTCTACCTGCTCGATCCCCAGGGAAAAATCCTCGACTATGTTGCACCTTATGCCAAAGTTAAGCGTAAATTCATTGACACAAAACCACTGCAACGTTTTATAAATAAAGAAGCCAGTTTCCCACTCACCGGAGAAGACCCCCGCGACCTTACAGGCCATAAAGTTTTCTCAGTTGCCGCAATCAAGAACAACGATCAACTCGAAGGTTACTTGTACATCATTCTAGGTGGTGAAGAATATGCAGGTGTCGCCGGCATGTTAAAAGACAGCTACATCCTTCGCCTAATGAGCTGGGGCGCGATTAGCGCAATTGTTATCGCCTTCCTGGCAGGCTTAATGATCTTCTCATTTATGACAAGACGTTTACGCAAACTTACCGCACAGATGAATGAATCAGTCGACAAAAATATATTTGAACCGATTGAAATCAGAGATCATAAAAAGGGTGATGAAGTAGACCAACTCTCAAGGAAATTTAACGCACTGATCGAAAAAATTAATCAGCAGCTTGAAGAGTTACGCAATGTTGATAAAGTCCGTCGCGATCTTATAGCAAATGTCTCACATGACCTGAGAACGCCGATTACTACCTTACAGGGCTATCTTGAGACGCTGCTGCTAAAAGATAAAAGCCTGTCAGATACTGAAAAAGAAAAGTACCTGGAGATATCCATAAATCATAGTAAAGATTTGAGTCAACTCGTTTCTGAACTCTTCGAACTGGCGAAACTGGATTCATGTGAATCCATTATCTATGCCGAACCATTTTCACTAGCGGAATTAATACAAGACGTTATCCAGAAATTTACTTTAGCTGCCGAGGAAAAGGGAATCAGTTTAAAATATCACTATAAAAACAGGCCCGGACTGGTTTACGGCGATATCGGCATGATGCAGCGCGCCCTGGAAAATCTAATTCAAAATGCACTGCGTCATACCGAGCGTGGTGGAACGATCATGATCATGGTGAAGACAACCAACGAAAAAGTTATTGTCAATGTTTCTGATAATGGTTGCGGTATTCCAAAGGCTGAACTCAGCCAAATCTTTAACCGTTTCTATCGTGTTGATAAAAGCCGCACACATGCAAACAGTTCGGGGCTAGGCCTCGCCATCACCAAACGCATACTAGAATTACACGGTAGTGATATAAATGTATCCAGCGAAGTTAATCGTGGCACCACCTTTTCGTTTCAAATTCCTGCTTACCGCAATCAAAAAACCGCACTTCCTGTATAAAACTTGTTATAAAAAAGTGAGAATTGTGTGAAGCCTCTGTGAGGTTACCCTTCGATACTTACCACGTTGTTTTGACAATATCAACGAACGTAAATCATTGGAGGATTACAATGAAAATTTTTACTACCGCTTTTTCAACGGCACTTTTTTCATGTGTCATGCTTTTAACTGGAACAGCTCAGGCAAGTGATGATGCAAGATTTGAAGTCACTGTAACCAATATAACCCAAGGCGAAATCTTTACACCGATCATGGTGGCATCACATCGCCGTGGTACAAAAATCTTTAAACTTGGCGAACCTGCCAGCGAAGAGCTCGAGATTATCGCTGAAAGCGGAAACCCAGGACCACTTGGAGATTCACTGATATCATCAGGTGCCGCATTGGACGTTGTTGCTGCAGATGGCGTTTTATTGCCTGGTCACTCACTGACCCTGAGTGTCCGCACTGATAGACGCCATTCACACGTTAGTGTTGCCTCTATGTTAGTACCAACCAATGACGCATTCTTTGCTGTAAATGGTATTCATGGTCCACGCGGTAAAAAATCGAAGACCGTTTATTCACCCGCTTATGATGCAGGCACTGAAGCTAATGATGAATTATGTGACAACATACCCGGTCCTCCGTTTGCCTGTACAGGTGAAGGTTTCAACCCAGCCTCAGGTGAAGGGTATGTTTACATCCATCCAGGTATCCATGGTGATGGCGATTTGAGTGCAGCAAGTTATGACTGGAACAACCCGGTTGCCAAAATCACCATTCGTCGAGTTAAGGACTAATTATAAAGACAACAAACTTTACTTACTAAAGTGGCGGATGAAGCCGGTGCTCTTTTTAGAGGCACCGGCTTTCTTTTTACAAGCTGATTTCTTCAGCCCCACTCCCACTGACTAGTTCAATGCTTTACAATGCCCCGCTATGGGAACCAACAATAACAAGCTCGCCATCAACTTTTGCGGTATGGATTTTCAAACACCCCTGGTCCTGTTGTCCGGCTGTGTTGGCTTTGGTGAAGAATATACCCGCGTGCAAGGCTTTAGCCATTCCGATATTGGTGCAGTCTGCCTCAAAGGCACCACCCTGGAAGCTCGACTTGGTAACGCCCCGCATAGAATCTGCGAAACACCCAGCGGCATGATCAATGCCATCGGCCTGCAGAACCCTGGTACCAAACACGTCATCGAAACAATACTGCCCGAGCTGGACTTCAGCGAGACCCGCTTTATTGCCAACCTCTCCGGCTCCACTGTCGAAGAATATGCAGAAGTTGCCCGCCTGTTCGACGACTCGCCCATCGACGCGATGGAGATCAACATCTCCTGCCCCAATGTCAAAGAAGGCGGCGTTGCCTTCGGCAATGACCCCGACATGTCAGCCCGCGTCGTCGAGGCCTGCCGAAAAGTCACCCAAAAACCACTTATCACCAAGTTATCGCCTAATCAGACCGATATCGCCGAAAATGCCCGACGTTGCATAGAATCTGGCACCGACGGATTTGCCGTGATCAACACCCTGATGGGCATGGCCATCGACATCGAAGTCCGAAAACCAATAATTGGTAACAACCAGGGCGGCCTCTCCGGACCCGCGATAAAACCCATCGCCCTGCTGAAAGTGCACCAGGTCTACCAGGTCTGCAAAAACCACAACATCCCCATCATCGGCCAGGGCGGAATCACCAGCGCCAACGACGCCATCGAATTTTTAATCGCTGGCGCCAGCGGCATCGGCATCGGCACCGCACTCTTCTACGACCCCCTAATTTGCCCTAAGATTAATCAGGGAATTAGTGATTATCTTGATGCTCATAATTTGAATAGTGTTTCTGAATTAATAGGTACATTGGAGCTTAATTAAGGCTTATGTGTTTTTTCGCCCCACGGGCGAACTACACATTTTTTACTCTGATTTCGCTTCACTGAAGCGAGTCCCTTTCTTTTTACTTGTCATAATGTGTTTTTTTCGCTCTCGCCGAGAGCGACCTACTTTCTTGTATCGACAAGAAAGTAGGCAAAGATTTGTACAGGATGTACTTACACCGCGAAGGCCATGGATGGCCGAGAGCGGTGCAATCGTTTAGGCGTCGCTCCGCACATCCCTGTGCTCCCGCGACGTAAGCACATTCCATGTGCTAACCCTGGCTCATCACAAAGGCTCGGCCTCCTGCCTCGCCCCATTCGGGTTTCACTTGCGCTTAGCCAAACACCTCTCATGGC
Source organism: uncultured Ectothiorhodospiraceae bacterium (assembly GCA_947259575.1). Lineage (GTDB taxonomy): Bacteria > Pseudomonadota > Gammaproteobacteria > UBA6429 > Thiohalophilaceae > SZUA-24. Next base: position 65,659 of record CAMYMU010000025.1, on the reverse strand, counting down.
AACGCAAGGGGATTATCCACTGAGCAGGCACAGTACGAATCACCCGGATTCAATCCCTAACGCTGTTGTGAGCAAAATACCCCCATGTGCGGGTGTGTGAGTTTTCGTGATTTTTGAAAAAATACAATAAGAGCGAGCCAGGGAAGGCGAGCCTGGTTTTGCTGAGCATGGATGCGAATCAAAACCGGACAGGGCAAAAAACACCAAAACTCACTGGTTACACCTGCAACGGGGGACGATTTTCTTTCCCCCCTTTCTTTTTTCGCAAAAAGAAAGGGGGTCGTCCCAGTGGGACGAAATAAGAATATATATAAAACTAAAACCCTAAAGCTAACCCTTTGATTTGTCGATAAAGTACCTGACTACACGGATGTCAGGATACTGACTTATGGCCGAAGCGGCCCCTAAAAAGAAAATTCGCCTTGGTGACCTTCTGGTTGAGCATGGTCTGATCTCGAATGATCAGTTGATGCAGGCGCTCGCGGAACAGAAAACCTCGGGTCTTAAACTCGGTCGCCTGCTTGTTGAAAAAAACTACGTAAAAGAAGAGCAGGTGCTTGAGCTGGTCTCTGAACAGCTTGAGATTCCTTATATCAATCTTCGCCAATATCGTTACGATGCCGATACCGTTCAAATTATTCCGGAGATGCTGTCACGGCGTTATCGCTGTATCTCATTACGTGAAGAACCTGATGGCAGTCTGTTGGTCGGTATGGCAGATGCGACGGATATCTTTGCTTATGATAATTTAACCAAGCAATTAAAACGTCCAATCAGGCTTGCTGTTGTTAAAGAGTCTGACATTATTGAGACCATTGACACGGTCTACCGCAAGCAAAGTGAAATCAGTAACCTTGCTGAAGAACTCCAGGATGAATTGTCAGAAACAGATATTGACCTTGAGCAAATGGTTCAAGGTGAAGATGTTCAAAACGCACCAGTCGTTAAATTACTACAATCTATTTTTGAAGACGCCGTACAAATCGGCGCATCCGACATTCACATTGAGCCTGATGAAACGGTGCTACGTATTCGTCAACGTATTGATGGTATCCTGCAAGAACAGGTTATGAAGGAAAAGCGGATTGCGCCGGCATTGGTGTCACGCCTAAAACTGATGTCGGGTTTAAATATTTCTGAGCGCCGCGTCCCACAAGATGGACGATTCAACATCCGGGTACATGGTCGTAGTGTTGATGTGCGTCTTTCTACCATGCCGATTCAGGCCGGTGAATCCGTTGTTATGCGTTTGCTTGATCAATCCGGTGGCATGTTAAACCTCGGACAACTTGGTATGTCGGAGCATATTCTTAACCGTTTCCGCGCTAATATCACGCGCCCTTACGGTATGGTTTTGGTTACCGGCCCAACGGGTAGCGGTAAGACAACCACGCTTTATTCTGCATTGTCTGAATTAAATGACTCAGAGAAAAAAATTATTACAGTTGAAGACCCTGTTGAATATCGTCTACCTCGCATTAACCAGGTCCAGGTCAATACCAGGATCGGATTAACCTTTGCATCAGTACTACGCGCTGCCTTACGACAAGATCCAGATATTGTACTTGTTGGTGAGATGCGTGATCAGGAAACCGCCGAGATTGGATTACGTGCAGCAATGACGGGTCACATGGTAATGTCGACCCTTCACACCAATGATTCTATTTCGACAGTAAACCGAATCCTCGATATGGGTGCACAAGGTTATCTGGTCGCCAGCGCTCTACGTGCAGTGGTTGCCCAACGACTGGTTAGAAAAATTTGTGATAGTTGTAAATCAACGTACACACCTATCGCCCAGGAAAAGGCCATTATCACTAATTTAATGGGCAGCGATTCTAGTAAAGCGTCGTTTCAACACGGCACTGGCTGCACACACTGTAACAACACCGGGTATAGCGGTCGTATTGGTGTATTTGAATTCCTGGAAATTGATGATCAACTTGCTGATGACTTACGCATTTCAGATGCAAGTAAGTTCGCCGTTCATGCGCGCAATAGTGAAGGATTTCGCTCATTTGCAGAACATGCACTCGAGTATGCATTAAAGGGTGTCACCTCGATCGAAGAAGTGATTCGAGTTGCTGGTACGATTGACGAATCCGCTGAAGAATTCATGGAAAGCCAGGCTGAGCATGCTCATGATGAAACAATTGATCAGGATGACCAAATACATCCTGAAGGCGATGAATAATGGCTTTATTTCTGTATAAAGCGCGCAATAGCTCTGGTGACTCACTCAAGGGGCGACTCGAAGCAGGCACCCTGGATGCCGCAGCAAATCAACTGCTTAAAAGCGGAATTACCCCGATTGAAATCAACGAACTCAAGCAAGGTAATGACTACTTAAAAATCATTGCCCGTAAACTACGTTCGCGTCCACCAAAGCTACAGGATTTAATTTTCCTAAGTCGGCAGATGTACACCCTGATGAAAGCCGGTGTACCCATTATTCGAGCGATCAATGGATTATCAGACAACCTGACCAACCCCATGCTTATTGACACACTAAAAGATGTAGTCAATAGTCTTGAGTCTGGTCGTGAGCTCTCAGCGGCAATGTCACAACACCCAAAAGTCTTTAACCACTTATTTGTCAGTATGGTTAAAGTAGGTGAGAGTACAGGTGAGTTAGATGGCGCTTTTCAAAAGTTGTCTGAGTATCTTGAACGCGAAAAAGAAACACGCGACAAGATCAAACAGGCAATGCGTTACCCGTTCATCGTCTTTACTTTTATTATAGCCGCCGTGGTTGTGATTAACTTATTTGTAATTCCACAGTTCGAGGGTATCTTCAGTCGCTTTGGTGCTGACCTGCCCTGGCAAACAAAAGTATTAATCGCTTCGTCTAATATCATGCAAAACTACTGGCCACATATGGCGGTTATCAGTGCTGCCATAATTTTATGGTTACGTCATTACCTCACTACTGCGGGGGGCCGCATGAAATGGGATCGACTTAAATTACGTATTCCGTTGATCGGCACAGTTTTATATGAGGCGATACTTGCCCGCTTTGCTACTGCATTCGGCTTAACCGTTCGTAGTGGTGTGCCTCTGATCCAGGGATTAAATGTTACTTCGCATGCGGTTGATAATGTTTACATCGGTGACAAGATCCAGCAAATGCGTATCGGAATTGAAAAAGGCGATAGCCTGACACGCACCTCTGCCAGTACCAAGATGTTTACACCACTAATTATCCAAATGATCCAGGTCGGAGAAGAGACCGGTTCTGTCGATGACATGCTCGATAATGTCTCGGGTTATTACGATCGTGAAGTTGATTACAAATTAAAGAATCTTAGTAGCGCCATTGAACCGATTATGATTATTCTTATTGGTGCGATGGTCTTCATGCTTGCACTCGGCGTATTCCTGCCTCTGTGGGAACTCAGCAGCGTTATCAAAAAGTAAACAAACAACGCCGACAATGGAACGGATTCATTCTATAAAAAAAACCACACAAGCAGGCTTTAGTATGCTTGAGCTGGTTGTGGTCATTATTATCATTAGCGCACTGCTCGCCATTGGCATCAATAAACTCATGAAGCTACAGGTACAGGCAGAACGTTCCGCACTAGAGAATATCATCGGCACCCTGCAAAGTTCCATTGCACTCACCATCAGTGAACACATCGCCAAAGACCGAATTCCGCAGTTAAAAAAATACATCAACAGCAACCCCATGGAGCTACTGGCCAGCCAGCCTCTCAGCTATAAAGGAAGCTTTTCTGAGAAACCCAAAAACATAGAATCGGCCAGTTGGTGGTTCGATACACGCAGTCGCTATCTTTATTATCAGGTCGCCAATCGCGACTATTTTTCTACCGCTGGTAAAGAAAAAGGTGCAATAAAATTCAAGATCTTAGCGGTGTACGACGATAACAATAGAAATGGACGGTTTGATAGAGGCGATGTCCTTAAAGGTCTACGCCTGAAGTCATCAGCAAGCTACCAATGGCTTAACGAACCCATTGACCCAAATACCTATAAAAATGAGGCTTATTTGAGTCAGTAAAAAACAGATTTACTAGAGGACGTATTATGAACAAGCAAGCTGGTTTTACCCTTATTGAATTGGTCGTGGTGATTGTGATTCTTGGCCTCCTGGCTGCGGCGGCCTTACCACGTTTCATTAATGTGACCCAGGATGCGCGCATCGCGAGCCTGAACGGTATCGCGGGTGGCCTGCGTACCGCGGCCTCATTAGCCCGCGCTGAATATATCGTGACGGGCAACAATGCCGCCGCAACGGTGACGATGGATGGCCAAGCTGTGGATGTCCTAACCGAAGCGGCAAATACGGGACGTGGTGGAAGACCAACCGGCGCTGCAACTGGCATTTCCGTCGCCATGCCGGATCCGGATGGTTATACCGTAGTTAACGCTGCAGCGACTGCGACCTATCAGCCGACCAATGGTGGTGGCGCAACCTGCCAAGTGGTGTATACCGCAGCGGCCCTTGGTGACCCAGTCGCCGTGACTTCAACGGGTTGTTAACCGAACGGGCGTTTTAGCTAGATTGATGGGGGCGGCTTAGGCCGCCCTTTTGCGTTTTCTGGACTAGTTTTAAATTATGGACAGAGTCGGTAAACAAACAGGTTTCACCCTAATCGAGATGGTCACGGTGATCGTCATTCTCGGCCTGTTAGCTGTTGTTATGATCCCGCGTTTTCTTGCCCCCAGTAATTTTGATTCGCGTGCGACCGCCGACACTCTGATAAGTTCGTTACGTCAGGCGCAACAACTAGCCATGACCAAGGCGCCCAGTGCCAATGTCTCTATTACGACCGATAACAGCAACAAACGCATTCGCATTAGTTACACCGAAGGTGGTGCGCAAACGATTGATGTCAGCATTTCAGCAAACATAACGATCACGGCAACGACTATCCCTTTTCTAAAAAGCGGTGCCGCAAACATTGGTGGGCAACAAACTATAACGATCAGCCCAAACGCTCGCTCTGTTTGTGTTGAAACATCGGGGTATGCTCATGCCTGTTAGCCAACCCTCATTTCGTGCAAAACAAAACGGCTTTAGTCTGATCGAAATGATCGTGGTGATCGTCGTGCTTGCCCTGGCCTTAACCGGTGTCACCCTGGTAATTAATGAAACAGTAAAACAAAGCCCAAAGCCTTTGATACAGACCCGCGCAATGGAGCTAGCACAGACTTATCTCGATGAGATCCTGCCCAAGCGTTTTGATGAACTTTCTGGCCAGGGTGGACTACCGCGTTGTGACTCGACTGATAATGCAGCACAAGTCTGTAGTAATACGTTGGCAAATGAAGAAGGCGGTAACCGTTTACTTTTCGATGATGTCGATGATTACAACGGACTTGATAATCAGCCACCAGTATTGGCAAGCGGAGCCACACCAAGCAATTTTGATAACTATCGCGTGCAAGTCACGGTGGCTTATGCCGGCGCTGATCTTGGACTTGCTAACCGCACTGCCAAACGTATTACCGTTACCATCACGACACCATTGGGCACGGCACTACCGGTCAGCGCTTACCGGGTGAATTTTTAAATGAAGTGTTTATATAAACAGTCTGGGTTTAGCCTGATAGAGCTGGTCGTCACTATTGTCGTACTCGGTGCGATTATGGCAGGTACCGCTGCCTATATTACCAATAGTACCGTAGCTTATACCAATGTCGCGCAATATGATCAGCTTACTACCTTGGGACGAATCACTATAGAACGCGTTACACGTGAACTGCGTAACGCGTTACCCAATAGTATTCGTATTCAGAATAATTGCCTGGAGTTTTTTCCGATAAAAGCAGGCTCCGTTTACCTAAGCTTACCGACTACTGCTGCAAGTACTTCTTTCACCGCTGCTAGTTTCACAATTCCCGCCGGTTCGAATATCGAGCATGTGATTGTTTATCCTTACAATACAACCGCATTGTATAGCGCAGCAAACCCCGGCCCACGAGCCGGCTTTTCCGGTATATCTGGCTCACCAGTTACAACGGTAAGCATCTCCAGTCATCAGTTCAACCAGTCGGCTCCACATCGCCGTTTTTATCTTGCCGAAGATCCGGTGAGTTATTGCATCGTCGGAACTGATCTAAATCGGTATGAAAACTATGGCGTAAATGGTGCGCAGGCAACACCCCCTGGTGGTACGGCCTCTTTAATGGCAGAGAACATTCAAACCAATGATGGCGGAGCAATAACTCCGTTTAGTTATACGCCCGGCAGTCTACAGCGTAATGGCATCGTTACTTTAGACTTCCGATTTTTGGTAAATGGCGACTGGATTCGCATGAGTCATGAGGTGCAAATACGAAATGTCCTCTAACTTGCACAAGTATAATATTCTAAGGCAAAAAGGTTTTAGCCTGCCGGTTGCCATCTTTATTATTATCATCATGGCGCTCCTCGCCGCGGGCGCAGTCAATATCTTAAATAAAGGCCTTGCCGGTGTGAGCCAGGAGGTGTTATCAACGCGCGCCTTTTATTCAGCAGAGTCCGGTGCACAGCATGTCTTATCGGCATTGTTCCCGCTCAATGGCGGCGCGGCGAATTGTGCAGCTAATTCGTCTCTAACTTTTAATACCACCGGACTCAATAACTGCCAGGCAAGTATGTCATGTACTAGCACAACCATTGGTAGCGAAACCTTTTATACGATCTCAAGTACAGGCACCTGTAGCACCGGCGATACTACGACAGTACGTCAAATCCAAGTGATGGCTAAACAATAAAGTGGTGATGAATAGGTGATGAAAACTTTACAAACACAACTTCTCGTTTTCATTACACTTGCGTGTATCATTTTACCGGCACAATTCGTTAATGCTGCCTGTTCTCCCTACCTGGGTATGGCCAGTCTTAATGAATTTTTTAAGGACAGGACGAACCAGGCTACTGATTCTGATGATTTTGTTGAGGTCAAGATATTAAACGAAGCTATTGATGCAACCATATTCGATACCTGGACCATCCAAGCATGCGAACAAAACGTTGCTGGAAATCTGAATGATAATGATGGTTGTAGTGGTGTTATTTCTGTTAATACCTTTACTGATAAGAACCCGCCCTGGATTGTTTTAAAGGGCAACATCGGCCGTTACATTAATTTTAAAAGTGGTTTTGACACGATTCTTCTCGATCAAAATGGTGATGTCATAGACTACTTAACAGTTGATGGCTACAACCCTCAAGAAGATGGAAGCTGTACTGGAGCGGCCTTACCTTTCGATTACCAGGCGAGTGCTCCCGGTGCTAGTGATAAATTCATTTTCCGTTTACCTGATGGTACTGGCGATTGGGATGATGCGCCATCTGCCTCTGAACCGCCCACTGAAGACGATACCAACGATGAAGACCCGAGTGGTAATCCGGCCCCGGCTATTTCGGCTACTAATCCAACTGTCTTCAAAGGCGAGACGGCTACTTTCACTCTGTCCATCGCAAGTGCGCAGGCCTATGACATTAGTGTGACATACACAACGCAAGACATTACTGCGGTTGCCGGAACCGATTATACTGCCGTTTCTGGCACAGCGACGATTACTGCGGGCAACACCTCAACCACCGTCGATGTTGCCACTATCGCAGGCAGCCCATCAGGTGAAGTGACTTTTTATCTTTATCTGTCAAACCCGGTCAACGGGACGGTTAACAACCATTATCCGATTGGCACTATATTGGCAAATCCAACTGGTGACTGGCAGATGGATGAAACCACCTGGACGGGTGCAACCGGTGAGGTTGTTGATAGTTCTAGTAATACTAATAATGGTACGACATACAATAACCTTGCTAACACCATTGCTTATTTATGTAATGGTGGCAATTTTGACGGCAGCAATGATTACATTGAAATTCCTCATGACAGTTCCCTTAATGGTAGTAGTGAGCTGACTTACTCTGCCTGGATCAATCCGCAAAGCTGGACCGGCGTTGATCAAATCATGTCTAAATCTGTCCATGGTGGTGGCAGTGGCCGTGCGCAAATGGGTATTTTCTCTGAAAGCGGCGTTTTAAAAGGTCGGGCCGAAACCAATGGTGGCCGTTACGAGGTTACAACTAGTCTACCTGGCACAGGGCAGTGGACTCATGTTTCACTTGTCTTTAATGGTACTTCATTACGACTCTATACAAACGGTGTGTTGAGAGATACAGATACTTTTTCAACAACGACTTTAGTGCAAAACACCGATCCGCTGATGATAAGTAAACGCTACCCAAATAGTACCTATTTCTTTAGTGGCCGTATCGACGAAGTGCTTGTATTTCAGTCTGCACTACCCGCTACTGGCATTCAACGAATGTACAATAATTATCAAAGTGGTCTAAGCTGGAATGGCGCAGCCCGTACCTGTCCAGGAGCGGGCCTGCATCATATCGAGATACAACATGATGGCATAGGACTAACATGCGAGCCGGAAACTATTACCGTGCGCGCTTGTGCAAACAGTAGTTGTAGTAGCTTATATACAAGCGACGTGAATGCTACCTTTACACCATCAGGATGGGTTGGCGGGACCACACAAACAATCCTTAATGGTCAAACTACATTTCAATTTAGAAATACCTCCGCCACAACGGTTAATTATGGTGTAAGTAGCTCGGCGCCATCAGCCAGTAGCGCACTCGTATGTCTAAACACTGCAGACTCATCAAATAGTTGCTCACAAACTTTCTATGACACGGGTTTCATTTATACGATTCCTACTCAGACATCCTGCACAACATCTGCGCCGATCACGATTAGCGCGGTACGGCTTGATAATACCACTCAGGCATGCGTACCTACCTTCGTGAATCAGGCACGTGATCTCGATTTTTCATTAACCTATGTTAATCCGAATAGTGGTACACGCGATTTAACCTTAAATTATAGTGGTACCGACTATACACCAATAAATAATGTCACCAGTCAAACGGTACCCATAAACTTTGATGGTAGTGGCCAGGCGACGTTTACTGTTACTTATCCCGATGCCGGACAGATCACTCTCAACAGTTTATATACAGGCAGTGCAGGTACCGGAGATGCAGGTTTGTCTATGAACGGCGCCGCCACATTCGTTACCAAGCCTGCTAAACTCTATGTCTTTGCTGATGAAGCCAACTCTGCTTGTCCTGGCTCTTTAGCTACATGTTCAGCTTTTAAGGCTGCCGGTGATACATTTAATCTAAAAGTTAGGGGAGCCTGTGCTGATAATTCGGTAACACCAAACTTTGAATTAAGCGGATTAACGATAACGCACACCAATACCGCACCGGCCATAGCTCAAGGAACATTAGGCACAGCAGGCTTTGATGTTCTCACTGCGGACAATGGTGAAGCCACCATCAGCCAAACGGTTTCCGAAGTTGGCGCATATACATTCATGGCAACACTGCCAGTCGGCGGTTATTTTGGTGAAACGATTGGCGATGCTACTCTCAATACCAGTAGCCCAATCGGCCGCTTTTATCCCGGTCATTTCTGTTTATCTGCAAACTCAATTGTAAACAGGACAGACCCAAATACAGCATCGAGCTGCACAGATGGGTTTAGTTATCTCGATGAAGAATTTGATGCGCGCTTTACTCTAACTGCACAGGCATTGAACACAGTCTGTGGTGACGGCACCTCTACTGTAAATTACGATAACACCTGGTCTAAATTTACAACGCCGTTTAATGATGACACCAGTGATGCCAATGAACTCGGCAAATGGAATTTTGGCGCAGTTAACGATCCCGCGGGCACAGCAACCAATCTGAACACGCGCATCAGTATCAATACTACCGCCAGTTCGCCCACTATCTTTACTAGCGGTGAGGCCGTAGTCACGGCCACCATGAATATCAATCGCAGTGGTACCGCACCTGGCTATACAGCCGAAGCACCCTTTGCCGATGTCCGGGTTGCAATTAATCCGATTGATACCGACAACGTGGCGATGGACTCCACCAGCCTGACCATTGGGACAGATACTTATCGTGAGGTGGGTAACACCGAACTCTACCTTGGCCGGCTGTTTGCCGAGAATGCCTTTGGTACGGATCAAACCGATGTTGGTTTAGACATGTATGCGCGTACAGAATTTTGTAACGCTGTTAATGGTGGCGTGTGCAATGATTGGCAACACAAAACCGATGATAGTTGCACTCTATATAATATAAACCCACCTGCTGGTGTTCAGCTGGGTGCAAATCCCGGCAGCATAGGCACGCCCGGTTATTACCAACGCGCCAGTGCAACGGTCACTTCATCCGTGTTTGACTTTAATGATGATGGCGCGGCCGCCAGTTACGCCCGCGTGCATGTCCCCGATACCAACAATCACAGCGCAGGCTGGCGTCTATTTTATACCGCTGGGGGTAATGGTGGTGACTTCACGATTCCATTCCAGTTCCCATTTAGCACCGACACCTCGGTACACCCCTATCTGCTTCATGTTGATGGCGTTGCGTCATTCGGTGAATTCAGAGGTGATGACCGGATTATCTTCTGGCGAGAAATTCTCGAGTAGATCAGCCCTAATCTTCATCCACGTAAGCTAAATCTAAGCCTCAGATCGGCCATTTTGGTGAATATTTGTTAATTATCAGCCTATCTGCAGATCATACTTTAGCTAATACTTGTAACATATTGAATATCTTACTATATTAGCATATTGACAGATCCTATCGAAAAGGCTATAAATCACAAAACTGTGACGGTGTTCACACCGGAGCTTAGCCGGGATCTTGCCCCGGATCTTAGCAGGGAACTGGCGATTTACGCTCACTAATTATGAGGATATAACAATGTTCACGAAACCAATTTTTGAAACACTACCGATTGTGATTATCACCCTCAGTTTGTTACTGATTGCCTTCGTACATCACCCTATCGCCTTGATTTCCGGCGTCGGTTTGCTCGTTGCTAGCGTCCTTATGATTTATCGCCACTATACAGATTTAGGTAATGATCAAGATGCTGTTAATGGTGGTCATAGCATCTAGTCATTATCCATATAAGAATATCTAAAGCCGGCAGTTAGCCGGCTTTTTCATTTCTGCTATCAAACATGCCGCTATGGCTAATTTTCTAACTTGTGTACCGAACGTTACATTCAGGCTGATCATTTCATCGTATACTTTTGATCTATCAATATTTGGGGAGAATCGAAATGAAGAGTCTTATGATTAGCGCACCACTTCGCTTTTTCATGCTAGTTGCAGGCGCTACAATTTGGTTAGGTATCTGGTTAACTGGCTTTAATACCGTACACTGGCTTCTCTACATCCCCGCCGTATTTTTTATATTTGCGGCTGTTACAGGCATTTGCCCAGGTATGATTTTTTCTAATATGTTATTTACTAAAAAACCGAGTTGAGAACATCATAGCAAAGAAAAAATATAAAGGGCCAGAAACATTTCTGGCCCTTTTAGCTAAGTACTTTATGCGTTGGCAATCTGATTCTTTTTGACCATTACGTTACGAATCGAGTATTCCCCGTCACCTAATAAGGCAACCACGATAGCGGTCATCACTAAAAACGCTGGGTACTCCCAACCACCATTGGCTGCGGTGAATAACCAACCATTACCTAAATGCACATAAAGCGCACCTAGCAAGACCGGGATCACTAACAGAGCGACCTGACGACTATAAAAGCCGACAATTAATAACGCGCCACCGATGATTTCGATAAAGGTAACGGGATAAGCCATCCAGGCAAAAAACCCAACCTGTTCGAAAAACTGTGCTGTTCCTGCCATGGTAAACACCATCACCTTTAGCAGGCCATGTGCAATTAACATGACGCCCATCGTGACTCTTAACAATAGTGCCGCAATATTGGTATTTGATTGATTCATGTTTTCACTCCTTTAGTCCTAATTAGGACTATTTAATTAAAAAAATACTCAGCTGAATATTTCACGCAGTCGACTCAACGACTTCATAATTTCCTTTAGCTCAGTCTTGGATAAACGATCAAAGCGTTGCTTGATATAAATGATCTGTCTTGGAAATTCCTTTTCGAACAAACGTTCCCCCTGTTTAGTTAAACGCACCAGGGTAATCCTTCGATCCTGTGGTGACATCTTACGCTTCACCAGTCCCTTTGCTTCCATTCGATCAATCACACCGGTTAAGGTCCCTTTGGTGATCAACGCCAGTTCTCCAATTTCCTTGAAACTAAGACCATCGGTATTACCCAGGGTGAACAGAACATCGGCCTGGGAAACCGTCAGGCCACTGCCCTCATGACCCCTGGCGTCAAGGCTGGCAAAAGCCTGATAGGCCCGCACTAACTCCCGCATGACGGGTAAAAAGTCCTGTTTTGCTGCATTTGACGCTGTAATCATGTCCACACCTTTGTACTAACTAGAACCAATAATAGTACTTATTAGGACTATTGTCAAGATTTTAGTGTCACCCGAATCATATTGATTTTTAATAACAGAAACGCGTAAACGTCACATCACAGAACAACAAGCCCGATCATCTATGCTGTAACTTACTGATATTTCAAGTATTTGTAATGATAACATGCAATTTTGCTTGTTAGCACCTACTTGTAATTAACAGGGTTACCGTACTAAGGTGCTGAACTAGATAGTGCTATTTAATTGAGGGGAGTTAACATGCATGATTAACTCTGCTTTATGCCATTTATATAATAGTTAGCGTCAGAAAGTACAAGATGAAGTTGAAAAAGTTGATTTTTATTTGGAGTTGTATTTTGCTTAGCTCATGCGCGCAAAGCATCATACAATATGATACATCTAACGATGATACGTTAAGTAAATACAAATGCTTAAAAACAAAGTACAACTCACTATTGATTCAGGAAATCAGCTATTGCTATGGTCCAATTTATACTGAACAAAAACGTATGTGGTCACTGAGATACTACGGTCAAAAACATGTAAACTATTTGCTAGAAGAAAAAGAACGTTACGAAAATAGAAAACCTCCCGAAGGCATAATATGTGCTAACCCAAATAATTATAGTTATACAGATGTCGTAATTTTACCTAAAGGTACACAAATTTTTATTGAAAAACTCTGGACTCGGGAAGCTAATTGGATAATTGGCGAAAGTATAGGTTTTATAGGAAAGTTGAAAAGGAAAGATTCTGAATTCATATTTCGGTTTAGCGAAGCTCAATTACTAACTTTTAATACTGATGGGCAAGAAACTTATAACAATTATGAAACGCAAATGTACTACCAATACTGGCCATATAGAGACGAAAAACTGAAAAAACTAGAACTTGTTTCATCGCGCAAAGTGTCTGTTAAAGAGTATTTAGACGAATTGTATGATCGATGTGATTAAATATTAACAACTACAATGAATATATTGTTAGATTCAACTGCTCGAGTGTTGTCTAGCTATAATTATGTAATAAGTATGACCTGCTAAGGAATAATAAAGACACCCGGTGAAGAGTTAAATAAAATCTATAACCACTAACAAATCAGCCCACTGGGACACCTCACCGCGGCATTGCCGCGCTGGAGCCGCCCGTGGCTTCAAACGTTATGTGCGTACTAGAAAGATAAGAATATTTTGAGAAGTACAAGAAAGAGGTTGGCAAATATTTTCGAAAATAATGCATATCCTGATAACACTACGTGTCGGATTATTTGAGGTAAATAATAGGTTATGTCCAATAACAACAACCCATATCAATCAACGATTCTAGCCGACGAGGTAGCACAGACTGTACCTAACTATCGAACACGTGCAGGTTTAACAGTGTGGTTTACTCAAACTATCTTCTTAGCGGTAATAATGCTTTCAGGCTACGAAGTGATAAACCTGCTTTATCAGTTTATTGCTAACTCATTTACCCAAGAAAATACCTGGACGTATATATTTATATTAAGCTTTGTACTGTTTGGTCTGTATCTATACGCATTTATTGGAATCTATAAGCGCAAAATGCATGCCCGTTGGATTGGTATGTTTTTATTGTTAGCTTACTCGTTACTTGCCTTTGCCGCGATAGGCCTTATCGCAAACCCAGAAAGCGGGTTTCTCAACTCCGAAATTCCTCGTATGACTCGATCATATATTATTGTGTATCTCACAATTTCAATATTGTTGGCATTCGTTTTGATGCTAATTCTGGGATTTTCCAAGAAAGTAAAAAGCTACTTTATTCCTATGTCAACATGATTGGCATTAAACTAAATACTATTTCATTAATAGATGAGTACAAAAACACATAACAAATCGTTCAAATCCGTTGAAACCAAAACTGCTGTGCGGTTTTCTGGCGCCACTTAACTCAAACGTTATATGTTCGCACTGGTTAAACAAATTATTAGGGAGCAGAAATGAAAAAAATATTTATCAATATATTCGTAACTTGCAGTTTATTTGTATTTTCAAATAACACTTATGCAGGTGAAGGCTGGTCAGGTAAAGCGACTATAACAGGTATATTTGTTATTGGGGAAGAAAGTGTTCTCATAAAACTATCAAGTTTCTCAAACCCTGATTCATGCTTAACTAATGGTGATGGTGATGTGATTATCAATCCAACCACTCAAAAAACACGGTTTGCAACATTACTGTCTGCCTACATGGCCAAGAAAACTGTTGATATATATGTTGGGGCTGGTTGTATTCCTGTATGGCCTAATACTTCATATGCGCCTATTGCTTACATCCGATTAAAGCAATAAACAAAAAAATATGTCATTCATACATAACAAGGTGCTTAACTTTGACACGCGACAGCCACGAGCTTTTCGCTGCCGCTAAAGGCCGTGACCATCAAGCGCAAGTTAGCTTCGCGTTAGACAGCACATAAAGGTGCCAAATGAAACGTGACCAGTTGCCTCAATTAAGCGTGGAAATAATCAGGCATCTAGATTCAAATCCGGAGGCCGTTGACTCAATGGAAGGTATTGCTAAGTGGTGGTTGCTGGACAACACTCAAGTATCAATGGAGACGCTCGCATATGCCATAAAACATCTAGTAGATGAAGGTGTACTCGCTGAAGTTAAAACAAATAGTAACGTAATACTTTATAAGAGACGAAGTGCTGTCTAACGAATCGTTCAAGTTCTCGCTGTTGGTGCACCACTTAACTCAAACGTTGTATTTAACAATAAATACCAAAAGTTTTTTTCATAATAGAAACCTGATTAGGTTATTGTCGGCTAGCAGCTACGGAAACGGAGCTTGTGGTTAAGCTTTGCCAGATAAGGTGCAAGTAGCCAATAAATGGGTTTGTTTAAAATTTAATCACCCCCGTAACGTTTCTTCGACTTCCGTAATGCGATGTCTAAAAAAAGTAACAATTAGATATTTAGAATTAACTGATATTAAAAATTATCGTACAAATTCAGATTAGTGAGACATGATGAAGTGTACTTTATTTCTATTTTCAGTATATTTGAGAACAAGCATTTCAATTTTGTATTGGTTCGTCGAGAATAGGTTAAAATGCCAGAAGACAACAAATATCAAATACAGTCAACCGCCCGGTGGAAAATTCCAGGCGATGTTCCTGGCAACTCTCGCCTGTATCCTGTTGAGTCAGAAGAAGATGACTATCCAACTAGCAACGGAAGCACAACCAAAAAAGCTAGCTCGATCGCTAATGATTTTTATAAAAATCAATTAGTCAAAAGTCTAAGTGAAAAAGCACAGAATATCTCACAGTGTGCAAAAGATTTTTCTAAATATAAAACACGAACCGTTGTTCAGCCAGTTGCTATTTTATTACTTATTATGGCGGGAATGCTGCTCAGCTTAACCAAGTTTGAAGATCAAATTACTCTTAAAGGCAATGAAAGTTTTGCAGCTAATAGTGTACAAGCCGTTTCTAATGATGAAGAAATAGTAACAGACTTAGCAAGTGTCACTCCTCAAAAAGATACTATCGATACGAAACTGGATACTAATAATCAACAAACCATACTTATAAACTTAACTAACAAGCCCGTTGATGAATCTAAAATTATTACTCATATCGTGGTTAAAGGTGATACCTTGTGGGATATCACTGAATTTTATGTAAACGATCCCTTCCGTTATCCTGAAGTGGCAAAGCTGAGTGATATCGTAACGCCCGATCTAATCTACCCTGGTGATATCGTTCGCATTCAAACTTAAATGAGCCAAAACCCATACGAATCACCAACGACCACCGATGTTACGGTGGAAGTTATCACGCCAGATAAATCTCGAAATTGGGCTATTGCCTTTAGTGCTGCACTATGGGCAGCGGTGGTCGCTCTGTTTAACATTGAGATAAGCATGTTTGTCTTTATCTTTTTATCAACATACACGCTAGTCATGTTGTTTATTGCGATTGGCTCATCCGAAAGATATTTACGAAATGCAAAAAAATCTGACTCCAGTGGCCATGTTACTTTTGCCCGCATACTATATTTTGTTAACTGTGCACCTATTATACTTTTTGTATTAAATCTCGTCGGCACATTTCTAGTGTAAAATAGACTCAATACAGCAGGGAGGTATTTATATGTCTGATCCACGCGAAAATACGATTAACTACCTCGAGATTCCTGTAAAGGATATTGCGGCTAGCAAAGATTTCTTTTCGAAGTTATTCGGCTGGAAATTTGTCGACTATGGTCCTGACTACACCTGTTTTCTCGATGCAGGTATTGATGGCGGTTTTTACAAGTCAGACAATGACGGCTTTCGATCAGAGCAGTGCCCACTGATAGTATTTTATTATTATGATATCGATACAATAAAAGACAAAGTTATTTCACTCTCAGGTGTGATCACCAAAGACATTTTCTCTTTTCCTGGCGGACGCCGTTTTCATTTTACTGATCTGAGTAATAATGAATACGCTATTTGGACCGATCAACCAGAATAACGTATGAAGAAATCTTTAAAAATCCTGCTTGGTATTGGCTCCATAATTCCAATCATACATATGATCGGATTCTTTATCGTTTTTATTTTTATGTTCTTGAATATGAGCAACCCAAACTTTGCAGACGCGGGCGATCCAGAAGTAGGCTGGTTTATCCTGCTTTTTACTAGTCACCTCATCGTGACACTCATCAGCATTGGCCTGCTCATCTACTACATTGTCTTAGTATTCAAAACTGAATCTATTGAACAGAACATGAAAATACTCTGGACGCTTCTGCTTTTCTTTTTCGGTATATTTGTCTTTCCTGTGTTTTGGTATCTTTATATCTGGCGAACGCCTGCTACCACAACGAGCAGTTCTGGTTAAGGTTTGATAGTATTTCTATATAAATTAAGTCGGAGAAGTTATGGCACGATATCGTATTGGTGAAACGCCGGAAACAGGAGGCGATGTTCTCACCCAGAATATATTTATTGGTGCGACTGTTTTTGGATTATTAATCGGAATCGGCTTCGTTATTGCCGGTATACGCGGCAAACAATATTGGCTGGCATTTTGGGGCGGGGCCTCACTCTATCCAGCATCGCCTATCTTACCTATCTTTTTTTCTGGTAAAGCGCTTGCAAACTGCACGATGGTTCTGCATTGCGCAGCCATATCAAAAAGTCTCAATTAAACTAACTCATTGATTACATAGCACTAATGCCCTTGGCACAGCTCTTGCGATGTGTTGTTTATAAACACAAAGGGGAGAGACGACATGAAGCCAGGATACACCACCAGCCTAATCAGTTTCGTTTTAACAGTTACATTACTCAGCATCACCCAGACGCACCTTCACGCACACACCGAAACAAGCTTATTTGCCTCCGCACAGGCTACTAATCGACACTATGGAATTACGATTCGAGCACCCGACATCGCCGAAAATGGCGCCGTGGTCAGTGTCAACGTTGATATGTTTGGACTCGATAGCGAGTCGTTGTATGTGAAAAAACTTCAATTGTTTGTCTGTCACATGGGTTTTCGTCCCATTCAGACCATGGAATTTCATCGTCCAGTTAATTTCTATAAAACACGGATCAAGCTAAACAAGACCGACAAAATATTTGCCCTTGCAACCTTAAATACAGGTGAGTTTGTTCACGCATCACATACAAGTAAGGTCACAATGGGAGGCTGCGGGGGAGGTAGTGGCTACTCTGCTCCACCGATTGCCGATGCCTCTACACCGTCTGATGCCATTAACCAACATACACGTACCTGGGTTAAATCAACACTGCCCTATAACGCAACACGCCTGATCACAAACAATAACCGTCGGCTTGAGCTTAAGTCGATGCGCACGGATGTAAAAATAAACGGTTTTCGCGCACGGGTTATGCTTAACATGGAGTTTTACAATCCTTTCAAAAGACAGAATGAAGGACGCTTTCAATTACGCCTGCCAGAGTCAGCGACGCCTTATTATGTCGCCTTCGGCGATGTTGTCTATATGAATAAAGAAGAATCCTTTCAACACCTACCGAGTGAAACATCAGGCTTTACAAAAAAAGAACTAAGCTTCGATCGCTATCAGCATCAAGCAAAATTAAAAGAAGCCGTGATGGTGCCACGAAAGCAGGCACGCGATGCTTATCAAACCATCGTCGGCAATCGAAGAGACCCGGCGCTGGTCGAATGGCAAGGCAATGGTATCTACTCGGTGAACGTCTTTCCATTACAAGCTTATGCAATGCATCGTGTTGTGCTGGCTTATGATATGGAGCTGCCAATAGTAAATGGAAAACTCGAATATCTTTTCAAGGCACCTGCTAATGATGTGCCAACCGACGTCTATGTACATATAGATGACAAAACCGCGGATCTAATGAATCACCTAAGTGCCAATCCTGTTCTCGTCAGCCGTGGCAAGCCGCGACTTTACCAGTTTAAGCCGGGCAAGGGAGAAGAAATTAAATTTCAATTCACTAACACCCATGAGCGGATGCTATATGGTAACGACAAAGAAACCGGCAACTACTTTGCCTTTAAACACAAACTATCTTTACCGTCCAGCTTTGCCGAGAACAGCCGTTCACATGCCGTGTTCGCGCTTGATACATCGGCTACCTCTTATGGTAATAATTTTTCAGAACAGGTGAACTTATTACACGCATTGTTAGAAGCCAATCAAGATGACATAAAACATTTTGCTGTACTTTACTTCGATGTCGGCACCCACTGGTGGCTACCGTATTTTGTTAGAAATACTGAAAAAAGTCGTAACGCGTTAAAAAACTCCATCAGCAGGATTAACCTGGCAGGCGCAACAGATTTACATCGTGCCTTGAGAGAAGTTGCCAACCCGCATTGGCTGAAGGAACAGGAAGTCGATCCTGCAACGCAGTGGGATGTATTTTTACTAACTGATGGTAGGGCAACCTGGGGCGATACCCGACCACAGTCACTGGTCAATGCGCTAAAACAATCTGACCATATCGGTCGTCTGTTTGCCTACGTAAATCAACGTACCAACACAGACCGAGACCTGCTCGATTTACTCAGCCATGAGACTTACGGTGCAGTATTTGACTTACCCATCCATGCTAACCAAAAAGCACTGGCCACTGATCCCATCGTTTACGCTCACCGTACGACAAACTGGCGTGTACTGACAGCACAGGCAGAGGATGCTGATGATATATTTCTCGCCAATGCCAGTTTTTATGCCTATAACAATCAGGAACTTACAATCGTCGGCCGCGGTAAACCCCAACAAGCCATCGAATTAACATTGGAAAATGGCGAGCAAACCCGCAACCTACAAGTTCAAGTACCACAGACCAAAATCAACACACCATTGGCACCCAGGATCTATGCCGAAGCGGTGGTGCGAAAACTTGAGGACTATTCAGATGACCATACAGATTTAGCCTTAATCTATGCAACACACTTTCGTATTCCACGTCAAACCGTATCGCTATTAATGCTGGAAACACAAAAGGACTATGATCGGTTCAAGATCAATAATCATGTCAATTACGCCCAACAGGTAATACAACAACCCGTTGCTGAGGTGATTGCAAACTTAACCCCACCCAAGGAAACGCGTTTTGAGTATACATTGCCGCCTATAGCGAGTAATCAACTCGAAACCATCGCGCAATACATGACTGATTACTCCGTCTGTCGATTACCCGGTCATTACCTGGCCGAATTAAACTTGTCTCATTTGGCAACAAAAGCGGCGATCGAACATAAACCTCTGCAGCTTGATCGTAGTATTTATCATAATTACTACCGTGGTTACGGACGTTTTTATGGTGGCTATTCCGATCATCAAGCAGACGCCATACTCGAGCTTGGCTCTGATTTAATTGCCAGGAAAAATAAAATCGCCGGCTTGCGTGCCATGAGTTCTATTATGGAATTTGAGAACACAAGTACAACTGCGCGCATCAAGTTGACGAAACAATTACTCAAACATGATTTTGGCAATGAAGGCTACTATCTGATGAATATGTATCCCAGTGTCTACAGTTCAGTGGATGGATTTGATTTATTGATTCAGTCTGTCGAACAAGAAAATGAAATTGAATATGCCCAGGCACTACAGACACTTCGCAAACATGAACTCAATGTCAATAAGCAGGCCCTGGAACCTTAGATTAAGAGTCATAAATTAAGCACCATAGATTAGGAACCATAAATTAAAGCATGAATAACGCAGGGTGGGGAAAACACTACAGGGCAAGGATGCCCTGTAATGTTTTTTATCTTTAGTTGAGAGCTAAGAGCCAGAAAAGCCTAAGCAAGCATACTTATGGCATCTGGATGCCGCCGCCGGGCGCACCACCACCAGGTATACCTTGATCACCGGGCATCACAATCGACGAAGCTTGTTGACGACGCATTTCTTTTAGCTCTTCCATGGTCTTATCCAATGCGACTTGTGCATTCTCAGGATACTTTTCTAATGCATCATCTAACGAAGTCGCCTCGATATCAAACACCAACGGTAATGCACCCATCGGTGTCATTAACTGTGCCTGACCAACATATAAGACTGTGCGATCAGCGTCGACGCTGCCATCTTTATTAACCGGCGTCATTATACGAATCGAACCCATTTTCCGATCAGTAAAGACTTCTTCCTTATACATCGACTCTGTGTCTAATCTAATGTCTACTTTATTTTCTTCGCTCATAATTATTTCATCCAATTCAAAATATAATCATGTCCCATAATTTTTTATACCATGGCACATCCACTTCAAACGTCGCCTGCATATCGAAGGCATATTGCTCATCATTCAATAAATCATATAACGGCACTCGCCAGCTCACCGTTGTTTCGTTATCACTAAGTCCATTGTTGGACTCAGTAATTTTTGGTGCATGTAAAGTCACATTCCAGTAACGACCCGCCATTAAACGCGCCCGCAGCACATTGGTAAATTGCTCTGCCTGTGCCAGTAGCTTGTGCCTGCCTTCAGCGCTGGTTGGGTTACGAATGTGCTGGCGAAATGTACCCGAGCCTGTAGCCGGTGTTTTTACACTAAACTCCACCTGGTAATCATTTTTTGTCGCAACCAGCTCGGGATCGGCTAATGCCTCATCCTGCAATTTGGCGAGCAGGGTGAAGTCAGAAACCTTGATATCTGCTTCGCAAAATACCACGCCACCTTCTATATAGGACTTGTATTCTACCGATTCAACGCCTTCGCGCTCTACCAGAACCTGCTTGTCTTTGAAAAAATTGCCGCACGCCGATTGATCCTGTTTGTGACCCTGCATTATTAAGAGCTCTTCATGCAGACCCAGCACGGTCTTCATGCGGCCACTGCCGTCCTCATAGACCCACAGTTCCTGTGTGATATCGATACAACCAGCAAGCGGCAGACACAGTAAGAGGCCGACAATACGCAGTCCTTTTAAGAATATATCCATAACTATCAATCACTTAACATGCAATGCAGCCTATACTATAGCATAGCCGTCCGCGTCCCAGCGAATCACATTGGCGCCGCCATATTAATTCGATGTGATTAAGGCCTGGTTCACGCCTGTCCTCCTAATCTAATCAGAACCAGTTACGCAGAGGAGGGCCTTACAATGAGAGTGAATATTCATATAATCAGTATCATCTTGGTCGGCACACTTTTAACGGGCTGTATTACGGTCGAGATCCCGGTGGGCGATGCCATCGACAGCACAAAGGACTGGATTAATGAAGAGCGCGACAAAAAACAGCAGCAAGATGCGGCACCTCAGTGACAGGTGGACTGCATTTAACACGGCTGGATTGATCTGCCTCTGCGTTCTGTTGATCAGTTGTAGTGTTCCAAAAAAAGAAACGCAGACTCAAGCACCGTCGATTGCACAAGCCCCTGCACCTGAATCCAAACCGGTACCGATTCCGCCGACACGTGATCCACAAAAACCCGATCCGCAGGAATCCAATCCAAACAAGCCCGATCCAATTTCAGCTCCAGCACCCAAACCTGTGCCAGTGCCCGTGCCCGTGCCAAAACCTGACTCTAAACCTGTACCCAAATCGCAGCCCGTACCTGAAACCAATTTAAAAACAGATGAACATGTGTTGATGTTTCCTACCAATGCCGTGTTCGATAAAAACACCCAACGTTGGAGGTTAAACATACATGGCTGGGTATATGAACCCGAAACTGACTCTGTCTGGCGAAAAGGCCTGATCAAGAGTCTGGCCCTGTTTGTCGGCGTGAAAGAAAATACCCCCGATGAAACGCGCTTTAAGAAACGCACCGCAATGTTCCTGGTGGACAATGAACGTAGCAAAAACATTGTGTTAAGCGCAGACAAGAATGCACCGGCTCAACATTTTTCAGCGCCGACTACAGGTGCAAATGGCCACTTCGAATTTAATGCAACGCTGTTTCCGGGCCAGTCACAATGCAGTCAATGGTTAAACTTGAAGGTCAGAACCAATGGCGGCGACAATCGAAAATTACAGGGGCAAGTACAGTGCCTGGCTCATGAGGGCATCTCAGTTATTTCGGATATTGATGACACCATTAAAGACTCGAACGTGCTGGATAAAAAGAAACTTCTTAAAAAGACTTTCTTGAAAGAGTTCAGCGCTATTAAAGGTATGTCAACACTCTATCAGCATTGGCACCAGCTTGGTTATTCGTTTCACTATGTCTCATCCTCGCCCTGGCAATTATATCCAGTGCTAAGCGAATTTATTGATAAGAAATCATTTCCACGTGGTAGTATGCACCTCAAACTGATTCGCGTGAAAGATAGTAGTATCTTTAGTTTAATGGCCACCCCGCAAGAGGGTAAACTACCGACCATCACGACCTTACTTGATACCTACCCAAAGCGACGTTTTATATTAGTCGGTGATTCAGGCGAGAAAGATGCGGATATCTATGCTTCAATTGCGCGAAAATATCCTGGCCGGATCATTAAAATCTATATCCATAATGTTACCGGCGATAAAGAACGCATAGAAAAAATACTATCTAATTTACCTAAACAACAATGGGTGGTATTTACCGATACCAGCGAAATACTTAACCAGCATGCCTTACTCAACCCGGCAGCTAAACACTAAAGTACTACTTTAACTGGAGGACATTATGTTTCACCCGATTACTATTCCTTTTGGCTGCGTCATGCTATTCAATGTCGTTAAACTCAAAGAAGGCGTTACCGTACAAGACGTCGAACTCGCACTGGGCGAAATGTGTAATGTCGTTAAAAACACCTATGGCGACGAAGAGGGCGGCTTCATTGGCGGTCAGGTGTATAAATTTACAGGCTTTATCTCAGATGAAGGTTCGTTTGATTCAAAGAAAATGACCGAAGACCATATCGTGATCATGACCTACTGGAAATCCTTTGAACAACATGAAGAATCCCACGCCGATGAAACCTTCAATCAGAAATTTACCGCCCTTCAGGAATACTGCGAAGAGACCTATGAAATAGGCTACGAGATGCTCTGGCAGGGTGTACCTGAATAATTAGAGACTATATATAAGTATGATAAAAATTGCCGAAACTGAGCAAGACCTGCGCGACTGTTTCACCGTGATGGTACAACTGCGGCCTCATCTCGATTCAGGCGAACAAAAAAATGATTTCTGTTATTAATTCCTGTGGACTTGATAACACTTATTTAAAATTAAGATAGTTCTTAAAAAAATCGAGCAGGAATTATATGGCTGCAAAGAAAAAAGCCCAGAAGAAGACGGTAAGGAAAACGGCAGCGAGCAAAAAGAAGGCTGCTGCAAAAAATAAAACCGCTCGCAAGAAACCGGCTAAAAAGAAAAAGGCCAAAAAGAAAAAAGTTGGTAAGCTCGCCCCGGCAAAAACCAAGCGTGGTTTAAAGGCCTCTGAAATCGTACTCGGCCTGGATGATCGCGCCCTGGCGCCCCTGGTAGAAGAGATCAAGGCCGTGGGCGGGGCGGCCATCGGTGCTTATGCCGAACCGTTATCCGGCAAACCGGTCTTGATTGCCTCGATTCCGCTCAAGGCCGTACAACCCACGCCTTTTCAACGGGACTTATCGCCGACCCACACTAAACGCCTGGCAGAGAAAATTGATGAGGCAGGTTCCTTCCTTGATCCCCTGATTGTAGTCCTGGGTGAAGACGGCAGGCTCTGGACCCCCAATGGCCGACATCGCCTCGCCGCGGCAAAAGTCCTTGGATTACAACAAATTACCGCACTGATCTCGCCTGATGAGGCACTCGCATACAGAATTCTTGCCCTGAATACGGAAAAGGCTCATAACGTTAAGGACCGTAGTCTCGAGGTCATCCGTATGGCCCGAAATCTCGCCGAAACCCGGCCACGCACCAAAGAATCCAGCTTTGCTGAGCATTTTGAGGCTGCCGAGTTTCTCACCCTGGGAATCATCTACGAACAAAACAAACGGTTTGCCGGTGGTGCCTATACATCCTTTTTGAAAAAGGTCGATCGCTTCAGTGACCGCAGCTTACCGGTTAGCCTCCGTCAGCGTGAAGACTATGCTGCACGTTTAATAGAGATCGACGTACAAGTTAAAAAGATTATTGATAAGCTACAGAAGAAGGGCTTCAAGTCACCTTACCTACGCACCTATGTGGTCGCCCGCATAAACCCCGTGCGTTTTCACCGCGCCAAGAAAGGTGAGACCGGACCGGCGATGCCAATCAAGTCTGCACTAACGCGCATGGCCAGTGCCGCGAAAAAATTCGATGTCGATTCTGTTAAACGCGGCGAGCTCGCCATCGTTGCCGCCATGAGTTAATACATAGGTTAAGACAATGTTAACAAGGATGTTTAAATATTTATTTATTGTCTGTGTAGCGTTTGCGGCACTGGTACTTGTTCTAAATTTTACCTATTCAAAAGATATCGAACTGCCAGACACTGCCAGCGGTAAACATGTGCTCGTCAACGGTGTCAAACTCCGTGTACATCAAGTCGGCACGGGACCGGATGTATTATTTGTCCACGGATCGATAGGTAGCCTTGAAGATTTCGAAACCGTTTTACCCTTATTAAAAGGCTATCGCGTCACCCTGTTTGATCGTATTGGTCACGGCTATAGCGATATGCCAGCTGAATCGGCAAATATTGCCAGCAACGCAAAGTATACCGCGGCCTTAATCAAAACACTGCAACTAAAAAATGTCATTGTAGTAGGACACTCTTACGGTGGTTCTGTGGCCTTGAAGATGGCCATTGAGCAAACACCCAATATCAAAGCACTCGTGTTGATCGCTCCCGCCAGCAAACCCGATGAAACACGTGCCATTGAACATCTGTTTGAGAATAAGTTTTATGGACTGGGGTTATTGCGCATCTTAAGGCCCTTCATCGCAGAAGACATGTTACGTGACGGCCTGCTTAACTCGTTAAAACCCAATCTTGAAAATGTACCCGATAACTTTGTCGAGACACGACTTAGCTTGTGGAACAACTCGGGCACACTCTATACACGCACACAACAAACCGCGGTAGTAACAAATGAACTCAGCGATATGCAATCACAATACGCTTCGATAAAACTACCAACAACGATATTACTTGGTGAAGAAGAAACCCATGAAGATATCTATGTTGGCTCCCAGGAACTTTCCGTTGCCATTCCCGGAGCACAACTTAGACTCATTACAGGTGCGGGACATTACCTACAATACAAAGATCCAGAAGCCGTGAGCACCGCCATTAAACAGATTAAATGAACCACGTTTAAATGCTATAAGCTACTGATTTTAATGTAATTAAATTAATTATATGGCACTTTTGCAGACTAATATCCCCTTGAAATTAGGCAGTTTATAAGGCATAAGAGATTGATAATAAAAAACAATTTAGAAGTCGAACCAAATAAACCAGAGTGTTATATGGCATTTTGGCCATCTATATATAGTTAGCTTCAGGAAATAAGTCATGAGAATACTAACCATAATACTGTTATTCATTCCAATCAGCCTTTTGGCGCAAGAAATAGAATGGCCAGATTTGAGTACATTCAAATATGTATCTGGTCGAGTAGCAAAGGAAGCTGATATATCAAATCAATCCGCTATTTTTGTGTTAAAAAATGAAGGAAAATATATTGGTACACCTATTAAAATCGTGCTCCCTCAGTACGCTATTTATACTGATGGCGAAACAAACCAAAAATCAAAAGTAGTAATAATTCAAGCAGAATCTGCTCAAGGAATGAATATGTACGGTGCTATCGATATTCGTAATGGCAAAGGTGTAGTGTCAATAGATACGGATTTTAAACTATTAGGACAAAAAATAGATAAGTAGAAGCTAACAAATCAGCCCACTGGGACGCCTCACCGCGGCTTCGCCACGCTGGAGTCGCCCGTGGCTTCAAACGTTAGGCATAAAAATATGCAACGAATTTTTGTCACATTATTAATTATTTTCTCCCAGTTTTCTCTCGCAAATGAAGTTGCTGGAAGTACAGAAGAATTATTACGCTTGAAGGTCGCATTTGAAGAAATGCGAAAAGCACCAAATCTGGACACAGGAAATAATCTGAAGTGGGTATTTTTTTTCAGTGCTCCTGATGAACCTAAAGCAAAAAGTATTATGGACACTTTGGTTGCAAAGGGTTATGAATTTCTAAAAGGTGAAATAGACAAAAACGGAATTTATTGGTTTCAAGCCTATAAAATAGAGATACATACACCAGAGTCATTACAGATCCGTACTAAACAGTTAAGGAAATTAGTCAGAAACTACGAAGGTGCGGAATATGATGGTTGGGAGGCAGTTGAGATTAGTCCGCCTATACGGTATGCATATTATTATAAAACTTGCGATGGCAAACCTATTGATCCAAAAAGAAGAAAATCTGGTCTAGAACCCCCGGAAATTATTAACAAAAATCTCCACTACAAAGAGGTTACTATAATAATAAAAACTAACGACGATGGTAAAGTAGAATCAATCGAATATGTGAAGGGCAATAAAAATATTTATTCTAATAACATAAATTTCTTAAACTCAGTTCAATATTTAGAGAAAATGAATGATTGTTATTATTGTTCAATTAAGGCGCTGACTTTTGATGAGATTATTAATGCAGAGGAAAAATATTAATTAAATGTTTAATGCCTAACATTGCGCTCAAGCAGGGACAGCAAAACCGCTGCGCGGTTTTCTGCTGGCCCTTAGCTCAACCGTTATGTGCAATAAGATAATTACGACTGGTGTGGTGTTAATATGCTAATTAATTCTGTATTAAGACTGTTATATATAAGTTAGCGATAAATAAAATGAAATCGATATTACTTTGGATCGGTGTTTTTATACTTGGTATAAGTCCAGTCGACATATATATAGTGCACAATCTGCCAAATGCTTTACTTTCCATATATGTCGTTGTTCTGTCATGGCCCATAAACAGCGCGGAAGAAGTTCTTTTGTTATTTGGTGCAGTAATGTACCCAGTTTTATTCATCTTGGCGATATCATATATTTTTGTAAAGGCTAAAAAACAATTATTTATTTTCATCATACCAGCAACCGCTATTATCAATTGTTCTACATTTATCTATATATGCGCAACTTCTGGTTATGACAACTTTAGTTCTATCGTAAGCTCATTAGTATCTATAAGTTTTATAATCGTATGGGCTATTTTAAGATATAAAGATACTGTAGCTAACAAAGCAATGTACCCGACAAGCGAGTGATTTCGATGTTATACCGTGTACTGGTTTAAATATGTTTAGAAGAATTTATATATTGTTGATGGTTTTGGTAGGCGCGTTACCGAATGCGGTGCGAGCTGGTAATCTTGGAAATGCATTAGATATGCCTTTGGAATGCAGAGTGGTTTCTGCATACGGTCATTTCTTAGGGTATTCTCCACCTCCAGAAGCAGGAGATAATACACGCCTAGATTTTGCAATATTAAAAAGTAAAGGAGGTCGAATAGAATTCGCTGCAGATAGTGGATCGACTTTCATATATATTCCATATCCGTCACCATTTAGAATCAGTAAGACATTCTACTACACAAATGGAAAACCCAGCTCAATTCAAATGGTTTCTGAACATGAACGAGGCGGTAGTGTGATAATTGAAATAGTATTTGCAGGCGAAAATAGAACAACTGCAAGTATTCGCGTAGAGACTCGAGTAACGACAGCGATGGCATTTATGGAATGCAATACCGCCCAATAAAACTGTATAAAAAATCAACCAAATACGCGCTTACGCGCTGGACCGCCAACCCGCTCCGCGGTTTGTAGGCCATTTATTTCAATCGTTATGTGATAAAAGAGAAAGATTTATGTTAGGAGAGATCGGCATATCTTTACTAATATTTATGTTATGCGCATATGCCTTAAGCATTCTATTTGGGGTTATATGTTCGGTGATATATATAGTTAAAAAAATGTATGTTCGTTCTATTACATCAATCTTGTATTTGTTGATATTAGGGGTTACAACAGCTCTTACCTCCCTGCCATTTTTAAAAATGCATGGGAGTTATAGTGATACGGACAGACTCATAATCATATTTTTTTGTCTTTTAAACCTTACGCTAATTGTTTTGTATTTCTTAACAAGAATTAAAATATTAAATCGAGTAAAAAACCAGGAATCACATAACTAAGCACTCCAGCAGACCACTGAACGCGGCGGCTGAGCTTAGTCGTTAGGTTTATTAATACGCACATCAAAGGAGACCATATGAATCCTTCTAAAAGCACTGAGGAATGTCTTCACTCTTATTATGTATGGGATCGCTCGGTAAGAATATTTCACTGGGTAAATGTGATATGTATTATTGGATTGATATGCCTGGGACTCATACTTTTGAATAATAAAAGTTTTGGTGTGAGTGCTGATGGCAAGATACTGCTAAAAACCCTGCATGCATACTTTGGTTATGTTTTTGTTATTAATATTGCGTGGCGACTGGTATGGGGGTTTGTCGGAAATAAATATTCAAGATGGAAAGCGATTCTACCATTTAGAAAAGGATATGTTAAATTATTCAAATCATATGCAAAGGGAGTAGTTGAGAATAATCCGCCACCTTATGCAGGCCATAACCCAATCGCAAAATTAATGGTTAGTTTACTATTCGCATTTCTAATAACGCAGGCCACTACCGGGCTAATACTCGCTGGAACTGATCTGTACCTTCCACCTTTTGGACATGAAATAGCCGAATGGGTAACAGGTTCAGGTGAAGATCATAGTAAACTGGCCGATCTTAAGCCGGGCTCAAAAGAAGGAGTGGACCCGGAAGGTTACAAGGAAATGAGGGAATTCAGAAAGCCATTTATTATGGTTCATGTATATGTATTCTATATACTTGTAATAGCAATACTGATCCATATTATGGGTGTTATTGTTACAGAATTAAAAGAAAAATGCGGACTAGTTTCAGCAATGTTTACTGGTAAAAAAGTATTCAGAAAGAAACCTATTGATTATGACGCCAATGAATAATAATGAAAACCTAACAAATCATTCGAGCGGGACGCTGTAAACAGCGCCCCTCAATTCAAACGTTATGAGTCTCTGGGGTGTGTAAATAGTTTATTCAACAGGAAGTATCTTAATTGATCTTTGGAGGGTCTAAAGATATGTATTTATGGGTGGGAACAAGGAATATTATTTTTGTGGTTACATTTGTCATAATGTCAGGGTGTACCACTATTGATACTAAACCTTTTGAAAAATTTAACTCATCACTAATAGAGCTAAATAAAGGTGCAGTATCATCACTTGATGTGACTATCCCTCTGGCGGAAGGTCGTTACCGAAATGAACTCGAGACTGACCTGACAAATGGAAATGATCAGCTATTGCAGAAGCTTTTTATACAGGCTAATCCAGATAATCCATTCTTTATATCTAAGCCTCCGGTTTTTCTTCAGGCAAAGAAATTTAAATTAGGGATTTCGAAAACTAACTTAGTCTGGTTGGAATATTCGAAACTTCTGCTCCAGCTTTCTTCCAAAGAGTTTGTAGATGATGAGAAATTTTCGAAGCTATCAGATGAACTCAATAAAAATGCCTTTGATGCGGTTCAGTCATTAAAAGATGATCCAAGTGATGCGTCCGCAAAAAATACAGCGCTGTTCTCAGAGCTGGCTATTACAATGGCAAAAGAGTACATAAGAACAGAGCAGAAGGAAAAGCTTATGGAATCTATAATTAACAACCAAGAAGCCATAAGCGCCTATGTTGAGCATATGCAAAGTGCAATAGTAACAATGGCGCAAAGCAGTACTCAAGAGCATTCAGAGAAACAGCAAAATTTAACCAGAGATCTTATAAGCTTAGTGGCCAACAATGAGAATGGTAAGAATGATGCGAAAATACAAAAGTTTATTGGGGATATGATCGATGTCAAAACTACGCATTCAGACCAAATGGTATCTCTACATGCGTTACATACTGCTTATGAAAAAATACCTGATGCACATAAAGCACTGGCAAAACGTTTGGCTAAATCAGATTCATCTATAGCTGCTATAACTGATTTACTAGAAAAAGGAGTCCAGCTTCATACTTCTTATGAGTCGAAGGCAAAAGTAAATAAAGCAGAACTAGTACAAGCAAAAGCAGATGCTGCGAATAGTGAAGCTACAATCGCAGAATTCACATATCAGCAGGCCAAGCTTAAATATACTCGAGCTCAATTTGAATATAAGCTGGCACAAAATGCTTTAAATGAAGATCCTGATAACGATGCTAAAAAGAAAGATGCAGAAGATAAAAAGAAATTAGCTGAAGAGCTTAAGTTGGAGGCTGATAGTCTAAAAGAATCTTCAGAAGCCTTAAGAGCAGCTGCGACGGCTATACAAGAAAGTGCAAACGACGTCCAATACAGCATTATCAATAATTAAGGAGTAAAAAGATGCCTATTTCCATGACAAAGAAGCAAGAAATAATTCAGCAGTTGTTGGCATCAAAAACAAAGTCGTATCAAGCGGAAGTTAAATTATTGTTAAAGAGAAAACCTACCGAGGCCAATGAAATAAAGAAGCATGGAAAAGAACTATCCAGAAAGATTGATAATCTAATAGCAGAAACCATGACTGACTGGACAGGAAATGCAGATAAGATTATCAGCGATGTAAAGCTGATAAACAAAAAAGTTCAACGTTCAATTAATGATATAAATAACAGTGTAAATGTGGCTGGGAACGTTGTTAAGCTGGTTGGTTTCATAGATGACGTAGTTGAAATCGCTGACGGTATTACTTGATTACGACTCATAACAATTGGCTTGAGAGGGACTTGCTCTCCGCAGTGTTTCGTTGTGGCTAAATGCCACAAGCCTCACACCGCTCCGGCAAGCCCCTCAGCCTGAGCGTTATGTGAATTATTAAAGATGACAAATACTGAATTATATATTCTGGTACCTATATTGGTTTTAATGATAGTAGCATTTGTCATTACACAGATAAGCAAATACAAACAATATAACCGAGTAGCTACAAAATTCACTAAATCAATAAAAAAAGATAAGGCCTGTTTTTCTAAAAAAGGGAACGCTGAAGGCTTTAACTATATGAGGAATAATATAATGAATCTAATTATTGCGGCTGTGATAATGCTTTTTATATTTTATTTTAGTAAATAATGGAATCACATAACAAGTCAACAAAGTTTGTGCTAACGCGCCGCACCGCCAATCCGCTCTACTGTTTGTCGGCCGCTTGTTTCAAGCGTTATGTGTAAAAAGCAAAATGAAGACACTATCTGAAAAAATTGCTTGGTACAATGAATCTGAAACACGAAGGTGGAGACGCATAGTAAGCAATTTCTTGATGTCGTTTTTCTCTGTCTGTGGTGTAGCAATACTTGTGGTTATGCTAATTTATGGCGATGGATCCAACCTCCAACCGGTGCTTTTCTTGTTCGTTTTGGTGGTTTCACTCAGTACAATAGCAATGACATTTGCCATCAGAAAATCAAGTGAAATAAAACGGTGGCATATTGAAATATTGGAAATTGGTGTTGCAGGTGCGATTGGCGTTTCTGCTGTGGCAGCATTTTTACTTTTAGAAATACAACATGCCTGCACATAACAAATCGTTCAACTAATAAAGAGGAAATTTATATTCATCTGGATGGTGTGAACAGGCACGATAAGCAAACTAATATTTGCGTAAAACCAAAATAAGGGAGGAACACTATATGAGTAGCAAAAGGAGTTTATTTAAATTTTTAATTCGGTCTTTTATAGTGATAGGCATACTTAATATACCAGCAACTATTTATGCGAAGAACTATGTACATTATTATCCTGCATCAGTAGATGCTTTTACCTACCACGGAATTTTTAACCCTAATTCATAAAGTTATTGACGACGAATTTCCTATAAAAAAAGGGAGTCATTTGCATGAGGTTGATAACATTATACTTTCATTTCATGTGTCTGAATGGCAGAACTTGTCAGCAAAGCGCCGATTAGCGTTTTCGTTTATCGTTGAATCTACGCTTAGACGGAATGAGGTTATGTCTAATGCAATGAAACAAAAGTCGCAAAAACGAAATTACACAAAAGATAATCTTATGGCGCAAACAATTTCGCTATACAAGTGCCTCAATGTCGCTTCTAATATTTATATAGGTGTAGAAAGAGCCGCAAAAAACAGGTTTTTAACAGATAAGGTTGAAGATATGGTACAAATGTGCAGAATTGGATCACCTGTCAAAATATAATATTAATAACAGGAAGCTGAAAACAACATTTATGTACTCAAATGATGAGCAAAATTATAATTCTCATCCAGTTATCAAGCCAAATGTGAAACTCTGTCAACAACGCTATGCAAATCAATTCTATGACGACAGTACCCACCTATATTTGCGGAAACTGTACGATATCTACTCAGCTAATTGTTCCCCTGTTCCCCCCGCTTCTTCTGGAAGGTCCTTGAATTTGGGTAAACCATCTTTCATTGGGTGTACCGACTCTTGATAATGCACATGAAAACCAGGCCTAAACATAAAGTCCTTAATCACGGCGGAGGGAATATCGATTAACCCCATTGTTGGGTGATCTGTATAAAGATGACCGCCACACTTTTTACACCATGCACGATGACTCACTATTTTTTTCTCACTCGTAAGTGGGTTACCGCTATAACCATCTATATTTTCTTTACCCTTTGTAATTTGGATATATTCTGGTTTCCAAAGAGTAAAACCACTAACGGGACTGGCTGACCATTGTCGACAGGAGTCACAATGACAATACGCCATCACTTCTGGATGACCGCTTAAACTAAATTCAACCTCTCCACAGAAACAATGGCCAGTATGATTGGAATTGTTGTTCATGCTTATCTCCTTATGAATTTCTTTTTTGCGTTTATTTTTCAAATACGGCTGGTGATTGTGCTTGCGTATTAATGTGTAATTGAAAAATATCTGGTCGTGAATAGTGGCCGACAACATCAAAGGCCCGTTTAGCAATGGCTACCTTTTCCAGGTCAATGTCGTAGTACAGGATGCCCGCTTGTTTATTCATCGGACCGGCAACAATTTCACCCCCCGGTGCAATCACCACAGAGTCACCTGGGTTCACCCACTCATCTTGATCTGGATATAAGGTTTCTTTTTCAGGAAAGTCTTCGGGAATATCGCTGCCTTGCATGAGGTTGCCGCAGCCGACCACCCAGCAGCAACCTTCGCGCGCGATGTGTTGCAAACTGCCCAGCCAGTTATCGCCACTATCATAGGTCGGTGCAATGTAGATTTCGATACCCTGTGCATACATGGCATAACGCGCCAACGGCATGAAATTATCCCAACACAATAATGCGCCGATGCGACCCGCCGGGCTATCAACCACTTTTAATCCTGTTGCATCACCAAACCCCCAAACCATGCGTTCAGGATTGGTTGGCATCAGTTTGCGATGTTTATTTAGTAAGGTGCCGTCCGGACCAATCGTGACCACGGTGTTATATAACGTTGCCTGGCTTAACTTGCCATCACGTTCTTCAATCCCGCAGACGATAGTGACGTTGTGTTTTTTCGCTGCTGCATAGAGTGGCGCTAGGTCATCACTCTCGACATTAACGGCATTTTTCAGCAGGCGATGATGCAAGGCTTCGGAGGTATTCCAGTCACCCCCTGGTCGGAGTCGCCACACCCAGGCGGGATAACCCGGGATAAAGGCTTCGGTGAAAACCACTAGCTGTGCGCCATTCGTTGCGGCTTCCTCTACCATGGCAACAGCCGATTCGATGGTTTTTTCTTTGTCCAGAAAGACCGGTGCCTTTTGTACGATGCCGATTTTTTTCATGTCACTGCTCCAAATATGTGATGACTTGTTTAATAAACAGTCTATATTGATTATTTTTACTTACAATTGGCAATAAAACGAAACATAATGTGCAAAAATGCACAGAAACAAGGAGATGTGCGCTGAGATGAACTGGGATGATCTGAGACTCTTTCTGGCCGTGGCCCGTAGCGGTTCTATCAGCGGCGCGGCCAAACAGCTGGGCGTTCAGCACTCGACTATCTCCCGGCGCATGCGCCAATTCGAACTGAATCTGGGTGCCCGCCTGATTGAACGCAAAACCGGCGGCTATGAACTCACCCAGGCAGGTGAGCACGTTAAGGAAGCCGCGACCAATATTGAGCGTGAAGTACTCGGCGTGGATGGTGCGCTGATCGGAAAAGATACCCAGCTGATTGGGCCATTGCGGGTCACGGCGATCAACAATATGGCCTCTACCGTTCTGATGCCCATGTTTGCTCAGTTCAGCAATCAACATCCATTGGTAAAACTGCATATTGTCGTTTCCAATCTGGACGCCAGTCTTTCCCAGCGTGATGCGGATGTGGCGATCCGCCTGACCAACTCACCGCCTGATACCTTAATCGGTAAACGAGTTGTTACCGTGGCTTCAACGATCTATGGCAGTCGTACCTATATAGAAAAACTTCGACAGCAACATCGCGAACCCAAATGGATTGGTGTGGATTGTTGCGGATTTCATAAAGCCTGGACAAAACAGGCCTGTGGTGAACAACCACATAACTTTATTAGTGATGATACCTTATTAACAATCGCAGCAATAAAAGAAGACCTGGGGGTTTCCATCCTTCCCTGCTTTATGGGTGATGCTGATCAAGAACTAGTCCGCTACTGTGAGCCAGACCCCGCTTACGACTTGGGACTCTGGGTTTTACTACATCCCGACTTAAAACGTACCGCGCGAGTACTAACTTTTCGCGATCATATGATTAGTGCGATTAATCAAAAAAAAGATTTGTTTGAAGGCAAGCACTTAAATTAATCTGATATAGTGATTTAACCTTAAAATATGCTGAAATCAATGCAAAACACATAAGCATGGGTACATTCATGGTGCGGAACACCCAGCCGCTACAGCCCTCGGAGTAATTCACATTGGTTGGTAAAACAAATGACAAGTCGAAGAATACCGTCGATAAAATAAAAAACAAAGGGCAAATCATTCAAGTTGCTGATATCGACATCGCACTCCAGATGCTCAATACGTATCTAGATAACCAGGAAATCGAACCTTTACTATCTGCCCTGGAAACACTAAAAACAGACACACAAAATGAAGACTTTCAGATACAAGTAATAGACGCCTTCGATAACCTGGGGTTCATGCAAGGCGCAGTACTAACCTATGCGCCCTATCTCAACATCTTTGTCTCTGATGATCCGTTCGCCGATGATTAAGCTTTTTTCTAGTTAATGAAGTTCGCTTGTTACGCCGACTGGGACCAGTTATCCGACCGTGCTAATGCACTCTTTGCGCAAGCAGAGAAACACAGTCTCTTTTACTCGCGCCCCTGGTTTCAAAATTTGACCCGGGCACTTGAAGGTGATGAGACTATGCTGCTGGCCTGTGTCGTTGATAGTCTAGAGCCGGAAAATAAAGTGCTGGCAATTCTGCCTCTGATACGAAGTGGAGGGAATAACTTTGTCTCGCTCAAGCACCGATACACCACCCATTATAGTCTTCTACTTGCCGACCCAGAACATGATCAAGAGCAGATTCTTACGTGCCTGGTGCAGGGCCTGAGTCTATTGCCTGTTGATTCATTACTATTGGAGCCGGTCGCTGACAATGACAATGGAATAGTTGGTTTGCAACGAACTCTGGAATCCGCCGGATATCGCTGTGAACGCTATTTTCGGTTTTATAACTGGATTTATCGCGTCCAGGGTCAGTCTTTTAAGGACTATATGGCAGGCCGTCCTGCCAGGCTGCGGAATACGATATCTCGTAAGAGGCGTAAACTTGATCGAGAGCACGGTTACCAGATTCGTCTTTATACAGGCGACGAAGTACCAGCGGCCATGCCTGATTATTATGCGGTCTATACCGCTAGTTGGAAGGCGAATGAACAGTATACAAACTTTCTGGATGGCATCGTTGAGGGATTTTCCAATACTAAATCTTCTGCTAGGGGATCATCTGGCCAGGGCTGGTCAAGACTCGCGGTTCTTTATGTAAAGGGGCAGCCAATCGCGGCACAGCTCTGGTTTGTACTTGACGCTAAAGCGAGTATATTCAGGCTGGCGTATGATGAGGCGTGGAAGCAATATTCACCGGGTTCAATACTGACCAGTTTCCTGATGGAATATGTGATCGATACGGATCAGGTCGATGAGATCGACTTTCTGACGGGTAACGATCGTTACAAGCAGGACTGGATGTCTGAGCGCAGGGAACGTTTCGCATTGAGTTGTGTGACAAGGGTGAAGCCCGCAGGCTGGGTTGAACAGTTGGTCGAATTATTATCCCCCGTGGGGATCATGAGGAAATGTAAGAGGAAAATAAAATGAAGCAATTCGTACTTGTTTATCTAGGCGGTAATCAGCCATCCAGCCCAGAGGAAGCTAGTCAGCATTTTGAAAAATATATGGGCTGGCTAAAATCGCTCGGTGACTCGGTTGTCATCCCTACTATCCCATTAAAAGATACAAATACAGTAAGCTCTGATGGAACGGTAAGAGAAGGCGGAAGTAGTGCCATGTCTGGCTTCTCGATTCTTAAAGCAGAATCCATTGAGGCCGCGCTCGCGATTGCACAGGATTGCCCCTTTCTTGAGATTGGTGGTTCACTAGAGGTGTCTGAGATGATGGAAATGCCTGCTCAGTAACAAGTAAGGTATCCATCATCAGCAAACAAGAAAAAGTTACGCTTACAGATAGAATTGCTGTTGCATTCTTATCTGCCTTAATTAGTTTCTTTACCGGGCTTGTTATATGGTTTTTGATCGTGGCCGCCTTTTCTTTCGAAGGGGCTTATATATTTTCTTCTTTCAAATTAGTTTATATTTTTACAGGGATAATGGCGCTATCAGGGTTTTTCATGTTAGAAAATTTCTGCGCAACCGTTATTGGACGACTATGGCACGGTATTGTTGATTACATGAAGTAGTCGCTTACCAGGTCAAATCATCGGGGATCTTGAACTCAGCATAAGGGTCATTTTCATCTTCGCGCTTTTCTTCTTCTGTGAATAACACTATTCGCTTTTCGTTTCTTTGTTGTATCTTCTCTGCTATCAGTTTCGGCACCAGTTCATAGCGACCCTCTATGCGTGCGATACCTAACTCACCATTTATAATTCTCTGCTTTAATTCTTCATTTATATATATTCGCTTTACTTTACCTCGGTGTTCGAAGTTATAAGCTATTTCATAATCGTCACTGCGTTTTAATGCATTTTTAATAATAAGATCATTAATCTCGGCGGAGATTGCTTTTTTTCGCGCCTCCTCTTCTTTTCGCTTATTGAGTTCACGATCACGCTCGGCTTTTTCTTTTGCCGCCTGTTGTGCCTTTAGTTTAGTCTCATCTACTTTTAGCTTTTTAGAGCCCTGTTGTTTTTTCTGTTTGTTCTTATCTTTTTTAGCATTGTGTACTTGCTGTTTGCTGGCTAAACCAGCTTTAATAAGTTGCTCTTGTAAAGGATTAGCCATTGTATTGATCTCACTACTTCTTGCTTAGGGTGTCGTAATTTACATTCTCACGTGATGTCGTTTTTATGCCTTTATACAAGGCTAAAAGTGTCTCACGTGTTTCTTTATCTTTTTCACCAATTGTCTCGACCATTTCATAAAACTTTTTTAAATCACCGTCTACTGAGTCAAGCATATTAATAAACGTTGGAACCAGGTCCTGGTAAGTGGCAATCAAGGCCAGGTGTGAGTTATTGAGATCCCTTTGCATCCAGTTATCAAAGGCATGATATCCACGGC
This sequence comes from uncultured Ectothiorhodospiraceae bacterium, assembly GCA_947259575.1. Classification (GTDB taxonomy): domain Bacteria; phylum Pseudomonadota; class Gammaproteobacteria; order UBA6429; family Thiohalophilaceae; genus SZUA-24. Next base: position 27,093 of record CAMYMU010000025.1, on the reverse strand, counting down.
TCTCACTCCAGGTTTTATATTCCTGCTTGAAGGCATTATAGATTGCCGTCTTTTGCCGCTGCTTTTCTTTTTCTGGCTCTGATATCTCGAAAGCATTTTCCAATGCTTCTCGGGTGCGTGTAATCAACGCATAAAATTCATGGCGCAATTGTTTCTTTTGCAAATATTTTTCATATTCGTCGGGATTACCCACTTTATTAAACCAGCGACGCAGGCCTTCTTGTTCGACCGTAGAGGCAAAGGCTTCATTAAAGGCGGTATCGCTTTCAACATACACCGTTTGATGAGCGAGCTCATGGAAAATCACACCAATTAAATTTGCATCGCCGTGACGCATCATTGTGTTTAATAGCGGGTCATCAAAATAACCCAAGGTCGAATAGGCTGCGCTACCAAACACTGAGACATCCTGTCCTGCCTGCCTGAGTTCAGCGGCAAGTTGTTCCGCTTCGGTTTTATCAAACACACCACGGTAACTTAGACAGCCAACAAATAAATAACACCACTCTTGGGGTTTGATTGAATAAGGCGGGGTAGCAACCACATTCCAGACAACATAGGGACGTTCAAGATCAGCATATTGCGAATAACTTTCGTTATCGGGTAAATGCAGCTCTTGCGTGGCAAATTGTCTTGCGCGCAAGGATAAAATCAGTTTTTGCTTTAATGTCGTTGCTGCGGTTTTGTCTTCAATGACATCTTCGATCGGACGCTGTTTAGAGATTAAATCCATATGACCCGAAATTGCCTGGCCGTAATAGCTAAGCGTTGAGCAAGCTGGAAGCAGCACTAATAGTGAAAACACGAAAATGAGCTTAAACTGTAATTGAGAACTCACCATAATATTTAGCTATTTACCGATACAAAATTCGCTGAAGATTTTTCCCAACAGGTCATCGCTGGTGACTTCACCGGTAATCTGACCTAATGCCTGCTGCACCAGTTTCAGTTCCTCGGCAATCAGCTCACCCTCATTTTGCTGGGCCTGTTGTTGTGCCAGTTCCAAATGGGATTGTGCGTTAGTTAACTCTAGCAGATGTCGGCGGCGGGCCATGTAAGCACCTTCGCCCGTTGCCTGCATCCCCGCCAGTTGTTTGATACAACTTATCAACTCATCCACGCCAGCCCCGGTTTTGGCAGAAATTGCCAGGCTGGTATGTTTTGCCAAATCCGGATCAAGTTCGGTCAGCACCCCTGGCGCCTGGCCAGACTGATCGCATTTATTGAATAGAATGACAATCGACACCGAATCCGGGCACTGATCAATAATATCCTGCTCAATACTGCTAAACCCATCGGTATCATCGATGAGGAGGATCATCACATCGGCCTGTGAAATGGCATCCCAGGTACGCCGCATGCCTTCTTTTTCGACCACATCTTCCGTTTCACGCAATCCGGCCGTATCCAGCAAATGCACCGGCAGGCCATCGAGCATAATGACTTCTTTGACGATATCCCGGGTTGTGCCTGGCACATCTGTGACAATCGCCGCTTCCCGCTGGGCCAGGGCATTCAGTAGTGAGGACTTACCTGCATTAGGCCGGCCGACTAGTACCAGATTTATCCCTTCCCGAATCAAACTCCCCTGTGCTGCGCGTTCGAAGATGGAATCCAGGGTTTGCTGTTGCTCAGCAATTTTTTCGCTGATTTTGCCCTCAGAGATGAAATCAATCTCTTCTTCGGGAAAATCCATCGCCGCTTCGACATAAATCCTTAATTCGGTCACTTGCTTGACCAGATCATGGACTTCGGTCGAAAACGCACCTTGCAGTGAGCGCATTGCGGTCCGGGCTGCTTGTTCAGAACCGGCATCGATTAAATCGGCGATGGCCTCGGCCTGGGTCAGGTCCATTTTGTCATTCAAAAAGGCCCGTTCGCTGAATTCGCCGCTTCGTGCCAGCCTGGCACCAAAATGGGTCACTGCATGCAGGAGCATATCCATAACCACAGGTCCGCCATGGCCCTGCAACTCGAGAACATCTTCGCCGGTAAAAGAATGAGGGCCTTTGAAAAAGAGGGCGATGCCCTGGTCGATAACCTCGCCTTCGGCATTTTTAAAGGGTAAATATTCTGCCAATCGGGGTTGGGGGCAGCGGCCCAGGATGTGTTCGGCTATTTTAGCCGCCTGTTGACCTGAAACACGGACGATTCCTACGCCACCACGGCCAACTGGGGTTGCCAGGGCAGCAATCGTTTCTAAATTTGTCGTCTCTGGTTGCTTAGCGTTAACGGTCATCACTGTCATACCTAGTTAGCAACAAGTGTAACAGTTAAATAGAGCGGTTCTTCCTGGCTTATTAGTCTCTGGCTCGTTTCTCGTCCATCACTACGCGCGTGATATACCACTGCTGCGCGATAGAAAGCAGGTTGTTGACGACCCAGTACAGAACCAACCCTGATGGGAAGAACAGGAACAAGACGGTGAAGACAAACGGCAACATCATCATCATTTTTGCCTGCATCGGATCAGGTGGCGGTGGGTTGAGTTTCTGCTGGAAGAACATCGAGGCACCCATGATCAACGGCAGAACAAAATATGGATCTTTTAACGACAGATCATTCAACCAGAACATAAACGGTGCCTGGCGTAACTCGACACTTTCGAGCAATACATAATATAGTGCGATAAACACCGGGATCTGGATCAGAATAGGTAAACAGCCACCCATCGGGTTGACCTTCTCTTTCTTATACAGCTCCATGATCGCCTGACCCTTACGTTGGCGATCATCAGCATATCGTTCACTGATCTGTTTCATGCGCGGCGCCAGTTTCTTCATGCGCGCCATTGATTTATAACTTGTCTCTGAAAGCTTATAGAACACTAACTTAATTAATAATGTTAACAGGATAATCGACCAACCCCAGTTACCAACGAAGCTGTGAATCATATCGAGTAACCAGAACAATGGTTTGGATAAAAATGTTAACCAACCAAAATCGACCGACAACTCAAGACCAGGTGCGAGGACTTCCAGATCTTTCTGGATTTTTGGACCGATATATAGCTGTAAACTTGTGGTCAGTTTTTCTCTTGGCTTGATCGTCTTTTCTGTCGACATCATGCCAATCCAATAGCGTGAGTTTGATTTTCTGTGCGTGAAATAGCGATAGACATCATCTTTTGGTGGAACAAAGGCACCAACAAAATAATGTTCGATCATGGCAATCCAGCCACCAGGAAATTCGCTATTAATCGCATCGAAGTAACCTTTTTGTCCTGGGGCACGACTGTCATCGATGTCATCAAAATCGACTTTGTCATATTTATTTTCCGGGCTGTAATAAACGGCACCCGTGTAGGTTGGCAGCATTTCCAAACCGCCACCTTCATCTTCCGATGGCGAACGCTCCAAACGTACAAATGAATGTCCAGTCCAGGTTAAATCAGTAGGGTTGTTGATCTCATGGCTTACTTCAATGGCATAACTTGCTCGAGTAAATTTGAAACGCTCGGTAAAGGTCATACCCAGTTTATTCGTCCAGTTTAAATCCACAACCAGCTCATCACCGTCCATTGTGTAACTATCCTGAGAAGTAGAATAGACCGTGCTAGAAGTTGGGGTCAGTGACTTTAACTGTGGATCATTGCGTGAAATGTGAAAGCCTTGCTGGGCATTAAAATTACGCTCGCGCGATGTGTCCATTAAACGGAAGGGCATGTCAGGTTGTTCAACAGAGACAGGATACTTCACCAGGTCGACCTGTTTGATCGTACCGCCCTGTGTGTCGATTAAGATTTTATAGACATCGGTTTCAACGCTAATGATTTTTCCACTTGTTGTCGTGGTTGCCTCTGGTCCTGGTTGACTGGTTACTGTTTCCGGTCCTGATTGTGTGGTTGGGACTGGCATTGCCGAATCATCACCGGCATCTTGCCGCTGTCCTGGTGTCGGTGGTAAATCAGTAGCACTGGTTCCACTCTGCGAAACAGTTGTTGCTGGTTTCGGAGCATAATCTTCCTGCCACTGAAAATACATCATCACAGTGAGCATACCGAGGAGAAGAATGAGAAAAATGCGTTGTTGTTCCATAATTTTTTAACTACTTATTTATCTTTATTCTGGTTAAGTTCATTTTGACTGGTCATTGATTGCGGAATGTTTTGTGACCCTGCATTTTCAGGCACAGGATCCCAACCACCGGTATGAAAAGGATGACACTTCGATAAACGTCTCACCGCCATCCAGCTTCCCTTCAATGATCCGTACTGTTCGATTGCTTCGGTTGCGTACTGTGAACACGTTGGCGTAAAGCGACAATGTTGGCCAATGAAAGGGCTCAACGTAAAGCGATAAACCTTGATAAGTGCTATGAGTATTTTTCGCATTATTTAAAGTTTTTTCTTAGTCAGACTATGCCAGTGTTTTGTTAAACTTTGGCGAATCGTCTCGTTATCCAGTCGACTCGCATCTTTGCGTAAAGTGACAACGATATCAAAACCGGCTAACAGTTGCTGGTTTTGTCGAAAACTTTCTCGCGTTAAACGTTTTATCCGGTTTCGACCGACGGCTTTTTTTATATGCTTGCGCGCAATCGCTAAACCAAGTCGCGCCACTGGCTTATTGTTATTTTGCCCGAGAACCGAGAAATAATCATCGCCCACACGAATAGGCTTGGTAAAAACACGCTTGAACTGTTCTGGCCGAATCAGCCGTTGGTGCCGAGTGAATCGCCCCGTTTTCTGGCTGACTGGTAATTGCCTATCAATGGCTGTTTATACGCTTAGGCGTTTACGGCCTTTTGCGCGCCGGGCATTCAGTACTTTGCGACCACCACGTGTGCTCATACGTGCACGGAAACCGTGGGTGCGCTTACGCTTAATATTACTTGGCTGAAATGGTCTCTTCATGGCCGCTACCGCTATTTATCTCGTTAAAATGGTCCACCGGATTCGTGCCCAATTCAGATGGGGTCGGCTCTGGCGGAAAAGGCGGCAAGATTACTGTCTTGGCGGGGTCCTGTCAACATAAATTCTGGGACTTTAACCATTAAACCAAGGCCAAACAGGGGCTTAGCGAAGAAGTCGCAAAGTTGTGGATAACTTTAAAAAGAAGGCGTAGACTCACCGTCCGCGTTGAAAAATGTTTAATAAAACGTATCTGGCTAGACGACAAATATGTAAAAAACAGGCCGCGGAACCTTCAATCTAACCAAATTTTTACAAGAGGTCATGCGCGTGTCGCAAGCGCTTTGGGATCAATGTCTTGCTCACCTGGAGAGAGAACTTTCTCCTCAGCAATTTAATACCTGGATCCGTCCTCTGCATGTAGTGGGTGACGATGACGAACTACGCCTGTTAGCCCCCAACCGATTTGTAAAAGACTGGATAGACGAACGTTTTTTGAGCCGTATCGGCGAAATACTCGATAATATCCACCAACCTCGCCCAAATCTGACGGTTGAGATTGGTGAACATCAAGCTGAAAGCGTAGCGCCAGCCAGGCCCCAAACCGAGACAGCAAATCCTGGGGTCGCCACTGCAAGCACTGGCCAGAATCCACAGAATAGTAAAAACGTTAGCCTGAATCCCAATTACACCTTTGACAGTTTTGTCGAAGGTAAATCCAACCAGTTGGCCAGGGCAGCCTCCAGCCAGGTCGCAACCAATCCGGGTGGTGCTTACAACCCACTTTTCATTTACGGTGGTGTTGGTTTAGGCAAGACTCACCTGATGCATGCGGTCGGCAACGAGATTGTCAAAAACAAACCCAAGGCCAAAGTCGTCTACCTGCATTCCGAGCGTTTTGTGGCAGACATGGTTAAAGGCCTACAGCACAACAAGATCGATGAATTTAAGCGATACTACCGCTCTGTTGATGCCTTACTGATCGACGATATCCAGTTCTTTGCCGGTAAGGAACGCTCCCAGGAAGAATTTTTTCACACCTTCAATGCACTGCTTGAAGGTGAGCAACAGGTCATCATGACCTGTGATCGCTACCCGAAGGAGGTCGACGGCCTGGAAGAACGTCTCAAGTCGCGTTTCGGCTGGGGATTAACCGTCGCCATTGAACCCCCTGAACTTGAAACCCGTGTCGCGATTCTGATGAACAAGGCCCAACTCTCGGGTGTCGAACTGCCTAATGAGGTTGCCTTTTTTATAGCTAAACGGATTCGTTCCAACATCCGTGAAATTGAGGGCGCTTTGAGGCGAGTAATCGCTAACTCACAATTCACCGGCAGACCGATCACGCTGGATTTTGCTAAAGAAGCTCTGCGTGATTTGCTCGCCTTGCAAGACAAACTGGTTACCATCGAAAATATTCAAAAGACGGTCGCCGAGTATTATAAAATCCGTGTCGCCGATTTATTATCGAAACGTCGTAATCGTTCTATTGCGCGACCACGCCAACTGGCGATGGCATTATGTAAAGAGTTGACCAACCACAGCTTGCCCGAAATTGGTGATGCCTTTGGTGGTCGAGACCATACAACGGTGCTACATGCTTGTCGTAAGATAAAAGAACTTCGCGACGAGAACTCGAGAATCAACGAAGATTATGCAAATTTACTGCGAACGCTAAGTAGCTAATAATAGGGGTAAGGAACGTCAATAAAGTCTGTGGAAAGCTTGTGAATAATGTTGTGGCTAACTTTGCTGCCTCTAGTTAAACACATATTATCCACAGCCCATACAGAGAACCAAGGGCATTTACGAAGACGCTTTTACTTTTAGTAACTTTTTGATATAAAAGATAAAATTGCAGTTATACACAGATTTACCGCTGCCTAATAATAACAGTAATAAATATAAATAAATAATAAGTATAAGAGAAGGAACCGAATGAAAATCACAGCACTTAGGGAAAACCTACTAAAACCTCTTCAAGTCGTTAGTAGTGTTGTAGAACGTCGTCAACAATCTCCAATCTTAGCGAATACCTTAGTCAGTGTTGTTGGTAACCAAATGACACTAACCGGCACAGATCTGGAAGTAGAAATGGTTGCTAAAGCCGAAGTGCAATCAGATGAAGATGGCGATATTACTTTGCCTGCGCGTAAGCTGATGGACTTGTGCAAGTCATTACCAGAAGGCGCCAACATTACAATCCAAATTGAAGAAGAACGTGCTGTGATACGTTCAGGCCGGAGCCGATTTACCCTGGCATTATTACCAGCTGCAGAGTTTCCAAATATTGAACCTGTAGATGAGGCCCTTAGTTTCAAACTTACTCAGGCCCAATTAAAACAACTCTTCGATCAAACTCAATTCGCGATGGCACAACAGGATGTTCGCTATTACCTGAATGGCTTGATGTTTGAAGTAACCGCCAACGCCGTTACCTGCGTGGCAACCGATGGACACCGTCTGGCATTTTGTCGTATTGCTGCAGATACCGGTGTCAGCGAAGATCGCCAGGTGATCATCCCAAGAAAGGGTATTATTGAGTTATCAAGACTGCTTGAGAGCAGTGATGATCCTGTTGAGATACAGATCAGCAATAATCATATTCGTGTGGTGCTTTCTCATGTGACATTCACATCGAAATTGATTGATGGCAAGTTCCCGGATTATCAGCAAGTCATTCCCGCAGATCCCGATAAAGAACTGGTCTGTAGTCGAGATGCGCTGTTGCAAGCCTTTAACCGTATCTCTGTATTATCAAATGAGAAATTCCGCGGTATGCGCATCCAGCTTGAGCCCAATTTAATCCGCGCCAGCGTGAATAATCCAGAACAGGAGGAAGCCGAGGAAGAAATCGAGGTTAACTACGATTCTGAGGGCTTCGAGATCGGCTTTAATATCGGCTATTTTATGGATGCCCTGTCTGTGATAAAGACAGAAGAAGTATCGGTCCACCTTAAAGACTCTAATCATTCCTGTCTGGTGAAAGGCGTGAACGATGACGCCTCCAAGTACGTCATTATGCCAATGCGGCTCTAGCCCACAGGCGAAGGTGGCCCAGCGCCGGTATGGCACTCGTACAGATTAATATCGAGAATTTGCGCAATATTGGGCAAGCGCAGGTTCAATTTGGTTCGGGCCTCAACGTGATTATTGGTCCAAATGCGAGTGGTAAAACAAGCCTGCTCGAGGCCATCTCCTTAGCCTGCCAGGGACGTTCCTTTCGAACTCCGCGGATTGACCAACTCGTAAAGCACGATGCAAAAACTATGTTGGTCGTGGCCCGGCTGAAAATAGGCAACGAAAACCAGATTATTGGTCTTTCCAGAGAGGCAAAGAAGACCCAGGTAAAGATCAATGGCGAGCGTATTGCGAAAACCACCGAATTGGTAGGAAGGGTGGCGGTATTCGTTCTGACTCCGGAATCCCATGAGCTATTAGATTCAGGCCCCAAGATGCGGCGCCAGTATCTGGATTGGGGCGTGTTCCACGTGGAACATCGTTATCTGGAAATCTGGCAGAAATACCACCGAATATTGCGCCAGCGTAACAGTTGTTTGCGCAGGCAGTTATCCCGTCAGGAGATTCAGGCCTGGGATGGACCAATGGTCGAGAAGGCGGAACAGCTCCATTACTATCGACAGCAATATCTGTCCGAGCTAGCGCCAATCTTATCGAAATATGGCGAGCAGCTGATTGGGGTAGCACCAAACTTTGATTATCAGCCTGGTTGGGATGAGTCTGCTGGCTCACTCAAAGACCAGCTTGCAGCAAAGCTCGATAATGATATGGAGCGTGGTTTTAGTCGACTTGGGCCCCATCGGGCGGATATTAAGATCAAGGTAGCAGGCAAACAGGTCCAGAACGTGTTTTCGAGGGGGCAGCAAAAGTTATTGATCTGCGCCATGACCCTGGCCCAATTAAAGCGGTTGAACCAGGACTGTATTTTGCTGGTGGACGACCTGCCCGCCGAGCTGGATCCGGAAAAAAGGGCCTGTCTCATTGAGGCTATGAAAGAGACGGGGGCCCAGGTGATGGTAACGGCCACAGAGCCGAACCTGATTGATGTATCTGTATGGGAAGGGAGCAAAATGTTCCACGTGGAACATGGTTCTTTCCAGGAAGTGGTATAATGCTGGGCTTAGCCCAAGGAGTGCCGAATGGCCGATAATTACGATTCCTCCAACATTAAGGTCTTAAAAGGCCTTGATGCTGTACGCAAAAGACCCGGTATGTACATTGGTGACACCGATGATGGTACCGGCCTACACCACATGGTGTTTGAAGTTGTTGATAACTCAATCGACGAAGCCCTGGCAGGGCACTGTAAGAAAATAGATGTCACGATCCACAGTGATAACTCAGTTTCGGTACGCGATGACGGTCGTGGTATTCCGACGGATTATCACGAAGAAGAGGGTCGATCTGCCGCGGAAGTGATTCTAACCGTCCTGCACGCAGGCGGAAAGTTCGATGATAACTCCTATAAGGTCTCTGGTGGCCTTCATGGCGTGGGCGTTTCTGTCGTAAATGCATTATCGAGCTTGCTAAAACTCACGATTCGCCGAGGAGGTAAGAAATATTACCAGGAATATGTACTTGGCGAGCCACAGGGTGATTTAGAGGCAATTGGTGATACGGAGAGCTCAGGTACAGAAATCCGTTTTTTGCCCAGTACAGAGATCTTTACCGATACCTTATTTCACTACGATATTCTCGCCAAACGCCTTCGTGAGCTATCGTTCCTGAATTCCGGGGTCTGTATTAATTTAACCGACGAGCGCGATGGCAAAAGTGATAAATTTGAGTATGAGGGCGGAATTAAGGCCTTCGTTGAGCACCTGAACCGCAATAAAACGCCGCTACATAACACGGTTTTCTATGTTGATACCGACAAAGATGACCTGGGTGTGGAAGTCGCGATGCAGTGGAATGATTCCTACCAGGAAAACATCTTCTGTTTTACCAACAATATCCCGCAGCGCGATGGTGGTACCCATTTGGCCGGTTTCCGCGCCGCATTAACGCGAACATTGAACAATTACATCGATAAACAGGGCCTGGGCAAAAAAGCCAAAGTAAACCCCACCGGTGATGACGCACGCGAAGGCTTGACCGCGGTACTATCGGTTAAGGTCCCAGACCCCAAGTTTTCCTCGCAAACCAAGGATAAACTGGTCTCTTCAGAGGTGAAGGGCGTGGTAGAGTCCATTGTGGGCGAGAAATTAAGTGAATTCCTGATGGAAAGCCCTGCCGACGGCAAAGCAATTACCGGCAAGATTGTTGAAGCGGCCCGTGCACGTGAGGCCGCCCGTAAGGCGAGGGAAATGACCCGCCGCAAAGGCGCATTAGATGTGGCGGGACTGCCCGGTAAACTGGCTGATTGTCAGGAAAAAGACCCGGCCCAGTCTGAACTCTTCCTGGTGGAGGGTGATTCTGCTGGTGGTTCGGCCAAGCAAGGTCGAGATCGACGCACCCAGGCGATTTTACCCCTCAAAGGTAAGATCCTGAACGTCGAGAAAGCCCGTTTTGACAAGATGCTATCCTCCGCCGAAGTCGGCACCCTGATTACGGCTCTGGGTTGCGGCATCGGTAAAGACGAGTTTGATATCAATAAGCTTCGTTACCACCGCATTATTATCATGACGGATGCTGACGTCGACGGCTCGCATATTCGCACACTGCTGTTGACCTTTTTCTATCGCCAGATGCCGGAGATGGTTGAAAATGGGCATATATATATAGCTCAACCGCCGCTGTATAAAGTTAAAAAAGGCAAACAGGAACGTTATGTCAAAGATGATACTGAGCTGACCAGCTATCTTCTTTCCGTGGCGCTGGATAATGCACAGCTCTATGTAAATGAAGGCGCACCGGCAATGAGTGGTGCTGCAGTCGAAAATCTTACCAACCAGTACTTCCAGGTGAATGAGAGCATTCGTCGTCTGTCACGTCGTTATCCCGCCGGTGTTCTGGAGAAAATGATTACCATGCCAAGCCTTGCCTCGGATGCCGATCTGGATAGCGCCACAAACTGGTTTGGTGATTTGGCTGCACGCATGTCCAGTGATGAACTCGATTCAACCAAATATGAGTTTACGGTTGAAACCAAAGAAGGTGAGTCGGAAGAGTGGTCTTGTAAGATATCTACAATTAAACATGGTATCGCGACAGATAGCTACATTTTAAACGACTTTTTTGATAGCACAGAATACAAGGCGATTAAGACCCTGGCCGAAGAACTAGATGGTCTAATCGGTGACGGCGCAATTATTCAGCGTGGAGAACGTAAACAGGAGATTAGTTCGTTCAAACAGGCGATGAATTGGTTAATGGACGAGGCCAAGCGCGGACAACATATCCAGCGCTATAAGGGACTGGGTGAGATGAACCCGGAACAGCTGTATGAGACGACCCTGAATGCTGAGACCCGTCGTTTGCTGCAGGTACAGATTGAAGATGCGATTGCCGCCGATGAAATCTTTACAACCCTAATGGGTGACCATGTCGAACCGCGTCGAGAGTTTATCGAAACGAATGCGCTGAATGCGGTGAATATCGATATTTAGTAATATTACGCACTTTAGAACCAATATTGATGATTTTAACGTATTTTGACGACATATAATCTTGGCTTTTCATAACTCGGATCAGCCCGATCCAGATCCTGTCTCAGCGTCGATTGGTTTAGCCAGGCCTTAACCTGGCTGGCACAGGATTCCTGCCTCAGATCCGATCCTATGGATCCAATTTTCTAAAAGGGATTGTTTATTTTTAGGATTCTGATGGCTGCCGCCTATTTTGCCTTTTAGCCGCACGAGACTAAATTCTGTCAATAATTGAGTATTTCACTCATACATAGCTTCGATCGATCATATAATAACGAGCGATATTAAGATGCAGTAGAATTGGCCGAGATTGTCAGGATAGTTTGAGGAAGAGTAAAGCGTGTTAGCCGAGAAAGAGATTGTCTTTATTAACCCACCCTACGAGCGGATTGCGCCGGGTTATGAATTTGTAAAGCATATTACCAACAACTCCCCCTCGCTTGGTTTGCTACACCTCGCGGCCGAAGTGCGCGAGCACGGCTACAAGCCCTCAATTATCGAAAGTGACATCTTCAACATGACGACCAGTCAGGTCGCACAAAAAGTCATTAAACAAAAACCACAATACGTTGGTATTACTTTATTCACGGTTGGTGTTTGGGGTGCCGCGGATATCGCGCGACAGATTAAACAGGCCTTACCCGAGTGCACTATCATCGTTGGTGGTCCGCATATTTCATCCATGGGCACTGAGACCATCACCCGCTTCAAAGAATTTGATTATGCTGTCGATGGTGAAGGCGAAAAGGTACTGATGGAATTACTCGAGGCCTTGGAGCAAGACACTAACCTGTTTGATGTGCCGGGTATTATTTATCGCGATAGAACCTTTGTGCGCAAAACGCCGGGTAAACCGATTAATAAAATTCTCGACGAGCTTCCCTTCCCTGCGTGGGACTTGTTGCCAGATTTTCCCAAGGCCTATAAACCAGCTATTTATGATTTCCCACGTGGACCGGTCGCGACCATTGCCGCCTCACGGGGTTGTCCGTTTCATTGTAAGTTTTGTGATACCTCAACTTTTGGCGCGCGAGTGAGACATTACTCACCCAAGATCGTTTTCAAGATGATGAAGCATTTAAATAGCAAATATGGCGTTCGCCATATCGGTTTCGTAGATGATTTATTTTTAGCAAGTAAGGTCCGCGTCGAAGAGTTGTGTAATTATATTTTAGAAGACGGTCTGGAGATGACCTGGAGTTGTACCGCACGTGTCGACACAGTAAAACCCGATGTTTTAGCGCTTATGAAAAAAGCCGGTTGCTGGGAGATTAGTTTCGGGCTTGAAACCGGTTCCAATGATCTACTTAAGAAAATGGACAAGCTTGCCGAAGTAGAGAAATCTGCACAGGCGGTCAAGTGGACTTATGATGCAGGTATTCGAACGAAAGGTTTATTTATGCTCGGCTTCCCCGGCGAAGACGAACATACTATTGAGCAAACGAAAGACTTTATTCGTAATATACCGATGACCATCATGAACCTGACCAAATTTACGCCCTACCCTGGTTCACCGATCTATCGTGATATTTATGGCACCAACATTCGCGATGATCACTGGGAAAAAATGAACGGCATGAACTTTGTTTGGGCACCGGAAGGGATTACCGTTAAAGAACTCGATCGTCACTATCAGGAAATATTAAAGGCCTTTTATAAGCGGCCACAGATTGGCTGGTACTTTACCAAGCTGACATTCTCTTACCCGAATCACTTTTATCGTTTATTACGATTTGGCTTAGGATTTTTAAAGGCTAAACTCGTGAGCTTCTTATCGGGTCGTAAAGGCCTGTTGATCAAAGAGCATGAACCCCATCTCGATCATATTCAGTGATCATCTTGCGGTAACTACTTTGCTTTGTACTCGCCCTGGGTGATTTCCGGCATTTGCGCCTCGATCCACTCTTTAGCTTCGGCAAGAATGGCCTCGGGGGTTTTGCCTTTTGTCTCGATTTTGGGGCCGACGCGTACGGTGATCTCACCGGGCTTTTTGACAAACTCTTTTCTTCCCCAGAATTCACCGGCGTGATGGGCAACGGGAATAACCGGATAACCGCTTTCTGCAGCAAGTACGGCACCGCCGATTCGATAGCGTCCTGGCCCAGTTGCCTTAGTACGAGTGCCTTCCGGGAAAATAACGACACAAATACCTTCTTGTAATCGTTTTATGCCACCAGTAACAAGTTGCTTCACCGCTTTTTTACCAGAGCCTCGCTTGATGGCGATAGGTTTCATAGCGGCCAGACCCCAGCCAAAAAAAGGTATCCAGAGCAGTTCGTTCTTAAATACAAAGCTGATTTTGTTGAAGATGATCTGTACGGCATAAGTCTCCCAGGTAGACTGGTGTTTACAAAAGATGATCACCGGTTCGTCAGGGATGTTTTCCTTACCTTCGAGGTGATACTTAATACCACAGAGTAAACTTAGTGCCTTTATCACGGAGTTGGCGTACATGTTGATAAAAAAATAGCGGTACTTGTATGGAAAAGGAAATAGCACGATGCTGATCACACCAATAACCACGGTGGAAAATATGGTGTAAGTGCTGAACAGTACTGAAGTAATAAATCGCATAACGTTTTAATTTAGTTTGCTAGTAAATCGTCAACATAGGCTGCAAGATTATCATAAACGGGCACTGATGATAATTTGGGTTCGTTTTTGAGTTCAGAAATGGCGGTAAGGGTGCGTGGACCTTTTCCGGTTTTGACTAAAACAGGTTGGGCGCCAACTTCGAGGGCAGCTTGCAGATCGCGCAAGGAATCACCCACGGCAGGAACCCCTTGCAGGCTTGTACCAGTACGCTTGCCAATTTCCTTGAGCATACCTGCTTTGGGTTTACGACAGTCACAGTTGTCATCAGGGCCATGCGGACAAAACAGGATACCTTCAATTTTGCCGCCGACATCCTGCAACAGGCTAGCTAATTTTTCATGCATAGCGTTGAGTACATCAACGCTATAAAGGCCCCGGGCAATACCGGATTGATTGGTTGCTACCATAACGGTATAGCCGGCGTTATTTAATTTAGCAATCGCCTCTAATGATCCTGGAATAGGAATAAACTCGTCAGGTGATTTAATAAACGCATCGGAGTCTTGATTGATGACACCATCTCTGTCGAGGATGATTAACTTCATTTTTATTTTTCTCGAAATTCTGAGACCCTGATTCGCCCGTCGATCATTTTTGACTGGCGCTGCATAAGTTTATCCATTTTATTCCAGAATGCCTCGTTTAGATCGAAATCAGCGGCGATGGCTGTACCCATTAATAAAATAAGCAAGTCCGCGACCTCTTCAGATAATTCTTCAACCGGTTTGCCTTTAGTGACACACTCAGAGACTTCACCCAGTTCTTCGGTCATCAAAGCAATGCGATAGGTTAACTCTTCACCGCCGGTATTTTTAAAATCATGCTTATCATGAAATGCCTGTACCGCAGCTAGCATGGTTTGATAGGAGTCGGAATCGGGTTTAGTTGCCATCGGTTAATTAGGCGCCTGTAACTTAGAGATGTCTGCGACATCTAAAAACAAGTTTCGAAGCTGGTTCAACAGGGCAAGACGATTTTGGCGTAACTTGTCATCATCTACATTGACCATCACGTTATCAAAAAAGGTATCGACGTTGTCACGAAGTGCGGCCAGCAAGCGTAATATTGCTGTGTAATCACGCGATGCAATCAAAGGTGTTACCTGTGAAGTCAGATCAAGTACCTGGTTAGCCAACTTGTTCTCAGCTTCTTCGGTTAACAGGGCAGGATCGATTTGATCGGGTACAGCATCCTTTGATTTTTTCAGGATGTTAGAGATGCGCTTATTGGCTGCGGCAAGACTTGTGGCGGCGGCTTCTGACTGGAATTCGGTAACGGCCTGAATACGCGCATCGAAATCGTTGGGCTGGGTAGGACGCTGAGATTTCACCGCATCGAACACATCCACTTTGATATTCTTATTTAAGTAATAAGTCTTGAGTCGTTCCAGGATGAAGTCGATGGTGCTGGCCACGGCATCAGCAGCGTTGAGTTCAGCCGGTAGGCTGGAAGCGTGTTCTGACAGTAACTCATTGAGATCTAATGATAAATTCTCTTCGATCATGATGCGCAGCACACCCAGGGCAGCGCGTCGCAGGCCATAGGGGTCTTTGTCGCCGGTGGGCATTTGGCCCGCAGCGATAATGCCTAATAGAGTATCGAGGCGATCGGCAAGGGCGACGGCCTGGCCCGTTTTGCTTTGTGGCAGTTCGTCGCCGGCAAAACGTGGCATGTAGTGTTCATCAATGGCCTGGGCCACTTCAGCAGGTTCTTTGTCGTGAGTGGCGTAGTAACGACCCATGACGCCCTGTAGTTCCGGGAACTCGTAGACCATCTCACTCATCAGATCACACTTTGATAACGATGCAGCCCGTGCAGCCTGTTTTTGATTTCCGCCAATCTGATCGGCGATACGACTGGCGAGTTGTGCGGTACGTTCCGTCTTGTCATGCAGGCTACCCATTTGTTTCTGGAAGACGACCGTTTTTGTTGACCCAACATGACTAGCCAGGCTGTGCTTGCGATCCTGGTTCCAGAAAAATTCTGCATCAGAAAAACGCGGACGGATAACACGCTCGTTGCCTTCAATAACTTTTTGCATGTCCTTGCTCTTGATATTTGCAATGGTTATGAAGTGCGGTAGTAATTTTCCTTCCCGGTCTATCAAATGAAAATATTTTTGATGTGCCGACATCGTCGATATCAGTGCTTCTTGCGGCACATCTAAAAAGCGTTTTTCAAAGTTACCTAAAATTGCGACGGGCCATTCGACCATTGAAGTCACTTCGTTTAACAGGTCCTGATCAATAACGGCCTTGGCACTTTTATCACTCGCAATCTTTTCAATTTGTTTAACGATAGTCTGTTTACGTTGCTCAAAGTCGACAATAACTTTGCCTTTATCATTAAGCTTACTCGTGTAATCAGCGGCGCTTTTAAGTTTAATTGCAGCCGGGTGATGAAAACGATGGCCATAAGTGAGTGGTCCGCTTGTAACACTTAGTATTTCGGCATCAATAAGTTCTTTACCAAACAACAATACCGCCCAGTGTACAGGGCGAACAAATTGCGCATCGAGATCTGCCCAGCGCATACGTTTTGGAATGGGCAGTTTGTGTAAGGCAGTTTGGACGATGTCAGCGATTAAGTCCTTTGTTTCAAGGCCCTTTTGCGTGATCTGAAAATATAACCAGGCGCCTTTCTCGTTTTCAATCTTTTCTACTTCGTTAATATCGATACCACAGGACTTTGCGAAGCCTAAAGCCGCTTGCGTCGGCTCACCATTTTCATCAAAGGCAGCTTGCAAGGCTGGACCGCGCCGATCGATTTGTTTATCGGCCTGTTGCTCTTCAAGATCAGAAATGATCAGGGCAAGGCGGCGCGGTGAAGCAAATTGTTCTATTTTAGAAAATGACAGTTCTGCTTTTTGTAACTCAGCAGCGACATTTTGGTTGAACGCATTAATTAGCTTCAATAAGGCCTTAGGCGGTAACTCTTCGGTGCCAATCTCGATCAGCAAGTCACGTACTTTGCTCATGCCTTGCCTCCTTTAGCCGCTGGTTTTGCAACCGATTCGCACATAGGAAAACCCAGTGCCTCGCGAGCTTCATAATAGGCTTTAGCAACATCGCGGGATAAATTACGAATGCGTAAAATATAATGTTGTCGTTCGGTGACCGAAATTGCATGACGCGCATCTAATAAATTAAAAGCATGGGAGGCGCGCATGACCTGCTCGTAGGCAGGTAAGGGTAAATTGTTTTCAATTAATGATGTGCTTTCTGATTCACATTGATCGAATTCAGCAAACAAGAGTTCGGTGTTGGCCTTCTCAAAATTATAAGTAGACTGTTCCACTTCATTTTGATGAAAGACATCGCCATAAGTGACTCGTCCAAGGGGACCATCGGCCCAGACCAGATCAAACAGACTTTCTTTTGCTTGCAGGTACATCGCGATGCGCTCAAGACCGTAGGTGATCTCACCGGTCACGGGCTTGCAGTCGATACCGCCAACCTGTTGGAAGTAAGTAAACTGTGTGACTTCCATACCATTTAGCCACACTTCCCAACCTAGACCCCAGGCACCAAGGGTGGGTGATTCCCAGTTATCCTCAACGAAACGAATATCGTGTACTAGCGGATCAATCCCCAGCACCCGCAATGAATCCAGATAGAGCTCCTGAATATCCAGTGGCGATGGCTTGATCACCACCTGAAATTGGTAATAGTGCTGCAAACGGTTCGGATTTTCGCCATAACGGCCGTCTGTCGGGCGTCGGCAAGGCTGGACATAGGCGGCAGACCAGGGCTCAGGGCCGATCGAGCGCAAAAATGTCGCAGGATGGAATGTCCCGGCGCCCATTTCCTTGTCATAGGGCTGTTGCAGTACGCAGCCTTTTTCAGCCCAATAGTGCTGAAGGCTGAGGATTAAATCCTGAAATGTCTGTGGTGTAGTTTGACTCAAAATATGCCTCAAAATAGTCCATCTGGCCGGAAAACAGCGGATTATACCCTTGAATACTCTGCCTGTAAGCCGTTGTAGACAGGCAGGGCAGGATTATTCAGGATTTAGCTGGAAATATATTTTGGCTATATCAGGGATATCTTTCGTAGATAGGGAAATATCCGATTTGGGCAGATCAATGAAATAACTACCATATTCACGATTTTGGTAAGAAACTCTCAAGTTCGCAAGAATCTGAGTCGATTCTATATAATTAGGAATGTCAGTAATAGGGAGCATGAGATGTCACAAGTGCAGACGGAAAACACCGCCACCCAGCAGTGGCAAAGCCTGGTCAGGGAAGCGGCTTCGTTCAATGGGGTAAACCTGGACGAAGAGCTGGAAAGTTACCTTGTGTTTTTATTGATGCGTTATATGCAACAGCCTTTATTAGCTTCTAAAGTTGTTGCACTGGAATATTTACAGAGTGCGCAGGCGCAGGGAGCAGAGCGTGAAGAAATGATGCGTGATGTAGGTGATCAGTGTTTATTGTTTTCCGGCCTGTTCCCCAATCTGGCAGAACGCCGTCTGGTTAAGATTAGTTACTATGTCAACATCGGGCGCAGCGCGTATTTAAATTTATCGGAATTAACCCAGGCGGCCCTGGCAAGTATGTACAATAATTTATCGCATTCTTTCGTGGTTTTGATGGATACACTGCAGGCCATTCGCAACATGAACAATAATGCGATGCTGATGAAACCACTGGCGGCCTATGAGTTGTGGCAAGACACGCATAGCAAACAAGCACAACATGCGCTTAGTCAATCTGGCTGTAATATCGATAGTGCAGTCTTTGTTGATTCAGACAAACCTATTCAACACTAAGAGTCCCTGTCAGTGAATAAAAAAATGGGCAAGATATTGTTGGTCGAAGACAATGAGGTCAACCAGATCGTGTTTGAAGGCATGCTCACGCAGCTTGGCTATCAGCTCGATATTGCCGCCAATGGTGAGCAAGGCGTTGAGATGTGGAAGCAAGAGGATTACGACATTATCTTTATGGATCTACAAATGCCAATCATGAATGGCATCGAGGCGACTAAAATTATCCGTTCGCTGGAAAAGCCCGATATGCACCAACCCATTATTGCGCTGACAGCCAATGCCCTGGATGAGGATGAAAATACCTGTCTAGAGGCGGGAATGGATGCCTTTATGACTAAACCCCTAGATATGAAACTCTTAAAAGAGACTTTGTCGCTACTCGTGGTTTGAATCAATAAAATAAGTCATTCTGATGTTTCGTTCGCATACGCAATGAAATTTTATGGTTTATACTAAAACAATCTTAATAACAAAATCCTGTTTATGACGGTGATAAAAACAGCTCAATTACTGACAATCTCACTTTTGCTGGTGGCGGCTTTATCTGCAAAGGCTGAAGACGAAGCATTTTCTGGCCCGCTGGTTGAGGAGCTTATAAAGATTCAGCATGATCGGCTGGTCTTCAAGGGCAAGTCCGTTTCTGTCCCCTATACACGCGAAAAGTTAATCAAGGTATTCGGAAAACCCAGCCGCGAGATCTATAACCCGGCCGGTACCGTTGTCATTTGGGATGAGCTGGGGTTGACATGCTATGGTTGTCAGCAGCAGGAGAAGACACCCGAAGAATTTGAATTCATGACCGAGGATGAAAAGAAAGGAGTTAAGGGCCAGGGCTACATCGATTCAATTACATTGTTTGTGCGTAAATATAACCCTTATCCAGAGCGCGAGAAAAAATATTCACATGAACCTGTTCACCCCTTTCCTGGCAGATTAGAGCTAGATGGTGTTGAGCTGGATGGCACGCTGACTTTTTATGAATTTGTTGAAAGCCGTAAGAGCAAATCTACGATTTTACTGCCGGAGAATAGTTTCAGTTTTTTCATTCGCTGCAAACCAAAACCACATGAAGTCACCCTGCATACGATTCGTGACAAGTATGATGATGATTACATGAGCATATATAGTGTGAGCATTCGCAATATCGGCCATTACTATAAAAATATAAAATGCGTTGAAGAGTTTAGCGTCGCACCGCGCCCTGAAAAACTTGAAGAGACAAGCGAGGAACCAACAGCGGATAACGAAGCCAAGCCGAAAGAAGATTCAGCGACCACTACCTCACCCGAGTCTGTTCCAGAAGGTCAGCTTTTACCCGGCATTGAGTTGCCAGAACCCGTACAAGAAAATCCATAATTCCTGAGCAAATTTACTGGCTGCGAGTTTACTTGCTTTCTATTTTACTTACTTTCTACGGTTTGGTTGCGACCTGAATTTTTAGCCTGATACAGGGCTTCATCTGCACGCTGTATAATAGACTCGGTATCATCACCAGGACGGATATGTGCCAGGCCGATACTGATCGTCATTGTAATATCATACCCACTAATATTGTAAACGGTTTTCTCTATAGACTTGCGAATACGTTCGACCAGGTTGTAAATCTTTTTCGGGCTAGTATCAGTGACTAAAAATAGAAACTCTTCCCCACCATATCGACCTAGATAATCCTGTGTACGTATTGCAAAGTTGATAGTTTCAACAAACTTAACCAGCAAGGCATCGCCGACTTGATGACCATAGGTATCGTTGACGTTTTTAAAGTGATCAATATCAAACAGTGCAACCGAAAGGTTTTGTGAATTGGCGCGACTGTGTTTCGCCACATGTTTGTCCAGTACATCCATAATATATGCACGACTAAGAGAACCCGTCAGCGCGTCATGCATTAGCTGATTTGATAGTTTGTTCTTTTCTTTTTTCAGCTGGCTGACGGATTCAGACAAGTTGTTGAGTGTTGCAAAATTATAGGCGTCAGTAGCCAGTGATATATCAAGAAAAACAATTTTATTAATGAACTGATGACATGCCATGAGCAGATCATGATCATCAATACTTGAATTACGGACAGCCTCATGCAGTAAGCACTGCATTTTACTGTAGGCGGCAATATAAATATTCATCGGCATCTCAATGCGCGCGTGGGCAATGCCAATTCTTAAGCGATGCTCAAAGTACTCAGAGGTATCAAAGCCAATACCGAGGCTCAGCAGGTATTCGGTCTGAGTCTGCTTTAAGCCAGGGATATTTTTCTCAGAGCCAATGAAAGGCTGCATATATTCCTGGCTGAAGACAAATTCATAAAACGCGTCCATGATCTGCTCGTGCTGGGGTTCAATGATTTTGTCCCTCACGGTGTGTGCCATATCACGATCGATATCACCCAAGTTCATCTGTTGCAGTCGGTCCTGGATAGCGGTCCGATCAAACCCGCACTGCTCGCACAGGGTAAAGCCAGGATTGGTGCCGTCTTCAGGTTGACTACTCATATTAAAATACTAGTAAAGGATTGTATCTTGTCCCAGAAAGTGAGGTTTGGTGGTGAATTTCAGCCATTTTCTATGAAATCCTGTTTCTGTATAATCGGTGCCTGGATGAAATACTTTATATCTGAATGGTTTTTGATAGCCATGTCATTCGGTCAATTTCCTATTGCCACCTAAATATTAGGTGATTTCCTGGACAAAAAGCAGTTTGTGACCAAATCTGCGTGTTTGTCAGGTACAAAATACTATATAAGTTAACTATGAGCAGACAACGCAAAGCTATTTCCCTTATCTCCGGTGGACTGGATTCCATGCTGGCGACCAAGGCGATCATGGAGCAAGGTGTGCATGTTGAGGGAATCAACTTTTTCACCGGGTTTTGTGTGGAAGGTCATACCCACGCGATTCGCAAAAAGGATAAGGAAAAGCCGAAACGCAATAACGCGCTTTGGGTTGCCGAACAGCTGGGTATCAAGTTGCACATCGTCGATGTAATCGAACCCTATAAAGATGTGCTGCTCAATCCAAAGCATGGCTATGGTGCCAATATGAACCCTTGTCTGGACTGTAAATGTTTTATGGTGGGTCAGGCATTGCAATGGATCAAAGAGAACGACTTTGATTTCATAATAACAGGCGAAGTTGTCGGACAGCGGCCCAAGTCACAACGGGCCGAGACGATGCCGATTGTGCAAGAAGAATCCGGCGCGGGTGATTTATTAGTACGCCCTTTATGCGCAAAAAAATTACCGCCCACGCTGCCTGAACGTGAAGGCTGGATCGATCGGGAAAAAATGTTTGAGTTCAGCGGCCGTACCCGTAAACCACAAATGGCACTGGCAGAACAATATAATTTTAAAGACTATGCCACCCCCGCCGGTGGTTGTTGCTTTTTAACGGACGAAACCTATTCGCGCAAGTTAGTTGATATGTGGCAGGCCCGTTCAGATCGCGAGTACGATCTCGATGACATTATGTTATTAAAAGTCGGCCGACACATCCGTCCGCGTCCAAACTTTAAAATGATTGTTGGCCGTGAAGAAGGCGAGAATAAATACCTTGAAGGTTATAAGAAACAATTTACTTATTTACGTAGCACCAGTCATACGGGTCCACTTGTGTTAATCGATGGTAAAGTGAATGATGACGATCTTGAATTAGCCGCGCGTTTAACTGCACGTTTTGGTCGCGGTAAGACTGCGGACGAAGTCACTATCGAAGCAACGTTTACGGATGGCAGTGTAAAAGAATTGCAGGTCGAGCCTTTGCCACCTAGTCAGTTGAAAGAGGAGTGGTACGTTTGAGCGAGCACACTCTCGAGGCACGCCGCTTACTTTGTCCAATGCCAGTTATACGCACACAGGACAAGATAAAAACCCTTGAAAAAGGCGATAAGTTAACCGTGATTTGTACTGACCCTGGTGCATTAAATGATATTCCAGCATGGTGTCGTATCAATGGACATAAAGTGTTAGAAACGAAAGAAGCAGAGGATGAGGTGATTGTTGTGATTGAGGTGGGCAATGGGGCATAGTCACTCACACCCACATGGACATCATCACCTTGATTCCAAAGCCATGCGTTACAAAGAGATTCGTAATGTTACCTTGATAGGTTCGGTTGTTGATCTGTCATTAGGTGTGGCAAAAATCTTTGGTGGTATCGTTGCATCATCACAGGCGTTAATCGCTGACGGTGTTCATTCCTTATCTGATCTGGCTACCGACATCATTGTCCTGTACGCCGCCAAACATGCACACCGTGAAGCCGATGAAGAACATCCATACGGACATGGTCGCATCGAGACGCTTGCTACCGTTATCCTTGGTGTAGGACTGGTTGCGGTGTCCATCGGGATTGGAATCGATGCCGTTGATCGCCTGTTCAATGTTGAGCGCTTATTGCAGCCAACGATACTGGCGCTCTACATCGCACTTGCTTCCGTTGTCGCAAAAGAATTTATTTATCATTACTCGATGCGCATTGCGCGCAAGTTCCGCTCCGATATGTTGAAGGCCAATGCCTGGCACTCACGAACCGATGCAATTTCTTCGATTATCGTTGCCATCGGTGTAGTGGGCAGCATGTCCGGTCTGGATTACCTGGATGCGATTGCCGCCGTGTTTGTTGCGGTGATGATCGCCAAGATAGGTTGGGACCTGGTGTTCTCAAGTCTGCGCGAGTTGATTGATACCGGCCTGGATCCAGAACGGGTTGAGTTGATTCGTAACAAGATTAATGAAGTGCATGGCGTAAAGAACCTGCATGTCTTGCGCACGCGTCGCATGGGCGGTGATGCCCTGGTGGATGTTCACATCCAGGTCGAGCCTAACCTCAGTGTTTCTGAGGGTCACCATATTAGTGAGTCAGTGCGTGAACGGGTAATGAAAGATGTCGAAGAAGTATCTGATGTCATGGTGCACATCGACCCAGAAGATGATGAGGTGGTGGCCCCGAGTAAGCACTTACCGCTGCGCCAGGATGTATTGAAGCAGTTAAAAGCCGCCTGGTCAGGGATCGAGGGAACTAGCCTT
The DNA here is from genome assembly GCA_947259575.1 of uncultured Ectothiorhodospiraceae bacterium. Taxonomy (GTDB): domain Bacteria; phylum Pseudomonadota; class Gammaproteobacteria; order UBA6429; family Thiohalophilaceae; genus SZUA-24. The sequence continues at coordinate 3,245 of CAMYMU010000025.1, read as the reverse complement.
ATTCGTGATCGGGATATTACCCTGCACTATCTCGAAGGAAAGCTGCGAATAGATCTGGTATTACCGCTCACCTTGTTAGAGAATGAGCCGCTTATTGCCCGGGATCGCATTGCCAGTCAATTCGATGACCTGGTCGGCCAACTGGCTGATGTCGACGCCATCGTGGTGTATTACCAGTAGTGATATATTTTAGCATGTGTGGCGTCAATAGAGACAACAATTCAATAATTTCAATAACTTAGCTAGTGGCATAATTGGTGTGCTGAAAACAAGCACAGACCTTGTTGGCTCTCTTAAAGCCATAAGCTGAGGGCAAAATTAACACTTAGGATTTGGAGGAAACCCAATGTCTAGCAATACAATGAAGTTGATGAAGGACAACAACGTTAAGTTTGTTGATTTCCGATTCACCGATACTCGTGGCCAGGAACAGCACGTTACGATGCCTAGCTCACAAATCGATGAAGATATGTTTAAAGACGGCAAGCCCTTCGACGGCTCCTCAATTAATGGCTGGAAGGGCATTGAAGCCTCTGACATGTTGTTGATGCCGGAAGATGCTACCGCGATCATGGACCCATTTACCGATGAGCCCACCCTGATTATTAGCTGCGACGTGCTTGAGCCATCCACCGGCGAAGGTTATGAGCGTGACCCACGTTCCATCGCCAAGCGCGCAGAAGCCTATCTAAAATCGACCGGTATTGCTGACACCTGTTTCATTGGTCCAGAGCCTGAATTCTTCATTCTTGACGACGTGCGTTGGGGCACAGACATGAGTGGATCGTTTGTAAAGGTTGACTCAGAAGAAGCCGAATGGAACTCAGAGAAAGTATTTGAAGAAGGTAACATTGGTCACCGTCCTGGCATTAAAGGTGGTTACTTCCCTGTTCCTCCAGTTGACTCACTCCACGACATTCGTTCAGCCATGTGTCTGGCGCTGGAAGAAATGGGCGTACCTGTTGAAGTACATCACCACGAAGTCGCAACGGCAGGCCAGTGTGAGATCGGTACCATGTTTAGCACCCTGGTGGAGCGTGCCGACTGGAACCAGCGTATGAAGTACGTTATTCAAAATGTGGCCCATGCCTATGGCAAGACCGCAACCTTTATGCCTAAGCCCATTGTTGGTGATAATGGTTCAGGTATGCACTGTCACCAGTCTTTATCAAAAGACGGTACTAACATCTTTGCCGGTGACGGCTATGCGGGGCTTTCTGAGACGGCGCTCTATTATATTGGTGGTATCATCAAACACGCGCAATCACTGAATGCATTAACCAATGCCTCGACAAACTCTTACAAGCGCCTGGTACCTGGATTCGAAGCACCTGTGTTACTCGCTTACTCAGCCCGTAACCGTTCTGCTTCCATTCGTATTCCTTACGTTGCCAACCCGAAAGGGCGTCGTATTGAAATTCGTTTCCCCGATCCAACCGCCAACCCATACCTGGCTTTTGCCGGCATGATGATGGCAGGTCTTGATGGTATCCAGAACAAGATCCACCCAGGCGATGCGATGGACAAGAACCTGTATGACCTGCCACCCGAAGAATTGGCAGACATCCCCACCGTTTGTAGCTCACTCGATGAAGCACTGGCTGCATTGGATGCGGACCGCGCGTACTTAACAGCCGGTGGTGTATTCACCGATGACGTCATCGATGCCTACATTGAACTGAAGATGGAAGAAGTCACACGCCTGCGTATGACCACTCACCCCGTTGAGTTCGATATGTACTACAGCTTGTAAAACAACGTCTTACAGGTAGCAAGATAAACGCCCCTTTGTCGGGGCGTTTTTTATGGCTTTAATAAAATCAGCAATATGCGTTGTCTGTTTAAATTCTTTACTGGTCTATATTCTTACTGTTTTATATTCTTTCAAGTGGACTCCTTACTGCAGCGCCGCCTTTTTGTAAAACATGAGTATAAATCTGTGTTGTTTTGACATCCTTATGACCTAACAATTCCTGTACGGTTCGAATGTCATAGCCATCCTCAAGCAAATGAGTCGCAAAAGAGTGGCGTAAAGTATGCGTACTCGCCGGCTTATAAATATTCGCTTTTCGCATAGCTTTTTTAATATTGCGACTTAACGATTTTTCATAAATATGATGTCGGCGTCGTTTACCACTGCGGGGATCGGTAGCAATATCACGGGAAGGAAAGACGTATTGCCAATACCATTCTTTGTCTGCGTTAGGATATTTACGTTTCAGAGCATAAGGTAAGTAGACGTCACCATAACCATTCTTCAAATCCTGTTGATGGAGCTCTTGAACCCGAGCCAGGTGATTTCTTAGTGGCTCGATTAATGGACCAGGCAAAACCGTTACTCTATCCTTGCTGCCTTTGCTGTCGCGAATGAGTAACTGTTTATAATGGAAATCAATGTCTTTTACGCGCAAACGTGCGCATTCTGATACGCGAAGTCCAGCACCATAGATAAGTGAGAAGAGTAACCAGTAAGTACCATCGAATTGTGCAAGCAAATGTTTTACCTCTTCTCGAGTAAAGACGACGGGTATATATTTTTTGCGTTTAGCACGTACAACATTCTTAAGCCACGGTAATTCAATTTTTAATACCTTTTTGTAAAGGTAAAGGATTGCGCTTAATGCTTGATTCTGAGTGCTCGGAGAAACTTTTTTATTGACGGCTAGGTGCGTTAAAAAGCATTCAATCTCTTTTTGAGACATTGTTTCAGGGTGTCTTTTTTTATGAAAGCGTATGTAGTATCGGATCCAATAAAGATACGATTCTTCTGTTCTAAGGCTGTAATGTTGTACACGAAGTGATTGGCGTACTCGCTCGAGAAGGCGTGGCTTATTGGCCACAGGTGATTCTGTGTTATCCATAACTCAACTCCCATCCTTGGAAATTAACAAATTGTGATAATAGACTTTACGCAAATAAGCTAAATTTATATATAGGGAAAATCCTACAAAGTGTAATAATTGCGACTCAGATGCTGTAACCAGTTGTTTTTACTAGCAATTAAAAAACTAAGTGGCAGTTTGCAGACTAGTATCCCCTTGAAATTAGGAAGTTTATAGGGCATAAGAGACTGATAATGAAAAACATATTTTCGAATCAAAAGGAAAAGCCGGGGTGTTATGTAGCAGTTCGGTTACCTATATATAGTTATTTGACTCAAGCTCGCAAAGGGTCACAAAAATAAAAAGATCAGAAAAATCCTACAGCGAGAGACAAAGAATGCCGCTACCGAGGTCCGAAAAAAT